>JALTJN010000363.1 GCA_027076405.1 Chromatiales bacterium
TAGAACAGACTGACGTGGTCTAATTCCAACAGACACCTCAGTTAACAGGCTGTTGAAATACCCGCCCTATCGGGCACAATACGGATAAGTGAGAACAAGAGGTTACCCAATCTGATGCGAGCCCCTGACATTCGCCAGGAAACCTTGTTCAGTACGGTGGTTCCTGACCAGCGTGTGCCACGGGACCACCCGCAGCGACCGGCAACTGATGGAACAGATGGACTACAACCTGCTGTTTCGGTGGTTTGTGGGCTTTTCGATGGATGACGAGGTTTGGGACCATTCGACCTTCAGCAAGAACCGGGACCGACTGCTGGAAGGCGAGATAGCCCACCGCTTTTTTGCCGAGGTGCTGGGCCAGGCCGAGCGCGCGGGGCTGCTGTCGAAAGAGCATTTCAGCGTTGACGGAACCCTGATCGAGGCACTGGCCTCGCTGAAGAGTTATCGACCGAAGGATGAGGAGGAACCGCCGACGCGGGGTGGAGGCCGTAACCCTGCCGTGGACTTCCGTGGGGAGAAGCGGAGCCGGGAAACCCACGAATCGAAGACCGATCCGGATGCCCTGTTGTTCCGGAAGAGTTCGGGTACGACAGCGAAGCTCTCGTACATGGGGCATGTGTTGATGGAGAACCGCAATGGTCTGGTGGTCCAGGCCAAGGTGACCCAGGCGACAGGCAAGGCCGAAAGGGAGGCTGCCGTTGACCTTGTGGATGCGCTCGGCGGGAGCCGTCGACTCACGCTGGGCGCGGACAAGAATTACGATACGCAGGGTTTCGTGGAAGAGATGCGGGCGCGTAACGTCACGCCCCACGTGGCCCAGAACGACACGAACCGTTCGTCGGCCATCGACGAGCGCACCACCCGCCATGAGGGATACCGCGTCAGCCAGACGAAGCGCAAGCGAGTTGAGGAGTGCTTTGGCTGGTTGAAGACGATTGGCGGCTTGCGCAAGAGCCCGTTTGTGAGTTGCGAGAAGCTGGACTTTCAGTTTCTCTTGACGTTTGCGGCGTACAATCTGGTGCGGATGCGCAATCTGGGGGTGGTGTCTCAGGAGAACCCTGAGCAGGTGCAAATCCAGCAAAATAAACCGGAAATGTCCTCCGGGCTCCATTGCCCGCAGTGAATTTTCATTGAGTTTGGCATAAATCGCGTGGATTTCTTGGTGATTTCAACAGCCTGTTAATATCTTAAAATTATTTATGTTCAAAAGAAAATTTCGTACCAAAAGCCATCCAATACTATTTTCAATTATATTTCTAGTATTTGTCTTTGCTTTAAATTTCGATAAGGTCAGGTTGCGTGAAGAATTTTACAGTGCCCTTGATGCATTTAACTCTTTGGAGATTGGGATTTCAGGGTTACCAGGTCTTTACGGTCGCTCTAATATGACGCAATTTCCAGCTAGTTTTTATGGTATTGGCAAAACAATATTCAAAGAGTTCCCTGAGAAAGTTTTATATAGAGCACCTCAAATGATTAAGGCTGCATTATTTGAGGAAAGCCACACACCAAATATTGAAACGCTTCAAATAGATATAAAATTCAAAGACTGGAAAAAAATACTTTCTGATCGTAATGAAGCAATCAGAAATACAGGGCTTTTGATTAATCGTACTGAAGTTAAGGCATCGTTTTTTTATAATGGAAAAAGAATTAAAGGGAAAGTAAGATTGAAAGGTGATTTCAATGATCACTGGCGTAGCACTCGAAGAATGAGTTTAATGGTTAAACTCTCAGGTAAATCAGATGCAGTAAAAGGATTTAAGCGATTTGCATTACATAAACCTGAAGCGCGACAGCATCCGTATGAAGCAATCTTTCAAAGATTGGCTCGAGATCTTGGTATTATATCAGTAACCCATGACTATATTCGCGTTGTTGTTAATGGTGTTGAATGGGGGATAATGAATATACAGGAGACATTTTCAAAAGAACTGCTTGAGAAGCAAAAAAAGAAAGATTCTCTTATTATCAAGTTGGGGAATGAATCACTACGATGGAAGATTACATCTAAATATGGCCAGAAGACCGGATATAGGGGTGGGGCATCTCGTATTGTGCTGGATGTCTTAAAAAAGAAAAAGGTTCTGCAGAATCAAATCAATCGGGATCGAGTTAGCTACATATCCAAGAATATTGAACTGGGGACGCTCGAGAATATTGTCGATGTTGACAAGTTTGCCAAGCTAGCTTTGCTTGCAATCATTTGGGGTGACATACATGTAACACTGGATTCTAATAGTCGATATTATTTTAATCCTTATACGCTTAAATTAGAGCCAATCAGCTCTGACTCATCTCATTTTCAATTAAGGCCAAAAGAGTATTTTCGCAATCCTAAGCTTACTCAAATTTATAGTTATTCACTAAATAAAGTGATAGACGAAGGAAGGATCAACAATTTAGTGGATGAAGTGCATAAGGTTATTAAAAATGTAAATCGCTATGGTCGTTATTATCAATCATTCTTTCCTAATGATTTTCCGCTGGATTATTCAATACTAGAAAAGAATTTTGCAATATTTAAAAATACAGCAATAGAGAATGTTGATGATGTTTACCCAATAGATAACACAGGTAACATTAATAGATTAACGATAAAACAATGGGATTACGCAGATGAATTCGTATCGGTTAGACATTATAGTGATGGCAGGTTAAGAATCTATAATCTATTGCCAATACCACTTACCGTCTCTGATATATTTTTCGGTCAAGAAAATTTGTTGGATAATGCTTTCGAGATAGGCGACTCAATATCATCATTTAACTTTATAGAGATTAATACAGGCATTACAGGCATTCATGATGATGAATTTACTGTGGTAAGCACGGCAGGTAGTAGTGTTAAAACAGCAAAAAATACCTTTACGCATTCTGCCCAATATATAAATCCTATGAAAAAACTTGACAGAACGGATGGGTTTCCTAAGTTTCTCACCCAAAAGACTGAAAATTTATTTTATATTGCATCGGGAAAATGGTTCGTTGAGAACCCCATAGTTATTGATGGGATGCTAGAAATTGAGTCGGGAACAACGCTTCAATTTTCTGATTCGGCATATCTAATGATTAAAGGAAACCTAATAGCAAAAGGAACATTATATAAGCCGATTATCCTTGAGCCATATGGTAAATCTTGGAAGGGTATGTATATTTTTCAAAGTAAGCATATGTCCGAGTTGGTTAATGTGACAGTGCGAAGTGCAAATTTTCTTAGTGATGGGATGCTTTCGCTGAGTGGCGGAATTACTTTTTATAATGCGGATGTAAGTCTTCAATATGTTCATATTGAAAATAGTCAGGCTGAAGATGCAATTAATGTTGTGAATTCCAGATTTTTGTTTGATGGGGTTGATGTTTTAAATTCTAAATCGGATGCTATTGATATTGACTTCTCAACAGGAGAGTTAAGAAATATTTCTATTTATAATGCGAAAGGTGACGGGGTTGATTTTTCTGGTAGTAAGGTATTATTGGATAATCTAAAAATATCCAAAATAAAAGACAAGGGTATATCGGTCGGTGAAAATAGTCATGTAGACGTTAATCAGGCTCTGCTTTCTGATTTAGGCGTTGGTATTGCCGCAAAAGATGGTAGTTATGTAGAGGTTCATAATATAAAAGTTGATAATTTTAAATTGTTTGCCGGAATGACATATGTAAAGAAGTCAATGTACAAGTATCCTACAATGAAAATTTGGAATGCAAATTTTTCATCCGAGAGCAACAAAAATCCACTTTTTAGTCAGACCGGTTCAACTCTATATATTGATGACAATAAGATTCAGGAGTTGGAACTTGATGTCGAGGCTTTATACGAGTCAGAGGTTATGAAGAAGTGACTGATTTACGACATGAACTTAAATTTGTTGTAGATGAACGATTGATGAATCATCTTTATAATTATTTTAATACTGAAACCTCAATGTACGAAACTTGGCCGCCACGATTTGTGAATTCTTTGTATTTTGATGATGCATTATTATCATCTGCTCTTAATAATCTGGCAGGTTTATCTCATCGTGCGAAAAATAGGTTTAGGTGGTATAGCGATAATAATAAGCCAGATAATATTTCTGGTTCGGTGGCATTTGAAATAAAGATTAAAAACAATAAATTATCTTCAAAAACTGTTTTTGCTCTAGAACCGATAAAGATAAATTCCAGTGATTTTATTTATTCTTCTATTTCTCTAATGCTGAAATCGTCTCCAATTATTTTGAATGCTGTTACATTTACTGAAATGCCTACTTTGCATGTGCAGTATTTCAGGGAATATTATGAAACTAGAACGGGTATTAGAATTACGTTCGATTCTAAACTTCGGTTTTTTGATGCCATATCAAGCAGCCATCCATTAATTATGGATTCGCGAGAATTTGACTCTTATGTTGTTGAATTAAAATTCCCTCCAGATCAATTATCAAACGTTGCAAAATTAATTAAAGGGGCAGGTGTCACGCCCGTGCGTCATTCGAAATATCTTAGAGGGCTATCTTTGTTTGGGTACTTCAAGTATTTATAATGTTTTGTGTCACCGTGGCTTTTCGGGGGATTACCCTGTCAGCCCGCGCAACAGGATAACTGGCTCACGTCCTTGCTGAAGGTCTGGGCGCAAAGCTTGAG
>JALTJN010000364.1 GCA_027076405.1 Chromatiales bacterium
TTGATCAAAATCCTCATACTGCTCTCGTATGTGGCCGTCGAAAGGAACGTTTTCCTGAAAAAACTATTTATAACTGGTTATGTGATGTCGAATGGAACACACCTGTTGGTTTTGCTAGTACGTGTGGAGGTGATTTTCTTATTCGATCAGTTGTCTTTAGAGAAGTGAATGGGTTTACAAACAAATTAATAGCTGGCGAAGAACCTGACTTGTGTTTTCGTATAAGAGAAATAGGTTACAAAATATATCGTCTTGATTCAATAATGACATATCATGATGCTAATATAAAAACATTCAAGCAATGGTTCAAACGAGCAAAACGTTCTGGCTATGCATTCGCTGAAGCAGTTTATAGATACCGTAAAAACTCTAATGGTTACTGGCGGAAAGAACTTTTTCGAATCTTAGTATGGGGAATAATAATTCCTGTGGTAACCACAATATCTGTTTTTTTCTATGCGCCAGAGAACTTCCTACTCTTATTATTTTATCCACTTCAGATCATACGAATTGCTACACGCCACAGGAACTTAGCGCACAGATGGCTATACGGTTTTTTTATGGTATTAACAAAATTCCCAGAAGCGCTAGGAGTGCTTAGCTTTATTACAAATACCTTGATGAAAAAAACACCCCTAATTATCGAATACAAGTAGCTTTACCGCGATGTTTGTCGACCCCCCCTCAGCCCCCTCATCCCCCTATCAAGGTCTCTTAGAATCACGCATCCGTGGTTCGACATTTATCCTAACAGAGGTAGGTGGTGCAGCTAGATCTGAAGAGGCGCGGACTCGATGTCCCCCCGATACTGGCAGTGAGAGGCGGCGCCCTAGGTTTCTGTGCGGCGCTGAATGAAGTGTATCACGACACCCGTCAAAGCGTGCTGGGTGTACAAAACTCCAGTGATTGAGGAGGCAGGGCGACACAGGAAGCCAAAGCCGAAGATGGCGAACATTCTGAATTACCAACCCAAGTCCGTTCAGTCGAAGGCGAAGAAGGCCTTGCACAAAATCTGGATAGCCAAGGACCGGGCTTCGGCCGAGATGGCTTTTGACCATTTTGTGCAGTCATATCAAACTAAGTATCCGATGGCCGTGGCCTGCCTAGAAAAGAACAGTGAGGCCTTGTTGGCCTTCTATGACTTCCTGGCCAAGCATTGGGTGCATATCCGGACGACGAATCCCATTGAGTCGTCCTTTGTCGCGATTCGTCACAGGACAGATCAGGCCAAGTGCTGCGTGATCCGGAATACCATGCTCGCGATGCTCTACAAGCTAGGGATGAGCGCAGAGAAACGCTGGAGAAGGATCCGAGGATACCACTATCTGGCCTAAGGTCATCGAAGAAGTGAAGTTCAAAGACGGAGTACAAGTAACAATAAAACCGACGACAGCAGGAACGCCGCCTGATCATTGCATAAACAGATTTGACTATGGTTTCTCAATAACCAATATCTGGGCGTAAAGGTCTCGATCTCTCATGACAGTTACCCTAGGCTAGCCACACGAATTGGGGAAGACCCTAAAAATATTCCAAAGATAGCAAATCATACCGCTATCGGAAAAACAAATATTGTATATTTAAAGAAAACAAATATGTCTTTCGATATTAAAGCTATAGCTTACTTATCAATAATATATTTATTGGCATATAACCTTTTCATTAAGAAAAGTATATGTTCATCATATAACTACTGTAACAAATACTTCTTTATATGGCTTTTAACAACTGTTATATCTTTTCTATCAACAAATTTCTTTATATTCAGTACCTTATTATTTTTAATTTTATTTTACTATAAACAGCAGCATAATGAAGTTTTATTGTATACATTATTATTATATTGCGTTCCTCCTTTTTATATTTATTTACCGGGGATTGGACCAATAAACAGCTTATTTCCAATAAATTACACTCGTTTACTTATAATTTTTTTATTAATTCCATATTTAATTAAGCATAGATCTGAAACATATACCAAAACACCTATTGACACACTTATTTGGGTCTATATTTTTTATCAGTCAATTTTATTCTTTCGAGACAACACATTTACTAATTCATTAAGAGAAATATTTTTATTAAACATTGATATTCTTATACCATATATAGCATTCAGAAAGCATGTAAGAAACATCAATCAAATCAAACATATCTACATAGCCTTATTACTATCAGTTCTATTACTTGCAACATCAGGTATATTAGAATCAATAAAAGATTGGCACTTTTATCAAGGCGTACGAAATAACCTTTTTAATGAACGATCAAGTTATGGTTATAGAGCAGGTTCTCTACGAACTGTAGCATCTTTTTTTGGACCAATCATGTTTGGTTATGTATTGATGGTCGGAATCGGTATCTATCTGTATTTCTTTCAAACAAACAAAAATAATAATATTTACAATTACATTGCTTTAATTATATTAATTTTTTGTTTATTTTATACACTTTCCCGAGGGCCTTGGGTCGGTACATTTTCTGTAATAATCATATATCTTTTGTTTGGACCAAATGCTTCATCTCGAGTAACAAAATCAATAGTAACCCTTGCTTTCGCGACATTAATATTAACTTTTACTCCCTTTTTCCAACGATTTATAGATTTATTGCCATTTGTCGGAACAATAGACAGCAGTACAATTACGTATAGACAAATGCTTCTAGATAAATCTTGGATAGTTTTCAATAAAAATCCACTGTTTGGTTCAACAACATTTCTTGATACACCAGAAATGGAAAGTGTCAGACAAATTCAAGGACAGGGGTTTGTCGATATGGTTAATACATATGCTCAGATTGCATTACAATTTGGCGCAGTTGGCTTAATAATATTTTTTACAATATTTTCTTATTCCATGCTATTACTCTTCAAGATAATTAAAAACAATAAAATCAAAAAAGATCAAATCTATTGGATATCATTATCGTTATTTTCAATAATAGTCGGTACTCTAATAACAATAGCAACTGTTAGCAATATCGGTAATATTCCAACAACTTACTGGATTATAATTGCGCTCTCTTCATGTGTTGTCGAATATTATCAGAATAAATTATCTAGTCGCACATTGTGAGCATGGTCAGATATTCATATATTAACCATCTAAATAATATTTAGGAAGATCTGAATATTTCATGAGCTCTGCACCATCTCCAGCGAAATCATCGTTTTGCAAGGAAATTGGCTCAGAACTAGGCCTGTTTATGTCGTTTTTCCGTGTCTCCTGGCCATCCATTCAGTCCATGATGCGAATTCCGGGCGCACGCCGGCTACGTTGCACGCATCAAATGCTTTCTGACCATGAACAAATTCGCCAGAACGCATCCCACGTACAGGCGATTGGCATTCTTGACCAGCCCCCGGTAGCGTACCTTTCTGAATCCAAAGATGCGCTTGATGACGAGAAAGGGGTGCTCAACCTTGACCCGGACCTTGGACTTCGTCCGGTTCTTCTGCTTTTCCGCATCGCTCAATGGCCGGTTACGGGCGCCTTTGCGAATGGTGAAATCACTGGCCCTTGGCGCACAACAGCGAAGCGTTTCCGTCTGTCCACTGTAGGCCGAATCGCCCCAGACCCGGTTTTCTTCCCCATGCAGCAAATCGGGCAACATCTGACTGTAATGGACATTGGCTGCCGTGGCGGCCACCGAGTGAATCAATGCCGTCTTACTGTCTACGCTAATCTGCACCTTCATACCGAAGTACCACTGGTTGCCCTTTTTCGTCGAGTGCATCTCCGGGTCCCGTTTCTTGTCCCGGTTCTTGGTCGAACTCGGCGTGCTGATGATGGTGACACCAACTATGGTGCCTTTGCTCACTTTCAGGCCGTTCGCTTCAAGGTATTCACCAATCAGTTGAAACAGCTTTTCACCCAGGTTATAGGCTTCCTGAAGGTGCCAGGTTTTGAGAGTCGTCGTCTCGTCCGGCGCCGGCTCTTCGCCTATGTCGATACCAGTAAAAAGGCGCATGGCATGGGAGTCGTACAGGGCTTCTTCCATGGCCGGATCGAAGAGATTGAACCAGTGTTGAAGAAAATGAATCCGCAGCATGCGCTCCAACCGATGGGTCGGCGACCAGCCCCCTTGGGCTTGGGGTAGAAGGGTTCAATGACGGCGCAAAGTTCCTCCCAGGGGATAATCCGATCCATTTCCTCAAGAAAGATTTCCCGGAGCGTGGATTTGCGGTGGCATTCAAAGCCGCCTTCGGCAAAGCTGGTCTGGCGCATGCGTGTCTCCCAGTTGGGATTGACACGAAGTTTGATATTATGCCGGTAATGGCGAATTAATCAGAGTTTGCTTAAGAAGGACTCTCTGGGACATAAGACAATTGTTGATGCCGAGCAAATGAAACATGAAGTAATTTCGTTTTTATGCTCTATACAGTAAATGCAAGAGAGAATCATGTCCTATTTCAAGGCGCTAATAACTGTTTATACGATCATCTAAAGGAAAGTCTGAACATTTCATGATTTCTGCACCATCGACAGCAAATTCTTCGTTCCGCAAGGATGTTTGCGCAGAAATCGGCCTGTTTATGTCATTTTTTCTCGCCTCCCGGCCATCCATACGGCC
>JALTJN010000365.1 GCA_027076405.1 Chromatiales bacterium
TCGAACCCGCGACCCCCGGCGTGACAGGCCGGTATTCTAACCAGCTGAACTACCGCTCCGCGATTTGGTGGGTGGTACAGGGATCGAACCTGTGACCCTCGCCTTGTAAGGGCGATGCTCTACCAGCTGAGCTAACCACCCCTGATCGAACGCGCGCTAGTTTAGTGCATCTTTAAATGCTTTACCAGCTTTAAATCCAGGATTTTTTGATGCTTTGATTTGAATCTCTTCACCAGTACGAGGATTACGACCAACACGAGCTGCACGATCACGAACTGTGAATGTACCGAAGCCAGCAATCGCTACCTGGTCGCCTTTTGCTAATGTATCAATAATGCTGCTTACCATTGTATCAACAGCACGTGCTGCTGCTGCTTTTGAAATGTCTGCGCTTTCTGCTACAGCTTCTACGAGTTCTGATTTATTCACTTAATTCTCCCCCTAATGGAATGACAAAAAAAAGACCGCTTAATAAAAACAAAAAGCGGTTTTTATATATTTATTTAACTTATGAATTTATACCAATGCTAACTAGACTAGGTCAAGCGAACCATGCACAGTTTACTTGTATAGCCGCATAAAACCAGCACTTTTTAGTGAGTTTGTATATTTGTACTATCAGTTTTTTTAGATTTGCTCACTTTTCCACCAGTTTCAGCACCTGTAAGTGGTTTTGGTGAAGTCACTAATGCAGTATCTAAAACTTCATCGATCCATTGAACCGGTCTGACATCTAAATTTTCTTTTACGTTGTCTGGAATCTCAGTTAAATCTTTACGGTTTTCTTCCGGGATTAATACCGTTTTAATTCCTGCCCGATGTGCAGCAAGCAATTTTTCTTTCAAGCCACCAATCGGTAGTACTTCACCACGCAGAGTAATCTCCCCTGTCATGGCAACATCTTTACGTACTGCAATACCCGTCAATGCCGACACTAAAGCCGTACACATGCCGACACCGGCACTAGGACCATCTTTAGGAATAGCACCTTCAGGTACATGAACGTGAATATCTTTTTTCTCAAAAAGCTCATCCTCGATACCTAAGACAGAAGCACGGTTTCGTACAACCGTCATCGCAGCCTGAATAGATTCTTTCATCACATCGCCAAGCTGACCGGTGACACTGCTTTTACCCTTACCGGGCAAGACTGCTGTTTCAATGGTTAATAATTCACCACCCACTTCAGTCCATGCCAAACCATTTACCTGACCGACCTGATCATTTTCATCAATGACACCGTAGCGGAAACGTTCAACACCTAAATATTTTTCAAGATTTTCACCGGTGATTTCAACACTCGACACATCTTTATCGAGTAAAATTTCTTTAACAACCTTACGACATAGCTTGGCAATTTCACGTTCTAAATTACGTACACCTGCTTCACGCGTATAGTTACGAATAATGCCGCGAACAGCATCTTCACTAATCTTTATTTCATCTTCTTTCAAACCATTATTTTTAATTTGTTTTTTCACTAAATATCGCATGGCAATATTCAGTTTCTCATCTTCGGTATAACCCGATAAACGAATAACTTCCATACGATCTAATAATGGACCAGGAATATTCATGGTATTTGAAGTCGCAACAAACATGACTTCTGACAAGTCGTAATCAACTTCCATATAGTGATCGTTAAAGGTATGGTTTTGTTCCGGATCAAGAACTTCTAGTAGTGCTGAAGCAGGATCACCACGGAAGTCCATTGCCATTTTATCAATTTCATCTAAAAGGAATAATGGATTACGCGTTTCTACTTTAGCTAAATTCTGAATGATTTTACCCGGCATAGAACCGATATAAGTACGACGATGACCACGAATCTCGGCTTCATCACGAACTCCACCGAGAGCCATACGCATAAACTTACGATTTGTTGCGCGTGCAATTGATTTACCGACAGAGGTTTTACCAACGCCAGGAGGGCCGACTAAACAAAGAATAGGCCCTTTCATTTTTTTCATGCGCTGTTGAACGGCAAGGTATTCAAGAATACGTTCTTTTACTTTTTCCAAACCATAATGATCTGCTTCTAACACTTCTTCAGCCTTAGAAAGATCGTTACGGATTTTACTGCGCTTTTTCCACGGTACTCCCACCATCCAGTCCAGATAGTTTCGAACAACAGTCGCTTCTGCCGACATAGGTGACATCATTTTTAATTTAGCAAATTCGGCTTTGGCTTTTTTCAAAGCTTCTTTTGACATGCCGGCACTCTCGATTTTCTTTTCGAGATCATCCATTTCATTAGGCACATCATCCATATCACCCAGTTCTTTCTGGATGGCTTTCATTTGTTCATTTAAATAATATTCACGCTGACTTTTTTCCATCTGGCGCTTAACGCGACCGCGAATACGCTTTTCAACCTGCAGGATATCAATTTCAGATTCCATCAAAACCATAAGGTGTTCGACGCGCTCATGTAAATCGACAATTTCCAGAACTTTTTGTTTCTCGTCTAACTTAAGCGACATGTGAGCCGCGATCGTATCCACCATACGTTCTGCTTCTTCAATACTAGAAAGCGAAGTTAAAATTTCGGGTGGGATTTTTTTATTCAGCTTGACGTACTGATCAAACTGCGTTGTTAAAGAACGAATCAATACTTCAGACTCACGTTCGTCAATAACTTCATTTTCTAATACTTTTACCTGAGCGGTAAAATATTCTTCCTGTCCAAGAAAGTGAACAATTCGCGCGCGTTTATTCCCTTCAACAAGAACCTTAACGGTGCCGTCAGGAAGTTTTAGTAATTGCAAGATACTTGAGACTGTACCGATTTCGTATAAATCTTCCTGCGCAGGCTCATCTTTTGCTGCACTTTTTTGCGCAACTAATAAAATTTGTTTGCCATTGTCCATCGCGGCTTCTAATGCCTGAATAGATTTTTCACGACCAACGAAAAGAGGGATAACCATGTGGGGATAAACCACAACATCACGTAGCGGTAAAATTGGAATTGCTGATAACTGGGTTTCGACCATTTCAGACATATTGCTGTCCTGTAATTATATAATTTGCACGTTATTAAAAATAAATATTATCTAACGATGTATGGTCAACTAATTGAAGTTTCAAGGGTAATAAATGAAATAAGACCTCGTTAAATAATACTTTTTAAATATTCAATTTTTTCTATTTCCAAAAAAATAAAGGGGTATTAAAAAATACCCCTTTGTTTTGCTATTCGTCTGCCGAAGCGGTACGCGGTTCCAGATTTTCATAAATGAAAAGCGGTTCCCCTTCTCCGTCAATACATGAGTCATCAATAACCACCTTCTCGACGTTATCGAGTGACGGCAAGTCATACATGGTATCAAGCAAAGCATATTCTAAAATAGAGCGTAAGCCTCGGGCACCGGTTTTACGTTCCATTGCTTTTTCTGCAATCGCAGTCAATGCACTTTCACGGAATTCAAGCTCGCTGCCTTCCATTTCAAACATTTTTTGGTATTGCTTAGTTAATGCATTCTTTGGCTCGGTTAAGATACGCACTAATGCATCTTCATCAAGTTCGCTTAATGTCGCAACAACCGGTAAACGTCCGACAAACTCGGGAATTAAACCAAAGCGAGTGAGATCTTCGGGTTCAACAGTGTGAACAATCTCGCTTGCACTTTTCTTGTCATCTTTACCTTTAACTTCAGCGCCAAAACCAATGCCGCCTTTTTCAGAACGATCACGAATAATGCGATCTAAACCGGCAAATGCACCACCACATACAAATAAAATATTTGATGTATCAACTTGTAAAAATTCTTGCTGTGGATGTTTCCGCCCACCTTGAGGAGGAACAGAAGCAATCGTGCCTTCAATTAATTTTAATAAGGCTTGTTGTACACCTTCACCGGAAACATCACGGGTGATTGAAGGGTTATCTGACTTGCGAGAAATTTTATCGATTTCGTCGATATAGACAATACCCGTTTGAGCTTTCTCTACATCGTAATCACATTTTTGTAATAACTTCTGAATGATGTTTTCAACGTCTTCACCGACATAACCGGCTTCGGTTAAGGTGGTTGCATCTGCAATAGTAAAAGGCACATCTAATAAACGGGCAAGTGTTTCTGCTAGCAGTGTTTTACCACAACCTGTTGGACCAATTAGAAGGATATTACTTTTAGACAGCTCAACATCATCTTTTTTCAGGCCGGTTTCTAATCGTTTATAGTGATTATAAACTGCAACGGCAAGTACACGTTTAGCCTTTTCCTGACCAATAACGTATTCGTCTAAAATATCATTAATTTCATGTGGTGTCGGAAGTGCATCACCCTCTGCTTTACTGGACTGTTCCTGAATTTCTTCACGAATAATGTCACTGCACAGTTCTACACATTCATCACAAACAAAGACTGAAGGTCCTGCTATCAGCTTACGCACTTCATGCTGGCTTTTGCCACAAAAAGAGCAGTACAACAGTTTGTTTCCACCGTCTCCGGTGCTTTTATCATCACTCATGTTATTCGCCTCACCACGAACATTATCAACCTATATACCATGCGGCGTTTTAATGACTTTTTCAAGTCATGACGTCGCATTTTTGCCCTTGATTTTGCTCGTATTTTGTACAGTAGCAGTCTAAATTAAAGGCTATTAATCTTCTGACGATTTTGGTCTTTGTGACATCACTTCATCAATCAGACCATATTCAACCGAATCAACCGCGTTCATAAAGAAATCACGATCAGTATCTTGTTGGATCACATCTATCGGCTTTCCTGTATGTTCGGCAAGAATCTTATTTAATCGTTCCCGAACTTCTAAAATTTCCTTGGCATGGATCTCAATATCACTTGCCTGTCCCTGAAAACCGCCTAATGGCTGGTGAATCATGGTACGAGCATGAGGTAAAGCATAGCGTTTATCTGCTGCGCCACCGGCTAGTAATAAAGCACCCATACTGGCTGCCTGCCCAATACACAAGGTACTGACATCCGGTTTAATAAACTGCATCGTGTCATAAATTGACAAACCTGCTGTCACCGAGCCACCGGGTGAATTAATATACAAATAAATGTCCTTATCCGGATTTTCTGATTCCAGAAAAAGCATTTGGGCAACCACCAGATTTGCCATGTGGTCTTCAACCTGACCAACCAAAAATATAATGCGTTCCTTCAGTAATCTTGAATAAATATCATATGAGCGTTCACCTCGTGAAGTTTGCTCAACAACCATAGGAACTAACTGGCTCATTATCTCTGTATTATTGATTTTATCGGTCACGGAAACTTATCCTTAAGGGTAAATTGTTAAATATTTAATGTTTTTTCACTGAAACTATGGCTGCTTTATCGAGCAAAAGCAGCCTTTTCAGAACCAGTACAAGCACTATCTATTTTGTTCTGAATCCATAATTTCTTTGAATGTTACACTCTTATCGACCACTTTCGCTTTTTCCATAGCCCAATCGACAATTTGTTCTTCAGTTACCAGCGCACGAACTTCTGACATGCGTTGCTGATCACTATTATACCAGTCGACAACCTGTTGAGGCTGCTCATACGGTGCGGCAATTTCTTCAATCTTTTTCTTAACGCGGTCTTCGTCAGCTTCCATTTTCTCGGATTTGACGATTTCAGACATAATTAAGCCTAACTTTACTCGACGAATAGCTTGATCTGCAAACATGCCAGCATCGAGCTGAAGACCTTGATCTTGCATACCCTGTTGCTTCAGGTTTTCCAGCATATTCTTCTTAATCGCTTCTGATTCTTCTTCAATTAACTGTTTAGGCACTTCAAAATCATGCGCATTAATCAAAGCGTCCATCACTGCAGATTTTGTTTTCGTATTTAAACGATTATCGAGCTCCAATTGCATGCTGGCTTTAATTTCTTTGTGCATATTTTCAAGACTTGCATCTTTAATGCCTAACTTTTTAGCAAATTCATCATCTAATTCAGGTAATTTTGCTTCTTCTACCTTATTAATATGAGTATCAAATTGAGCTGGTTTACCCGCCAATTCTTTAGCATGGTAATCATCCGGGAAAGTCACATTTAAAGTGACATCATCGCCCGCTTTTGCACCGATTAAGCCTTCTTCAAAGCCTTTAATCATGCGGCCACTACCTAACTCAATAGGCATATCGTTTGCTTCACCACCGGGAAAAAGCTCTCCATCGATCATGCCTTTAAAATTAATATTTAGCTGATCGCCTTCTTTAGCGGCACGATCAACTGAAACCCATTCTTTATGCTGGCCACGAACCGTTTCTAACATTTCAGCAACATCAGCATCGGTGATTTCTGCAACCGGCTTTTCAATGGTTTCTTTCGATAAATCACCTAATTTTACTTCTGGGTAGATTTCAAATAAGGCTGTGTATTCCATGCCCTGACCGGGATCGCTTTTAAGAGAATCAATGCGAGGCTGACCTGCCGGGTTTAATTTTTCCTGTCCAATCGCTTCATATAAAGTCGACTGCAGTACATCACCCACAACTTCCTGACGAACTTGCTGCTCATATTGCTGCTTAACAATTTTTAAAGGCACCTTGCCAGGACGAAAACCCTTAACTTTTACAGTTTTCGTCATATCTTGAAGACGACCATCAACAACTGTGGAGATACGTTCTTCTTCAATCGCAACTGTCATTTTGCGCTCAAGACCATTGGTGGTTTCAACAGAAACTTGCATTGCCTTTATCCTCTATTTCAATCAGAAATTGTTTGTTTTTAAAAAATGGTGCGGATGGAGAGACTCGAACTCTCACGCCTTACGGCAGCAGAACCTAAATCTACCGTGTATACCAATTTCACCACATCCGCATAAATTTGAGACCGAAGTATACCGGCTCAGGAGGTTTAGTGGAAATCTATCAAAGTGAATAGATAAGAACCCTTTACACACTAAACAAGGGCTTTATTTGTAAACTTTGCTGAATTTCAACGGCGCTATTCAAACATGCTTAGTGTGAAGAATCAAGATAATATTATAAGCTATTGAATTTAATAAACAATATTATAAAAGCTAGCTAATTTATACGGTTTATCAGGAGAAAGTCCCTTATAAAGCTGTCAAAATCAGGGAAGTATTATTTTATGATATTAAAAATATTCGATATTTTATTTTATTCCAGCCTGAATTCTGCGAGACAAACTATTCAAACTCTTAATATGCGAACGTACGCCACTGTAGTTTTCTTTCGTTAATTCAAACTCGATATTAAGCATCAGTTTATATAAGTCGTCAAAACCAAAATTACCACTTGTGCCTTTCAAACTATGCACTTCGTCGCGGAGTTTATCCCAGTTTTTGTTTTGTTCACATTGATTAATACTTTCCATATAATTTGGCAGCTTATTAACAAAACGCAGAACCAGATCTTTCATATCGGGTTCATCAATTAACAAGGTCGATTCGATCGGAGAATTATCTTCTTCTTCATCTGATACAGCAAGATATTGACTTATACTCGCCTTGAACTGATGTTGTGAAATCGGCTTTTGAATAAAATCATCACAACCTGCTTCATAGCAGGCATCAACATCTTCTTTCATTGCGTTTGCCGTTAAAGCAACAATAGGTTTTGTATATCCTGTTTCCCGTAACCGTAAAACAGCATCGATCCCATTCATGACCGGCATTTGCATATCCATTAAAATCAAATCAAAATTTTCTTTTGCTATTTGCTCTATCGCCTCTTTACCATTATTAACGACAATAACATCCGCACCTAATTTATTCAGATACATTGAAACCAGTCTTTGGTTATCAACATTATCTTCTGCCAATAAAACTTTACCCTTAACCTTTACTTCTAACACATCAACAATTGATTGTGATGGCGGCATTTTTCTCTCTGGTAAAAAATCATATAAATGACTTTTATCTATTTCACCGGTAAAGATGCTAAGAGAAAAACAACTTCCGACACCAGGAGTACTTTTAACTCTAATTTCCCCTCCCAGTTTTTTTGCCAACTGTTGTGATAAATGTAATCCTAAACCGGTACCGCCATATTGACGCGTTGTAGAAGTATCGGCTTGTGTAAAGGGATTGAAAATTTTATCAATTTGTTCTGAACTAAGACCTACCCCCGAATCTATTACTTCTACGTTTAACATGTTGTCTTTTAAATCAAATGATACTTTAACCTTAACCCCGCCCTTTTCAGTAAACTTAACAGCATTGTTACAGAGGTTAATAATAATTTGTTTCAATCGAACCGGATCAGTAACAATGCTGTCCGGCACCGGAAATTTATATTCAATATCAAACGATATTCCCTTGGCTTCTGACATAAGAGAGATGAGGGATTTCACATCGTCAAACAATTCAAACAAAGAAACGTCTAATTGCTCGACCTCCAGTTTATCTGCTTCAACTTTCGACAAGTCTAAAATGTCATTAATGATTTGCATCAAATGCTTGCCACTACGTATAACAGTATTAATCGACTGTACACGCTCAGGCATACTTTGAGATGTATCAAGCAGTGATTCAGAAAAGCCAATGATAGCCGTTAATGGTGTTCTTATCTCATGACTCATATTTGCCAAAAAAGTACTTTTAGCAATATTGGCTGTTTCGGCAGCCATTTTTTCCAGTTTGGCTTCGTGAGCTTGCGCTAAAGCTTCTTTACGTTGAGTAATTTCAAGTGCATAGCCATGTACCATTTGCTGATTTACTACTGGAGAAAACGTCCATAAAAAGGTTCGATTTTTATAATTGGATTCAACTGCCTGCATGCTTTCATTTTTTTGAATACATTGATGAATAATATCTTCGATGTTCTCAGGTAACAGCAAATGCATCTGTGTCTGATGTATATTTAAAGTATCAATTAATTTATTACCATAAGGATTTAGATAAAGTACCTCGCCGTTAATATCCATCGAAAGTACAATATTAGGATTCATTTCAGGAAATTGAGCGAGTCGTTCCATTTCCATCAAGGTAGATTTCAACGTCAGGCTTTCATCATATAAACTTGCTGATGCTTTATTCAACGCAATACCAAGATGTTCCAGCTCAACCGATGATTTACTAACTAAAAGTTCTGTGCCTTTTATACTGTCGAGTTCGTCAGCAAAATCCGTATAGCGTTCTATTGCACTAACCGATTTACGCACATACAAAATCAACAGCACAACAACCAGAAGAATAATAATAAAACCTTCTATAATATATTTATTAATTATCTCTTGTTTTAACAGGGCAATAGGTTTAAGGCTGGAAGTAATCTTTACCCAACCTATCAATTCACCTAATACAATCGGCTGCCATACAATCATGACCTCATCATTAATGACATGAAAGCCTTTATTACCCTTGGGCAAAGTCAAAGCAGGCTGAGAATATTTTATAATTGGAGGTCCGTTATCTTGCCGGGTAATATCTCCTAATAACTTTCCCTTTACATCACTTAACTGAATTTTATCAACCCCGGGGAATTCTATTGTTCGCAATAATAACTGTTCCAGCGAACTATAATCTCTTGAAATTAAATGAACCGCACTCACAGAAGCAATATTTTTAGCCAGCACTTTTGCTTGCAGTTGCATGTTTTCAGTAATTTTATTAATTTGATCCTGAGTGGTATGCCAGGTGTACGCGGCGATCGATAATGAAAGTAGTAGCGAAACATATAACGCAAGCTGAAACATCAGCTTGCGTGGCCATAGCTTGCTAAAATTTAATACAGGAAATGCCATTATATATTATCAATTCATTAAGTTGATATGCATTCCCTGAGCTTCTAATTTATCAGCCCTTTTACTGATATATCTTTGAAAGTTTGGTTGAGTCAGATAAGCTTTTGAAGCAACGTAATCCAAAACAGATTGTGTATGGAACGATTTTAAATATGCATCAATACGGAAAACTTCCTTACCTTTACTATCAAAAAAAATAAAACTGGGCGAATTAGCAACATTTAATTTTTTAGCCAACGCTTTGAATGTTGTTGTTTTATTTTGAAAATCCTGTAGCTTTTCATTGCTCCACATATCCAACCGTACAACATTAAAACGTTTTATTTGTTTAAGCGTTTCTTTACGTTTAAAAATATCATTATGTAACTCGTCACAATCATGACATTTTTTTTGTTCAAAAAGAATAAGAAGCGGTTTATCCGAATTAATTAATTTTTTCAGGTTGTAAGGTTTCTTCAAAATAAAACTTTCATTATGTAATTTACCTGATGTGGCTTTTCTTAAGAACTTTCTCGCATAATTTCTGAAGCTTATATTTTTTTCATGATGGCCGCTGACGTAATCTAATGCGGTTTCATATTTATATGGTGCATAATAACCATTAACCCGCAAAGCTACCCGCCCTGTTTCAGTCAAAAATACCAAAGTCGGGGTATACATCACTTTCATCTGTTCAGTAAATTTTTTTTCTGTTGTGAGTTTACCGCTTAAATCCGTAACTTCTTTGTCTCCCCACATATTAATTGCAATGACATCAAAATATTTTCTTGTTTTGTCTGCCAGTTTTTTTTGTCCCAAATTATCCTGTAACAACTTGGCGCAGTACGGACAGCCATCCTGATAAAAATATAGCAACACGCGCTTATTATTATTCGTCGCCTCCTTCACGTCTTCACGTAAGTCCAGAAATGACTCTTTAAACCATTCTGGTTTTTCTTGATAGCCGGGGTTAACAAGATCTGCCTGTAAACCTGAATCAGCAGAAGCCTGCTCTGCTGCTGCAACAGCGGGAAGTAATAAAAGAGTGACGATTAGTCGAAAAAATATATGCCATTTATATAAGATCATTTCAGTTTCCTCATTTACATCAATACTAGCCTAATTGATAAATATATAACTCTTTATCACAGATAATTTATCCCGAAAAACGCCATATTTTTGACCAACCTGCAGTAGCATAACAATAACAAACTATAAGCTACTGATTTTACTTAATATATTGTAATTAACCGAATTGGCACATATTTCGCATTATTACTTGCGACCGCATTCATTAAACTTTTAGAGGTATAGCGGAGTCACTATGGATAATATTGATCAATACATAAACCCGACGACAGCACGTGAACAACTTGGTATCGCGCCCGCTGAACTTCAACAAACGCTTAAATTAGCGGGATTACTGCAGACCTCGTTAGAAATTGACAGTGTTTTAAACTTTTTCTTACAAGCAGCTCAGCAAATTGTAAAGTTTGATGCTGCTCATTACAGTTTTGATGAACAAAACCTTAACCTTAAATATGGAAAAACTCAGCGGCATCGTTGTTCCTACCGGCTACGTCTTGCCGGTGAGTTCCTTGGAGAGCTTGTATTTACACGTCGTCGCCGTTTCTCTGAACAAGAAATGGAAAGTCTGGAAAATTTAATGGGACAATTAATTTTTCCGTTGCGTAATGCTGTCTGGTATCAACGAGCATTACAGGCTGCAAAAATTGACACACTGACTGGCGCGCATAACCGTGCAGCAATGAATGAAATGCTTGAACGGGAAATTGATTTAGCACACCGTCATCAAACAGCTTTATCCATGGTCATCTTTGATCTTGATCACTTCAAGCAAATTAACGACAACTATGGCCATGTAACAGGTGATGATGTTTTACGTGAATGCGTTGAATGCAGTAATCAGGCTTTACGTAGCACAGATATGTTATTTCGCTTTGGCGGAGAAGAATTCGTGGTTATCCTACCCGGGGTGAATAGCGAAGGAGCCGGTTTAGCTGCAGAACGCTTACGCAGTGTTATTGAAAAACATGTATTTAACAGTCGTCAAGGAACGGTACCGGTGACAATAAGTGCAGGTACAGCAAGTTTGACATTACGTGATAATATGAAAACCATTATGGAACGTGCTGATAAAGCACTATATTCTGCAAAAAATAGTGGGCGTAATCGTGTAGTCAGCTCAGAAGAAACTCAAGAAGCAACGGCTGTAAACGCATAAACTAATAATTTCAATCAGTATATGAACTGATTCACATATTCAGACTGCGCCCTGCAATTTGGATGTCTATAATACTGGCATTGTTATCTAAAACGACGATGCCATGGAATATCTAAATCAATTAGAAAAAATGCTGGAAAGCGGCCACCGTATTATTACGATGGAAAGTTATGAGGTTGATCGCGTTTGTGATTTATTACTTGAACTCAGCCGTTTCAGCTCAAAGCCCTATTACTTAGCCGAACCAGAAAAAGCCATGTATCGGCTCGGAGCATCTCATATAGGCATTCCCAAAACTCATAACCCTGTTGATTTAATGGAACATATCGAAGCGAGCCAGCATTTCGGTATTTATATCTTACGCAACTACGCAGAAATTTTAGATGATTCTGATCTGGTTGAAGATTTAATTAATATAGCGACAGCGGATACACATAAAGTTGTCATTATGATTGCGGAACATCTGAAATTACCCGGGCAGCTAAAACCTTACGCTGTCAGATCAAAACATCAAATGAGAGAAACAGGCTAAATACAATTATCGCCCTTTCCCTTTATAAACCATTCGATTTGCTTTTTTAGATGTCATATTGTCTTTAAAGCGACTTTTGTCTTTTTTAGGTTCCGGTGCTTCATATTTAAGTCCAACAGACTGATATAGCGCTATCATTTCTTTTTCTGTTAGATCTTCACTTTTAGATGGTCGTACACGCCGTTCCAGTTTGATATTGCCATAGCGAATACGCATAAGACGACTGACTGCAAAACCAAAATATTCCCATAAGCGACGGACTTCACGATTACGTCCCTCTTTTAAAATCACATGGTACCAGTGGTTAGCTCCCTGCCCTCCCGCAGCTTTAACATCAATAAAATGGGCATCGCCATCTTCGAGAGGTACATTGGTTTTTAATTCTTTTATTATTTCAGGTGAAACTTCACCTAATATACGAACAGCATACTCTCGTTCAATTTCACTTGAGGGATGCATGAGTTTATTTGCTAACTCACCGTCTGTGGTTAATAATAATAAACCGCTGGTGTTTAAATCGAGCCTGCCAATGCTAATCCAGCGACCTGATTTAAGTTTAGGTAAGTTTTTAAATATTGTTGTTCGACCGTCGGGATCGTCTCGCGTACAGACTTCACCAACCGGTTTATGATAGGCAATAACGCGTTGTTGTACCTGTGTACGGCGCTGGTTAATAAATTTATTATCAACTTTTATCTTATCGCTTTCACTAACCCTGTCACCAATAGTAGCAACCTGATCATTAACCTTGACGCGACCTTGTTGAATCCAGCGCTCCATCTCTCGACGAGAACCAATACCGGCGCGTGCTAAAACTTTTTGCAGTTTTTCATTCATGGTCATTCAGCGAATATGAATTAATGAACAATTTCAGCAGTTTCGGTTTCTTCATCCACTGAAGTTGTTTCATTTTCTTCAGACTCTTCCTCACTATCTGCAGTGGGGACTGACGGTACCGTAGGAACACTCAGATCAAGTTCAGCATTAATTGCATCAATATCCCGTAAATCTGCCAGTGCAGGCAACTCGGTTAAACTTTTAAGGTTAAAGTAATCAAGAAAACCTTTTGTTGTTGCATACAATGCCGGCTTGCCCGGAACATCACGATGTCCGATAACCCGAATCCAGTCACGTTCAACCATTGTTTTAATAATTTGTGAGCTGACTCCGACACCACGAACTTCTTCAATCTCCGCTCGTGTAATTGGTTGGCGGTATGCTATTAATGAAAGTGTTTCGAGTGTTGCTCGAGAGTAACGAGCCGGACGTTCTTCAAATAATTTAGCCACCCAGCTTGAATAATCATCTCTGACCTGAAAACGAAAACCGCTACTGACTTCTTTTAACTCAAGTGATGTATGCTCCAGATATTGCTCTTGTAATGTTTTTAATGCATCACGAATAGCCTCTTTCCCCGGATGTTTATCATAAGGAAATAAATCCATTAAACGCTCAACATTTAATGTTTGTCCGGCAGAAAACAGGGCAGCCTCAAGTATGCGCATTAACTCTGTGTCACTTAAATCAGAGTTAATTATAATCTTTTTAGGCTTTGCAGTACTTTCGTTTACTTCTTCCTGGTTTTCATTTGAAGTGTCTATTTGTGGTGACTCACTCATCTAACTTGTTCCTAACTTATGTTATTTATTAACTGCAACTAATGCTTTCACATGAATCTGGCCATACAATTCTGTTTGTACGATCTCAATCAAAGACTGTTTAATAAGCTCTAAAATAGCCAGTAAACTGACAACAACACCACTCTTACCTTCTTCAATGGTGAATAACTCGCCAAAATCGGTGAAGGTATCAGCATTTAACTTTTCTAATACCAGAGACATTCGTTCACGTACAGACAAAGGTTCCATCGAAATCTGATGGTGCTCATGCAGTGAAGCACGTTTCATTATGTCTTTAAATGCAGAAAGTACTTCTTTTAAATCAACTTCAGGTGGCTTACGGACTATTTTAAGATCCGGTCCTTTCACTTCAGCAATATGAATATCTCTTTCTAAACGCGGCAGATAATCAATGTCTTCAGCAGCTTTTTTAAATCGTTCATATTCCTGTAAACGCCTGACCAATTCAGCACGAGGATCACCTTCTTCCTCATCTTCAGATTTTGGACGTGGTAACAGCATGCGCGACTTGATTTCAGCAAGCATTGCAGCCATCAACAAATATTCTGCCGCCAGCTCCCAACGCATATCTTTCATTAAGCCAATATATTCCATATATTGCAGCGTGATATCCGCCACGGGAATATCGAGAATGTCGAGGTTCTGACGCTTTATCAAATAAAGTAATAAATCCAGCGGCCCTTCAAATGACTCATCCAAAAATATCTCTAATGCATCTGGCGGGATATAAAGATCTTTTGGCACAACAGTAAGCGGTGCACCTTGAACAACCGCAAAAGGCATTTCTTGTTGTTCCGGATTTGTATTTTCAGTTTCCACTTTATCTCGCTTTAATGCTTAATTATATAGAACTTTAGTGTTCTAACTATATTCCAGCCCCATAACCTGACGTACTTCGCTTATTGTTTGCTTCGCAACATCACGCGCCCGATCACAGCCTTCATTAATAATATTCCGAACTAAATCATGATCGGCTTCAAACTCTTTTGCTCGTTCATGAATCGGGGCTAATTCTGCTTTTACCGCATCGATAACCGGGCCTTTACATTCAATACAGCCAATACCTGCTGTACGGCAACCTTCTGCTGCCCATGCTTTTGTTTCTTCATCCGAGTATACCTGATGCAAATTCCAGACAGGACATTTTTCTGGTTCACCCGGATCTGTTTTGCGTACTCGTGCAGGATCGGTTGGCATTGTCCGTAGTTTCTTTTCAACCACCTCAGGATCTTCACGTAAAGCAATGGTATTCCCGTAAGATTTGGACATTTTTTGACCATCCAGACCAAACATCTTTGAAGCTGGTGTTAAGAGTGAATCCGGTTCCGGTAAAATAATTCGGCCACTACCTTCTAAATAGCCAAACAAACGCTCCTTATCCCCCAGCGTTATATTTTGCTGGGTATCTAATAATGCTTTCCCTTTCTCGAGTGCTTCTATATCACCTTTTTCCTGATAACTCTTACGTAACTGGTTGTAAAGCTTGCTATTTTTCTTACCCATTTTCTTAACAGCAGCTTCAGCTTTTTCTTCAAAACCAGACTCGCGACCGTAAATATGGTTAAAGCGTCGAGCAACTTCACGTGTCAGTTCAACATGGGCAACCTGATCTTCTCCGACCGGCACCAATCCGGCTTTGTACATCAAAATATCGGCGCTTTGCAGTAACGGGTAGCCCAAAAATCCATACGTGCCTAAATCACGTTCTTTTAACTTCAATTGTTGATCTTTGTAGCTCGGTACACGTTCCAGCCATGAAAGAGGTGTCATCATCGAAAGCAGTACATGCAATTCTGCATGTTCAGGTACTTTAGACTGAATAAATAAAGTCGCCGAACCGGGATTGACTCCCACCGCCAGCCAGTCAATCACCATATCCCAAACACTGTCCTGAATCACATGAGCTTCTTCATAGTGTGTCGTTAAGGCATGCCAGTCAGCGACGAAAAAATAGCATTCATGTTCATGCTGAAGCTTTATCCAGTTTTTTAAAACACCATGATAATGACCGAGGTGTAAAGCGCCCGTTGGACGCATGCCAGACAACACGCGTTGCTGTTGATTCGTTAAGGAATTCAATCTTGTCTCCTGAGAATGACTGTATGGAAATGTCGTATTTTAGCTAGCTATAACGATGTTATTAATGAGTATATTATTTGCATTTTAAGTTAATTATACGTGGAATATGACAGGGTCAAAAGCCCTTTTCATGGCAATGAATGGCTATATTTTGAGCGTTCTTAATCTAAATGATTATTCAAATAATGAAGGATCACCTTCTCCCCTGCGAACAACTTGCGGCACTTCATCAGTCATATCCACCACTGTCGTAGGATCAAGCCCACAATAGCCCCCGTCGATAACCAAATCGACCTGATGCTCAAGCAGTTCCCGAATATCATACGGATCAGTCAAGGGCATATCATCATCTGGCAAAATTAAGGTGGTACTCATAATGGGTTCACGATGCTCTTCGAGTAGCTTAAGAGTAATCGGGTTTGCCGGGACTCGGATCCCGATAGTTCGTCGCTTTGGGTGCATCATGCGTCTTGGCACTTCAGATGTCGCTTTTAGAATAAAAGTATACGGTCCCGGGGTATGGGCATTTAATATTCGGTAAAGCGAATTATTTGTTAATTTTGCATAGGTGCTGATTTCAGATAAATCCCGACAAACCAGAGTAAAATTATGATTTTTATCAACCTGCCGGATGGTGCGAATACGATCTAAGGCTTTTTTATCCTCCATGTGACAGCCTAATGCATAAGCAGAATCAGTCGGGTAAACAATGACCCCGCCCTCACGTAACAAATCTACCGCTTGATGAATCAAACGAAGCTGGGGATTATCCGGATGAATTTGAAAAAACTGGCTCAACTGACTGCACCAATTTTTTCTTTCCACACATCACTATGCCAGATAGGAAGGCTTCCGGATGGAATATCTTGTAAATAACCAAGCTCGCGGTAGATATTTTCAGGACTATGAAAATCTGAACCCTTTGAAAGATAAAGCTCATATTGATTGGCTAATCGCGCCATCCTGTCTTCCTCTTCAGGACTATGACTACCGGAAATAGCTTCAAAGCCCAGACCACCAAGCTCTTTAAATTCAGTAATCAATTGTCGCAATCGTGTTGCCGAAATCTTGTAACGGGCGGGATGTGC
Organism: Chromatiales bacterium; assembly: GCA_027076405.1. The sequence goes on from JALTJN010000365.1 coordinate 17,241, forward strand.
AATTACCGCAATTCCACCGGCACCATGAATCCAGGATAATGCATCTTCTAAACTGGCCCATTTACCAGCCACATAACCCGGTTTTCCTTTTACTAAATAGCGTTTAAAAACTTGCCGGATGTCTTTCGCTTTACCCTGCTCGACTAAATAACGGGCAAAATGGGTGCGGCTCAAAATCTCGCCATTTGCAAACTTTTTTGCTCCTTCTAAAGCGTTTTCCAGACCTTTTTTTTCCAGTTTACGAGCAATTTCTTCACCACGTTTCCCTCGAAACTCTCGTAAAGTCATCAATCCATTATTTAAAATTTTATCATCCGGATTAATACCAAGACCGACGATATGAAATGTTTGATGACTCCATGTCACAGACAGCTCAATCCCCGGAACAAAAGCTAAACCCAATCTATCTGCTGCCAAAGATGCTTCATTTAAGCCTTCGGTGGCGTCATGATCGGTTAAAGCAAAAAGCTCAACCCCTTTTTCATGGGCACGTTCCACTAATTCTGTTGGGGTTAAAGTACCATCAGAAACCGTAGAATGACTATGTAAATCGCAATGCAAATTCATAAGTGCGAGCAGTCTACAGTACTCATGACAAAGTCTCTATTCAGCGGAAACAAAATAGACTTTATACTGTCATATATTCATCAGAAATTTGCTGATTATCCGCTGTCATCGAAAAAATGAGCAAATCAGCACATAAAATAACCAAAATTTGAGGCTGATAAGCCAGAAAATGAACAACCATAACAAATTTTAAACTGGAATCACGGTATAATCAGCTAAAACGCGTAATGCGAATATTATGGATATTGTTAATCAAACAGCTTTAACCATTAGTTAATAAACCGACATTACACAAAACCATAATATTGAAGAGAAGTGACATACAACTATGAAGTTTTTATTTGATTTTTTCCCTATTGCATTATTTTTTATTACATTTAAATTTTATGACAACCCGCAAGAAGGCGTTTTTGCTGCCACCGCTGTTGCAATAATCGCCACTATGCTACAAGTTTTTCTTTTTTGGCTTAAAAATAAACGCGTTGAAAAAATGCATATTGTCACATTGGTTCTGATTACCGTTTTAGGTGGTGCAACATTAATTTTAAAAGATCCTGTCTTTATTAAGTGGAAGCCCACAGCTGTGAACTGGATGTTTGCCATTGCTTTTTTTGGTAGTCAGTTTATTGGAGAAAAACCTTTCGTTAAACGTATGATGGCGCATGCCGTAGAATTACCTGAAGCGATATGGAGCAAACTTAATTTTGCCTGGGTGGTTTTCTTCGCTGCTATGGGGTTTGCAAATTTATATGTTGCATTTAATTATGATTTGACGACATGGGTTGATTTTAAAACCTACGGCATGCTGGGACTCACTGTTTTATTTGTTATCTTACAAGCTGTTTTTCTCGCGAAGCATATGCCTGAAGATAAAGAAACATTAACTAAAAAAGTCGAAAAAAAATTGAAGGAAGAAATTGAATAAAATGTTATACGCTATTATTTCTCAGGATGTTGAAAACAGTCTTGAAAAACGATTGTCTGTCCGACCAGACCATATTGAACGGCTCAAAAAACTAACTGAACAGGGTCGCCTGATATTAGCCGGCCCCCATCCGGCAATTGATAACAATGATCCCGGTCCGGCCGGTTTTACCGGTTCATTAGTTGTTGCTGAATTTGATTCATTAGAAGAAGCACAAAACTGGGCAAATGATGACCCTTATATTAAATCTGGCGCTTATGACTCCGTTATCGTTAAGCCCTTTAAAAAAGTTTTACCATAAATTTTAAATTATTAAGGAATAATAATATGAATAAACTAACGTTAAGTGGAGCAAGTTTTCTGCTTGCAACTTTATTTACACATTCTGCTTTTGCACTCGATGCAAATTCAGTAGCCGCAGTTAATGGCAAAAAAATATCTCAAAAACAATATAAAACCCTGTTAAGACAAATTCAGGCAAAATCCCAACAAGGAAAACAAGCGCCTGTTAATCGACAAATCATTTTAGACGAGCTGATTAACCGTGAAGTACTTTTTCAGGAAGCAAAAAAGAAAAAACTTGATAAAAACAAGCAGGTACGGGCAATACTCAAGCAACAGAAAAGAAATTTATTAATACAAAAATTACTAGCAGACTCTCCTGCTGCCAAACCTGTTAGCGAAAAAGAACTAAAAGCATTTTATGATAAACAGGTTGCAGCAACGAATTCAAAAGAATATAAATTACGACATATATTATTGAAGAATGAAGCAACAGCGAAAAAACTGATTAAAAAATTAAATGATGGTGCAAACTTCGAAGAGCTTGCTAAAAATGAATCAAAAGATCCTTCCGGAAAAGAAGGTGGTGATCTAGGCTGGTTAGCGGGTGCACAAATGCCACCCAACTTAATGAAAGCAGTAAAGAAACTGAAAAAAGGCACAATCACTCAAAAGCCGGTAAAGCTTGGCCCTGATTATCATATTTTAAAACTGGAAGATTCGCGTAAACGTGAACCACCAAAGTTTGAAGATACCAAACAACAAATCAGTGCAATTATTCAAAGACAACGTATTCAGAAATACATAACAAAATTGCGCAGTAAAGCCAAAATAGAAATCAAATAATAGAACAATTATTATGTTAGTAAAAAGTCTCGGAAACGGGGCTTTTTTATTACTACAATTTTATTCCCACTTAAAAAACCAGGCACCAAACAACAAGAAAAAAACACTTTGTACAGTTAATATTATTAAATGATAACTAATTTCCATTAATGAAGCACCATCGATCATAATAGCTCGAGCTGCTGCGGTAACATGGGTAAGTGGAAATATTTCGGCAATACTTTGCATAACAGGCGCGGCCCCCTCAAGTGAGAACCATACCCCTGAAAAAAACATCATCGGCCAACTAAATAAATTCAATAAACCGCCTGCGGTCTCTTCACTGCTTATACGGGCAGCGATAATTAACCCAAGGCTAATCATATTCAAGGAGCCTAATGCAAAAACGATAAACAAGTTCAGATCAGAACCATTCATAACAAAATCAACAAAAAAATTAGTACCATAAAAAACAAAAGCTGTTACAACCATAATTAATATTAAGCGAGAAACAACTTGTGCAGATAAATATTCAAAGGCCGTAATCGGTGTTGCTTTAAGACGTTTTAGCATTCCATTTTTGCGATAACGCACAATAACAAAACCAACTCCAAATAATGCACTAAACATCATATTCATTGACAAGATGCCCGGAATAACCCAGTCAATATATCGTATTTTCTTTCCTTGTACTGTCTGCTGCTTAAAGCTTTCGGCTTGAGAACCGTCTTGATTTATTCCCAATAAAATTTTCTCTACTAAATAGCCTTTCGGTGATTCTGAATTAATCCAGTACTGTTGTGTTTTTGCATCTAACAACATATCAACCTGATGTCTTTGTACTTTTTTAATTGAACGGGAAATTACGTTCTTATCTGCATCAACCGAATAAAATTCAATATGTTTTAACTCTAGAAATTTTTTAGCTGCCGGCGTTGCACTTTTCTCGTTAATAACCCCAACTTTAAATTGTTGACCAATATCTCCTGAAAAAGAAAAAGAAAAGCCTGCCACAATTAAAACAGGCATTAAAATATTCCAGCTTAAAGAAGAACGGTCACGCCAAAATTCTTTATTGCGTGTTATTAATAATGCTAAAAATCGTCTGAATGACATAACTTACCTGATTGAAATAAAATTAGGATCTTAATTCTTTGCCTGTTAACTCAAGAAACAAATCATCTAAAGTTCGCGGTCTTATTTGAAGATGAGAAAGTGAAACTTTATTTTCAATTAATATTGAAATCACATTATTGACATCGCAAGTTGTAATTTCTACATAGTTATCTTTTTCATTTGCTGACAAGCCTGATAAATCAAGATTTTTTAATTCAGAGCTAGGCAGTTGTAAAATAACATCATTAAATGTTTCAGCAAGTAATGTTTTAGGTGTTCCCTGTGCAATTATTTTTCCGTGATCCATAATCGCGATTTCATCACAAAGAGTGTATGCCTCATCCATATAGTGAGTCGTCAGAATAATTGTTTTTCCTTCGGCTTTAATATCATTAATTAACTCCCAGAAATTTCTTCTTGCTTGCGGATCTAAGCCGGTGGTTGGTTCATCTAAAAAAATAATGTCGGGATCATTGACTAAAGCAATAGCCAGCAACAAGCGTTGACGCTGTCCACCTGACAACTGCCGATTATCCTGCTCGAGATACTCGGTTAAATTACATCGTGTAATTAAATTATCCAGACCAGCATGACGGGGATATAATTCCGCAAACATTTCGAGCGTTTCACGTACACTAATATAATCTTGTAATGCGGTTGACTGAAACATGATGCCGGCTTCATTACGAAACTGGTTACCCAGTGGTTTTTCTTTATAAAGAATTTCACCTGAGGTAGGTTGATTAATACCTTCAAGAATTTCTATGGTCGTGGTTTTTCCTGCACCATTTGGGCCTAACAAACCAAAACAAACACCTTTTGTCAGACAAAAACTGATATTGTTAACAGCATTGACTGAAGGATAGTGTTTAACCAGGTTTTTTATTTGTAATAATTTTTCGGACAAGCTCGCTAGCCTTGTTGATGTGGAATAATATTTTAAGGAAGGATAAATAAACTAATAATTAACATTTTCTATCAGTGATTGATCTACACCCAGAAAATCTGCAACTTCTTCCAGTTTGTATAAAACTTCTATTTTAAATGGCGTTCCATCGGTTAATGCCTGATACATTCTGGCAACACCGTAATTAAGTGGTGTACTAACCCAAAAAACCGTTAATGTTTCGCCACCCGATTCATAATATTTTAATCGGCGTTGTGCTATCGCCCATAAATCATCAAAACTTAAATGTACCGCATTAATACTACGTACATCATGACAGCGATGTAATGCAAACTCAGCCTTTAATTCCTGTTCTTCTAGTTTTTCTAACCATTTATTTGCAAGTACCACATCGAGCTCACCAATAACCTGATCACAAAGTATATTGCTTACAATTTTAGACTGATAATCTTCCATAGTTATTATGTATTCTAATATTTTCCGCTTTTATAGAGTATCTATAATAGACTTGATTTTTAAGTATAACAACACAACGCTGATACTAGCAGTATTATGCAAAGATATATCATTATGAAGATTTTAATAATTTCAGTAATGCTTCCTCATCGAGAATAGAAACACCCAATTCAGCCGCTTTATCTGCTTTAGAACCCGCATTTTCTCCCACAACGACATAATCTGTTTTTCTGGAGACACTGCCCGCCACTTTCGCTCCTAGTTCCTGTAAGGCTGTTTTTGCATCATTGCGCCCCATGCTCTCAAGCGTTCCGGTAACAACAAAAGTTTTACCTGCCAGCGGTAACTCATCTGCTGGTTTCTTCTTAATTTCGGGCCAATGGATTCCAGTCGATTTAAGCTGTTCAACAACTTCGAGATTATGCGGTTGTTTAAAAAACGTCATTAAATTTTCTGTCACAATCGGGCCAATATCAGGTACATCGAGTAACTGTTCTTCAGTAGCAGAAATAATATTTTCTAATGTTGAAAAATGATTTGCCAGTGTTTGTGCTGTGGTTTCACCAATACTATGAATTCCTAAAGAAAAAATAAAACGCGCGAGTGTTGTTTCTTTACTTTTTTCTAATGAAGCAACCAGATTTTTAGCCGACTTCTCGCCCATACGATCAAGCTTAACCAACCTATCTACATCAAGTTGATACAAATCTGCTATCGTATGAATCAAACCTTCATCGACAAGTTGTTCGACTAATTTATCTCCAAGCCCGTCGATATTCATCGCACGCCGTGATGCAAAATGTTTAATCGCTTCTTTACGCTGAGCTTCACAATATAAACCACCGGTACAAAAAGTAACGGCTTCATCTTCAAAACGTGCCGTTTCTGACCCGCAAACAGGACATGTTGCCGGCAAATGAAAACGACGAGGCTTACCGGTTCGTTTTGATTTTACTACGCTCACTATTTGGGGAATAACATCTCCGGCACGACGCACAATAACCGTATCACCGACTCTTACATCAAGACGATCAATTTCATCCTGATTATGCAGTGTTGCATTACTGACCGTAACACCACCAACAAAAACAGGCTCTAAGCGCGCAACGGGAGTCAATGCTCCGGTACGTCCAACCTGAATATCTATGGCAACTAACCTGGTCATTTCTTCCTGAGCAGGAAATTTACGTGCTATCGCCCAACGTGGTGCACGCGAAACAAATCCCATAATGTCCTGATATTTGATGTTATCAACTTTATAAACGATGCCATCAATTTCATCCGGTAAGTCATTTCGTTTTTTTGCCAGACTTTCATAATAATCAATACAACCCTGTGCACCTTTTACCACCTTACTTTCAGGATTTATTCGCATACCCCACTTTTTCAGCTTATCCATCATTTTGCTATGTTTGTCCGGCAAGTTAAAACCTTCCAGCAGACCAACACCATAACTATAAAATGAAAGCGGACGTGTTGCGGTTATTTTTGGATCAAGCTGACGCAAAGAACCGGCAGCCGCATTTCGCGGATTGACAAACGGTTTTTCACCTTTCTCTATTTGCTGTTTATTTAATTTCTCAAATCCTGCTTTCGGCATAACCACTTCACCACGAATTTCAATTAGCGGTGGAAAATCTTTTCCTCTTAGTTTTAAAGGAATCGCCTCTATGGTTCGAATATTGAGTGTAACGTCTTCACCGGTGCGACCATCACCGCGAGTAGCTGCGCGCTGCAAAAGACCATTACGATATAACAGGCTAATAGCCAAACCATCAAGTTTTGGTTCAGCTGCATACTCTATATCTTCACTCCCCACTCCTTCACGGATACGTCGATCAAAGTCGATCATATCCTGATCAGAAAAAGCATTCCCCAAAGACAGCATCGGCACTTCATGTTTTACTTCGGCAAAAGAATCCAGAGGGGTTGCACCAACACGTTGAGTTGGAGAATCGGCAGTAATCAGTTCCGGATGTTTTTCTTCCAGCTCACTTAATTCACGTAATAAACGATCATATTCACTATCAGGAATCTCGGGGTTATCTAATACATAATAAGAATAATTATGTAAGTTAATTTCTTCACGTAAAGAAAGTATTCTTTGTTGTATTTTTGAATCTGCCATAATATTAATGACGTTTTGAACGTTGTGAAGCTTGTTGTTTTAAGCGATAGTTTTCAACTTTATCTTTTAAATGAGTAATAGTTTGTTGCGTGAGAACACTACGGTTTTCATCACATAACTCGCCACTGAGTGCTTTTGACAGGCGTTTACTAATTTCAAGCAAACTGTCCAGAGCATAACGACATTCAGCCGGACCGGGTAACTGCATGAACACAGCAAGCCCCGGTGTAGACAGGTTTTCCAGATTTGATAAATCAAAGAAGCCGGGCTCAATCACATTGGCAATACTAAACATCGCCAGACCATCTTTCATATAATGATATATTTGATGTTCACCGTGTATTAAACCTGCAGAGGTCATAACGGCATGTATTCCTTCTCCGGTAAAGACATGTCCTTTAGGAGACATAATATTAAGAACGATTAGAAGACTCTCTGAACCGGTTTCATGAGTATCTTCAACTGCACTAAAAGTTATTTCCTGCTGTTTAGTATATTCTTCAAAACGATCACGTCCGGAAATTACTTCACTTAAAGCTTCAAAGTCACTTGAGTCAGGTTCATCATCTATGGGAGTTAAAACGGGAATAAGATCATCGTCATTGGCTACAGGATGTTTTGACGTCGGGATCTTATTCGAAATAGGTGAAAACAATTTTTTTAACCAAAAAATCAAATCATCATCAGATGAACGGAATTTTAAATAAATACCACCAACTATGAGTAACCCGATAATGACCAAGGTTAAACGTAATGAATCCACACTTTCTCCCTAACCAATAATAAGTCGTTTATCTTAAGCTGAGGCTAATTCTGCTGCCGCTTCAACATCAACTGCAACAAGACGAGACACACCCGGTTCATGCATAGTAACACCGGTCAAGTGTTGAGAAATTTCCATTGTGATCTTGTTATGCGTGATAAAAATAAACTGTGTTTTATCTGACATATATTTAACCATGTCACAGAAACGACCCACGTTCGCATCATCTAATGGTGCATCAACTTCGTCCAGCATACAGAAAGGTGCCGGATTAAGCTGGAAAATAGAGAATACCAGTGAAACAGCCGTTAACGCCTTTTCACCACCGGATAACAAATGAATTGTACTGTTACGCTTACCCGGCGGGCGAGCCATAATTGTGACACCGGCATCGAGTAAATTATCATCGGTTAGCTCAAGATAAGCATGTCCACCACCAAATAAACGTGGGAAGAGTTCTTTAACACCGCTATTTACTTTATCGAATGTTTCTTTAAAACGTGTCCGTGTTTCTGCATCAATTTTTGCAATGGCATTTTCTAATGTTGTTAAGGCATCGGTTAGATCTTTATCTTGTTCATCAAGATATTTTTTACGTTCAGCTTCCTGTTCATACTCTTCAATAGCAGCAAGATTAATAGGGCCAAGACGTTGAATTTTAGATTCTATATCATCAACACGCTGTTCCCATGCAAAATCATTTGCATCTTCAGGCATTTCATCAATCAATGTTTGTAAAACAAAGCTTGTTTCATTAATGGCTTCTTCTAAAGTTTGACGACGTACCTTAACTTCCTGCCAGCCAATACGAACAGACTCCAGACCACTGCGTACATCCTGAACAGCTTTTTCAGCAGCAGAACGGGCTTCTTCTAACTCACGCATATGATGGTCAATCGCTTCTACCGCTGTTCTTGCCTGTGTGAGCTCTTCTTCAACTTTAATTCGTGTTTCAAGTAATACCGCAAGTTCCTTGTTCATATCTTCAATCGGCGTATCACTTTCTTCTGTCGCTTTCGTTAACTCGTCACGACGAGCCGCAAGCTGTTGCTGACGTTCCTGCATGCGCTCTAACGCTTGTTCAGTTGAGTTTAATTCTGCACGCAGAGTTTCAATACGAACTTTAATTTCATGTGCAGCATCACGCTCAACACGAGCCTGTTCACGTTTAGAACGTAAATTATCCTGACATGTTTCACGACGCTGTTGTAATTCAATTCGTTGCTCTTCGAGCTTTGCCATGGCTTCCACTGCAACTTCAAGTTTCTCGCGAGCGATAGCAAGTTCCTGGTTATCTTTTTCAATTTCCAGACGAACTTCTTCAGCTTCTACCCTTTGTTCTTCCTGACGCGATTGCATTTGCTCTAAACGAGCCTGACGTGCACTTAAATCGGATTGGCGGTTTGCCCTTTGTCTCGACAATTGGTTAATGGTTGCCTGACTCGCATCACGATCCATTTCTGCAGTACTGAGCTGCTCACGTTCAGTTTCAAGCTGTTGTTGAATTTGTTGAACCGCAGCCTGTAACTCGTTAATTTCAGCAGCCAGATTTTTTAATGTTTGCTCACGTTGTAAGATACCCGCCTTTTCATCTTTATCGTGTGCAACACGTAACCAGTTTCTGCCTAACCAGATACCATCACTGGTAACGATTGATTCGCCGTCTTGCAAATTACCACGCATTGATAATGCTTGCTGCAAACTGTCTGCGACAAGAATTCCTTTAAGTAAACTGCTTAACTTCCATGGCGCTTTAATTTTACTTTCTAGTGAATCCGCATTTACAACTGCTGAACCACTATCAACCCGGGTATCAAATAAAGTTAATGTACCTTCTTCAAAGCTTTCCAATACATTCGTTAATGGATCAACCCCATCAACACAAACTGCTTCAAGATATTCACCTAATACGCACTCGGCAGCTTTAGCCCAGCCAGCTTCTACTTCTAACTCTTCTGCGAGACGTGGTGCATCTTGTAAATGCTGGTTACTTAACCATTGTGTCACCGCACCTTCATCTTTACCAAGTGCTGCTTGTTGTAAAGCTTCTAACGATGCACTGCGACCACGTAAATTCTGTAACTTACCACGTGACTCATCAAGCTGGGTATTTAATGAATGTACCGAATCACGAAGTTGCGAAATCTGACTTTTCTTTTCTTCTAAAGTCGCTTCTGTTTGCTGGATTTCAACTTCATCTTTTTGTAACTGTTGTTCTAATTCAGCATTTTCAGCAATCAACTGTTCATGTGACTGCTTACCTAACTCTTCCTGTAATCGTTCAAGCCGTTGCTTTTGGCGCTGCAAGTGTTCTTCAACATGCTGAATATGAGTACGTTCCACTTCTGCATTACGAGCAGGCTCTGTCGCCGCTTCACTAAAGCTGTCCCACTCACTCTGCCAGGCTTGCATAGCACTTTCTGCTTCTGCTAAAGACGCTGATGACATTTCGGCTGTTTCCTGAAGATGCTCAAGCTTCGGTTCAACTTCGGCAAGATTTTCTTTTACCGTAGCCAGACGTTTTTGATCTGTTTCATGATGAGCATGCGCTTCTTGCCAGTCTTGCTCGAGTTGCGTTAAGTCCTGCTGTTGTTGCTGGCGACGTTCTTTTGCATGCTGAATAGACTGTTCTATTTTAGCAATGTCTGTGCCCACACTGTAAAAACGACTTTGAACTTCATTAAAGGTATCTGATGCTTCAGTATGAGACTCACGCTGAGACTCTATTTCGGATTCGATACTGCGTTGTTGTGCAACTGCTGATTCAAGCGCAGTTTCCTGTTCGCGAATTTGTGCTTCCGTTTTTTCAGCTTCGTCTTGTTTAAGCATCCAGCGTAATGCTGTTAACTGAGCTTTGAGCAAGCGTTCTTCTTCACGCAAGACTTTGTATTTTTCTGCTGTATTTGCCTGACGTTTCAAACGCGCTAATTGTTTTTCAAGTTCATCACGCAAGTCACTTAAGCGATCCAGATTTTCACGAGTGTGCTTAATACGGTTTTCTGTTTCGCGGCGACGTTCTTTGTATTTGGAAATACCTGCCGCTTCTTCCAGATATACTCGAAGTTCTTCAGGTTTTGCCTCAATTAAACGCGAAATCGTACCCTGTTCAATAATGGCATAACTACGTGGCCCCAAGCCTGTACCAAGGAATATATCGGTAATATCCCGACGACGGCATCGTGTACCATTTAAATGATAAATAGACTGGCCGTCGCGAGTAACGGTTCTTTTAATCGAGATTTCACTAAAATTCGCGTATTCACCACCCAGTTTGCCTTCAGTATTATCAAAGACCAATTCAACGGTTGCCTGTCCAACAGGTTTTCGTCCTGTTGATCCATTAAAAATGACATCAGACATGGATTCGCCACGTAAATGCTTGGCAGATGATTCTCCCATCACCCATCGAACAGCATCAATAGTATTGGACTTACCGCAGCCATTTGGCCCGACAACCCCGCTTAACTGGCTTGGAAATTCAACGGTAGTTGGGTCTACAAAGGATTTAAATCCCGATAATTTTAGTTTACTTAATCGCATGGAGAGAATGTACTCGATCCCTTGCTATACATACAAGATTGACTTCGCATTCAAGCTATGCCGGATGAAAATAAACTCGAAATATGGTGAAAAAACGTTCAATTATTCGCTCACTTTGATATCGAGAGATTAAATACGCTCATGAAACCGGCTAACTCAAATGATCTCCAGTCTGTAGATTTTAAATAACTTATATTTAAAATCAGTGCTAAAATCCCGACATTCGAATTACCCTATTTTAACCGAGAGAACAAAATGGCGACAAAACCCAGTAAAGATTTAGAAACCTTCGACAACCCGATGCCTGAGCGTGACTACACTATTCGTATCGACATGCCCGAATTCACCTGTTTATGCCCTAAAACAGGTCAGCCTGATTTTGCAACTTTACATCTTGAATACGTGCCGAATGAACAATGTGTTGAATTAAAAGCGTTAAAACTCTATATCTGGGCATTCCGTGAAGAAGGTCATTTTCATGAAAAAGTCACCAATATGATCCTTGATGATCTTGTTGCTGTTACACAACCTCGTTTTATGCGTTTAACCGGTAAGTTTAATGTCCGAGGCGGTCTTTACACAGAAGTGGTAGCAGAACATCGTGACCCGAACTGGAAAGCGCCAGAGCTTGTCCAGCTTCCGTAATGAGATAAGGGACGCTAAGCGTGTCAGACAAAAGCTACTCGTCTAAGTTGACTCGTCCCTCTCCTCTTTTTATTGGTATTGACCTTGGCACCTCGGGTTGCAGAGCCATTGCGATTGATAGTCATGGCAAAATAAAAGCCCAGGCAAAAACACACTACCCGAACAAAAATCACAAGCAACAAACACCTTCTGATTGGTGGCAAGCCACTCAAACAGTCTTGCAGGCGCTTACATCAAACATACAACACCACCACATTAAATCTATTGCCGTTGATGGCACATCAGGCACTATTTTATTTTGTCATAAGACAGGACAGCCGCTGACACCGACCATCATGTACGATGAGCAACATGCTAAAGAGCAAGCAATATTTCTGAAAAAATACGCCCCGGAAAATTCACCCGTACTCAGTGCCAGCAGCGGCTTAGCAAAAGTTTTATGGTTATATGAACATCATAAACCCGAAGGTGATTTTCAAATTGTTCATCAGGCTGACTGGATTGCCGGACAATTATGCCGACGCTTTAATTTTAGTGACCAAAATAATGTTTTAAAAACCGGATTTGATACACTCAATAACATCTGGCCGTTATGGTTACTGGATTTATTTAAAGAACTTAAAATAAAACCATCAAGTCTACCAAGCGTATTTTCGCCCGGTTCTGTTATTACAAATATTCATCCTCATGTTGCCAGTGAACTTGGCTTACCCATTGATGTTGAAATTATCGCCGGGACTACTGACAGTACCGCTGCAGTCATTGCATGTAATGCAAACAAAAAAGCGCAGGCCGTTAGCTCTCTGGGTTCGACTCTTGTATTAAAAGTCATTAGTGATGTTCCTATAAATAAACCTGACTATGGCGTTTATAGCCAGCCTTATGGTAAACATTGGTTAGTGGGCGGCGCATCAAATTCGGGGGGTGCAGTATTAAGTTACTATTTTAATGACGATGAAATAAGTTTTCTCACAAAACAGCTAAAACCCGAGATAGCGACAAACTTAAACTATTATCCGTTGCTCAAAGCCGGCGAACGTTTTCCAATAAACGATGTGAATTTACCACCGCGTTTAACACCAAAAGTCGATGATGATCGCATTTTCTTTCAAGGCTTATTGGAAGGCATTGCAGAAATAGAACATACTGGCTATAAATTACTGGAGCGTTTAGGTGCACCCTACCCGACGTCAATAATAACCTCTGGCGAAGGCGCACTAAATAAAGCATGGCAAGAAATTAGAGAACAAAAACTCGGCGTACCTGTTACGGCGGCACCACATACTGCAGCGGCTTATGGAGCCGCAAAACTTGCAGCTAAAAGCTATCTACAATAACGAAAGAGAACATTATGATTAGTAACCCGATAACTGGCGCAGCTTATTTTTTAAGTGGCTTAAGTTTAATTAACACCGCAAAAATTCGTCGCTATGTTTTACTCCCCCTGCTAATTAATATTAGTATTTTCAGTCTGGGTTTATGGTTTGCTATCCAGCAGTTTGAATCATTTATAACCTGGGCGTTAGCAGATTTACCCGGTTGGCTAAGCTGGCTGGAGTGGATTATGTGGCCGCTCTTTGCGTTGACCTTTTACGGCGTAGTGTTTTATGGCTTTTCAATTATAGCTAACATAATCGCAGCCCCTTTTAATGGCCCGTTAGCTGCTGCTGTTGAACGTCATATTACCGGTAATGAGAAAAACATCAGCACTAAAACATTTGCCGAAGAAGTAAAAGACGCCATTATCAATGAACTTATTAAAATAAAGTACTCGTTATTTTTAATGATGCCACTGGCATTTTTGTCTTTACTCTCGCTAGGCTTTCCTTTAATTGCGCCTTTAGTCGCACTATTATGGATATTTTATACCGTTTGGATTTTAACGCTCGAATATGCAGATTTTCCAATGGCCAACCATAATATTTTATTTCCGGAAATTAAAAACAAATTAGCTTCAAAACGTTTTTTATCCTTAGGTTTTGGTTCAATGGTAATGCTTATGACGCTTATCCCCGTTATTAACTTTTTAGTTATGCCTATTGCTGTTGCAGGCGCGACTAAAATGTATCTAAAAGAGTTTTCTGACTAACTTAAAATCAAGCAGGCTTTCTGGCAACATAAAATAATGAATCACTTAAAGAATTAAAATTCACTCTGTTGCCTGACAAATCAAATGTAACAATATCCTGTTCGAAACCTGCACTAACCAGTTGCATATGCTGCTTTTCCTGAGTTATGTAATACAACATTGTGGCGTAGTTATGACACATATCATTGACCATTGAATATTCGCTTGTATGTACCTCATGCTTACGAAACTTTAATCTGTTTTTCATAGCAATTAGTAAATTATAAATATATCTCAAACTTCTAACACCAAACTTAAGAGGATGAAATGAAAACATAAATTCAGGAAAGCGAAAAAATTTTTTATAGTCTGTATTATCTTTATTGTAAGTTGAAAACAAAAACACACCGCCCGGCCGTAACAAACGAAAGGCTTCGTTTAATATTTCAAGACGCCCGTTATGATCTACCATACTGATACCATTCATTGAAAACATAATAGTATGGAACTGTTCGTCTTTAAAAGCCGATAAATTTCTAGCATCTCCCTGTTCAAATTGAACATCAGGAAATTTATTTTTGCATACATCAACCATCTCGGAAACATAGTCAACACCGATATAATCATTACTGATTTCACGCAAGGCATTAACCGTTCGCCCACCACCTATACCTATATCTAATATCGGTTTATTTTTAGCATCCCTTATATGATAAAGTGCTGCTTTTTCAGACTCACTTAATTCATCCTGCCATGAATATTCGGCAACCACTTTACTCATTGTTTCTTTATTTATGCGATCAACATGCTTATGTGTCATAAATTATTACCTAACTACCTTTTATTTATCAACTGTAAAAATAATAACATTCATTGATGGTTATTCACACAGAAACAAAAGGATATTTTTCAGTTAATTATTCCTTTCACGCTATACTTATAGCTACCAATAAATAAATACTGAGCGAACAAACTTAAGTTTATGATATTTAAAAAAATAAGAAAAAAATCCAGCCATAAATTTAATTTACCGAAAGTTATTATTTCAATACGCTGGTTATGGAAAATTTTACTACTCGTTTTTATAATGGACACAGGCTATTTAATTGGTATATGGCCTGACTGGAAAATTTATGCCAAAGGACCTATTCAGCAGTCCAGTTTTATTAGAAATTATATTTCAGAACAATACCGACAAAAAGACTGGCCCCGATTACATTGGCAACCAGTATCAATTAATAAAATTCCTGAACATATGGTTAGAGCTCTTATCGTCGCGGAGGATGCCCGGTTTTATTCGCACAGTGGAATAGATACCGATGCATTAAAAGAAGTTATGGAATATAACTTATCCAAAAAAAGATTTGTTTATGGCGGCAGTACAATTTCCCAGCAAACAATTAAAAACATCTTTTTAAGCCCCTCTCGTAACCCTTTACGCAAATGGCATGAACTGGTGTTAACAATAGGAATGGAACGTAATATCAGCAAACAACGGATTCTCTCGTTATATTTAAATATTGCCGAATTTGGCCGGGGAATTTACGGTGTAAATGCAGCAGCTAAATATTACTGGGGAATACCCGTATCCCGTATATCGGTAAAACAGGCAATTGAACTTGCCGCTACATTACCTGCCCCCTCAAACCATAATCCCAACACAAGAACAAAGTTCTTTTTAAAGCGGGTAAAAAAAATCGGCCGATACTTCCAATAACAGTTTGATTACCTTTGATGTTTCGATTAAGTTACATATAAGCATAAATGAATGGATAAGTAGATTTGAAAAAACAAATTCTGTCATTACTCCATTGCGGTGAAGCAAGTGCAAGTGGTGTTACAGAAAAACGTAAAGTTCACCACATTAATATTATTGTCTTAATTACAATAGTCAGCTTTTTAGCCTACAGCTCGATCTATATACTTTTTGCTAATGATAATGTTGTTCTACTAAATTCAGCTATTGCTATTTTTATTTTTCTTCCGATCAGCCTCACAACGCTAATTTTAAATCACTATGGCAAACTGCGTTTAGCGCGCTGGATGATTAGCCTCAATTTTACGGGTGTCATTTTAGCTCTCATGTAGTTTGGGCAGGCAAATTACTTTAATGCTCACTTTTTCTTTCTTGCTTTTTGTTCAACTCTGTTTACATATTTCCCATTGTCGCAGTGGCGAGACATCGCTTTTTTCTTTGTTATTAATCTGACTTTATTCATTATTAGCCATTTAGGTTATTTTCAACCTTATCCCGAGGTTCATAAGATAAGTGAGTTATTTACCTCTCTTTTCAGCATGCTTAATATTATAGTCAGCACATTGATCTTAGGCGGCATGATTTTTATGTCTGAATACGCAACCTCTCATAGTGATAATGAACTCGAAGCATTATCAACAACAGACAGTTTAACCGGGCTTTTAAACCGTCATGGATTTATGAAATGCTATGAGGAAGAAAAATTACGGTGTCAAAGGCTAGGTAATTTTAGTGCATTGCTATTTTTTGATTTAGACAACTTCAAACCATTAAATGATCGCTACGGTCATGATACGGGTGATTTAGTTCTTAAAGAGGTGGCAAGACGAATAAAATCTTCTCTTCGTAATACCGATGTCATTGGTCGTTTTGGCGGAGATGAGTTTATTGCAATCATGTGTCAGGTTGGGGATAGTGAAATTAATGCCCGCCCCCAGACAGAGACAAGCGTTCAAAAAATTCGAGAATTTTTATCTGAAGACTATTTTTTCAGTTCAAAATATAAATACAAATGCTCTGCCAGTATCGGCACTGCAATTTTTCAAGGCCAGTCAGATCTTGAAGAAGTATTAAAAAGCGCAGATCAGGCGATGTATCTTGATAAAAAAATAATTAACAACTTGTAATTAAACGCTTATGGAATAGCTACCGGTTTCATATTCGTTAACCAGACTACGCGCTTTATTTTCATTCGCTTCATTTACACTGACAAAAGCAAAATCAATAGCAGATAACTCACCAATGGCACCTTGTAAATACTCCCCTTCAACGTATGCAGGAATATCATTCGCCTCCAACATACCTTTAACAATGTTTGCTTCAATACTGTTTTTCGCTGTAAAAATTTTTACCATTATTAATCTTTCCATGTTTAAAGTATTTCTGACTAATTACTATCTGAAATATATTCCTTAAACTCCTCATTTGCAGACAACGAAAATGAAACAACTACAATAAAAAAACTTATTACATATTGAGAAAGCGTTAATATTATTTTCATTTTATCAATCTCAAATTTTTCATTAACTAGCACGGTCATATAATCTTTTTATTAAAATTATTATAGCAAATATGCAGACAGTCGCCTAATGCCTTCTTCAATCTGATTCAGAGATGTGGTGTAGGCAAAACGAACAAAACTCTTTGCCTTGTTTTCTCCAAAATCCTTACCCGGAGTAATCGCAACGCCAATATTTTCCAATAAAGCATAAGCAAACTGGTAACTATCTTGAGAAAATCTCTCGCAATTTGCATAAATATAAAAAGCCCCCTGAGGTTCAGTTTCAATAACAAAGCCAAGCTCTTTTAATTTCGGTAATAAATAATCACGGCGCTGTTTGAATTCTTTCTTATGCGACTCCAGAATGGTGACTGTTTCTTTATTGAAAGCCGCTAAAGCAGCATATTGTGCAGGGGTTGAAGCGGCAAGAAAAATATTTTGTGACAGTTTATCCATGTTATTAATGAGTTCTTCTGGTGCGACTAACCAGCCTAAACGCCATCCAGTCATATTAAAATATTTTGAAAAACTATTTATGACAATCACTCTCTCATCAATTGCCAGAGCCGTGTCTATTTTGTTTTCATATACAAGACCATGGTAAATCTCATCCACCAGAAAATAGGCATTTTGTTCTTTTACGAACTGAGCCATCTTAACGAGTTCTGATTTTTCAATTAAAGTTCCCGTTGGATTGGAAGGCGAAGCAACCATAACCGCAGCCGTAGTTTCAGACCAGTTGTCTTGCAGATGTTTTAAGGTCAACTGATAACCTGAGCTGGCATCAACAGAAATTGAACGCGCTTTGCCCGATAAAAAACGCACGAAATTTTTATTGCAGGGATAACCGGGATCAGCCAGCAACACTTCATCCCCTTCATTCATAATCGTGCCAAGCGCTAACATCAATGCACCCGAAGCCCCGGGAGTAATGACAATTCTATTTTGACTAACATCTAAGCCATAATGATTTTTATAAAACCCGGAAATAGCATGACGCAATTCCGGCAAGCCAAGAGCAGAAGTATAATGAACATCCCCTTTGCTAATAGCTTCTATAGCAGCATCAATAATAGGCTGAGGAGTCGGAAAGTCCGGTTCTCCTATTTCCATGTGTATGATGTCTTTACCTTGCGCTTCCAGTTCTTTTGCACGAGCAAGCAACGCCATCACATGAAAAGGCTGGATATCATCAATACGTGAGGATGATGTCATCGAGATAATTATGCAGAATGAAGTGCTTTAATCATATTCATATTCACATACTCAAATCCATGGGCATCACCTGCTATGACTTTAAAACCAGCACCAGGTTCACCGTATTGATCTAATACGATTGCAGCACCGGTAAAGTCATGATCTTTGGTGTAATCATTAATTGTTACAATGGTTTTTAAATTTGCACCCAGTGAAGATAAGATGCCATTGCGTGAATCTTCAAAAGCCATACAGTCTTCTGCTTTTAAATTCATTTTCTCTAATGCCCAGTCATAAATATCCGGAGCAGGCTTTTTCGCCGGAACAATATCGCCAGCGGCAATGACTTCAAACCAGTCCATCGATTCTTTACCTAATGTATGAGTTAACAAAGCTTCTACATTAGCAGGGGTTGTCGTAGTTGATATCGCTAATCGATACCCCTGTTCTCGCGCCTCATTCAGCAACCGCTCTACCCCCGGGCGTAGTGGAATTGCACCTTTTGATAACAATTCGGTGTAATGAGCTGTTTTCGCCTTATGCATATCTGCAATATATGCTGCCACATCTTCTGGTTGCTCAAAATCCGGCTTATATTTTTCAATATAGAAAGCCATTCGCTCTTTTCCCCCGGTCACGGTTAACAGATCTTCATATATATCGACCGTCCAGTCCCAGTTTAAGCCTGCATCAGCAAAGGCAAGATTGAATGCAACACGATGACCATCACGCTCGGTATCTGCGAGCGTCCCATCAACGTCAAAAATTAGTGCTTGTAGTACAGGCATTGAAAACTCCAAAATTCTATATATTTATAAATTTAAAAAATGTGACATTAACCACTTGATTTATATTGAAATAATCCCATATCATGGGATGAGATTACTGATATGCGGTAGTGTAACACTTCAAATAATTTTCGTAATTCTTGCGTATTCGATTGCATTCTGGTATTAAGTCGCGTCGTATTTTTATTTATCGTTAATTCCACGGCTGGAGAGAATTAAACAATGCCTGCAAAGAAAAAAACAGCTGCTAAAAAGAAAGTTACTAAAAAGAAGGCAGTAGCAAAGAAAGCAACCGCTAAAAAGAAAGTGGCAGCTAAAAAAACTGCAACTAAAAAAACAGCGGCCAAGAAAAAAACTGCTGCTAAAAAGCGAATTCCGTCTAATATTTCGCAAGAATTTAAACAATTCGAGCCATATAAGATTAAAAAAGGCGAAGAATATATGAATGAAGCTCAGGTAGAGCACTTTCATCATATTCTTGATGCATGGAAACGTGAGTTGATGGAAGAGGTTGATCGCACAGTGCATCATATGCAGGACGAAGCAGCGAACTTCCCTGATCCCAATGATCGCGCTTCACAAGAATCTGATTTCACCATGGAATTACGTACTCGTGATCGTGAACGCAAGCTCATCAAGAAAATCGATGAAGCTATTGATCATCTTGAATCAGGTGATTACGGTTACTGTGAAGATTGCGGTATTGAAATTGGTATTCGCCGTCTCGAAGCACGCCCTACTGCAAATCAATGCATCGACTGTAAAAGTTTAAGTGAAATCCGTGAAAAATCAATGTCTTAAACTATAATCTGTTTAACTATAGTACAACAAAAAAAAGCCTGATTATTCAGGCTTTTTTTGTGTAAGTTTTTTTTTATAAATTAACTACACAGACAATGCTCTGTCACCCACTCTACGATCTTCACGAATACTAAGATGATTACTTTTGGCAAAACCCATAACAAATTCATAAGCTTCAGGGTTCACTTTATCTAAATCACGGGCAACAACCAGACATTTTTCACCATCAATAATGCAGGGAGCAACAGCATTAGAGTAATGTAAACGCTGATCCGAACCAAAACTGGCCAGAGTTGAAGATATTCGCTCTATCCAGTCACTCGGACGTAATTTTTTACCATCATCTGTTACACCCCGGATTACCCACTTTTCATCACTATCCACAGCAGTGCCCATATCCCATATTTCATGTTCATCCGACTTTACTAATGAGTTTAACGACACAAAATACGATTACTTTAGAAGATATATGATAAAAAAGTAGAGTAAATTCTCGTTAGTTCATGGTTATAATCAGCTATGTCTCAACAAAGTTCTTATCGAGGACGTTTTGCCCCCTCTCCCACCGGACCTTTACATTTTGGCTCGTTAATTGCGGCTATGGGCAGCTATTTACAGGCTAAACAGCAACAGGGAGTCTGGCTATTACGAATTGATGATATCGATCCTCCTCGCGAGCAGAAAGGGGCTGCTACAGGCATTTTAAAGACACTTGAAGGCTTTGGCTTTGAATGGGACGAAGATGTACTCTATCAGAGCAACCGGCTCAATCGTTATCTCGATGCAGTTAATGATCTTATGCGACAAAAACAGGCTTACCTCTGCAGCTGTAGCAGAAAAAGTATTTTAAAAGATAGCGGACAGAGCAAACAACAAAGAGAACTCGTTTATCCCGGTTATTGTCGCAATGGACCAATTAGCAATCGCCACGATTATTCAATACGATTGCGATGCGAAAATAAACTTATTTCATTTCATGATAAAATTCAGGGCAAACAAAGCATAAATTTGGAAAAGGATGTGGGTGACTTTATTATACAACGCCGTGACCAGTATTTTTCGTACCAGTTAGCCACCGGAATAGATGATGCTGAACAAAATATTACAGAGGTTGTACGTGGTGCAGATTTGCTTAAATGCACGCCCTGCCAGCGCCATGTTCAAAAAATGTTATGTTTAGCCAATCCTGAATATTGCCATCTCCCTATTGTATTAGGTCACAACAAACAAAAACTCAGTAAACAAAACCACGCAGCAGCGATTTTAGAAAAAAATGCGACCTCATTACTGTTTAAAGCATTAAAGTTTTTAGGTCAAATGCCGCCTATAGAGCTTATGTATGGTAAAAAAGAAGACCTCTGGAAATGGGCAAAATCTAACTGGCATATTGATTTAGTACCTAAACAGCCAAAATTAAAAATTGATTGGTACAACGAATAGATAATAAACTTACCAGTGCTGATATTTCACTGTATAAAGTCATATAAGCTAATAAATTGCACTTAAACAAACAAAGAAAAGATTGTGGACAAACCTAAAATAGATAGTATTGAAAATATGGAGCATTACATGCTTTTAGGGCGTGGTGAAATTATGCAAAAGCTCCGTCAGCTTGGGAAAAAAAATTCTCTCATCTCACTTCACTTTGGCGAGCAAACTATGCTGAGTACAGTTGTTGATGTATTAGCAGATAAAAATTTGTTGGTGCTTGATTATGGTGGCAATGAAGAACTCAATAAAAAACTTCTTAAGCATAACCGGGCAATCGTTAAAACTGATTATGACGGCATCACTGCTCAATTTACAATTGCGGATATTAGAAAAGCACGTTTACAAGGCAAACCCAGTTTTGCCTGCCCGTTACCTGATAGCGTACTCTGGGTTCAGCGACGCGAATTTTATCGAGTAAGAATTCCTTTAAGCGAAGTCGTTACCTGTGAGCTAATCCATGGTGACAATCATCGTACCGAATACCCGGTACTTGATATTAGTACCGGCGGAATTGCATTGTTTGATAAAGATGATGAGCTTGAACTTGAACCCGGTAATGTTTTTCATAATTGTAAGCTAACATTAGGAGAACATAGTACTGCTTTCATTAACCTTGAAATTCGAAATCATATTTTAAAAAATCCAAATGACTCAAGTGAAGGTACACGTTGTGGTTGTGCATTCTTAAACTTATCCGGTGATTTTGAAATAGCAGTACAAAAATTTATCAACCTTGTCGACTTACAACAAAAAAGAACCGAATAAAAAAAACATTTCAAGCATCTACGAATAAAAATAAATAAAGAGTTAAATCAGGAGCGATTTATGTCTGACAATCAAATTTATAATGTCCCCGCTGAATTTTCAGCCAAGGCAAACATTAATGCACAACAATATGATTCATTATATAAGCAATCAATTGATAATCCTGAAGCATTCTGGGGAGAACAGGCAAAGCAATTTTTAAGCTGGTCTAAACCCTGGGACAAGGTGATGGACTACAGCTTTGATGCCAAAGATCTTTATATTAAATGGTTTCAGGGTGGTACATTAAATGTGGCTTATAACTGCATCGATCGCCACCTCGAGAAAAAAGGTGAGCAGGTTGCCATCATCTGGGAGGGAGATGATCCCAGTGATGATAAAAAAATTACTTTTAACGAGCTTCATCATGATGTTAGTAAGTTTGCCAATATTTTAAAACAGCGTGGTGTGAAAAAAGGTGACCGCGTTTGTATTTATATGCCCATGATTCCTGAAGCGGGTTATGCCATGTTGGCCTGTGCGCGTATCGGTGCTGTTCACTCTGTTGTCTTTGGTGGCTTTTCTCCTGAAGCGCTTAAAGGTCGTATTCTGGATTCTGATTGTCAGGTTGTTATCACAGCAGACGAAGGGGTTCGTGCCGGGAAACACATTCCGCTTAAGGCCAATACCGATAAAGCGCTCGAAGAGTGCCCTAATGTGCACACGGTACTGACGGTAAAACGAACCGGTGGCAGTATTGACTGGCATGACAAACGTGATGTCTGGTATCACGAAGCTTTTGAAGCTGTATCTGCCGACTGCCCCTGTGAAGATATGGATGCAGAAGATCCATTATTTATTCTTTATACATCCGGCTCTACCGGCAAACCCAAGGGAATTTTGCACACTACCGGTGGCTATTTACTCTATGCCGCCATCACAACTAAATATACTTTTGACCTGCATGAAGGTGATATCTATTGGTGTACCGCAGATGTAGGCTGGATCACCGGACACAGCTACCTGCTTTATGGTCCACTGGCAAATGCTGCAACGACAGTATTTTTCGAAGGTGTTCCAAACTACCCTTCCGCTTCACGTTTTTGGGATGTGGTTGATAAACATGGTGTCACTATTTTTTATACTGCGCCAACAGCCATTCGTGCATTAATGCGTGAAGGTGATGAACCCGTTACAAAAACATCTCGTTCTACATTACGTTTGCTTGGCACGGTTGGTGAACCGATTAATCCTGAAGCATGGCAATGGTACAACAATGTGGTGGGAGAAAAGCGTTGTCCGATTGTTGATACCTGGTGGCAAACCGAAACGGGAGGACACATGCTCACCCCTCTTCCAGGAGCAACCGCGTTAAAGCCCGGCTCAGCTACCAAACCGTTCTTTGGTGTTAAACCTGGTATTATTGATACTGAAACAAACAAACTCATTGAAGGTGATGGTGAAGCCTCTGGTGCACTGGTTATGACCACCTCCTGGCCCGGTCAAATCCGCTCAATCTATGGTGACCATCAGCGCATGGTCGATACTTACTTTAAAGACTACCCCGGCTATTACTTCTCCGGTGACGGCGCTCGCCGGGATGCTGACGGTTATTACTGGATCACCGGCCGTATGGACGATGTTCTTAATGTTTCGGGTCACCGCATGGGAACAGCAGAAATCGAATCAGCCCTCGTACTGCATGAAAAAATAGCTGAAGCTGCTGTGGTTGGTTATCCACATGAGATCAAAGGGGAAGGCATCTATGCCTATGTGACTCCAATTCTCGGGGTAGAGCCAAGCGACGAACTCAAAAAAGAACTGGTTGAACTTTGCCGGCAAGAAATTGGCCCAATTGCCAAGCCCGATGTTATCCAATGGGCTCCTGGTTTACCCAAAACCCGCTCCGGCAAAATTATGCGCCGAATTTTAAGAAAAATTGCTTCAAACGAGTTAGATAATCTCGGTGATACTTCAACTCTCGCTGATCCTGCTGTGGTAGATCACCTGATTGAAAATCGCGCAAATAAGTAAACGCAATGCAGCTCGGCCTTCCGGCCGATACTGTGCTTAAATATTGAATAAACATATATCGCGTTCGTCTGCTAAAGGCGAAACGACAAAAATCAACGTAACGACTTTATCCTGCGCTGAATTTTGTTCTGCCAACCCGTTCCCTGAGTGACCTTGTACATATGTTTTAATACTTTACGCTCACTGGGGTGGCGAACCGTACGGATATTAAAATCCCCTTTCACAAAAATACCCGGCGTGACATCCGTAATTTCAAATGCCCCGACATATTTCACCGCACCCGGCTCAACATTGACTGTCCACTGGTAGGCTGAACGAGCATCTTTGACCAAAGTATAATAGAGCTTTTTAGAAACAAAACGGGAAATATAATAATTTCCTGGGTCTAAATTCTCGGCAACAAAGTTACCATTTCTAAAAATCATCACTCGTGGTGGTTTAATGAAAGGTGGTATATAAAATTTGCCAAACTCGCGTAACTCAATCTCAGTTACCTCATGACCAGGAATATGAATATTTCCGTATATCATGCCCTTTTCAGGCGAAATAATTTCAAATGGTGGCTTAGGTTTGGTTGCACAGCCTCCTAGATTTAACAGCATCACAACGCTGAATATCGTAATCCCATACTTAATTATCTTCATATTTCATCCTAAACTTATATTAAATCTTTAAAATGTCATTTCTACGAAGATAAAAGCAGTTTTCATGCCAAAATAGTCTTTTTAGGCATAAAAAAAGGAACCCGAAGGTTCCTTTTTTAGTATTACTTTCAGGCTAAATTATTTAGTCTTCAGCTGTTACCGCTTTCATACTTAAACGGATACGGCCTTGCTTGTCGATTTCTAGCACTTTAACTTTAACGGTTTCGCCTTCAGTTAATTTGTCGCTGACATTTTCAACACGTTCTTCACAGATTTGTGATACGTGAACTAAACCGTCTTTACCCGGTAAGATTGTAACGAATGCACCGAAGTCCATTAACTTGGCCACTTTACCTTCGTAAACTGAACCTACTTCAACATCAGCAGTGAGTTGCTCAACCTGACGCTTCGCTTCTTCAGCTGCGGCACCATCGCTAGAGGCAATTTTAACCATGCCTTCGTCGCTGATGTCGATATTGACGCCAGTGGCTTCAGTAATGGCACGAATTGTAGCGCCACCTTTACCAATAACGTCACGAATTTTGTTTGGACTAATTTTGAAAGTCACAAAACGAGGGGCAAATTCAGACATCACTTCACGCGGCTTATCAAGAACAGCGTTCATTGACTCAAGAATGGTTAAACGACCTTCTTTAGCTTGTCCTAAAGCGATTTCCATAATCTCTTTAGTGATACCTTCGATTTTGATATCCATTTGTAAAGCAGTGATACCGTTTTCGTTACCCGCTACTTTAAAGTCCATATCACCTAAGTGATCTTCATCACCTAAGATATCAGTCAATACTGCAAACTTGTTGCCTTCTTTGATTAAGCCCATTGCGATACCCGCAACAGGAGCAGCCGTTGGTACACCCGCATCCATCATCGACAGACTAGAACCACAAACAGAGGCCATTGAACTTGAACCGTTTGATTCAGTGATTTCAGAGACAACACGCAAGCTGTACGGGAATTCTTCCATATCCGGCATAATGCCCATTACGCCACGTTTTGCTAAACGACCATGACCAATCTCACGACGCTTAGGTGTTCCAACACGACCTGTTTCACCTACTGAATAGGGAGGGAAGTTATATTGCAACATGAACGGTTCGCGGTATGAACCGGTTAGTGCATCGATAATTTGTGAATCACGTTCTGTACCCAAAGTAGTAACAACTAATGCTTGAGTTTCACCACGTGTGAATAAAGCAGAACCATGTGCACGAGGGATAACGCCAACTTTAACGGTAATTTTACGTACTGTTTTAGTATCACGACCATCAATACGAGGTTCGCCATCTAAAATTTTGGTACGTACAACTTTACTTTCTAATTTTTCAATTGCTTCACGAACATGTTCTGCTGAGTATGCTTCATCATCTTCAGAGATTAACTTGTCTTTAACAGCTGTACGGATTTCACTTAAACGTGCATAACGATCCATTTTATCACTGATTGTGTAAGCTTCTTTGAAGTCTGCTTCTGAAGCGGCAGCCACATCAGAGGCTAATTTTTCATTCTCTTCCGGAGCAACCCAGTTCCAGGATTCAGTACCTACTTCAG
Source organism: Chromatiales bacterium (assembly GCA_027076405.1). The sequence goes on from JALTJN010000365.1 coordinate 43,985, forward strand.
CAGCGAATTCTTTAATTGCAGAGATAGCAACCTGGAATTGCTCGTGACCGTACATAACTGCACCTAACATCACGTCTTCTGAAAGTAACTTCGCTTCTGATTCAACCATGAGTACTGCATCAGCTGTACCGGCAACAATCAAATCAAGTTCCGATTCTTCTTTGCAAACTGTTGCTGAAGGGTTAAGAATGTATTGACCGTCTTTATAACCAACACGTGCTGCACCAATTGGACCATTGAACGGCGTACCAGTAATAGACAATGCCGCTGAAGTACCAAGTAATGAAACAATGTCTGGAGAAATATCCGGATCTAACGAGATTACTGTACAAATGATTTGTACTTCGTTAGTGAAACCTTCCGGGAATAATGGACGAACCGGGCGGTCAATAAGACGTGCCGTTAATGTTTCGTTGTCAGTCGGACGACCTTCACGCTTGAGGAAACCACCAGGAATTTTACCTGCTGCGTATGTTTTCTCAGTGTAGTCCACTGTCATTGGAAAGAAGTCACGACCTTCAACTTCTTTCTTTGAAGCAACGACGGTTACTAAAACAACCGTGTCACCCATGCTAATTTTTACCGCACCTGTTGCTTGGCGGGCGATTTCCCCTGTCTCAAGCTGTACCGTGTGATCACCAAATTTAAATTCTTTTGTTACAACAGCCATGAAGCTTCCTTATATATTTTTAAAAAGGTTAGACAGGGAAATCATTTTATATTTTATTTACGCAGACCCAGACCTGAAATTAAGTCACGGTAACGTTGAACATCTTTCTTCTTTAAATAATCGAGTAATTTACGACGCTGGCTAACCATACGTAATAAACCCTGACGAGAATGATGATCATGAATATGTTTTTTGAAATGATCAGAAAGATCATTAATTTTTGCTGAAAGTAGAGCCACCTGTACTTCGGGTGATCCTGTGTCTGAATCTGAGCGTTTATAGTCAGATACGATTTTAGCAGTCATTTCTGCGTTTATAGCCATTACAAGCTCCTCTGTGCATAGTTTTAGCTGGAAAATAGAGCGCGCATTTTACCTGTTTAACGGGGTAAGAGACAAGTCAACGAGCCTTAAATATTTGATAAATACAGTAAAAAAATGATTATTCGCTATTATTGTCGAAAACAAACAGGCGATTCGGCTTTACACGTCCATCATCCATCACTTCACCGATTCCAAGAAAGCCTTTGTCTTCAGAAAACAAGCGAACCAAGCCTTCCGTCGGTGCATTAGGCACTTGCACTGCCTGTCCGCGACAAAGATAAAATGCGGCATCGGGTGATAAATCGACACTGTCCCAATCATCTAATGCTTCTTCAGCAGGCATAAGATGACTATCTAATTCGTCAAAGCCATCTTCTTTTGTATGTTCAGCGAGGTGTTCGAGCTCTTCTAGGGTAATACTTTCTTCTAAATGAAACGGCCCGCTTTCTGTGCGACGTAATGCACTCAAATGTGCGCCACAACCTAAGTTTTCACCAATATCTTCGGCTAAGGTTCGAATATAAGTGCCTTTAGAGCAATGTACCTCAATATCAAGCTCATCACCTTCATGGCGTAATATGTCGATATCAAAAATATGTACTGGACGTGATTTGCGTTCAACCACAATCCCCTGATGTGCCAGTTTATAGAGTGGTTGGCCATCAATTTTCAGTGCTGAATGCATGGGTGGTGTTTGTTCAATGTCACCCAAGAAAGGTTCAATGGCGGCTTTGATTTGTTTTTTACTGTAATTTTCTACAGGGCGCGTTTCTATCACCTCACCTTCGGCATCAGCCGAGAAGGTTTTAACACCTAATTTTAAGGTTGCGAGATAAACTTTATCGGCATCTAATAAAAAACCGGATACTTTAGTTGCCTCACCTAAGCAAAGGGGTAATAAGCCTGTCGCCAAAGGATCAAGACTGCCCGTATGCCCTGCTTTTGCAGCGTTATATAAACGTTTAACTATTTGAAGTGCTCGATTGGAGGTAATACCGAGAGGCTTATCAAGCAATACGATACCGCTAACGTTACGGCCTTTACGACGACGTCCCATTTAATTACTCTTTATTACTGCTTTCTTCGTCTTCATCCAGATCAGACATTCTATTTTCTGGATTTTCCATACCCATCGCTTTATTAATTAAAGCTGATAAATCATTACCATAAGCAATCGACTCGTCATATTTAAAATGAATATGTGGAACAATACGAAGCTGCATGCGTTTTGCTAGCTCATGCCGTAAAAAACCTGCTGCACCCTCTAAGACTTTTAAAGTCTCTTCAATAGAATGTTTTTCATCTGAATCATCACTATCAAGCACAGTAAAAAAGATATTGGCGTGCGACATGTCTTTGCTTAATTTAACCGCCGAGATCGTCACCAACCCCAAACGAGGATCTTTAATTTCCTGCTGAACGAGCTGTGCCATTTCACGTTGAAGTTGTTCACCAACACGGCGTGTGCGACTGTAATCTTTAGGCATAATAAATAATCGTTTAGGTTATAGAAATGAATTTTACTGATTTTAAAAGGTTGAACCAAAAACTTAAAATTCTCTCAAGCTTCGCTGGCAAGGCGCAAACAGATGAAAAAGCGGAATTGGCGAAGCCAATGAGCATTTTGAATCTATTTGCAACGCCGTCCAGCGTAGCTTCAGCGGATTTGAATTTAGAGCGTACGAGCTACTGAGACTCGTTCGTAAACTTCTATCTGATCACCAGGTTTAACATCATTGTAGTTTTTCACACCGATACCACATTCTGTTCCTGACTTAACTTCTTGCACATCGTCTTTAAAACGACGAAGTGATTCAAGCTCACCTTCATAGATAACAACATTGTCACGTAGTACACGAATCGGATTACTGCGTTTAACCGTACCTTCTGTCACCATACAACCGGCAATGGCACCAATTTTTGGTGATTTAAAGACATCACGCACTTCAGCCAGACCAACAATCTCTTCTTTGAATTCCGGTGCCAGCTTACCACTCATGGCCGCTTTTACTTCATCGATTAAATCATAGATAACGCTGTAATAATGCAGGTTAATACTTTCTTCATCGATTAAACGTTTTGCCACTGCATCAGCACGAACGTTAAAACCAATTAAAATCGCACCGGATGCCATCGCAAGATTCGCATCAGATTCAGTAATACCACCCACACCACTTGAAACAATGGCAACTTTAACTTCTTCGGTTGAAAGTTTATGTAATGAATCAACAATAGCTTCTGCCGAACCTTTAACGTCAGTTTTTAATACCACGTTAACGGTACTCACATCACCTTCTTCCATTTGGTTAAACATGTTCTCAAGTTTAGCCGCTTGTTGACGTGCTAATTTAGCATCACGACTCTTGGCCTGACGATGCGTAGCTACCTCACGTGCTTTACGTTCATTAGCAACCACAGTTGCTTCGTCACCTGCACCCGGTGTACCGGACAAACCTAATATCTGAACAGGAATAGACGGGCCGGCTTCTGATAATTCCTTGCCATGCTCATTCAGTAAAGTACGAACACGTCCATATTCAAGACCGGCTAAAAGAATATCCCCTTTTTTCAGGGTACCTTGCTGAACTAATATCGTTGCAACCGGACCACGACCTTTATCTAAACGTGACTCAATCACGGCACCTTTTGCCGGTGCGTCTTTAACTGCTTTTAGTTCCAAAACTTCAGCGGTTAACAATAATGATTCCAGCAAACTATCAACACCCTCACCGGTATGTGCAGAAACATTAACAAAAATAGTATCTCCGCCCCAGTCTTCGGCAATCACACCTTCCTGAGAAAGTTCATTCTTAACTCTATCTGGATCGGCGCCTTCTTTATCAATTTTATTAATCGCAATAATAACAGGTACATCACCCGCTTTTGCATGCTGAATAGCTTCTCGAGTTTGCGGCATCACACCGTCATCTGCAGCAACCACTACGACAACAATATCCGTTACACCAGCGCCACGTGCACGCATGGCAGTAAATGCTTCATGTCCGGGAGTATCTAAAAAGGTAATTTCACCATTTTCAGTTTCAACATGATAGGCACCAATGTGCTGTGTAATGCCACCGGCTTCACCTGAAGCCACTTTCGCTTTACGAATGTAATCGAGCAAAGATGTTTTACCGTGATCAACATGTCCCATAATGGTAACAACAGGAGCACGAGTCACTTCTTCTACACCTTCAACTGAATCTTGTAATGTTTCTTCAATGGCATCATCGTTGATTAACTTATAGGTATGTCCCATTTCTTCAACAACTAACGCTGAAGTTTCCTGATCTAATACCTGGTTAATGGTTACCATAGAACCCAGATTCATCAACACCTTGATCACTTCATTAGACTTAACGGTCATTCGCGCAGCAAGTTCTGCAACGGTAATTGTTTCAGGTATCGCTACTTCATGAACAATTGTTGCAGTTGGTTTTTGGAAACCATGCTCTTCAGATGCTTCAACTACACCACCACGACGTTTCGGTTTTTTCTTTTTCCGGTTACCCGTCTTGTCCGAATTAACATGTAATTCTTTACGACCGTAACGTGTATCCGCTTTATCTGCCTTTTTACCTTTACCGCGTTTATCTTTATCAGTTGCCGGTGCAGGTGCAACAGCTTGTTTCTTTGCTGCTTCTTCCGCTTCTTTACGAGCCGCTGCTTCTGCTGCTATACGTGCTTTTTCTGCTTCGGCCTCTGCTTTTATTCGCTCTTCTTCATCTTTTTCTGCCTGACGTTTTGCCTGTACTTCGTCAAGTTGACGTTGTTCTTCATCTTTAATTGCCTGCTTCTCAGCTTCAATTTTTTCACGAGCCGCTTTTTCTTCTGCTGCTTTGGCTTCTTCTTCTTCCTGAATAACGCTACGTTTTACATAAGTTCGTTTTTTGCGCACTTCAACCGTAACTGACTTTCCTTTACCGTGTGTACCGGTAACTTTAAGTTCACTGGTAGATTTACGGTTTAAAGTAATCTTTTTTGGTTCAGATGAGGTGCCCGTTGATTCATGTTTTGCCTTCAAAAAGCTTAACAAGGTCATCTTTTCTTCATCTGTTATATTTGCATCGGCACCACTCACTTGTATGCCAGCTTCTTTCAACTGAACTAATAACCGATCAACGGAAATGCCTACAACATCAGCAAATTGTGTAACACTAACATCTGCCATTCTTCTACTCCTACCCTCAGTAACTTATATTGCTACTGTTATTAACCGTTAATTTATTCGCTTGCAGATTCTTCTTCTGCAAACCAAGGTGCACGTGCTGTCATTATCAATGCGCCGGCACGTTCTTCATCCATATCATCAATGACCATCAATTCATCAATCGACTGTTCAGCCAAATCTTCCATTGTAATAATACCAATGGCTGTCATGTGATAAGCTAAATCTGAATCCATACCATCCATTTCTAATAAATCTTTAGCCGGCTCAATCGCTGTTAAATCTTCTTCTGAACTAATCGCACGAGTTAACAGAACATCTTTAGCACGACCACGTAATTCTTCAATCATGTCATCATCAAATTCTTCAATTTGCTGCATTTCACTCATTGGAACGTAAGCCACTTCATCAATACTGGTGAAACCTTCCTGAACAAGAATAACTGCCACTTCTTCATCAACATCTAGCAAGTCCATAAAGACTTTTTGAGATTTGGCGGCTTCTTCTTCACTCTTTTCATCCGCTTGTGCTTCTGACATGACATTTAATGTCCAGCCGGTCAGCTCGCTTGCAAGTTTTACATTTTGACCACCGCGACCAATCGCCTGAGAAAGCTGATCTTCAGCAACAGCAATGTCCATCATGTCAGAGTCTTCATCAACAATAATTGATTCAACTTCAGCAGGTGACATCGCATTGATAACAAACTGTGCGGCATTGTCGTCCCACAAAACGATATCCACTCGTTCACCGGATAATTCATTTGAAACCGCTTGCACCCGTGAACCACGCATACCTACACATGCTCCGACAGGATCAATACGCGGGTCATTACTTTTAACTGCGATTTTTGCCCGTGAACCTGGATCACGTGAAGCACCAATAATATCAATGAGTTCCTCACCCACTTCAGGTACTTCAATTTTAAATAATTCAATCAGGAATTCCGGAATCGTACGACTAACAAAAAGCTGAGGACCACGTACATCGGTACGAATTTCTTTTAATAAACCGCGAATACGATCACCCGGACGAACTGACTCACGCGGAATCATATCTTCGCGAGGAATAATGGCATCGGCATTGTTACCAAGGTCAAGAAAAACATTACCGCGTTCAACACGTTTAACCACCCCCATAACAAGTTGACCAATTTGCTCCTGAAAAGCTTCAGCAACCATGGCACGTTCTGCTTCTCTTACTTTTTGAACAATAACCTGTTTTGCAGTTTGTGCAGCAATGCGACCAAACTCGATTGACTCAACCTGCTCTTCAACAAAATCGCCAATCTGTTTTGACTCATCTTCATACTGTGCAGCACTTAACGTTGTTTGACGATCAGGCATATCCATTTCGTCATCGGCAACCACTTCCCAGCGACGGAAAGTATCGTAGCTGCCATCTTTGTGATTTATCGACACGCGGATATCAACATCGTTGTTGTAACGTTTTTTGGTTGCTGTTGCTAACGCAATTTCAATTGCTTCAAAAATGACGTCTTTATCTACGCCTTTTTCGTTAGATACCGCATCAACAACTAATAAAATCTCTTTGTTCATTATCCTCATGCCTCTATCAAAACGACACTCTGCAATTCATGCTGTGCCGCGCATTTATATTCTAAAAATTAAACTTTTTTAAAGATCGGTAATAATATTAGCCTTATCAATGTCATCAATCTGCAATTGATAAGTCGAGTCTGAATCAGCATCTTTGATGTTGATATCATCACCTTCAATACTCTCGATAACACCGGTGATTTTTCGTTTTCCATCCACTGAATGGTACAACTTTAACTTCACCTTACTGCCGACAAACTTTTTAAACTGTTCGAAATTAAACAACGGCCGGTCGATCCCCGGTGATGAAACTTCTAAAGTAAAAGCGCCTTTAATCGGCTCTTCTACCTCCAGCACACCGCTTATCTGATGGCTCACACTCGAGCAATCATCGACGGTAATACCGTCAGCCGAATCAATATAGATTCTTAGTACTGTATGTTTTCCCATCGGTAAATGTTCAACGCCAACTAATTCATACCCCAAACCTTCTACTGCCGGCTTAAATAATTGCGTTAATTTATCTTGACGACTATTCGACATCCGCTGCTTTTATTCCTTTCAGAAAACAAAAAGTGGGCTCAAGGCCCACTTCAAAAATTCATTATATCGAATCGGATTATACCACTATAGCTATTAAGTGCAAACCATTAGCCTCGAAAAACTCATGACTTTTCTACCTTGGCCGAAACAATATTTCCATTGCCCTGGTACTCAACATTTGAGAAGTAGAGTTTATTTGCCATCGCAATTCCCCGTCCGTGGTTGTCCATGACCCGCTCGGTATCAAACTCCATAAATTCATCCCACTTAAATCCTTTACCCTGGTCTGTAATAGTAAACGTCACCCCATCTGGCTGGTTAATAACGTCGACCAGAGCATAAGTATCGGCGTTTTCCGGCATCTTAAGTCGCTTATCAATTTCTGCTTCCCACAAACCCTGTTTACGTAATTCCGATTTTTCTTCATAACCAATATCTAGATTTCCATGTTCAATAGCATTGATCATTAGCTCACTCAGTCCCATTGCTATTTTATCCGGCTCATTGCAGGTACAAGCAATCAACGAGGAAACCGCTCGAACATCTTCTAAATTCCTGAATTGAAACTGGGCGTTATTCATTAATTTTACCGATGACTTGGTGACATTGAGGCTGGCCAGAAGAGCCTTGTTGTATCCACGATCTTTAACTGCGGTATTAACGACCGAATGCAGGATGTCACTGGTAAAAGGTTTGGTCAGATAGTAATAAGCGCCGGCTTTTAAGCCTTCAAGAATATCTTCTTTACTCACCTTCGCAGTTTGTAAGATGACGGGAATATATTTTAGCTCCGAATGAGCAGACATTTTCTCCAGCACTTCCATACCGGACATTCTTGGCATCATACGATCCAGCAGGACAACATCGTATCTATTCGGATCAGCCTCAAGCTTTTCCATTGCTTCGATACCATCATTTGCCGTTTCAACAACATAAGACTGCCCTTTACCCGTCAGGAATTCCTCAATAATATCAAGGTTTAAGGGCTCGTCATCAACGACAAGAATAACCGGTGAATCCATGTTATATGTAGCTCCAAAATAGAAATACTTTAATAATTATTGGCGTATAAGCAACCATTTTTATTATCGGTTAAAAAAAGCAATTCTTTACAAAAATAGTATTATTTTTTTAAATTATGTCTTAATTTCATTACTTAAGAGCCAATAATAACTATTTACAGCTCTTTTCGCCTCTTCCAGGACGGAAATATTGCTGATTATCATAATACTCTTCACTTTCATTATGCTTATCCCAGCCCGGTAAACCCAGTAAAGGAAAAGGATTCAAATCTTTGGGTTTCTTATACTCTGTCCCCGCGCTAAATAAGTCAGCCAAATATTCATCAATCCAGTGAAGTTGCTGCTCATTACCAGAGTTTAACAATGTCTCGTCAACTTTAATTAATATGCAATTTGCGGTCATACCAACGTAGGGTGATAAACCTTTTTCATATAAAGCGTGACCAAAAGTCACAAAGTTAAGTTTCGAGGCTAACTCGCTACGCCGCTGCCAAAAAAGTTCTTTCCATTTAAAATCACGAATTAACTGCAACAGAGATTCATCACTGCTTAAAATAACAGCCCCACCTTCATCAAATAACGAAAGCATATTCTCAACCGGAGAACGTCGCCCCAAATCTTTATTTCCATCAATACGCGCCTGTGCAGCAGGCACGTGAATAGAATTAATGACGGCTTTAGTCTTAGGAAACATAAACCAGGTTAAAAACTGAAAAAAGTCATGCCAGTTTTCTGTGCGTGTTTGAATCTCGCCGGTTAAATAAATACGAGGAGCATAATGCTCATTAAAATGCCCCGGCTTACCGTCCTGCTGAACTATTTTAAGTGTTTTACCGTTTAAGGATTTTATGGGTTGCGACAACTCATCCAGAATTTGCTGGTAATCTTTTAACTCCGGCCAGCTGTTTCTAAACAGACTGAATTTTTCAGCCCATACTTTTAAAGGTCTAAAAATAGGCGAAAAAGTAACAAAATCCGGATCCCATTTTTGTTTTGAGTCGATATTCTGTGAAAACATAAACTAACCTAATTAAGGCGCAAGCCGTTCATTTTCCCAGTTGTCAGAATCCGATTTTGAATAAAAAAATCGATCATGCAAACGACTATCTCGTGCCTGCCAAAACTCAATAGTTTTCGGTCTAATACGATAGCCACCCCAGAATGAGGGCAATGGAATATCGCCATCGAGAAACTTATGTTTCATTTCATCAAACATAGCATCAAGTAAAGCTCTGTTTTTCACTACCTTGCTTTGATGAGAAGCCCAAGCACCAATTTGGCTACCTCTTGGGCGCGATAAAAAATATTTTAATGATTCCGAGGTAGGAATTTTTTCGGCCACCCCGGTAATTTTCACTTGCCGCCCCATTGAATGCCAGGGGAAAAGTAAACTGACTTTATTATTCTCTTCAATATGCTGAGCTTTTCGGCTTGAATAGTTGGTAAAAAATATAAATCCCTGTTGGTCAAATGACTTTAACAAAACTGTACGCTGAAAAGGCTGCCCCTCTTTATCAACGGTCGCTAAAATCATTGCACTTGATTCCGGGAGATCAGTTGCGCAGGTTTCACCATACCAGCGTTCAAACTGTTTAACAGGATCAGAATGCAAATCTGAGCTTTGCAAACCTTCTGCCATTAACTTATCACGCAGCTGTGAAGTTTTTAATTCTGAAGAGTACACTTGAGTTTCTTTCATAGTCATTCTATTTTTGTGGCATTAATGGATTACAATCTTTAATAACAACCTTGCCTTGTAACATATTACCCTTTGAGTATTCATTAAAATAACAGGTATTCGTTTTCGGATCGTAATTCTCAATCCACAAATTTTCATCTTTCCATGTCGAACCAATATGACGCTGTCCCTCAGGTACAACCAGAGACATCACACCACCATATTTTTTGACGAATATTTGTTGAAAATGAAAATAATAAGAAGCCCAGCCAATAATAAATACCGTGCCAGCGGCAATGAAAGCGTATTTCCATTGATCGAGTTTATGCCCCATAAAGGTCAGTATCGCAATAATTAATGCAAATACGGCTATCCAGTATAAATAAGTAATCATGATGTTATCTCCTGCACCAATACGGCAATTGAGTATATTAACATTTTAAAAGAAGATGTTTCTGTTAAACTTACCCATCTCACAACTTGTAATTATAACCCTGTCGCATGCTATGTCTTCAAGCACAACAATAATTTTAAGCACCCTAAATGCCAGATATATTCATGCATCATTAGGTTTACGCTACTTAATGGCCAACATGGGTGATTTACGCCCGCAAACCCAATTAATGGAATTTGTTATTAATTCGCGCCCTGTTGATATTGTCGAAAGCCTGTTAGAAACAAATCCTGAAATTATAGGTCTGGGGGTTTATATATGGAATGCAACAGAAACACTGCAAGTTGTAAAACTCCTGAAAAAAGTATCACCGGAGACAATAATTATTCTCGGCGGCCCGGAAGTGACTTATGAAACAGCAGCTCAGGAAATCACTGCGTTGGCAGATTACGTTATTACCGGACAAGCCGATATTACCTTTCAGGAAGTTTGTCGTGAAATACTAAATAACGTTAAACCCTTACAAAAAATCATCAAAGCTAAAATATTCAAGCTGAATAACATTAATTTACCCTACGCTGAATATACTGATGAAGATATAAAGAATCGCGTCATCTATGTTGAAGCCTCGCGAGGTTGCCCTTTTAAGTGTGAGTTTTGTTTATCTTCGCTCGATAAAACCGTTTATCCCTTTGATTTAGATTTGTTTTTGGCAGAAATGCAAACTCTGTTTGTTCGTGGTGTTCGCAGTTTTAAGTTTATTGATCGTACTTTCAACTTAAAAATTGCAACCAGCATTAAAATCATGAATTTCTTTTTAGATAAAATGGAAACTGAAAAAATTTACCTGCATTTTGAACTTATCCCCGACCATTTACCTGAAAAATTAAAAACCGTCATGCAACAGTTTCCTGAAGATAGTTTACAATTTGAAATTGGCATACAAAGTTTGAACCCTGATATACAGGATATTATTAGCCGAAAACAGGACAATCAAAAAGTATCGGCAAACATGCAATGGATACGACAGGAAACAAACGCACATATTCATGCTGATTTAATTATAGGATTACCGGGCGAAACACTGGACAGCTTTGCAAAAGGATTTAATCAGCTTGTTGCCTTTCAGCCCCATGAAATTCAGGTAGGCATATTAAAGCGTCTACGCGGCACTCCCATTATTCGTCATACAGATGAGTATGATATGCGTTACAGCCCTACGGCCCCCTATGAAATATTAAGCAACAACATTATTGATTTTAAGCTTATGCAAAAACTCAAACGCTTTGCTCGCTATTGGGACATGATTGCAAATTCCGGCCGGTTTAAACACAGTAAAGCACTTATAATAGGTAATGCTCCGTTTGAAAACTTTCTAACATTAACTAACTGGCTTTATTTGGTCACTGATCAGACTCATAAGCTGGCATTGCCTCGCCTGTTTAATTTATTGTATAAATTTATGACCGAAGAGTTAAAGCTCGATAATGACAAAACGATTGAGTTTCTTTTAAAAGACTATGAGGTATCCGGCATTAAAGGTCAGGCAAAATTCATGCTGCAAACTGGGGATAAAAACATTAAACCTTTTAAACGCCGTTCAGAATCAAGACAAAAAAGACATATCTCATAGACTTCACATCATTTTTCCAGGTACCAGCTCACTTTTTTATAATGTGTTATTTGACAATAATCAAACATGAATCTATTGTTTTTGGGTGGATACACTAACTATTACAACAACAAAAACTCTCGCTCTCACTTTGGGTATCGCTCTAATTTTCATAGGTGATATCAACAGTACTGTTGCAGCTACAAAAGATTCAACCATCAAGGTTATCAAGGTACCGCGATATCCAGCAAAACCCGGTATTTCACCTTCTCTGTCGCATTTTCAGCGTTTGCCAAACCTCAGTATTGTCAAAAAAATATCCCCCGATAAAAAATACTTGGCTCAAGTCGTTCGTGCTAATAAAGCCCCAGTTTATTACCTTGCTGTTGTAAATCTAAAAAATGGCGGAAAAATTATTGTCCATGAACCCCTGATTGTCGGTGATGAATATCCCTATAAGAAGATTCACCTGTTCTGGAAAAATTTAAATACTATCATCATAAAAGCAAAACATCGCTCCGGGAAAAAACGATTAGCACTTCAATTTAACATAAAGACAATAAAGCTCTCTCGCTCAGAAGAGGCAATAAAAGCCAAACTTAAAGTCAAAACACGTAAAAGATTAAAACCTGAATCGCTTTCGCATGTTTACCTGAAAACACTTGAGCAACGCATGATGTTACACAAACAAATCCCCCTTGGCGTAACTTATGATGCATTAAAGAAAAACATGCCCGAGCTTAGCGACCTTAAAGCCATCCCTAAAAAACCGGATACCACTTGGGCAATTTTATATATTGATGCTCTGGGTAGTAAAGCCGAGGTTAAATTCACCTTTAAAAACGGTATTCTTCATGACTTTTTCTATGCATTCCCTGCTACCGAAGATAAGTACGCTAAAATAAACTATAAAAAACTACAGGACTATTATTCCCAGTTTTACGGAAAATACAAAGAAGAGTTTATTGAGGAAGAACCTGGCCGTTCTGCAGTAGAGTCTACCTGGGAATCTGATAAAGGCTCGGTGATCGTGTCAAGAATGATCTCGTGGGGACGCGCAACAATCTGGTGGTTTGTAAAATATTAAAGCACCGGTTCTAACGGTAGCAACTGGTAAAAAAGAACTTTTAGTCTTTTCTGCCAGCGAGCATTTTTATCCGGATCATCTTTTGCATTCCAGCTGTTCTCATTACGCATATCTTGCTTTATTGCATTAGCCACCTGATTAGCTATCTTTTTATTTGTGACCACTATACCTACTTCAGTATTCAGATTCTCCGAGCGAGGGTCCAGATTATATGTACCAACATAAACAACGTTAGAATCAATTACCATCGTTTTAGCATGTAAGGCAAAGACAGGTTTGTTTTTGTTTAATCTTGGATAGCGAGTCAGCAGTGTATGTTGAACTTCAGGAAATGCTTTATATTCATACACCGTTATTCCTGACTTTAATATTTCATCTCTTTGGTTTTTGTAGCCACTAAAAGCCTGCAAATTATCAGTAGACGCTAATGAGTTTGTACTAATCGAAATACTAACCCCCCGATTGATAGCAGACTGAAACAATTTTTTTGCTTTGTCCGACAAAATCAGATAAGGAGATTGAATAATAATACTGGATTTCGCCTTTTCGATTAAACCCGCTAATGCACTGCTCGCCTTTCCTCCAGCATTAAACGAATCGAGTTTTGTGTTTTTACCCGGCATGTCACTGATAAACGTGACTTGACCCCATTCAATCTCATTTTTTAAAAAATCAAATGAAGAAGACAAAGTATTAATTGCCTGCCTCACCTCTTTCTCAAAATTTAAAGGTGAGTGTGCATAGGTATGTAAATCACGATAAATTTTCTGAACCGTTTCAGTATCAACCGTTAAATTACTATTAAATAACCCCATATTTCTATAACGTTCTTCAACCAAGACACTTAAATTGCTTTGCCAAAAACGATAAAAACTATTTTGCATTTCTGCTGACACTTTACCTATAACCAGAACATCACGATCACGAAAATTGTATTTCTGATTGTAATCAAAATATTCATCCGCCATATTACGTCCGCCGGTTATTGCAACTTTTCCATCAACAATAAACGTTTTATCATGCATGCGTTGATTAACACCACGAAAGTCAGACAACACATTTAGTATACGTTTAAAAAAAGATGTACCAACCGAATGCTTGGGATTATAAATTTTAATAGAGATATTCGGATGCAGTGACAACGCTAACAAACTTTCATCCGGCGCATCGATCAGTAAATCATCAACGATGACTTTTACCTTTACCCCGCGATCTGCCGCTCGTAATAACGATTCGGTTGCAAGAATCCCGATATTATCCGTGCTCCAGATGAAATACTGAACTTCAATTGATTTTTGAGCATGATCTGCCAACCATGCTCTGGCTAATAATGATTGCTCACCTTTATCGAGAATAAACACACCCGATAAATTTTGATGCCGTTTAATTTGCTGATCAAAAAAAGTTAAACCATCTGACTCTGCAAAGGCAGAGCGCGCGCAAAGAAAAAACAAAAATAAAATTGAAAACCAAAATCTATGACGGTAGATTGCCGTTGAAATAACATTCATTATAATTATGCTTTTGTAAATGCCATTAAACCATTACGAGTAGGATCACCCTTTTGAAATAATACTTTACCGTCATAGCGCAAACCTAACTGGGGCAAATAATCGGTAATATATTTTAAAGAATAAAAGTTTCTTACTTCCTTCGCATTAGTTGCCCATGTTTCTTGCGTCCCCGCATTAAAGGTATCATGCGCCAAAGCAGCGACATGCCAGAGATCAGGGTTTTTCGCGTCATGATCACGCAAAATTAATTTACCACCGGGTTTTAACACATCTCTAACCGCAGATATAAATGCTTCACGTTTTTGTTGCGGGCAATGATGGAAACCAATATAAACGGTTACCAAATCCAGTGAGTTTTTCTCTATTTTGTTACTGAATGAAGTTGAGTACTGCCCCATATCAACATAGCGAGCAATTTTGGTTAGCTGGCCACGCTCAAGAATATCTATGGGGCTGTAGCCTGCCTTTTTGGTATGAAGTAAATATTGCTCGCCTTGAATATCAAGTTCATCTTCAAGCTGGCTTAAATAGCGGCCTGTTGTTCCTATTTCTAAATAACCTTCATAGCGTCTATCTGTATCTAATAACTTTAATGTTTGCTCAGTCATCTCTCTTTTTTGTTTTGCCAGAGCAGGTAAGGCATACCTGAAATCTGAAAGAAAGGGTTTAATATCTGATAATGATGTTTGTAATAATTTATATACAGTTTCATCATTCTTATGTTGCGTACTCAATGTATAAATAAGCTGATGTAATTCTTTTTCGGGATAAAGGTGAAAGACATTTTTATAAAAAGCCAGAAAATTATCTCGTAATTTTTTATTTGAATAAATGTATTCAAAGTTACCCATAGTCTTCTGACTGGCAATAACACTATTTCCACTAACTAACTCTGTTGCCAGCAGGTTTTGCCCTGCTGGATACATCGCAAGCAAGGCCAGACATTTTTTTATATATTCGCGTCGACTAATATTCATTCTATTTCTTCCTTGTTTCAAACACCCGGAATCGTTATATTAAAACGTACAGGAAATAAAAACTACATATGGATTATTATGAAAAAATTATCTGCTTTTATACGTAAATCACTTAAATTTTTCGCTTACTTTCTTCTTACCTTCATTATAGCAGTTAGCCTCGTTGTCGTATTCAGTGGTGACTCTGATTATGAGGGAAGTCTTGATGAAAACATTATCACAGATGTCACTCAACTAAATCCCGTTCATGTCAATAAAGTTATACAACCAAAATCAGTAGCTGAAATAGTTAATGCGATTAAAACAAGTACAGGTGCTATTTCTATTGGTGGTGGTCGTTTTAGCATGGGAGGGCAAACCGCAATAGAAGATAGTCTTCATTTAGACATGCGGCAATATAACAATGTCGTCGATTTTTCAGCAGTACGAAAAGAAGTAACGGTAGAGTCCGGAATTACCTGGCGAAAATTACAGCAGTATATTGATAAATATAATTTGTCGGTAAAAATCATGCAAACCTATGCCAACTTTACCGTTGGTGGCTCCATGAGCGTTAATGTCCATGGCCGCTATATCGGGCATGGACCAATGATTTCATCCATTAAGTCATTCAAAATTGTACTAGCCGATGGTTCAATAAATGAAGCCTCGCCGGCAATTAACCCTCATTTATATTATTCAGCTATTGGTGGTTATGGTGGCATTGGAGTAATTACCGAGGTGACTTTGCAACTTGAACCCAACACAGCGGTCGAACGAAAAACATTCACAATGGATGTTAAAGACTACAAAAAATATTTTTTCAAACAAATTCGGGATAATAAAAATGTAGTTTTCCATAACGCGGATATTTATCCGCCTGATTTTGAATCAGCTCGTGATGTTAGCTGGTATACCACCGATAAACCCGTCACCATTAATGAACGGATCATTGATGAAAATCGCAGCTACTGGTTACTACCCAAACTTGTTTCCTTTACCTCTTACATGCCTTTTGGTAAAGCGATTAGAGAGTACATTTATGATCCGCTTTATTACATGAGTGATCGTGTTGTCTGGCGAAACTGGGAAGCCAGTTATGATATCAGAGAACTGGGCGAAGGTGATCGCAGCGAAGATACGTATGTATTACATGAATATTTTATACCGGTAAATAATTTTGATTCTTTTATACCTAAAATGCGTAAAGTATTTCAATCTAATGATGTTGATGTTTTAAATGTATCGATACGCCATGCTTTACCTGACACAGGTTCTTATTTGGCATGGGCACGAGAAGAAGTCTTTGCTTTTGTGGTTTATTACCATCAGGACACCTCCAAAGAAGCACAGCAAAAAGTCGGAAAATGGACCAGAGAAATGATCGATGCCATTTTATCTGAAGGCGGTACCTACTACCTACCCTATCAACCTCATGCAACCACTGCACAATTTAGAAAGGCCTATCCCGATGCCGAAAAGTTTTTCAAAGTAAAACATCAGGTTGATCCCGATAACCGTTTCCAAAATAAACTATGGGAGAAATATTACCCGTCAAAAAAGCAACAAACCCAGGCATTCCTGGGGCAGGTTAAAAATTATTATAAAGGGGAAGAACAAACTTACTTAACCATGCCGGAATGGTATCTGGTCTTTAATCCGAATGAATATGCCCAATTCTTAAAAGCCGGAAATAACCCCAGCGACTTCCCTTTTTTTTCCAGTATCAACGAGTACTGGACACTTTATGATTATGTTAATAAATTAACCGATGGTGTTTATCCTGAAAACAGTGAATACCAAACAATGCTGCAAGTTATTGGAGTGAGTACCACCGCTGAATATATGCTGAAAGGTATTTATGAAAATACGATTGGTCGCTTTACGCGCTGGACGGCCTCTGCAGATACTGCTGAAGATATTCTTATTCAAAATGCCCATGCAGCTTATGCAAAACTGATTTATACCGAAGCATGGTATAAATTCCCCTTTTATAGCTGGGCAAAAAAAATATGGAGTGAACCCGATTTTTTTGGCCAGAATTTTATACGAAAAATAGAACGTAAACTTTCATTTACTACCGAATTTATTTTCAAATCACTGTATGCAAAACTCATCGGCTTTGGCGCACAAACCGCATACGAACAATCTGACGGATTAGTTACCTTACGAGTTAATGCCAGCCCTGAATTAATTTCCAACATCGATCCCCGAATCAAGATATTAAAAAATTTTGGTGAAAGCGATTTAGTTATCACGCTGCCGCGCTGGGGCGAGTTTACAGAAATTATGCCCAAACTGGCAAAAGCTGAAATACAATTTATCCAAATATCTGGGAATGATGATATTTTGGTCACCGTTATTACTGATAAAGAAAGTAATAAAAACATAAGTCATGGCAAGTATTTATTTTCATCACTCGTTATTTCGCCCAAAAATAAAAACCGTTTGGCTTATACTGTAAAAGTAAAAAATCTGTCTTCTTTTATCAATACGCTTAAGCCACTCGGGATTACTCTTGAGCATGTCTATGACTATTAGTTTCCTGGTGACCTGTCAGGCATTTCTTTAATATAAAGATCCTGCTTCGTATATGGGATCTCAATACCCTCAGCATTAAATCGTTTATAAATTTCAGTATTTAAAACATCAAGCACCCTTCCTCTTACCTCGGGTGTTTCTACCCAGCACAATAGATCAATGTCCAGACTCGAATTACCGAATGATCGAAAACGCACACGGGGCTCCGGAGTGTCACAGACTTCCTTCTCGTTAAGCGCAACATCCATTAATGCAGCTCTAACCTGATCAATATCTGAACCATAGGCCACACCAACACTCACTTTTAAGCGATATTTTTCATACGGTCCACCAGACTCATTACTAATACGCGAGTTACCCATGACTGCATTAGGAATCGTTATTTCAACATCACCTCGTGTTAATAAACGTGTACTGCGAATACCGATGTGTGTCACTTTGCCCCTGTCACCACTGTCTAACACAACGTAGTCACCTATTTTATAAGGCGAGTCTGCCAAAATAAAAACACCGGCAAAAAGATTCGCCAGAGTATCTTTAGCGGCAAAACCAATAGCAATACCAAGAATACCGGCTGATGCCAGCCATGCCGTCATATCGATATGCCACGATATAAAAATCAAATACGTAGCAATGACAAAAATAAAGATGTAAGCCAAATTTTGAAATAAAGGTTTGGTCTGCGGCCGAATTAATGAATTGTCATGTGCATTAACACTTAGCACTCTAAGAATAATGACAACTAAACGCAGAACAAACATTGCCCACAAAAGCACCAATATTGTTGTGATGAGTGACTGTAAAATTCCATTTGCTAATGCTGATAACTTAAGGGGAATAACCGCAACCAGTAAGCCGGATAAAAATAAACTCCAGTAAACCGGACGTGGTAATAAGCACTGAATTTGATCATCCCAGCGTATTTTGGTTCGGTTTGTCAGCTGAGCAATTAACGATGTCATCACACGAGTAACAACCTTTGCCAGAATCCATGAAAGAACAAAGACAACAAGAAATACTGCATGCGGATAATCACTAAAAAAGCCAAGAACCGGATCAAGCACCGTAAAGGCATCACCCAAAATACCCTGAGTATTATGCGCTGTTGTCGAGCTGTTAATTATTTTACTCATAAAATCAATTTAACAAATTTTAGGCTAAAAAAAACCCCGTGTTAGCCTAAGGCTAAACACGAGGTTTCTTTCAAACAACAAGTGTAAAAGTAATTATACAGTTACGTTTGATGCTTGTGGGCCTTTAGGACCATCTTCCACGTCGAAAGTCACTTGCTGACCTTCAGCTAGAGTACGGAAGCCGTCGCTAGCGATAGCAGAAAAATGTACAAATACATCTTTACTACCGTCGTCTGGAGTGATGAAACCAAAGCCTTTAGATTCGTTAAACCATTTAACGTTACCAGTTGCCATATTGAAATTACCTCATATAATTTTTTAAAAAAAGTGTTACAAATCTTACAAGGAAATTAACAGGATAAAACGTCTGACAAGAACCAGTAGAATGTAGCGATGAATATTGTAACTCCTTTTAGTAAAAAAAACACCATTTTGACCCCATAATTCAGCTATTTCAGTCTATCAACTCAGCCTGAAAAACCTTATTATTTTTGAAGATATACACTTTATTCTCACCTTTTGCATGAAACTTGCTATATAATACGCGCTCAATTTCCGGTGCGCATCGGTCTGCACCTTTATAAAACACAGCAATCTGTTTTTGATTCATCTCGAAACACGCTAATTAAGTTTCGCCTAAGACCGTCCCGAATATAATGTTTTGGGTAGGCCGATCTTCATAATTTGGAGACATTTTCATGTCATTTGATTCACTCGGCCTCTCAGCCGAAATACTTCGTGCTGTATCCGAAAAAGGCTACACCACTCCGACTCCTATTCAACAACAAGCTATCCCTCTTATCCTTGAAGGCCGTGACTTGATGGGGGGAGCGCAAACAGGCACGGGTAAAACAGCCGGTTTCACTCTGCCACTATTACAACGCTTACTTGATACTGCTAAACCCTACAAAGGTCGACGACCACTTCGGTGCTTAATACTCACACCAACACGTGAACTCGCCGCTCAGGTACACGAAAGTGTACAAATATATGGCCGTTATCTGCCGTTAAAATCTGCTGTTGTCTTTGGTGGTGTCAGTATTAATCCACAAAAAATGAAGCTTATCAAAGGCCTCGATATTCTGGTTGCTACTCCCGGACGCTTACTCGATCATGTTAGCCAACGATCTGCCGACCTTTCAAATATTGATATTCTGGTATTAGATGAAGCTGATCGTATGCTCGATATGGGCTTTATTCATGACATTAAAAAAGTGCTCGCGTTACTTCCAAAAGAAAAACAAACTTTGCTTTTCTCTGCGACTTTTTCAAATGATATTAAGAAATTAGCAAATACCTTATTAAACAATCCTGCTCTTATTGAAGTAGCACAAATCAACACCACTGCCGAGCGTATTAAGCAGGTGGTTCATCATGTTGATAAAGGACGAAAACGCGAGTTGCTTTCCTATTTAATTGGTTCAAAAAACTGGAAGCAGGTTTTGGTTTTTACCCGAACAAAACATGGCGCTAATCGCTTAGCTGAACAATTAGGAAAAGATGGTATCCCCTCTGCCGCCATTCACGGCAACAAGAGTCAGGGTGCCAGAACCAAAGCACTGGCAGATTTTAAATCCGGTAAGGTTCGTGTTTTAGTGGCAACCGATATTGCCGCACGTGGTATTGATATTGATCAACTCCCCCATGTTGTGAACTTTGAATTACCCAATGTAGCTGAAGATTATGTACATCGTATTGGTCGTACTGGCCGTGCCGGTAACGAAGGTGAAGCCATGTCGCTTGTTTGTGTGGATGAACTTAAGTTATTAAAAGACATTGAGCGCTTAACAAAATCTGAAATTCCGAAGATTGCTATTGAAGGCTATGATGTTGATCCTTCGATTAAAGCTGAACCTATTCAAAATGGACGCGGTCGCGCTAACGGACAACAACCAAGACGACGTTCTGGTGGAAACAGCGCAAGAGGTAAAAGCGCCTCAAATAATCAATCTGGTAATAAAGGCAAGCCTAACGGAAACAAGCAATCCGGCGATCGTTCTTCTTCCAGACAGTCTGAATCTCCCTGGGCTGGTGCCAACAAGAACCGCTCACGTTCTCGCAGTAATAATCAGGCCCGATCACAGTCAGGTAACCGTTAATATATCTGTGCCATGAATAAAATTGCTATTTTTGTTGACGTACAAAACATTTATTACACCACGCGTGACAGTTTTGGACGTCAATTTAATTATCGAAAGTTATGGCAACAGTTAAGTGCGACTAATGAGATTATTTCAGCAACGGCATATGCCATTGCAAGAAATGATGATTCACAAATAAAATTTCAGGATGCATTAAAACATATTGGCTTTGAGGTAAAACTAAAACCCTATATTCAACGCAGTGACGGTACAGCCAAGGGAGACTGGGATGTCGGTATAACAATTGATATTATGCAATCCGCAGCCAATGTCGACTCTGTTATTTTACTGTCGGGTGATGGTGACTTTGATCTTTTACTTAAAAAAATCAGTGCCGACTACAATGTTAAGACCGAGGTTTATGGTGTTGCTGAACTGACAGCAAACTCTCTGATTAATGCCGCAGATATGTTTCATCCAATAAACAAAGATTTACTACTATAAAATTTATTTAAACTTAAATACTGGAATACTCCATTGATTACTACAGCAAATATCACAATGCAATTTGGGCCTAAACCCTTATTCGAAAATATCTCCGCCAAATTTGGTAACGGCAATCGCTACGGCCTGATTGGTGCTAACGGGTGCGGAAAATCAACCTTTATGAAAATATTAGGTGGTGAACTTGAGCCCTCTTCCGGTAATTTTTCTATTGATGTAAATGAAACAGTAGGAAAACTTGGTCAGGATCAATTTGCTTTTGAAGAATACACAGTGCTTGATACCGTTATTATGGGTGATAGCCGGTTATGGGAAATTAAAGCAGAACGTGATCGTATTTATTCCTTGCCCGATATGAGTGAAGAAGAAGGAATGAAAGTTGCTGAACTCGAAACCGAATTTGCAGAGCTCGATGGCTACACCGCAGAGTCGCGTGCCGGTGAGTTACTGTTAGGACTAGAAATTCCTGAAGAACAACATAGTGGCTTAATGAGTGCCGTTGCACCGGGCTGGAAGTTACGTGTATTACTTGCACAAGCCCTGTTTGCTGATCCTGACATTATGCTGCTCGATGAACCTACCAATAATCTGGATATCAATACTATTCGCTGGTTAGAAAACATTCTTAATGAACGTAAAAGTACCATGATTATCATTTCACATGATCGCCATTTTTTGAACAGTGTTTGTACTCACATGGCCGATTTAGATTATGGTGAATTACGTCTGTACCCCGGCAACTACGACGAGTATATGACCGCCTCTACCATGGCGCGAGAACAACTACATGCAGAAAATGACAAGAAGAAAGCACAAATGGCAGAATTACAAGCCTTTGTCAGTCGCTTTTCCGCTAATGCCTCTAAAGCGAAACAGGCAACCTCTCGTGCAAAAAAACTAGAGAAAATTGAATTAACTGAAGTTGTTGCATCAAGTCGAAAAAGCCCCTTCATTCGTTTTGAACAGGATAAAAAACTGTACCGAATTGCATTAGAAATTGAAGACATGAGCAAAGGTTTTGATGACAAACCTTTATTTAGTGGCTTAAATTTATTAGCAGAAGTCGGTGAACGTATTGCTGTTATTGGCCCCAATGGTATTGGTAAAACAACATTATTACGTACACTGGTGCATGATTTGGCGCCGGATAGTGGTCACATAAAATGGTCAGAAAATGCCAACATTGGATATTATGCACAAGATCACTCGGGTGATTTTGAAAATGACATGTCCTTGTTTGACTGGATGAGCCGCTTTAAACAGCCCGGTGATGACGAACAGGCTGTTCGAGGCATATTAGGGCGCATGTTGTTTTCACAAAATGATATTGATAAATCTGTCACAAAAATATCCGGTGGTGAACAAGGCCGAATGATTTTTGGTAAGTTAATGATGCAACATCCAAATATTTTAGTCATGGATGAACCGACTAATCACCTTGATATGGAGTCTATCGAAGCACTTAACCTTGCTTTAGATAATTATGAAGGCACACTGATTTTCGTTAGCCATGACAGAGAGTTTGTCTCATCACTAGCCACTCGTATTATCGAACTGTCACCTACCGGAATAAATAATTATAGTGGTACATATGAAGAATATTTGCGCGATCAAGCAGTACTAGAACAATAACCGTAGCCACTCATAAAAAAGCCGTAGCAAATAAATTGTTACGGCTTTTTTTATAACACCTTAATCTATTTTCAAGGCAACCAGCATTTCACTGTAATAATCAGGCTATCCGTCTTTAGTAATTTTCTCAATCAATTCTTTTAACACCGCATCGGCTTTATCATGTTCAATCTGACAAGTCCCGGCTGCCTGATGACCACCACCACCGTACTTCAACATTAACTCGCCAACATTGGTTTTTGAGCTACGATCAAATATAGATTTACCGGTAGCAAAAACGGTATTTTGTTTTTGGAAACCCCACATTTCATGAATAGAAATATTACATTGCGGGAAATGAGCGTAAATCACGAAACGATTACCGGCATGAATCACCTCTTCTTCACGTAAATCTAAAACCACCAGATTTTTATGTACGGTTGAGCATCGATCTAACTGCTCTCTAAATAATATATTTTGTTCTTCATAAAGATCAATGCGCTCTTTAACATCGGGCAATGTCATAATTTCATCGATGGTGTGATTCTTACAATAATCAATTAAATCCATCATCAGGTTATAATTGGAAATTCTAAACTCACGGAAACGACCCAGCCCGGTACGTGCATCCATTAAGAAATTCAGTAAATCCCAACCTTTGGGATTTAACACTTGCTCCATGTTAAATTGGGCAGAATCACCACGATCAACCGCTTCCATCATTTCATCCCAGTCCGCAGGAAAAGCCTTATGTTCACCATAATGTTGCCAGACAACCCTAGCCGCAGAAGGTGCTTCGGGATCAATAATATGATTATCTACTTTTTCATTACGAATGGTTTCAGATAAATGATGGTCAAAAGCCAGATTCACGCCGGCTACATAAGGTAAGTTAGTCGTAATATCATTATCGCTAACTTCAATTTTTCCATCCTGCATATCTTTGGGATGAACAAATTTAATATCGTCAATTAAATCAAGATGTTTCAACAGTACGGCACAAACTAAGCCATCAAAATCACTACGTGTTATTAGCCTAAATTTCGTCTTCGCCATTAAAATCCCCTGAAATTTTGTTAAAGAATTATTATATGAAGTTATAGCGGCAGAAAATGATAGATATTTAGAGAATTAATGAGTAATTTTAGGCTTAGAGTGTAATATTTCGCCGCCAATCCACGCTCAATGGTATAATTTTGCTCTAATTCAAACTAACTGGCTGATTATGAAACTATTAATACGCAACCTTGCCCGCACCACAACACAAAAAGAACTTTTATCCTTATTTGAGCCTTTTGGTACTGTACAATCGTGTGTACTTGTTATGGACAAAGAAACCGGCGCATCAAAAGGGTTCGGCTTTGTTGAAATGCCAAAATCCGGTGACGGCAAAGCAGCAATGAAAAGTCTTAACGGAAAAGAGATTGCCGGTAATAAAATTCGTGTAAAAAAAGCAGAGTCAAAATAATTTTTATTCGTATGCAAGAAGATAAATCTCAAAAAGTCCGCAAGCAAGACCCCCTGCATGGAATAACATTAAAAATGATTGTTGCCGAATTAGTGGAAGATTATGGCTGGGATGAGCTGGGTAAAAAAATCAACATTCGCTGTTTCACTTCAGATCCAAGCATTAATTCCAGCCTTAAATTTTTACGCAAAACTGCCTGGGCAAGAACAAAGGTTGAATCGCTGTATTTAAAAAATAAAAGATAATTAATGTCTTAACTTGGTTCTTGAATACATCCACGACCCTGCTGTTAATAATATATAAATAATAACAATAAAAATAACTTGTTTGAACTGAGTAGAAATTTCATAGTAAAAAATTAAAACTGTCCCTAACAACAAACCGGCTAAAGAAAAAAGCGTTATAAATGCAGATGAGTTTGTTAAATCCCGTATTTTAAAATTGGCATAAGCCATTAAAAGAGAAACAAGTAAAAAAGTAATACTACCAAACTCTAAAATCACTTGAAGTGAACCGGCCAAGATCAATATAAAAGCAAACAAAGCCATAGCAATAATAGCATTAACCGGAATATGATTTTTTCGTTTACTTAAGAAAAAAGGAAAATAACCATCTTTAGCAATAACTGCAACTTGTCTTGATGCACCAAAAACAGTGCCACTAATTGCACTGCTTGTTGCTAGTAATGCACCTGCTATGACTAAATCTGATCCCCAATGACCTAATACATCACTAGCACCTGACGCTAACGCATATTCTTTATTCTTTATAATGTCATCAAAGGGAATGGCTAAAATCGCACCTAAAGAGATGACAAAATAAATAAGCACAGCAAGAAAAATTGCAGAATAAATGGCTTTAGGAATGTTTTTTTCTGGTGCATCCATTTCATTAACAGCATTAATCACAAGTTGAAAACCTTCATATGCAACAAAAGTGATAGATGCAACAATTAGAATATTTAAAAAGCTACTATCACCATCATTTGTAAGTAATACAGGAATAGTTGTATTACTGTTATTCATAAGCACAAAAGAAATAACAACTAAAATAACCAATTTTGTATAAACCATTACATCTTCGATTTTTCCCATCCCTTTTACGCTCCAGATATTAACAAGAGTAAAAAAAGCGATAATTAAACCCGCAACCAATTTTCGTACCCAGTCATTATCTGCAAATGAAAAGCCACTAATTGCATAAGAGGCAAAGGTATATGCGTAAAGAGCAAGCGTACTGATATAACCAAAAATAACAAACCAACCTATTAACGATGCAGCAAAAGGAGATTGGGGGAATGTTTTTTTATAAAAAGAATACGTAGCTCCTTCATCTTTATAATAAACACCTAACTTAATATATGAGTAAGCAGCCATAGCAGCAAATATGCCACCAATAAGAATCGCCAATGGCGTATATACGCCAACCATTGACACGGAAATACCAAGGACAGTAAAAATTCCTCCGCCAACCATTCCACCTAAAGCAATAGCAATAAGTTCAGGAACACCAAGTGCTTTATTTCGTTTTCTACATAGCGAACCGTTATTGAATTCCATATTTTGGCCTTATTTACTTTAAATCTTTTTAATCATTATAATACGCTAAGCGGTTTAAATTTTGTGATTAATTCATATATTCTCTAAGATAAGTCATTTAACTAGAATTAAATGACAAATATGAAATAATCAACCATCACACAACTCTCTGGAGTTAAGCATGAATTTTAAAGACTACTATGAAATTATGGGCGTTAAAAAGGATGCCACTCAGGATGAAATTAAGCGTGCCTATCGAAAGTTAGCTCGCAAATATCACCCCGATGTTAGCAAAGAATCAGATGCCGAAATTCGTTTCAAGGAAGTAGGTGAAGCCTATGAAGCGCTTAAAGATCCTGAAAAACGTGCTGCATATGATCAGTTAGGTGAAAACTGGAAATCAGGGCAGGACTTTAATCCGCCACCTGACTGGGATGGGGGCTTTGAATTTAGTGGTGCAGATTATACCGGAGGCAATGCTTCAGACTACAGCGACTTTTTTGAATCTTTGTTTGGTCGTGGTTTTGCCGGAACGCAACACGGCGCGCAGCAACACAGTTACAACATGCGCGGCGAAGATCACCATGCAAAAGTTTTTATTGATCTTGAAGATGCCTATAACGGTGCTACCCGGGCTATAACTTTACAATCACCTCAAGTCGATGAAAGCGGTCATGTCGTCACCCAACAACGAACTTTAAACGTCAAAATTCCTAAAGGTGTTAAACAGGGGCAACGTATTCGCCTTAGTGGACAAGGCTCACCGGGCATGGGAAATGCACCGACAGGAGATCTATATCTTGAGATAGGCTTTAACCCTCATAGTATGTATCGGGTTGATGGCCATGATGTATATCTTGACTTGCCGATAACACCATGGGAAGCAGCTTTAGGCGCAAACGTTAAAGTCCCTACTCCCGCCGGAAATGTTGACCTTAAAATTGCCGCAGGAACTCCGTCGGGACGCAAGCTACGTCTTAAAGGAAAAGGGATCCCAGGCAAGCCTGCCGGTGACTTTTACGTTATACCTCAAATCACCATACCACCGGCTAACACAGACGCAGCAAAAGAACTGTACAAAAAAATGGAACAGGAACTAGCCTATAACCCACGAAGTAAACTGGGAGTATAATGATGAATCTACAAGTTTTGAATGGCATATTAATTGATGAACAAACCGAGCTATCTTTAAATGACTTATGTAAAGCATGCTCAAGTTCTGCAGAGTGGATTATTGAATTAGTTGAACAGGGAGCATTAGAACCTATCGGCCAGATGCAAACACATTGGCGTTTTAGCGGCAGCAGTTTAGCAAGGGCACGTACAGCCAAAAGACTTCAGCATGATCTGGGAGTCAATCTTGCTGGTATCGCGCTTGCGCTGGACTTGCTTGAAAAAATTGAAACACTAGAATCACGTTTATGCCAGTTTGAAACAATAGAGCACAACTAAAGCGTTTTTCTGAATTTTAAAATACTTGCTATCACAAAGAAAAAAGCAAAAGCCGTTAAAGCAAGATATGAAGGCAATAAGTCAGCAAATAATGTTTTTTTAACTAATAAGCCGCGTATTATATCTGTAAAAAAAGTAAACGGAATTAAGTATGATATTGGACGAATGGATGCCGGTATTGCTTCTAACGGGAAGATAAAACCCGATAATAAAATTGAAGGAACAATAATAAATATAGCCAGAAACATTGCTTGTTGTTGTGTTTTTGCAAACAATGAAATTAGCAGTCCAAGAGAAATCATCACCGCAACATAGTCTAATGATAATATAAATAATAACAAATGCGAGGATGGCTGAGGTATATCAAACAGTGCCCAGCCTACTGCCAGAATAAAATAAAAATCAAGTAATGCAATCACAACATAAGGCGCTAATTTTCCCAGTATAAAGGTAGTTTTTCTTAATGGTGTGACTAATAACTGTTCCAGCGTTCTTTTTTCTCGCTCGCGCACGACAGATATTCCGGTTAAAATTAATGCTATCTGCATAATTAAGACACCAATAACCCCGGGCAAGAAAAACCAGGTTTCTTTTTCGTCAGGATTAAACAAAATTTCGGTGTCCATAATAAAAGGATCATCAGCAATAATCACATTTTCAGCATCAGGATCAGAAAAATACATATCCCCGGTAACATCACTGTCTGTAGCACTACCGGAATGGTATTTCATTGCTGTTGTTAATGATGGCATTGTGCCATCAACATAAAATGTAATGTGTGGTTGTTGATTTTCTACAAGCAATGCCGAAAAATCTTTATTAATAGACAATCCTGCTTTAGCACGCCCTGCTCTTATTTCCTCAACAATATCCTCTTTTGATTTAACTGCGTATAAATCAAAATAACCATCACTCCATAAACCTGTTTTAATTAAATTTGAAAAAAGAGATTGATCCTCGTCAACATAAGCCATTTTGACATTTTTTGGCTCCAGTTTAAGAGCAACCCCGAACAAAACAAGCATAACGATAGGCATAACGATAATTAAGCCAATCAATCTTGGATCACGCCTTAACTGTAATAATTCTTTTTTTATGATTGCAATTATCATGGCCAGCCTATCCTTCTTGTGTTAACGCAATAAAAACATCCTCAAGATTGGGTTCAGTCATAACAACTGCCTCCTGTTTATGTGTCACACTACTTATCACTCTCGCTAAAACAGACTCATTTATTTCCGAAGAAACGACTATGCGCAACTCATTACCAAACTGATTAACTAATAATACACCTTCAAGCTTGTGAAGAGCCTTATGAATTTCCGGTTGATAAGTGATTTTGTTTGTAAAAACATGAACATCACCAAGTGCATTTTTTATAGTGTCCGGTGTACCTTCTGCGACAATTTTTCCCGAGGATATAAATGCCAGTTGATTACAGCGTTGTGCTTCTTCCATATAATGAGTAGTCACAAAAAGTGTTTTACCTTCAGTACTTAACCGATAAAAATCATCCCATAATAATTTTCGAGTAACAGGGTCAATACCCGCCGTAGGTTCATCAAGGAATAAAACCTTAGGGTCATGGGCTAATGCGCACACCAAGGCCAAACGACGTTGATAACCACCTGATAGAGTTCCTGCTCTTTTATTTTTAAAAGGGGTTAAGGCATAACGTTCTAGCAATGATAATAAATGTTGCTTGTTACTAACATCATACATACTGGCATAAAACTTAATATTTTCCCAAACGCTTAGCTCTTCATATTGACCAAAATGTTGCGCAACATAACCAAAATCCATTTTAGCTTTTTCTACACTCATATTATTAATGGTTATATTGCCTACATCATGCTTAATAATACCGCACAACATTCTAATTAAAGTTGTTTTGCCGGCAGCGTTTGGTCCAAGCAAACCAAAAATATTTCCTTTTTCAATATCAAGAGAAACATCATCAACTGCAATATTATTCCTAAATCGTTTTGTCAGATTGTTGGCATGAATCATATCTATCCTATTATAATTTATCCTATCTAACTTGATCTGGGTTAAGGTAACCACTTTACAAGTTTTTATACTATAGTCATATTGTCTTAGTTAAACAAATATGTTTTTTTTATTTCTATAATGACACTAACTGGAGACCAACTGATAGTGAGTGAAGTTGAAACCGGAAAATTATTATTAATGCTGGCAGTCATGTTTGCTATGACCTATCTGGTGGGAGGTTTTCTGGAAAAACTACGTATTCCGGCTATTCTTGGTGCTTTGCTGGTAGCCATGTTTACTCATATAACCCCCATTGGAACATTTCTTGCGCAAGCCCCCTTTTATGAGCCATTTTCCTTTCTTGCCCAGCTTGGGGTAATGTTCCTTTTATTCTTTATTGGCTTGCAAATTGACATTAAAGAAATGCAAACATTAAGTCGTGATATTTTATGGGCAACTCTTCTTAATACGTTTGTACCCTTTATTTTGGGAATGATAGTTATGCTTAGTCTTGGCTATGGATGGCTGGTTGCATTTGTAATTGGACTGACCCGCATGCCAACTGCAGAAGCCGTCATAGTTCCAATTCTGGATGAATTTAAAATGATTCGAACCCGTGTTGGTAGCTTTATTATTGGTGCTGGCGTACTTGATGATATAATTGAAGTCTTTCTTATTTCATTTATATCTATCTGGATAAGTCAAAAAACCCTCGATATAGGCGGTACTGAAAATAAAATAATCAGTATGACTCTTGCTGTTATCTTGTTTATCACCATCATCTGGATTAGCTATCGCTGGTTACTTCCTTTAATTAGTCACTGGCTGCCTAACCAGCCACGAAACCTTATCCTGCTTACCATGCTGATATTATTTGGTTTTAGCGGTTTCTCTGAATATAGCGACCTCGGTATTGTGGTCGGGGCTATTATATCGGGAGTGTTACTACGCCCGGTGTTTAATCATGCAGGAACAAGTGGTGAACAAACACGAAATGCTATTCGTGCTATCAGTTACGGTTTTTTTGGTGTCATATTTTTTTTCTGGGTTGGACTCAGTGTCGATCTTGATGGCATGCTAGCAGAACCAGAACTCGCTGTATGGTTATTTCTGGCAGCCTTTGTTGGCAAACTGATCGGTATATTTATCATGGTTCCCATGAAAAAACTTAACACTCTTGAAGCATGGACCATAGGTATAGGACTTAATGCCCGACTTACCACTGAAATTATAGTGGCCAAGATATTACTTGATGCTAATCTGATTGATGTACATCTATTTACAGCACTTGTAGCTGCATCTTCATTATCCACCATTATTGTTCCCCTGCTTTTTACACTACTTATTCGCAAATGGGGAGAGAAGTTACTGCAGCCTGTTGTTCATATCAGCACAAAAAAAGTGAACGAGGCAAAACTTTGAAAATTAAACCTGATAATATTAAATGGTTTACTCACTCCACCAAGTTCGTCATCGAACAATTTAAAACTAATTTTATTACAGGCTTAAGCTCAAATGAAGCCACTAAACGTCTTGATCAATTTGGTGCAAATAAACTTGAAGTCAAAAAACATGAGCAATGGTACCAAATACTTGCACGCCAGTTCATTGATGTACTGATAGCTATCCTTCTTATTGCCGCAGTCATTGCTTTTGCCATTGGAGAAACCGGTGATGCAATAACAATACTGGCTATTGTTATTCTCAATGGCATTCTTGGTTTTGTACAGGAATGGAAAGCTGAAAAATCACTTGAAGCGCTGGCACATATGCTGGCCCCTCACTGTACGGTCATTAGAGATGGGCATGAACAAAAAATTGAAGCCCGTTTACTTGTGCCCGGTGATGTTGTTGTTTTAGAAATTGGTGATCGGGTACCTGCTGACCTGCGACTCATTGATGCTGTAAATCTAAAAGCAGATGAGTCTGCATTAACTGGCGAATCCGTTTCAGTCCATAAAGAAACCCTTGCTGTATCAGCTAATACACCTTTAGCAGGTCAGCGTTGTATGGTCTGGATGGGAACCAATATTACCAATGGGCGTGCACGCGGAGTCGTTACCGGCACAGGTATGAATACCGAGTTTGGACGTATCGCACAACTTACCCGTAATATTAAAAATGAAGCAACCCCGTTGCAACGTAAACTGGCTGTTCTTGGTAAGCAACTAGGATTATTGTCAATTGCTATTTCGATAACCATTGCATTAACCGGCTGGCTAATGGGAAAACCATTGGTTGAGATGTTTCTTACCGGAGTTTCTCTTGCCGTTGCCGTTGTACCCGAAGGCTTGCCTGCTGTTGTTACCATTACACTGGCTCTTGGTGTGCGCGCCATGGTACGTCGTCGTGCCCTACTTCGCCGCTTGCAGGCTGCAGAAGCATTAGGGGCAGCAACCGTAATATGTACTGATAAAACCGGAACACTCACTCAAAATGAAATGACTGTTCGTCATATCTGGTTACCCGCCGGCGCAATTGAAGTGACCGGAACAGGTTATGACCCTGCCGGGCATTTTGAAGTTAATGGCAAGAAAATTAATTACCGGCAACGCGCTGACCTTCTGGCTTTATTAGAAACCGGTTTAATCTGTAATCATTCCCGAGTAGAAAAAAATCAGCAACAGGATGAATACCCCGGTTGGTATGAATCCGGTGAACCAACTGAAGCGGCCTTAATTGTCGCCGCATATAAAGCATGGCTCTCGCCACCGGTAGAAGATAAAACCGTCACTGAATTTTCATTTAACTCAACCCGCAAACGTATGACGGTAGTAGAATACCATTCCGACAACAACAAAATTGCTCACGTTAAAGGTGCACCTGAAGTAATTCTTGAGCGTTGTACTCACATACAAGATGGCGAACAAATACATCCTTTAACCGACGATGATCGAAAAACATTTATTACCGCCTATACACAAATTGCCAACGAAGGTTTACGTACACTCGCACTTGCAAAGCGAACTTTACCCGAATCTATCAGCCTTGATGAGAATGAAGTAGAAACCGACCTCACCTTATTGGGTGTTGTCGGTATTATTGATCCCCCAAGAAAAGAAGTATCACAAGCTATTGCAACAGCCCATAGTGCTGGCATACGTGTCATTATGATCACCGGTGATGCCCCAGCTACCGCACTTGCCATTGCACAACGAATTGGCTTACCCGCAGAAAAAGCCATTACAGGAAGCGATTTAAACACATTAGATGATAAAACGCTTAAAACTCTACTTAGTGATGATGTTGTCTTTGCCAGAACCACACCGGAACATAAATTACGTATTGTTTCTTTATTGCAGGCACAAGGTGAAGTTGTTGCTATGACGGGAGATGGAGTAAACGATTCACCTGCCTTAAAAAAAGCAGACATTGGTATAGCAATGGGTTTACGAGGTACAGATGTTGCTAAAGGCGCTGCTGATATGGTCCTTACCGATGACAACTTTTCCTCGATTATTGGCGCGGTTGAAGAAGGTCGCCGTCAATATGAAAACATTCAAAAATTTGTACGTTATCTTTTATCCTCTAACACCGGTGAAGTTATAGCAATTTTTGTTAATATTTTATTGGGTGGCCCGCTAATATTATTACCTGTGCAAATACTATGGATGAATCTGGTTACCGATGGCATGACAGCCGTAGCGCTTGGACTGGAACCTGTTGAAAAAGGAATTATGAAACGGCCACCAAGAGCAGCACATGAACCTGTGTTAGATCGAAATGGTATGTTAATGATTCTTATACTTGGTGGTTATATTGGCTTTGCCACACTATGGTTATTCCATCACTACCTTGCAGCTGGTGGGGAGCAGTCCCTGGCGGTAGCACAAACTGTCGCTTTCACGTCCATTATCATATTAGAAAAAATGAACGTATTTAATTTTCGTTCATTACGTGCGCCTATTTCTATAATTGGATTTTTTAGTAACCCATGGGTCATTGGAGCCTGGCTTGCAACAGTTGGGCTACAGATAGCCGCAGTTTACATCCCTTTTTTACAGAGCGCATTACACACGGTTGCATTAAGCTGGAGTGACTGGGGAATAATATTACTTATAGCATTACCCGTATTTTTTATTACCGAGATTTATAAATGGATAAGATGGAAAAACATAAATCATAAATAGTTATTCAACAATACGAAATATTATTCTATATAAATTATGGCTAGCTCTTGATTATCATTCATTTCGCCTCTATATAATATTTATACATAATTAACTCTTCATGTTTCATATTAACTTCAACCACAGTGATTAAAGGAATTAACGATGAGTAAACTTACCCCGCCCTCAGATCCTCTTGAAGTATTTGGCGAAGCCTATGAACTCCTTCTGGAAAAAGTGCTTAAACTCCTTCATGTCAATAATGCAAACGAACAAGAACTTAAAAACGTAGTTGAAAAAGCCAGCGAGACCATTCCCCAACTACAACAAATGAGTGAAGACGAACGTCAAAAACTTCATGCAGCAGTACATAAAAAAGTACAGACAGATAAAACAAGTTAAAATATTATTCACTTGTTACCTGCTTTAAAGAAATACTTGTTATATTGAAAACATGTATATAACAGTTAATAGTAATAATAAACTAAGTCACACTTAAAACTATTATACTTAGCCAACAACAAGGCGATGATAGATGAAAATTTCTTTTCATGGTGCGGATCATCAGGTAACAGGATCCTGTCATTTAGTTGAATGCAATGGCAAGCAAATTTTAATTGATTGCGGCATGTTTCAGGGTGGCCGCGAACTTGCCGAAGAAAATACCGAAGCCTTTGGCTTTGATGCAGCAAGCATAGATTATCTATTGCTGACTCATGCTCATCTGGATCATTGTGGACGAATCCCTTTACTGACTAAACGTGGCTTTAAGGGTGAAATAATCACAACATCTGCCTCACGTGAACTGGCTCACCTTGTGCTCCTTGATTCTGCACACTTACAGGAAGAAGAAGCAGCATATCAATCTCGAAAGGATGCCCGCAGGCATGGCCATCATAATATTAAAGAACTCGAACCACTCTACTCTGTGCTTGATGCACTCAATAGCATGGACTTCTTTGGTCGAATGGCAAGTTATAATGTTGCAATAGATATTGCACCGGGAATTCGTGCAACCTTCCTTGATGCCGGGCATATTCTGGGATCTGCAAGTATCTTTCTTGAACTCGAAGAAAATGGACTTCAACGCAGTGTAATTTTTTCCGGAGACCTGGGCTACAGTGGCCGTGCTTTATTACGTGATCCAATAATTTCTGCAAAGGCAGATGTTGTTGTCATGGAAACAACCTATGGTGATCGTTTACATAAACAGCTTCAACCTTCCATTGAAGAACTCTATACTAATATTATAGATACCTTCAGTCGTGGTGGTAATGTAATTATCCCTACCTTTGCGCTCGAACGTGCTCAGGAATTACTTTACTTTCTGCATCAGGGAGTAAAACAAAATCATCTACCGGAAAGTATGCAGGTTTTTCTTGACTCGCCCATGGCAATTTCTGCTACAGAAATTTTTCAGCATCATCCTGAAAGTTACAATACTGAAACTGCAGAGCTTTTTCATCAAGGCAAGAACCCTTTCTCTCTTCCCGGACTTCACTTTACCCGCGAAACATCTCAGTCTATGGCCCTGAATAACATTACAGGTGGCGCAGTCATTATGGCCGGTTCCGGAATGTGTACCGGTGGACGTGTTCGACATCACCTTAAATACAACCTATGGCGAGAAAATAGCAGCGTTATCTTTGTTGGCTATGCTGCACAAGGTACTCTGGCTCGTCGTATTATCGACGGAGCTAAAAAGGTACGTATATTTCAGGAAGAAATTCCGGTACGGGCAAAAATTATTACTATTGGTGGTTTTTCTGCTCACGCTGATCGTGATGAACTTTTGAAATGGCACAAACAAACAGGCAACCCACAAAAAACGTATCTTGTTCATGGAGAAGAAGATGCCTTGCAGGAATTTTCTAAACATTTACATAATACTGAAATTATTATGCCTAAACATAATGATACTTTTCAACTTTAAGAGTACTTAATCAGTAATAATTTAGAGCTACATTATTTTTTACTTGTCGGTGTTCTTGAATGAATTTCACGATGATGTATCTTCTGTAGCAGAATTTCGGTTACAAGTGCAATAACAACAAATCCTATCAGAATATTCACAACCTGATTAAGCTCTCTGCTAACATAAATTAATGAAAGAACCATCGCTATTAAAGTGGTAAGGGCTGCTAATATAACTAAAGTTTTAGATGCCCCTGTTTGTCGAATTAATTTTAAGTGCCCGACATGAGTAATAAAATGAATAAATAAAATCGAGATAGAACCAACCGCAGCAATTTCTGACAAATCAAATAAAATTGAAAGCACAATCACAAGCAAACCACTAATTAATAAGCCTTCCCGGCTATTTGCAATGGGTTTTCCAAACTCTGCCGGAAGCTCTCCTTCTTTTGCCATTTGATAAGTAATATTTGTTACTGCATATAAATTTGCATTTATAGATGAAGCTGTCGAAACCAACGCAGCAATTGCAACCACAACAAATCCCCAGTGACCAAATATAGGTAATGCTGCCTCGGCAAGTGCAAAATCTTTTGCCGCAATTACTTTATCCGCAAGTAGATTACCAAAAACGGCAAACGAAACGGCTACATAAAGTAACATAACCAAAAGAATCGCTGTGATCATTGCTCTGGGCAATGTCTTTTCAGGATTTTCCATATCCTCTGCCGTGTTAGTAATAACTCGAAACCCTTCAAAGGCAAAGAAGGTGATAGCCAGACTAAAAAAAATATTTTTCTCCGGCGGATAAAGGCTTGGTTCAAGTAACGCAGGGTTTAAATAAATAATACCAACGACCGATAATACGCTAAGAACAGAAAATTTAAATGCAACGGTTAACCGTTCCCAGAAAGCAACATCTTTACTTCCTTTAAGATTAATTACCACAAAGACAACCACAACACTAATAGTAAAAAATAAACGAAGAAGGCTAACATGTTCCGAGTTAAAGAATGTGACGGCATAATTACCAAATGCTTTTGCAATGAGGCTTAAAGAAACCACAGCCGCAAAATACATCATAATCCCCATGGTACCGGTAAAGGTACCCACACCATAAGATTGTGCAAGGTACTCGATAATACCGCCAGAAGAAGGAAAACGTGCACCAAGTTTGCCCAGTGAATAACCACTAAACAAAGCAATAATGCCACCTAAAATAAATGAAATATAAACAGCGCTACCGGCAATTGCTCCGGCTTCCCCAAGTAAAGCAAAAATCCCGGCTCCCACCATCGCGCCTATACCCATAGAAACCGCAGACCAAAATCCTATAGGATGCTTTGACTGATGCATATTTTATCCCGTTAAAGGTTATTTAAATTATGAACATTGATATTGAAAAGTTACATTATACTTTTAATAAAGAAAAGAGAGCCTCTGTCTCAAGGGTATTCCTATTTTTTTTATCAACAACAGGCTGTTTAGCTGGTGGCGTATTGATATAACTTGATTGTTGCGAACTCATTTGTTGAGTTAATTCTATGGCATTTATATCATGATAAAATAATCCTGTTGGAATATGATCATCCCATTCCAGTGCTTTCATAACACATTGTGATATTTTTTCATTACGTATGGATTTATCCGCATCAGCAGGAATAACGGCATCATAGTTCTCATCTTCAACTGAATAAATTCTTGGGTAATCAGTAATCCCTTTGTATTCATACCATTGTTTATCATGCAAATCATTATAAACAGGACATGGTTGTAATATTTCAAGAAATGAGCTGCCTTTGTGCTGAATAGCATTTTTAATTAATGCCGTTAACTGATGTATATCGTATGCATATCCCCTCGCTATCCATGTGAAGCCGGATGTTAAAGCCAACATAATGGGATTGAGATCAGTTTGGGTACTTGCTTGCGGCATCGCTTTAGTTTTTTCACCTTGCCTTATTGTTGGTGATGCCTGCCCTTTTGTTAAACCATAAACACCATTATTAAATAGCAGATATGTTATATCCAGATTACGTCGACCAGTATTTGCAAAATGCCCTGCCCCAATACCCAGTCCATCACCATCGCCCCCTACTGCTATAACAGTAAGATCGGGGTTGGCCAGTTTGGCTCCCGAGGCGAAAGGTAAAACCCGGCCATGCAAAGTATGAATACCGTTGGTATCAAGATAGTAAGGCGTTTTACCTGAACAACCAATGCCACCAAACACTGCTGTTTGATATTTTTCTAACTCCAGTTCAGCAAAAGCCTTTTCAAGTGCATGTAAAATACCATGGTCACCACAACCGGCACACCAGTCATTCTGTATTTCGACTGAAAATTCTTTTGCTTTCATTTTTATAACCTTAATATGTTATTCAACTAATATAAGTTTTTCAGCTTTATTGGATATGATGTTATTTAAATGATACAAAATATCCTCCAGCATAAACGGGCGACCGGTATATTTTAAAATCTGGTAATCAGAATTACGTCCGGTTTGTTCTTTTAGTAAACGATTAAACTGACCGCTTTGATTACATTCAATAATAATCACGGTGTCTTGTTGATGAATTAATTTATTTAATTCATCAACCGGAAATGGCCATAATAATTTAACCATAATAGCGCGAACAGATTTACCCTCAGCTTTAAATTGCTTTAAAGCATCAACTATCACGCCCTTATTTGAACCCCAACTAATGATAGTAAAACTTGCTTTATCATCACCATAAACACTGAGTTTTTCTTTTTCAGGTATGTCAGCTAAAGCAAGTTCCAATTTATTTGCTCGTTTCTCCATCATTAGTTTCCGGTGCCCGGGGTTTTCACTCACCTGTCCAAATTCGGAATGCTCTGTTCCCGAGCTCCAGAAGGTTTTTTCTTGCTCTCCTAAAAATGGCCGTGGTGATATACCACTCGAAGTTATCTTAAAACGTGCAATATGCTTATTGTCTTTATCGGCTAAAACGCCACGCTCAATGACTAATTCAGACGTATCAAACGGAATAATATTTTGTGATGTACTTGCCAAATTTTTATCAACGATATGTATCACCGGCATTTGATAGCGTTCTGCATAATTAAATGCACGAAAGGCATCATAAAAACATTCATTAACATCAGCCGATGCAACAACGATACGTGGAAACTCACCGTGACCGGCATTAATCGCAAATAATAAATCACCTTGTTCTGTTCGGGTAGGTAAACCGGTTGAAGGTCCGCCACGTTGATATAAAGTAACAACAACCGGTACTTCATTCATACCAGCCCAACCTAACCCTTCTGCCATTAATGAAAAACCGGGGCCGGAAGTTGAGGTAGAAACCCGCGCACCGGTTAATGCAGCACCACATGCCATGGTGATAGCCGCTAATTCATCTTCTGTTTGAACAACGACATGTCCCGTCCCAGCTTTACTATTTAAAGAGCTGTTTTGAACAGACTCCAGAAAAGAAGACTCATCTGTTGCGGGGCTGATAGGATAATATGGTTGCATTCCCATGCCAGCGACTATTTTACCCAGCGCAATACTTTTACATCCATTTAGCCATAAATAGTCTTGTTTAACTTTATCTGCAACAGGTAGATATTGTTGAGGGTTAATATTTAAAGACTCAACATATTTATAAGCGAGTTCAATCGCTTTTCTATTTAAGATTATTGCCGGTTCTTTGTTGGCAAAAAGCCGTTCAACTTCGTTTATTAAATGACTTGCAGGCATATTCAGTAATGCCGCTGATAGTGCAACGAAGAAGATATTCTTACTCCGTAATGCCTCGCTGCGAGATATTGAAAGCTCGGTTTGTAATAACCTTCTAAAATCAGAAAAAGGAACTAAAATAAGTGTTATATCTTTCTTTTTAATTAACGAGAATAAATCAGACACATTAAAAGAAAGTTCGTCTTTATTGAGCCGGTTAATTAAATCCGTTTTAATTTCAGCATCAAGATATTTTAAAGAGTGACTGTCTACATCAGCATCATCCTCATCAAGAAGAATAATCCCTTTATCTACAACCGTTTCAAAATGCCGGCATAATGATTCGGCATCAAAACACACCAAAATATCAGATATTGCAACATGACCGGCAATTGGCCAGCTAGCAATACGTATATCAGAAAAACTATGTCGTCCCATGATATTTGAATGGTAATCACGGCGACTAAGAATATGAAATCCCATTTTAGCACTAGCACGAGAAAACAAGAGTGACGCACTATCAATACCATGACCTTGCGCACCACCAATACGTAGCAATAATGATTGCTCTTGAGGATTAGTCATTATGATTTATTTTATCAACTTCTTTATGTAATGCAGAAAAAAACTTGCGAATACGTCTTGCATTCGTTCCACCATCACCACCTGAAAAACGTGAAGCAGATCGAACATCAACTCGACTTTTATTTTTACCTTCACGGGTAATATGTATTACAACGTCATCATTAAAACCAAACCAGAATGTCGTTGCCGTTGCTTCTATATGCAGCTCTGATTTATCTGGCTCATATAACCTCCATTCCTGATCTTTAATCACATTTAAAACAAGCTCAAAAACTGTTTCAGCAGGTAATGTGATAATTAATGGTTTAATGTCAGGATAAAATTCATTTTGAAAGGTCTCTGTTTCAAAACCACCATAAGTACGAGAATTCGGAGCCAGCCAAAAAGACGGGGGGCTTGCCGGGTTTGTCGTAATATCTGAAATCGGAGGAGAAGTTTGTTTTGCTTCTCTCCAAAACTGTAAAAACACAATCATCGGGATGACAATTGCCACCCCCAAAAGGCTGACTATAAAACCACGCTGATTTTTTCCCGGCCGGGTCATCACCAGCCCTAACAAACATAAGACTGAACCTGCAATACCGGTATAAGCTGCCCACTTAAGAATAATAACGGCAAAATTATAATTCCACCATCCAGTGCGACTTCCTAAAGCAGCTCCCATCGCAACAACAATCGCCAACACAATACTCATAAAACCAATAATAGCCGGCTTATAAATTTTATTTTTCCTGTCTTGTTGCTTTATAGGTTGTTGCATTATGGCCAAATACCCCGTTCTTCAATTGTAATAATTAAACGGTTAAGAGCAACAACCATCGCGGTTGTATGCAAGTCCACCGTTTCTTTATTATTCTCGACTGTTTCTTTTAAATTTAACCACCTATCAATGACAACATCGGTTGCCTGAATCATTTTTTCACTTAACTTTTGATTTACTTCTGCTAATGACCATTGTTCATTTTCAATATTTTGTACCCATTCAAAATAACTTACCGTAACACCACCGGCGTTCATTAAAATATCGGGTAAAACAATAATACCTTTGTTTGAAAGAATTTCATTTGCATCTGGCGTTATTGGCGCATTACCCGCCTCAATAACCAGTTTAGCTTTAACATTATTGGCATTCTCATTATGAATTTGATGACTCGTTGCCGCGGGTATAAGAATGTCGCAATCCAGCAACAATAAATCGTCATTTGTTATCGTCATTGTTTCTGCTAAACCAACGACAGTTTTACTTGTTTTCTTATATGTATTGACCGCATCAAGATCTAACCCCGTCGCAGAAAAAATACCGCCCTGAGAATCACTAATCGCAATAATACTAGCACCTTCATTTTGAAATAAGCGTGCAATAGTTGAACCCACATTTCCATAGCCCTGTATAACAACACGGCAGTTTTTTAAATTCGACATACCAGATGGTTTAATACGTTCCAGAAAACGTAATGTTGCATATAAGCAACCTTGCCCGGTTGCATCATGACGGCCTAAAGAACCGCCAAGATCAATTGATTTACCTGTAACAACAGGCCTGTTGTTTCTGCCTGGGTGCATAATGTCGTAAGTATCATAAATCCAGCCCATGGTACGTTCATTGGTATAAAGATCAGGCGCTGGAATATCGGTATGAGGGCCAATGTCATCACCTAACTCTGAAATAAAGCGACGTGTAATATGCCTTAATTCATTTTCAGATAATTTTTTTGTATCACAGCAAACCCCGCCTTTAGCACCACCAAAGGGAATATTTAATAGAGAACATTTCCAGGTCATTAAGGCTGCCAGAGCGGCAATTTCAGCATAGGTTAAGTTCGGGTAATAACGAATCCCTCCTTTTCCTGGGCCATTAACATGGCTGTGCAATACCCGAAATCCACGAAAAACCCGAACACTCTGATCATCCATCTGAATAGGGAAATTAACAACAGTCGATTTCTTCGGCGAAGTCAGAAAATCAACAAAACCGGATTGCAACGGTTCAAGAAAGGTCATCGCCCTTTGTAGGCGTTGCTCGATATATTTTTCGGTATTGAAATCTTCCACTGACGGAAACTCCGGTTGTATTTGCCCCTTATCGTGCTACACGGGTTCATACATATCAAGAGAAACAAGGATAGTTGTACACAGTTTGTATAAATACTGAGCAGAGCAGAAAAAATAATCTAAAGGAGAATAATTTAATAAAAGAAAAAGGCCTGAAACCGAAAAGATTCAGTTTCAGGCCTTTGATTTAATGGGGTGGCTGACGGGGCTCGAACCCGCGACGACCGGAATCACAATCCGGGACTCTACCAGCTGAGCTACAGCCACCATTAAACGTTGTGGCTACACCTACAGAATATGGCGCGCCTGGCAGGACTCGAACCTGCTACCCTCGGCTTAGAAGGCCGATGCTCTATCCGGATGAGCTACAGGCGCAGAAAGTATTTAAAATCCTACCTAATAATAGTGGTCGGGGCAGGGGGATTCGAACTCCCGACCCTCTGGTCCCAAACCAGATGCGCTACCAGGCTGCGCTATGCCCCGACATTGTTACAAGCTTCTTCTGGGTGTTGTAACAAGGGCGCGATAATACTAGTGAAATGAGGTAACGTCAATCCTGATTATTAATCTTATTTAACTTTATGGAACTTGGTTGAGCAGAGGATTCATGAGATTATAGCGCCCTATTTCACCCACGAGAAAAACTCAATGACTGCTCAAATTATTGA
This sequence comes from Chromatiales bacterium, assembly GCA_027076405.1. The sequence goes on from JALTJN010000365.1 coordinate 86,868, forward strand.
TGGCAAACATGTTGCCGCTGAACTCCGTAAATCTCTAAAAATCCGCATAGATAAGCGATTAGCGGACGGGCTTCGCAAACCGGGGCTGGCAGTGATTTTAGTGGGAAATGACCCTGCTTCTGAAGTCTATGTGAGAAACAAGCGTAAAGGCTGTGAAGATACCGGTATTGAGTCACTGGCTTATGATCTTGATAGTGATACAACAGAAGAAAAGCTCCTTAATTTAATCGATGAGCTAAATGAGAATGACGCGGTAGACGGTATTTTAGTGCAACTTCCCCTCCCCGCTCATATTGATACTGAAATTGTCATTGAACGTATTCACCCGCAAAAAGATGTTGATGGTTTTCACCCGTATAATGTCGGCCGCTTAGCATCTCGCATGCCGGTTTTACGTCCTTGTACTCCTCGAGGTGTCATGACTTTGCTTGAAAGCACAGGTGAGCCTATTCGTGGACAAAATGCCGTTATTGTTGGTGCATCAAATCATGTCGGGCGACCAATGGCGTTGGAATTATTACTCGCTGGCTGCACTGTGACTGTCTGTCACCGCTTTACAAAAGATCTTGCAGCCCAGGTCGGCAGAGCAGATATTCTTGTTGTTGCTGTGGGTAAACCGGGAATTGTTAAAGGTGAATGGATAAAATCCGGTGCGGTTGTTATAGATGTAGGTATTAACCGTACAGAAGACGGTAAGCTGATTGGAGATATTGATTTTCCTACAGCAAAAGAGAAAGCTGGCTGGATTACCCCCGTCCCCGGTGGTGTTGGCCCAATGACCGTAGCAACTTTGCTACAAAATACGACGGATGCAGCAGAAAACTTTCACGATAAATAACTGCCGTACAGGTCAGGGCGGGCATTAAGTCAGTCTGCAAAAAATACTATTGTGGAATAATATACTTGCCTAATGATGTTTGTGTTAAGCCATGAAAACATTCGTTATATTCTTTTGTACCAATAATCTCATCAGGATCATTTATTAAATCATCTTCATCCAGAAGTAAATTAACCACCTGGCCTTGAATATTTTTGCCCTCACAACGTTCGAGTATAACGTCGCCAGATGCATCAAAACTACGAAAAGCGTGTAAATTACCATCATAATGATGAATGCTTATTAATGTTTGAGTTGGCGCATTATGATAAAAAGGCAAGTAAGCGGCCATAAAATCACGTGTAACACGCCCCTTATCATCACGTACATAAACTTCTATTGTATGCAGTGTTTTCGGGTCATTCTTTTCCCATTGCACCTGACTAATCAGTCTTCCATGATCCAGATATTGATGTTCAATATAAAAGTTTTTTACATTCGCATAACCGCCAATGCTCGTTTTAACTTCAAGATTTTTTCCATCTGTTAATTTTTTATGCAGCTTTAAACTATCGTATGCAAATTTGTTCCAGACACGAACGTGAACGTTATCTTCTTTCATCGCTTCTGTAGCAAAAACAGCGGTAGACAAAAAGCCCAATAAAAAGATAGAAAGGATTACTTTACTCAAGTGAATAAAATTAAACATATTGACATCATCCCTAAAATTAATATCATGAAAGTAATAAGACCCGTAATATTTCAGCAAGTTCCGATTTTTAACGACAGCTATTCCCTTCTCCAGCTCGTGGTTCCACCGGCATCTTCAAGAATAACCCCTTTTTCTTTCAAGAGGTCACGGATTCTATCGCTTTCAGCCCAATCCTTTGTTTCGCGAGCCTGAATGCGCTGTGCAATCAAGTCTTCTATCTCACTTTCCGATATATCGCTTGCATGGGAGGTGCCGCGTAAAAACTGTTCAGGTTCCTGAGTTAATAAACCAATTAAACCTGCTAACTCTCGTAAAATAGCCGCTAAACTTATTGCTTTTGTTTGGTCTTTTTCTTTAATGAGATTTATTTCTTTTGCCAAATCAAATAAAACAGGCAGTACTTCAGCGGTATTAAAGTCATCGTTCATTGCGGTATGAACCCGCTGATGATATTCGGTGTCTTTTTCATTATTTGGTACAGTTTCAATGCCCCGTAATGCGGTATACAACGTGGTTAATGCCGCTTTTGCATTATCGAGCTGTTTATCCGAATAATTTAACGGGCTGCGATAATGACTGGTTAAAATAAAGTAACGAAGCACTTCAGGATCATATTTCGCTGTGACATCACGAATGGTAAAAAAGTTACCCAGTGACTTCGACATTTTCTCGTCATCAATCCGTACAAAACCATTATGCATCCAGATATTGGCAAACTTCTCGCCCGTTGCCGCTTCTGACTGGGCAATTTCATTTTCATGATGCGGAAATTGTAAATCCATCCCGCCACCATGAATATCAAAATGATGTCCCAGACACTCTGTTGACATTGCAGAGCATTCTATATGCCAGCCCGGTCGCCCTTTTCCCCATGGCGAATCCCAGCTGGGTTCTTCTGGTTTGGCCGATTTCCACAAGACAAAATCAAGCGGATCATGTTTAGCCTCATCCACCGCCACTCGTTCACCGGAACGTAAATCTTCAATATGTTTACCTGACAACTGGCCATAATTCTTGAATTTATTGACGGCGTAATACACATCACCATTATCAGCGGCATATGCAAAGCCTTTCTCAACCAGTGTATTCACCATTGAGATTATCTGCTCCATATATAAAGTGGCGCGAGGTTCCTGATTTGGGGGTAAAACACCTAAGGCTTGTGAATCATGGTGCATTTCATCAATGAACCGTCCGGTCAGCTGATTGAAGTCTTCGCCATTTTCATTGGCACGGGCAATGATTTTGTCGTCAATATCGGTAATGTTACGAATATATGTGACATGTTCTTTGCCATAAACCTCGCATAAATACCGGTAAATCACATCAAATACCACAAGCACACGCGCATGACCGATATGGCACATGTCATAAACGGTCATACCGCAAACGTACATACGAATATTGTTCAGATCGAGGGGTTTAAATTCTTCTTTCTGGCGTGTCAGGGTATTGTGTATTTGTAACATAAATATCGATCGTCTTTTCTCAGGGTTTTATAAGACCGCTAGAATAACGGAAAAATGCAGTGTGCGTAACAAATCTAGAGACAAATTCGCTCAAACCCATTATTATTCGCAGCGGCAGAAATGATATTCAACAAATTATTTACACTCAACTTATTTACACCCAACAACAGATAAAATTATGCGATATATACTAATTACGATAACCAGCCTATTACTCCTGATTTCAAGCGCAAATGCAGCAGACGATATAACTAAAAAACGTGTTCAGCTGGAAACATCGGAAGGGAATATTTTACTTGAACTCGATATAACTCGAGCCCCTCTGAGTGTATTAAACTTTATGAATTATGTACGTAGCGGGTTTTATGATGGCACCATTTTTCATCGTGTGATTAAGAACTTTATGATTCAGGGTGGCGGTTTTACTCCGGAGTTAGCACGAAAAGCTACAAAAGCACCCATCCTTAACGAAGCGGATAATGGCTTAAAAAATAACCGTGGCACCATTGCTATGGCGAGAACAGCTGACCCACATTCCGCGACAGCACAGTTTTTTATTAACGTGAAGGATAATCCTTTTCTCAATCATACAAGTAAAACACCCCGAGGCTGGGGATATGCCGTATTTGGTCATGTTATCAAGGGAATGAACGTAGTAGATAAAATACGAAATGTTCGCACCGGCCCCAATGGTCCCTTTGCGAGTGATGTTCCTCTAAAAATGGTCATTATTCACAAAGCCACTATTATTGATGACAAACCATCTAAGAAAACAAAAAAATAATTTATTAAATTTGAAGGATTTTATTATGATTAAAATGATCACAAACAAAGGCACTATTGTTATTGAACTTGATGCTGAAAAAGCCCCTGAAACAGTTGCTAACTTTGAACAGTACGCAAAAGACGGTTTTTATAACGGTACTATTTTTCATCGCGTTATTAATGGTTTTATGATTCAGGGTGGCGGTATGGAACCCGGCATGAAAGAAAAAGCAACTCGTGACAGCATTAAGAATGAAGCTGAAAATGGTTTATCCAATGATCGTGGTACTATCGCAATGGCACGTACACCTGATCCACATTCAGCATCCTCCCAGTTTTTTATAAACCTAAAAGATAATAATTTCCTTAACTTTACATCTGCTGATGCACAGGGCTTTGGCTACTGTGTTTTTGGTAAAGTCGTTGAAGGCATGGATATTGTTGATGAAATTGAAAAAGTTGCAACAGGCTCGCACGGTGGTCATCAGGACGTTCCAACTGAAGATGTCATCATTGAAAGTGTAGAAGTTGAAGATTAAATTAAATCTTTAATTAAAACAGCACGGCTTTATCTGTGAGTACTTTATTTATTTCTGATCTTCACCTTAGCAGTGAACGTGAAAACATTACAGCGCTGTTTATAAAATTTCTCGATCAAAGGGCGTCCCAAGCGGACGCCCTTTATATTCTGGGCGATTTATTTGAAGTCTGGCCCGGTGATGACATGATTCAACCTGACTATCAATCCAGTATAGTCAAAATGAAACAGCTCGCCGATAACGGCCTCCCCCTCTATGTTATGCAAGGTAATCGTGATTTTCTGATGGCTGACAAGTTTGCCGAAGTATCCGGTGCTACCTTAATTGAAGATCCGGCTATTATTGATCTCTATGGTGTACCTACCCTGCTAATGCATGGAGATACGCTTTGCACTGATGATGTCGACTATCAAAAATTTCGCATCATGGTCAGAGATCCTCTCTGGAAAAAAGAATTTTTTGCTAAACCGGATGAAGAGCGTTTAGCCATGACAACAAAATACCGTAAAATCAGTAAAGACGAGACAGCAAAAAAATCAATGGAAATTATGGATGTAAATCAACAAGCCGTTGAAAACATCATGCAGGAAAAAAACATCAATCAGCTTATTCACGGGCACACTCATCGTCCTGCCATCCATGACTTTAACGTCAATGGACAAGCAAAAAAACGAATCGTATTAGGTGACTGGTTTAAACATGGAAGCGTTTTGGTTTGTGATGAAAAGGGTTGTCAGTTAGAATCACTTCCCGAATTATAGAATTGACTTGTGTAGGTTGGCCTTCATGCCGACCTACATTTATTCTTTGAAATTGACTTTACCTTCCCGTAACTCTGTCACCGTATAATTCTTATAACCTTCAGGTAGAACAAACAATTTAGGATCAGCTTTATAGTTCACATCATAGTCAACCAATGAACGCATATACTCTCGTTGTCCCCATTCTTGTATTGGGAATCCAAAAGCAAGTTGTCGTACAGGTTCAAACGTGGTTAAGGTCATTTCGCAAGCCTCGTGCATGTCTGCAGGCATATTATTAAAAGTTACCCTGCTGTCTGTTGCCATCAACTGATGAAATTCTGTTAGTGCTAACACAACATCTGGCATAAGACCTTTAACTGCAACTACGTCATAACAAATTTTATTATTAGTGCTGAGCTGGTAACGCCTTGCAACTTCACCGTTAATGGTTGGTGCACCTTTCATTTTTTCTAATTTTTTAACTGTATGCGTTAACTTAAACGGTGGCTCAAAAACCTGCCCTTTCTTTAATTTTTTTTCATGGATAGCCATAATGCGTTTTTCATCAGGATCTACGCTATAAACAACTTTTTTCAGTCGATCAAATAAAACAAAGTTTTGAGCGCCTTCACCATCGTCAACACGAACGAAGTTTTTATTTATAATCATTCGGGTTTGATATGGATCAACGCCCTTTTCCTGCTCCATAAATAATACAAGTGTGTCACCCTGTTCTTTTTTTGCACATGACGTCAGCAAATTTAACACAACAATACTCGAGACAATTAAAAATAATATTTTTTTCATAACAACCTTTTAATTTGCAGATTCTAAAAACAATAATTCTTCTTCAGTAAAGCCGGCACGCTTTCTAACATCATGATCAAATGGTCCACGTAAACGACCTTGCATATATTCATTAATTAAATTTTTGAATATTTCTTCAGAGTTTAGCTGACGTTGTTCACAAAGATAACGAAACCATCTTGTACCCGCTTCAACATGACCAATTTCATCACGATGTATGATAGCTAAAATATCAACCGCTTTGTTATCCCCGATACCTTTGAGTTTTTTGACAATACCCGGGGTAACATCCAGCCCACGCGCTTCAAGCACTCTTGGCACTAGTGCCATTCGAACCATCGGGTCAAAAGCAGTTTCAAGCGCGCTTTCCCATAAGCCATTATGAGCGGTAAAATCACCGTAAGCATAACCTAAAGAAGCTAAATGCTCACTTAATAATTCAAAATGACAGGCCTCTTCTTTAGCAACGTTCACCCAGTCATTATAAAATTCATTCGGCATATCCTGAAAACGATATACCGCATCCCACGCAAGATTAATCGCATTAAATTCGATATGACATATTGAATGCAGCAAGGCCGCATGCCCTTCTTCACTGGTTATTTTACGTCGATTCAATTCTCGTGGAGGAACTAATTCCGGTTTATCAGGACGGCCTGGCGCTTCAAACCTTAATATTGGCGAGACATTGTCTACTGACAATTTATCTTGTTGCCATAACTCAGCAGTTTTATAACTCAAACTAATTTTTTCAGCAGGTAAACAGGCTTGCAGGCATTTCTCAGCCTGCTTAAATACAGATGGTTGACTCATCGGTCTATTTTAACAACTTAGTGTTTGGCCTGCAGCTTAAACAGGAGCTTTTATTGCAATCACAAGATCCATCACATTCGTCCCGGTCTTTCCGGTTGAAAGTAAATCACCTGCCTGCTCCAGAAAGGAACCGGCATCGGCAGCCTCAAGATAGTCGATTGGCGACCCACAATGCGCACCACGCTCTACCGTTTTGCCATCTATAATAGCGCCTGCATCATCTGTTGGGCCATCCGTTCCATCCGTTGCTCCAACTAACACGGTAATACCTTGCGTATTTTCTAGCTGAACCGCCAGTGCCAATGCCAAGTGTTGATTACGACCACCCCGCCCCGGCTCTTCGGGTAATGACAGCGTCGGTTCTCCCCCCCAAATATGTATACCGGGTTCTGAATGCTGTAACGAGACAGCCAGTTTATCCGCTAGCGCGAGAACATCGCCATACAGTGTTTGGCTATGATAGCTAACCGAATAACCACACTGTTTTGCATGTGATATAACAGCCTGACAGGCCTTTTCATTATTAGCAACAATATAAGATTCTACTAAAACACTCGTCTTTACTTGTTCGTAGGATATTTTATTTTTCAGCCAATCGGGTAATTGAGCTTTATCGGCCAATGGTTTATTTTGCTTTGTAGTTACAAATAATCCTGAACCTATAATTGAAATATCATCCCCATGTACATCTGAAATAAGATATTGAGTCATTTTATTTACACTTAAATGACAAAGTGCTTTGCCTCCCTTAATGAGAGAGAGCAACTGACGAATGCGGTTCATTTCATGAATAGGTAAACCACTTGATATCAACCATTGGTTCATTTTTTGCAAAAATTTTAGATCTGCATCCGCTGGTAATACTTCAGCTAAGGCAGATGTGCCGCCTGAAATTAACGCCAGAAACATTGTATTTTCAGGAATATTATTAATAAATTCCAATAACTTAACACCTGCATCAAGGCTTTTTTGGTTAGGTATAGGATGCCCTGATTCATAGCAAGGCCAGTCTATCGAGTGATCACCATGCCCTGCCTTAGTGATAATTAACGCGGTTTTAATTTGATCAGATAACACATTTATTGCCCCAGCCATCATCGCAGAAGCTGCTTTACCAACTGCTAAAATAGCAATATCACCTTGTAAAGGTTTTTGATGAAGTTGCTGTTCTACAACATGCTGACCATTTACCGCTTCAAGAGCAATAAAATATAAATCACTTAGAATTTGTTTCGGTGTCTGTTGATTTGAGATATTCACAGATATTTTAAAGGGGAATTGTGTCCAGATTTAACATTTGTTTCATTGATCTTCATTTTTCTGACTGCTATAAAATACTAAGCAATTATACTTAATTTGTATTGGCGTAGCTAATATAAGGATATCGCACAATGCGTTGGAGGTCGTTATGAATATGCCAAAACCAATTTATGAAAGTTTGCCAGTGTTATATGTTATTGGTGGTGTGGCTGCTATTTCAACAGTTGATTCATTTATGTCTTTTATTTCAGGTATATTACTCGGCGTTTCTGGTGTCATGATTATGTTTTTAAGAAGAAACTATCGCCGTTCAGAAAATAGTTAAAACAAGTTAAAAAATACGACTCATGATTATAAACGCCCCGCTCACGGGGCGTTTTTTTATGAATTTAAAATAGCGTAGATAATTAATATGTCATAAACTAAAAAAGTCCTAATAAATAAAAATTAAATTAAAATGCCATTATTAAAAGCGATAAAAATAAAAATTAATGAAGCAGGAATAACGAAGTTATTTTTATCATTTTTATTTATCATCGCGATTACTTTGAATTTAAGTCAAACATTGGACTTGTCGAGTAAACAATATATTGATAAAGCCTTTAATCGTGCCCTTATCACCTTTGGTATCGCAAAAACATTAAACGGTGTTATCTCGGTCGCGCAGGGGACAGAAATTGCGATTCAACCTGCCGGAATTGGAGTGAATCTCACACCAGGACAGATACTTGATCCGGTAAATGATTTGGTAGAACGCTTTTCATGGATAATGCTCGCCAGCACAACATCTTTAGGTATACAAAAGGTTTTTCTAACTATGAGTATCTGGCCTGCATTCGGTTATTTTTTAAATGTTATGCTGATACTTGGGCTAATACTCCTTTTTACAAAAACCAAAAACCATCTCAGAATTTTAGCCATAAGAATATCCCTGTTACTAATTGTTTTACGTTTTATTGTACCTATTACAAGCGTCATCAATGAATCCGTTTATTATGTCTTTCTTGAAAATGAATATATTACATCAACAAAGCAACTTGAATTTACATCACAAGAAATTGGACAGCTAAATAACGAAGAAAGCTTTAATACGCCAAATATAAAGAAGAAGTCGGTATGGGAAAGTGCAAAAGATTTTTACAAATCCACCTCTGAAATGCTGGATATAAATATTAAAATCGAGAAATATAAAAAAGCGGCTAAAGAATCTACCCAGCATATCGTAAATTTAATCGTTGTGTTTATATTTCAAACATTAATCATTCCATTGGGATTCTTGTTCTTAATTTATAATTTGTTTAAATACATTGTCAAAACTGACTTTACAATATAGCTGTTATGCCGGTTTATTTTTATCATACTCAACAAACCACTGTTTAATCTTTGATGAAGGCATTGGTTTGGAAACATAATACCCCTGAACATAATCACAACCTAATATACTCAAATCTGTAAGTGTCTTGTCATTTTCGACTCCTTCAGCGACAACTGATAACCCAAGGTTATGAGCCAACTCTATTGTCGAGTGAACAATAATCCCATCATTCTCATTCTCAAGCATATCTATAACAAATGATTTATCTATCTTTAAATATTTAACAGGTAGCAATTTCAGATAAGCTAAAGAAGAAAAACCAGTACCATAATCATCAATTGATAGCTCTACTCCCATATCATTTAATGTTTCAAGTACTTCTTTTGCCCTTACAGGGTCACTCATAACAGCACTTTCAGTAATTTCAAACGTGAGATTATTCGGACTAACCTTTTCTTTTTCTAACGTTGATTGTATGCAGTTAATTAACTCTCCATCTTGCAAATTCATCACCGACAAATTTATTGCCAGTGAAATATTTCTTTTATTCCATTTAGCATATTCATTAACTGATTTCTGAATCACCCAGTAAGTTAATTCAGATATCAAACCTGTTTGTTCTGCCATTTTAATGATTTGCTCAACAGGAAGCATACCTTGTTCGGGATGATCCCAGCGAATCAATGCTTCAACACTGGTAACATTCTTACTTTTCACTTCAACTACAGGTTGAAAATAAATTTGAATTCTATCTGATGGCTCTTTTAATTCGGCTTTAAAATCTGCCAGTAAAGTTAAGTTATCAGCATTGTAATAATCTTTTTCTGTTTTATAAAATTCCTGATTTTTATTTTCACGTTTTGCGCTATACATTGCAATATCAGCATGCTGTATTAGTGTATCAGGATCAAGACCATCTTTTGGAAAAGAAGCTACTCCAACACTCAAACCAACATGAAGGCGTTGATCATTAATTGTTATGACGCTTTCAACTTTCTTTACAATCCTTTCTATAAAAGACTCAATTTGCTGCTTATCACTGTAGCTGGTAATAATAGCAAACTCATCACCACCTAATCGCGCAACTGTATCCGTTGCACGTAAACATTCCTCAAGTCGTTTAGAAATTTTCCGTAACACGACATCTCCAACAGGATGGCCTAATGTATCATTTATATCTTTAAACCGATCCAGATCCAGTAACAATAATGACATTTCTGTATCGTTTCTTTCTGCCTGACGAATACTTTGATCCAGCCGATCTTGTAATAAAGCACGATTTGGCAGGCCAGTTAAAGAATCATGCATCGCTTGAAATTCAAGAACCATTTGTCGATGATGAACTTGTTTCCGCATATGATTGAAGGCGTTAACTAAAATATTTATTTCTTTACTATTCCTACTTTCAAAGTGAAGAAGTTGTTCCGAGCTTGCGGGGTCGGCCTGAATTGCTTCCGTTATCATTTCTATAGGCAATAATAATGATTTGTTTAATTTGAAATATATAAAAACAACAAATAAAATAGCGATTGAAGTTAAAAACCATAGTTCTCTGTTAATTATTTTTGCTGCAACGTCAACATGTAAAGTGTTTTCAGATGACCACAGGCTTAACTTCTTTTCCAACTCAGCTAATTCATCAAACATATTTTTCTGCAACGGCTGTATAGTCTGCCGTATATAATTTATATCAGTGCGCCAGACATTTGATTTTCTAATTAATAATAAGTCCTGGTAATTTTTATACCACTGCCTAGAACTATTTTTCATTGTGTCTAATGCAACTTCAGTCTCAAAACCAAGACCACCTTTCCCTCTTATTTCAGAAAGTTTTTTTAATTTTTCTTCAATAATTGAATGGTAATTCTTAATATTATATTCTTGGCTAATATTTCTGCTATTTAATCCTGCAAAACGAATAATTGCAGCACGAAAATCAAGTATCTTTAATCGCCATATATTTCTTAAATCATCTAAAATTGTATAAACCTCAGAAAAATATTTTTTATCTTCTAATTCACCTGTTTCTTTAATAGCTTGGCTTAGAGCTGTTTCAAATTCTACATTGGGCTCAAGTAATGTAGTATTAATAAAAGGTAACATTGGATAAAGCCAGTTCACATCTTTTCTTAAAGTTAATAAATTATTAATTTTAGAGTTAAGCTTTTCATGGATAGTCACTAACTTATGAACCTGTTTAACAAGTCCGGTTTCATTAATCCCTTTAATTTCAAGAAGCTCATCTAATTTTTTTCCTATTGAGCCAAAATATATTGTGATTTTATTCTCTTGTAATTTGTCCGTGTCACTTAAGATTTCATATAAAGATTTATCGGCTTGCCACATTTTCTTTCGTAAATCATCAACATGAATAAAAATATTGTCGTATAATTTTAAAAGAACTGTATTTTTTTCTGTTGCATATTTAAAATAAAAGCTGGCGGCAACAGTCCCTAAAACTAAAAGTGTAACGACTAAAATAGAAGATGCGACGTATTGAAAACGAAGGCTTGCTCTTGATTTTTCATGTGAATGGTGCTGAGTCATAAACGGCTCTGTAATCTACATGCAAAAAGTATTTAGATGTAGCTAAGTTATTGAATTAATACTAGTTATTATCGGCACTTGAGGGGAAATATTTAATTGATGTTTGATATTTTTAATAATTATGAATGCAGCAAAAATTGAACGCCTAACCTATTGATAGTTAGACTATTTTTATTGTATTTTTAATAATATCACGAATTTCCGGTACACATGAGCCGCAATTGGTTCCTGCTTTTAAAATATCACCAACCTGCTCCGGACTTGTTACTCCTTGCGAGCTTATCGTATCTGTTAATGTCGTGAGCCCGACATTGAAGCAGGCACACACTATACGGCCACTGTCTTTTACATTTCCCTGTGGTTTTCCTGTCAAAATGCTTGTTCGATCTTTATCAGAAAGTCTGGAATCTTTGAATAGTTTTAATAACCAGTCACGTTCAGGCAAAGAAAAATCCGGGCCAATAAAAATACAGCTTTCCAGTCGCCCGTGTTCAATTCGTGCTGCACGATATCTATTTGCCGCAGCATCATGATATTCAGTCCATTCAACCTGTTCTGATTGCTGACACAATAAACTACGTGCGCATTCAGCCCAGTCTTTCGGAATTTGATCTCCTGATATTTCATAACGCCAAAGTCCCTGACCACGACTACATGCCCAATAATTTGCATTAACCAAATTGAGTTTTCGCCGCGATAACACAAAACCATACCATTGAGATTTATAGGGTTTAACATTAACCGGAGTGGCTTTATATTCAGGCTGTCCGGAGAATGGATCAACTACTGCAGCAATCAGGCTATCAACTCCAGCCTGACTAGCGAATTGATTACTCCAGTGCATTGGAATAAATACACTTCCCTGTTGTTGTGATTCAGATATATTTACACGGCAAATAATATCCGCCATAGCACTTGATACCTGTGCCAGTTCATTATTTTTTAACTCTACCAACTCAGCATCTAGCGGATGTATTTCAATATACGGTTCATATATGTGACCGGATAATCTGGCTGATTTTCCTGTGCGTGTCATGGTATGCCATTGATCGCGAATTCGCCCGGTATTCAAGCTTAATGGGAATTGCTTTGAAACTGATAAAGCCGGTTTGTGATTCTTTACCGATATAAATTTTGCTTTCGTATTTTCAGTAAAAAACACACCATCACTAAACAATCGCGCAGTACCTGATGGTTTTTCTTTTGTTATCGGCCACTGTAATGGCTCAAGATCATCATATTCAGTGTAACTTAAATTTTGTAATCCTGAAATATCAAAATCACGTTTACCATTATTCTTATAACCTGAAAGCTGTGCATGTTCTTTAAATATATCGGCAGGTTCAGTGTATGAAAACTGCTCTGTGTAGCCTAAGCGTTTTGCGACTTCAGATATAATCCACCAATCAGCCCGAGCCTCACCGGGAGATGATAAAAATGCACGCTGTCGAGTTATCCTTCTTTCCGAATTGGTAACCGTACCATCACGCTCGCCCCATGTTTGTGCGGGTAAAAGTACATTTGCATACTTCGTTGTATCAGTATTACGCATACAGTCAGAAACAACAACAAATTCACATTTTTCCAATGCTTGTTTAACTTTATTACTGTCCGGTAATGTGACAGCAGGATTTGTTGCCATAATCCAGACAGCTTTAATTTTACCCGACTCAATCGCATCAAAAAGCTCAACTGCTTTTAAGCCTTCTTTAACAGGTATTTTAGAAGATCCCCAAAACTCTTTTACCAAACTTCGATGCTCTACATTTTCAATCGCCATGTGAGCAGCTAACTGATTCGCCAGTCCACCTACTTCACGTCCACCCATCGCATTAGGCTGACCGGTAAATGAAAAAGGCCCCATACCAGGACGACCAATACGGCCAGTGTATAAATGGCAATTAATAATACTATTAACTCTATCTGTCCCGTACGACCATTGGTTAATCCCTTGAGAAAAGACAGTAACAACACGTTCAGTACGTGCAAATAAACGATAAAACTTTTCAACGCTGTCATCGCTTAAACCACACAGATTGGCTACTTTGCCAATCGAAGAAGCGTAAGACTCTGCCATTGCTAAAGCATCATCCAATCCATCGGTAAAATTATTAATAAATAATTCGTTTTGTTCACCCACATTGTTTAAATGGACGAGTAAACCATTAAATAAAATATGATCCGTTCCAGGTTTAATGGCTAAATGAATATCCGCAATATCACAACTTGCAGTATGACGAGGATCAATCACCACCACGATCATATCTGGATTATCTGTTTTAGCTTTTTTAATTCGCTGAAATAAAACAGGATGGCACCAGGCAGCATTTGAACCAGTTAGAATAACCAGCTTGGCACGTTCTAAATCTTCATAGCTACAAGGAACAGTATCTGAACCAAAAGCACGCTTCTGAGCAGCGACAACTGAAGACATGCAAAGACGTGAATTAGTATCAATATTTGCACTACCAATAAACCCTTTCATGAGCTTATTGGCAACATAGTAATCTTCTGTTAATAACTGGCCGGAAACATAAAAAGCCACTGAATCAATACCGTGCTCATGAATAATTTCCTGAAAACGGTAAGCAACCGCATTCAATGCTGTATTCCAACTTTGGGTATTACCATCGACTTCCGGATACAACAAACGGCCTTCCATACTTAAGGTATCGCCAAGCGCTGCGCCCTTTGAACACAAACGTCCAAAGTTAGAAGGATGTTCCGGATCAGCAGAAATAGTGACTTGCCCTTCCTCATCAACTTGGGCTAAAACGCCGCAGCCGACACCACAATAAGGACATGTTGTTTTAACTTCTGAAAACACTGATTTAATACCTAAAAAAAGATTCAATAAATTTTACCACGAAGGACACAAAGAACACCAAGGTAGAAAAATAAACCACAATAAACACGAGGTGAATTGTGTATATCGATTAAAACATTATACGGGGTTTCTTTGTGTTCTCTGTGACCTTAGTAGCTAAGTATTTTGACATAAAAAAACGGCATAGAGTTTTCACTTTATGCCGTTTTTGATTATTAGTACAAACTAGAATTCAGTATTAAGGAGTAATTTCAACCCTTGTCATACTTTCATTGACTCGTTCCCGCATTTCCTTACCCGGTTTGAAGTGAGGAACATACTTTGCAGTTAGCTCCACAGAATCACCCGTTTTTGGATTACGACCCACACGAGGTGGGCGGTAATGTAATGAAAAGCTACCAAAACCACGAATTTCGATACGTTCGCCGTTTGCCAACGTTGTTGCCATATGCTCCAACATGTTCTTAACGGCCAACTCAACGTCTTTATAAGCCAGTTGAGTCTGCTTTTGTGCCAGAATTTCGATTAGTTCTGATTTTGTCATTATTATTCCTAAACGATTACCTTGTCTATCTAACTACTATAATACAAGTTACGCCAATATGGAATCCAATTTTGTCACTAATATCAGGAACTTACTCGTCCCCACTACCCATTTGCTCTTTCAATAAATCACCTAAAGTGCCGCCTGTTGGTGCTGCGCCACTCTTGTAATCACTGATAGTCGCTTTTTCTTCAGCAGTATCTTTCGCTTTAATCGACAAGCTGATGTTACGGCTCTTACGATCAATACCCGTGAATTTAGCTTCAACTTCTTCTCCGGTTGTTAATACTGTACGAGCATCTTCAACACGGTCACGTGAAAGTTCTGATGCACGAAGGTAACCTTCAACACCATTACCTAAATCGATCACAGCGCCTTTCGCATCAACTTCACCGATAACACCTTTAACAATGCTACCTTTTGGATTCGCTGCTACGAAATCAGCATACGGGTCTTTATCTAATTGCTTGATACCTAAAGAGATACGTTCACGTTCAGGGTCAACAGAAAGTACAACAGCATTAATCTCGTCGCCTTTCTTGTAATTACGAACCGCTTCTTCACCAGAATCGTTCCATGAGATATCAGATAAGTGAACCAGACCATCAATACCACCGTCCATACCAATGAAGATACCGAAATCAGTGATTGATTTGATTGTACCTGTCACCTTGTCACCTTTAGTGAAGTTACCTGCAAAATCATCCCAAGGGTTAGCCTGACATTGCTTCATACCTAATGAAATACGACGACGTTCTTCGTCGATATCAAGAACAACAACTTCAACTTCATCACCTAATGCAACAACTTTGCTTGGGTGAATGTTTTTGTTAGTCCAGTCCATTTCAGAAACGTGAACCAAACCTTCAACGCCTTCTTCAAGCTCGATGAAACAACCGTAATCAGCAATATTACTGACTTTACCGAATAAACGAGTGTGCTCAGGGTAACGACGAGCAATGTCTACCCATGGATCTTCACCCATTTGCTTAAGTCCTAATGAAACACGCATACGTTCTTTATCAAACTTAAGAACTTTAACGTCGATTTCTGTACCCACTTCAACGATTTCACTTGGGTGCTTAACACGTTTCCAAGCCATATCTGTGATGTGTAATAGACCGTCAACGCCACCTAAATCAACGAATGCGCCGTATTCAGTTAAGTTCTTAACCACACCCTTAACGATAGCGCCTTCTTGCATGCTTTCTAATAGAGCATCACGGTCTGCACCGCCTTCTAATTCAACTACTGCGCGACGTGAAACAACAACGTTGTTACGTTTTTGATCAAGTTTAATAACTTTAAATTCTAATTCTTTATTTTCCAGGTAGCTTGTGTCACGAACAGGGCGAACATCAACTAAAGAACCCGGTAAGAAGGCACGAATGTTACCAAGGTCAACGGTGAAACCACCTTTAACTTTATCGGCAATCGTACCAACCACTGTTTCATTTGCTTCGTGAGCTTTTTCAAGACTGGTCCATGCTTCTGCACGTTTTGCTTTTTCACGTGATAAACGTGTTTCACCAAAACCATCATCCATCATGTCCATAGCAACATCAACTTTGTCGCCTACAACAACTTCAATTTCGCCGTTTTCATTAAAAAACTGAGATAAAGGAATAACACCTTCTGACTTAAGACCGGCGTTAACAACAACAAAGTCGCTGTCAATTTGTACAACTGTGCCTGAAATAATTGATCCAGGACGCATTTGCGTATTAACTAAACTTTCTTCAAATAATTCTGCAAAACTTTCGCTCATTTTAGATATGCCTTTCATAGATCAAATTAATCATTCGATCCGGGGTTATGTCATAGCTGGTCTCTGGCGAGGCAAACACTACGAACTGTTAATAAAATAGATTTGATACACTTGCGGTATCAAACCCGTTAGCTTGATTTTAAGCTCAAGACTTCCTAATTTCAGGATTCAGAATTGTTTTTCACAAATAGCTAATACTTGTTCAACAACTTGTTCAATACTTAAGTCTGAAGTATCAATAATCACGGCATCTGCAGCGGGTTTAAGCGGTGATGCTGTACGAGAACTGTCCCTCTCGTCGCGTTCGTTGATGTCCTTTAAAAGGGCGGCAAGATTACCATCAATACCCTTTGATTTCAACTGTTTATAGCGTCTTTGCGCCCGTTCTTCTGCACTGGCAGTAAGGAAAACTTTGGCTTTAGCGTCAGGGAAAATAGCCGTTCCCATGTCACGACCATCTGCTACCAGACCCGGGGCCTGACGAAAATCGCGTTGACGTTGGAATAGAGCTTCACGAACTTTTGGCATTGCAGCCACAATAGAAGCTGCATTACCGGTCTTTTCCGTGCGTAACTCTGCGCCTACGACCTGACCTTCAAGAATAATTTGCAGTTCTTGAGAAACACCACCATCAGATTGCATGGAATCTGCTTCAACCAGCTTAAACTCGACATCCAAACTAGCAGCATAATCAGCTATTTCATCTTCATTCTCTAAAGAAAGATGGTTATTTTGAGCTCCAAAGGCAACTAAACGATACAAAGCCCCGCTATCGAGTACATGCCAGCCTAACTTTTGTGCAACATGCTGAACAATTGTGCCTTTTCCTGAACCACTGGGACCATCAATCGTTAAAACAGGCGCTTGCTTATCTTCCATAAATATCTTCAAAACGAACGATATCGTCTTCTCCTAAATAAGAGCCGGACTGCACCTCAATCATTTCCAGAGGAATTGTACCGGTGTTTTCCAGCCGATGTTTAGTGCCAACAGGAATATAAGTTGACTGGTTTTCAGTTACCAGAAAGGTTTCATCACCACGGGTGACTTTCGCGGTGCCACTTACCACAATCCAGTGCTCTGCGCGGTGATGGTGCATTTGCAGTGACAAAATGGCGCCCGGATTAACCGTGATCCGTTTAACCTGATAACGCTCCCCCTTATCTATGCTATCGAAATGTCCCCAGGGACGATAAACACAACGATGCGCCAGATGTTCATCCCTACCCTCGGACTTGATCCATTCAACCACGGTTTTAACATCCTGAACTTGATCACGATGTGCAACTAAAATGGCATCTGCTGTTTCTACCACAACCGTATCTTTTAAACCTACCGCAGCAATCAAACGTTGTTGACTGTGTATCATGGAGTTTTCACTGTTTATGGTAACAACATCACCATGCGTGACATTACCATCAGCATCTTTATCTCCAATATGCCAGAGCTCTGACCACGCCCCTACATCGGACCAACCGGCATTTAAACGTACCACAGCGGCTTTTGTTGTTGAGTCTTCAACCATTTTTTCAGCAACAGCATAATCAATTGAATCGGAGGGGCAAGCAGTAAAAGCTTCATCATCTATACGGTAAAAATCGAGTTCTTTCTTACCCTTTGCATAGGCTTTTTCACATGCAGCGAGAATCGCAGAAGCGTGTTGGCCAATTTGTTGAAGCCAGACAGAGCTTTTCATCATAAACATGCCGCTGTTCCAAAGGAATTCGCCACTGTCTAGATATTTTTGTGCCGTTTCAGCATTCGGTTTTTCAACAAATTGAGAAATAACAAAGCTTTCATCATTAATCACTTTGCCTTGTTTAATATAGCCATAACCGGTTTCTGCTTTTGTTGGCACAATACCGAATGTTACTAACATGTCCTGTGCTGCCAGTTTGGAACCTTCCGTTAAAATGAGCTGGAAAGTTTTAGTATCCTGAATAACATGATCGGCTGGCATAACCAGTAAAATATCGTCGTTCCCTGATTCTCTATTTGCGATGGCAGCAAGCGTTAAAGCCGGTGCTGTATTTCGACCAACAGGTTCAAGGATAAGGGCATCAGACTGAACATGTATTTCTCGTAATTGTTCTGCGACTAAAAAACGATGGGCATCATTACAAATCACTGTGACGGTATCAGAAACATTCGGAAAATTTTCAAGTCTTGTAATAGTATCTTGCAATAAGGTTTGTTCGCCGACTAAAGGCAATAATTGCTTAGGATAAAGCTGGCGAGATAAAGGCCACAAGCGTGTACCGGAACCACCTGAAAGAATGACGGGCTTAACAGTTATACTCATTAAATTTTAATCCTTTATACTTTATTCTTTTAATATTAATTTTTAACATCACGCTATTAATTATCTAAAATAACGATATGAATTCTTAAAACAAGACTATTAACTTTTTAATAAAAGCTAATTCAAATTAGTTAAAATTTATTTCAAGCCCAGCTTTATTTGCCAACCCGACAAAATTAGGGAAAGAAGTATTTACATTAGCACAATCTGTAATATTAATTGTTCCATTAGCTATTAATGCTGCCATAGCAAATGACATTGCGATACGATGATCGCCATGGCTATCCACTGTTCCGCCACTAAAAGGAGCAGCCTTGCCATTTGGTGTAATCACAATGCCATCTTCAGTGGGTTTAGCATCAATACCTAACGTAATTAACCCATCTGCCATCACTTGTATACGATCGCTTTCTTTTACACGTAATTCTTTTGCGCCTGTTAAGGTGGTTACTCCAGTCGCACAAGCTGCAGCAATAAATATTGCAGGAAACTCATCAATCGCTAATGGCACTTGATCTTCAGGAATTTTAATCCCTTTTAATTTTGCTGAACGTACACGAATATCTGCTACAGGCTCCCCCCCCACTTCACGTTCGTTTAGTAATGTAATATCAGCCCCCATTAAACCTAAAATATTGATCACTCCGATACGGGTTGGATTAATCCCGACATGCTCAAGAGTAATATCCGAGCCTTCGGCAATTGTTGCTCCAACCATAAAAAATGTTGCTGAAGAAATATCTGCCGGCACATCAATATTAGTTGCTGTTAAAGTACCACCACCTTTTAAACAAATTTTATTGCCATCAGTAATAACCTCATAACCTAAACCACGCAACATACGTTCAGTATGATCGCGTGTTGGTGCAGGTTCAGTGACACAAGTTTCTCCATCTGCATATAAACCTGCAAGTAATAAACATGATTTTACCTGAGCACTGGCAACCGGCATGTCATAATGGAAACCATTTAACTTTTTACCGCCTTTTATGGTTAAAGGTGGCGTACCGTCATCATTGGTTTCAACAGCGGTGTTCATTTGTGCTAAAGGGACAGTAACACGACGCATAGGTCGTTTACTTAATGAACTATCGCCAATAATAGTAACATCAAAATTTTGAGCAGATAATAATCCTGCTAATAACCGCATTGATGTTCCTGAATTACCAACATCCAACTCTTTTTCAGGTTTTTTTAATCCATGCAAGCCAACGCCATGAATAGTGACATTACCTTCTGCCGGACCGTCAATTTCAACACCCATTGCACGAAAAGCATTTAATGTTGCCAGACTGTCTTCCCCTTCAAGAAAGCCACTCACATGTGTTACACCATTAGCCAGTGAACCCAGCATAATACTGCGATGTGATATTGACTTGTCTCCAGGCACTCGAAACTTACCCGTTAATTTGCCACCTGCTTTTACTTCAAATTTCAATTTAATATTCCTGAATTAATAATGTTTGCCACGAAGAACACCAAGAAAAAACTTTCAAAAATCACTGAGTACTCGAGTGCTTAAAAATAGATTTCGCTATCCACTCCGCGTTCCCAGCAGTTTAAATTTTTAAATTCTTTCACCCTGGTGTTCTTAGTGTCCTTTGTGGCTAATCCTGTTTATCACAAAACTCATCCCGCGCTTTTTTCGCACGAATGAACGTATCTTCTAAATATGCACTATCATTTTTTTCAATGGCATTTGATAACAATTGCAAATCGTCACTAAATTTTTTGATCATTTCAACGAGAGCATCACCATTTGCTAAACAAATATCCCGCCACATATCCGGGTCACTGGAGGCAATTCGTGTAAAATCACGAAAGCCGCCTGCTGCAAAATCAAAAATTTCATTCTTTGCATCCATTTTTGCTAAAGTATCAACCAGAGAAAAAGCCAGCATATGAGGCAAATGACTTGTCGCAGCCAACACTTCATCATGATGTTCTATTGTTGTTTCTATGACATCTGCACCACAAGCTTGCCACATGGATCGGACTTTTGAGATGGCATATTCTGAACTTGTTGCCAGCGGTGTAATAATAAGGCGACGGTTGTCATAAAGATCAGCAAAAGAAGCTTCAACACCACTTTTTTCTGTACCCGCTATAGGATGAGCCGGCACCAGTGTTTCAGGAATGTCTTTAAAAGCAGCCCGAGCAGCGTTGACCACGCTTCCTTTTGCACTACCAACATCAGTAATGACCATATTATCAGTAAGCATCGGTTTAATTTTTCCGAATACAGATTCCATAGCCCCGAGTGGCACAGCTAGCACCACCATGTCACAACCTTTTACTGCCAAAGAAATATCAGTTTCAAAACAGTCAATAACCCCTAACTCTTTTGCTTTTTCTAAATGTGAAATATCTCGTCCAGAACCTACTATCTCACCGACTACTTCTGCTTTTTTTAATGCGCGCGCAAGTGATCCACCAATTAAGCCGACACCGATAATACAGAGTTTGTTAATTAAAATATTATTCATAATATTAACCCCCCATCCTAACCTTCCCCCTAAGGGGGAAGGGACTGTATTCCCTCCCCTTCAAGGGAGTGTTAGGCTGGGGCTTAATGTCCTTTCAAAACCTTTTCTAATGCGTTTATAAAACGCTCATTCTCTTTTTCTGTACCAATAGTAATACGTAAATATTCTGGCATTTCATAATTAGCAACAGGTCGAACAATCACACCCTCATATAGGAGATCATCATACACTTTCATAGCATTATCGCCGACATTAACGCAGATAAAATTACCAATTGATGGGATATAACTTAACTTTAATTTTTCAAAAGCTGAAATTAACTGACTCATACCCTGGGTATTAAGTTTTAATCCGGATTCAAGGTATTCAACATCACCTAAAGCAACCTCAGCCGCTTTTAATGCCAAGCTGTTTACATTAAACGGCTGGCGAACACGATTTAAAACATCGGCAATATCTGGATGAGATACTGAATAACCGACTCTTAAACCTGCCAAGCCATATGCTTTAGAAAAAGTACGCGTTACAATAAGGTTAGAATAATCTTTTAGCCATTCTATACCGTTAGGATAATCCTCAGCAGAAGCAGCCATTTCTGCAAAATCAAAATAAGCTTCATCTAAAACAACTAGCACATGATCTGGCACAACTTGTAAAAAAGCTGATAGTTCTTTTTTACCTAACCAAGTACCAGTAGGGTTGTTAGGATTGGCGATAAAAATAACTCGCGTTTTATCGGTAATGGATTTTTGCATTGCATCAAGATCATGCCCCCAGTTTTTAGCCGGAACAACTACAGCTTTAGCACCAACTGCCTGAGTCACAATAGGATAAACTGCAAAAGCATGCTGAGAAAAAATAATTTCATGTTCCGGGCTAACAAAAGCTCGCGTTAATATTTCTAAAATATCGTTTGAGCCATTGCCAATAGTAATTTGTTCAACACCAACCTTGTGTTTTTTAGCAAGCGCTGCTTTTAATGAAAAAGCATTACCGTCAGGATAACGAGCAAGTTCAGCTAACTCACTTTGTAACGCAGCAATAACTTTAGCGCTAGGGCCTAAAGGATTTTCATTAGAGGCAAGTTTAATGATGTTTGTAACGCCATACTCACGTTCAAGCTCATCAATTGGCTTACCTGCTTGATAAGGAGATAAAGACTGTACGCCTTTAGTGGCCAAGGAAAATAAATCACACTTTGACATTTATAAAACTCTTTTGCTTTGAATGTATAACGAGAAAAAACTTACAGTACAGCCTTAGGATACGAACCTAAAACCTTAACAACACTCGCTGCTTCTTCTAACTCTGAAATGGCTTTAGCAACATTAGCATCATCAACATGCCCTTCTATATCAATAAAGAACACATAGTTCCACATACCCTGACGTGAAGGACGCGACTCAATACGCGTCATAGATATATTGTTTTTAGCAAAAGGTTCCAGTATCGAGTGCAGTGAACCAGACTTATTATTAGCTGAAATCAGCATTGAGGTTTTATCAACACCACTTGCAGGCAACACTCTTTCACCAATGATAAGAAAGCGTGTTGTATTATCAGGTTCGTCTTCAATATTTCCTGCAATCGTTTTTAAACCATATATTTCAGCCGCAGTTTCACCGGCAATAGCGGCAGCACCCTTTTCTTCTGCTGCAAGTCTTGCTGCTTCTGCGTTACTACTTACATCAATTTGTTCAACGTTACTTAAATTTGTATCTAACCACTTACGACATTGTGCTAATGACTGACGATGTGAATAAACTTTTGTCACATCCTTAATATCTTCAACATTACCTAATAAATTATGATGAATACGCAAATCAACTTCACCACAAATATTAAGCGACGAGTTTATAAATTCATCCAGAGTATGATTAATAACACCTTCGGTTGAATTTTCAACCGGCACAACACCATAAGATGATGTACCTGATTCAACTTCACGGAAGACATCACCAATTGTTGTCATAGGTAATGTTTGCACTGAATGGCCGAAATGTTTTAACGCCGCAGCTTGAGTAAACGTGCCTTCAGGGCCAAGGAATGCAATTTTCATTACACGCTCTAAAGCAAGACATGCTGACATTATTTCACGGAATAAACGCGCCATTTCTTCATTTGATAATGGGCCTTCATTACGCTCCATTACCTTACGTAAAACTTGCGCTTCACGTTCTGCACGATAAAAAACCGTATTACCTGCTTCTTGTTTTGCAACCGCAACTTCTTCGGCAACTTTTGCGCGCTGGGTAATTAACCCCTGAATCTGTTCATCCAAAGCATCAATTTTGTCACGTAATTGTAAAAGTTTATCTGACATAATGTTTTACAGTGCTCGTACGTTTAATACACCATCAATATTTTTTATTTCTGCGATCAAATCATCACTAGGTTGTTTATCAATATCAATAATCGTATAGGCAACATTACCTTTTGACTTATTCAACATATCAATAATATTTTTTCCCCGATTAGCCAGTTTTGAGGAAATCTGACCAATCATATCGGGTACATTACTGTTCACTATAGTTATACGATGACCATTTGTGCGAGGTAATTTAACTTCAGGGAAATTAACTGAGTTTTTAATATTACCATTCTCAAGATAATCTTTAACTTGTTGCGCTACCATAATGGCACAGTTATCTTCCGCTTCACCTGTTGAAGCACCAAGATGCGGTAAGGTAATAACCCGCTCATGATTCTTTAATAAGTTACTTGGGAAATCACAAATATATGAGTAAACCTTGCCTGATTTAATCGCTGCAGACACAGCTTCATCGTCAATAATCCCATTACGGGCAAAGTTAAGAATAACCACATTGTCTTTCATTAACTTTAGGCGTTCAGCATTAATCATATTGGTTGTTGCTTCAATTAATGGAACATGGAAAGTAATAAAATCGACCTTACCGATCATTTCATCAATACTGTTGGCTTGCTCTACTTCTGATGACAGCTGCCATGCACCTTCAACCGTGATACCAGGATCAAAACCAATTACATTCATACCAAGATCAATCGCTGCATTAGCAACATAACGACCAATCGCACCTAGTCCAACCACACCTAAAGTGCGACCGGGTAATTCAAAACCACCAAAATTTTTCTTGCCTGCTTCAACGTCTTTATTAATAACTTCATCCGTACCTTCAAGGTTGCGTGCAAAATCCCAAGCCTGACCAAGATTACGACAGCCCATCAACATACCAGCAATGACTAGTTCTTTAACCGCGTTCGCATTCGCACCCGGTGCATTAAAAACAACCACACCTTTTTCTGACATTTTATCAACAGGAATATTATTAACACCTGCACCGGCACGCCCTACTGCCTTTAAGCTCGCAGGGATTTCCATGTCATGCATTTTAAAAGAACGTAATAAAATAGCATCTGGATGTTGAATTTCTGATGCAATCTCATAGCTCTCACGTGGAAGTTTTTCTAAACCCGCGACAGAAATATTATTTAACGTTAAAATTTTATTCATTTTTATGACTCTTTATTATTTTTTAGCCACCAAGGACACTAAGAACACCAAGATAAAGATTGTAAAAATACTGGTAGCTTAATTATCAACTCTTTGTGTTCTTCGTGGCAAAATTATTAACTATGCTTTGCTGCAAACTCACCCATGAACTTAACCAAAGCATCAACACCTGCTTCTGGCATCGCGTTATAGATACTTGCGCGCATTCCACCGACTGAACGGTGACCTTTTAATGTCACCAAGTTTTGTTTAGCTGCTTCTTCAAGAAAAACTTTGTCTAGCTCAGCATCTTTTAAGGTAAAGGGAACATTCATCCATGAACGGTTATTTACAGCAACCGGGCTAGCATAAAAATCAGAACCATCAATTGCGGCATATAATTTACCTGCTTTACGTTCATTGATTTCAGCCATTTTAGTTAAGCCGCCTTGTTGTTTGAGCCAGTCAAATACTAAACCAGCTAAATACCAGGCATAAGTTGGTGGTGTGTTTGACATAGAACCATTATCAGCATGCGTTTTATAATCAAACATACTTGGCGTTCCATCAATAACCTCGCCAATTAAATCTTTACGAACAATCACAACCGTTAAACCAGCAGGCCCGATATTCTTTTGTGCACCGGCATAGATAACAGCAAATTTAGAAACATCAATCGGACGTGATAAAATGGTTGAAGACATATCAGCAACCAGAGGCACGCCATTCGTTTCAGGAATGTAATCAAACTCAACACCACCAATAGTTTCATTTGGTGTGTAATGCACATAAGCAGCATCAGGATTTAATTTTAATTCTGCCTGAGAAGGTGCATGAGTAAACTTATTCTCTTCAGTCGATGCTGCAATATTCACATCACAATATTTCTTTGCTTCTGCAATGGCTTTTTTAGACCACGCACCGGTATTAATATAATCCGCTGTTTTCTTGCCGCGTAATAAATTCATAGGCACCATGGCAAACTGGCTACTCGCACCACCTTGTAAAAACAAAATTTCATGCGTATCGGGTATCGCCATGACTTCTCGTAAATCAGTCATCGCTTTTTCAGCAATCGACATATAATCTTTACCACGATGACTCATTTCCATCGTTGACATGCCAGTACCGTTCCAATCCAGCATTTCAGATTGTGCTTTTTCTAAAACCGTTTGCGGAACCATTGCCGGACCCGCACTAAAATTAAAAACTCGAGACATTATTAACTACTCCAACTTATTATTTATTCTTCTGACTCGGTATTATCCGAATCTGTTTCTGCAGCTGAACTGCTTTCAGAGGATACATCTTCAGACGTAGTATCATCAGACGAGGTGTTTTCAGAAGTAATTTCTTCAACATCTTCTGTTTTTATATTTGCAATACATGCCATACCGGTTAAGGTTTCATCGTCACCTAAACGAATTAAACGAACACCCTGAGTGTTACGTCCCATGACAGAAACTTCTTCCACCCGTGTACGAACTAATGTACCACCACTGGTAATCAGCATCATTTCATCATCATCCTGAACCAACTCAGCGCCGGTCACATTACCATTACGATCTGTTGTTTGTACTGAAATAACCCCCTGTCCACCACGACCATGACGAGGATAATCTTCCATTAAAGTACGTTTACCATAACCATGTTCAGTCGTAGTTAAAACAGAACCTTCTTGCGCAATAATCAAGGAAATAACTTTCTGCTCATCTTTAAGCTTAATACCCCGAACACCGCCTGCACTTCGACCCATGGCACGAACATCACTTTCGTTAAAGCAAATCGCTTTACCACTTGAACTACAAAGTAATACATCCTGATTGCCATCAGTCAGCTCAACCCCCACCAGCTTGTCGCCGTCTTTTAAATCAACCGCAATAATGCCGGATGCACGTGGACGCGAGAATTCTTTCAATGATGTTTTCTTAACTGTACCGTTTGCAGTCGCAAAGAAGACAAACTTGTCTTCTTCGTACTCACGAATCGGTAATACCGCATTAATACGTTCATCTTTATCCAGAGGTAATAAGTTAATGATCGGACGACCACGTGCTGTACGACTGGCTTGCGGTACTTCAAATACTTTAAGCCAGTACACCTTACCTTTGCTAGAGAAGCAGAGAATAGTGTCATGGGTACTTGCGACAAATAACTTATCAACAAAATCTTCATCTTTAACCGAGGTTGCCGCTTTACCACGACCACCACGACGTTGTGCAGAGTAAACAGTAATCGGTTGTGCTTTTGCATAACCTTCATGTGAAAGAGTCACAACAACATCTTCTTCGGTTATTAAATCTTCTATGGTTAAATCTTCCTGTGAAGAAACAATTTCAGTACGACGTTCATCACCATACTGATCTTTAATTTCATTAAGTTCTTCAACAATGATTTCCATTAGACGATCGGCGCTACTTAAAATAAACAACAACTCAGCAATCAATTTTAAGAGTTCTTCAAACTCTGAAATAATTTTATCTTGCTCGAGTCCGGTTAAACGGTGCAAGCGCATGTCTAAAATAGCTTGTGCCTGAGTTTCAGAGAAGTGATATAAACCATCAATCAAACCGCAAGAAGCAGATAAACCATCGGGGCGTGAAGATTCAGCCCCCGTTGCTTCAAGCATTTTAGTGACAACACCCGGCTGCCAGGGTGTAGAGATTAATTTTTCTTTTGCTTCAGCAGGATTCTTTGCTGCTTTTATTAACGCAATAATCGGATCAATATTTTCTAACGCAACCGCCAAACCTTCACGGATATGCGCTTTTTCACGTGCTTTACGTAACTCATAAACGGTGCGACGAGTTACAATCTCGCGGCGATGACGAATAAAGGCATCAAGAATTTGTTTCAAGTTTAAGAGTCGAGGCTGGTTATCAACCAGAGCAACCATGTTAATACCAAACACATTTTGCATTTGCGTTTGTTGATAAAGATTATTCAACATCACATCAGCCACTTCACCACGGCGAAGCTCGATGACCATACGCATACCGTCTTTATCCGACTCATCACGCAAACCGGTAATGCCTTCAATCTTCTTATCTTTTACCAGCTCGGCAATTTTTTCTAGCAGACGCGCTTTATTAACCTGATACGGTAATTCCGTAACAATAATGCTTTCTTTATCTTTTGCACGCTCTTCAACATGCGTTCTTGCGCGAACATAAATACGCCCTTTACCACCGGCATACGCTTCGGCAATACCACGCGCACCATTAATGATACCGGCCGTTGGGAAATCCGGCCCCGGCATAATTTCCATGAGCTCTTGAATGCTAATGTTTTCATTCTCAATAACAGCAAGACAGGCATTGATGACTTCAGTTAAATTGTGTGGCGGGATGTTGGTTGCCATACCAACTGCAATACCCGCAGAACCATTAACTAAAAGGTTAGGTAAACGCGCAGGTAGAATTTCCGGTTCGTGTTCAGATTCATCGTAGTTAGGAATGAAGTCGACGGTTTCTTTATCC
This sequence comes from Chromatiales bacterium, assembly GCA_027076405.1. Next base: position 115,533 of record JALTJN010000365.1, read on the forward strand.
AGATCAGCCAATAACTCATGCGCAATTTTTGCCATACGCACTTCGGTATAACGCATCGCGGCAGGTGAATCACCATCAACCGAACCAAAGTTACCCTGACCATCGACCAGCATGTAACGTAAAGAAAACGGCTGCGCCATACGAACAATCGTATCGTAAACGGCAGTATCACCATGCGGATGGTATTTACCAATCACATCACCAACAACACGGGCAGATTTTTTATAAGGCTTGTTGTAATCATTGCCTAATTCACGCATTGCATAAAGAACGCGTCGGTGAACTGGCTTTAAACCATCTCGAACATCAGGAAGTGCTCGTCCTACAATTACGCTCATCGCATAATCCAGATAGGACTGCTTCATTTCATCTTCAATATTTATTGGTAGAACTTCTTTAGCGAACTCAACCATGTACGAGTAGCTCCTTCAAAAGGCAATATTCGAGTTATTTTTTATAATTCTGGTAATTCTAGTCAGCCAAATGCCCTTTTCAGGGCATTTTAAAGGCGAAATTATACCATAGTGTCTCCACTACTGCATCTTTATGAAGTTACGTGATATCTTCTCTAAGGAGCGCAAAATTAAAATATGGGATGAAACTATACTCAATTTTAGCTTTTCCAAAGTAAAAAAGCCCACTACTAAGCCATATATCATCAATCGATAATTTTACTCTGGTTTTTTCTTCTTATTTGGCTAATAAAACATACACAAACAACACCCAAAATAGAAAATTAATCCGAATAAATGCAAATTTTCTTGTTATTTAGCATGCTTTACGGGTATCTTTTTCGCCTATGAATAACAAACAAACAAAAAATGTAGATTCAATACTCCATGCAACGTGGATTGCTGCTGTCGATAACAAAAATACCGTCCATCACAACTATTCCATTGCAATTCATGATGGGCGTATTCATGATTTATTGCCCAAACAAGACATACTTGAAAAATATACCCCGGATGTTGAAATCACACTAGAAAACCAACTCCTGATACCCGGACTAATCAATTCACACACCCACTCCCCCATGTCTTTAATGCGTGGGTTAGCGGATGACTTGCCGTTAATGGATTGGCTCAACAACCATATTTGGCCGGTCGAGCAAAAACATATTTCTGCAGAATTTGTTTATGATGGTTCGTTATTAGCCTGTGCCGAAATGATTCGCAGCGGCACAACCTGTTTTAATGATATGTACTTCTTTCCCGAAGAAACAGCACGAGCCGTTGAACAGGCTGGAATGCGAGCGAAATTGGGGCTAATTCTGATTGATTTTCCCTCTGCCTGGGCAAAAGATGCCGATGAGTACCTGGCAAAAGGTATTGAATTACACGATCAACTCCACGGTAACAGCCTTATTAGCACCGCTTTTGCTCCCCATGCACCTTATACTGTTTCAGACGATCCACTAAAGCGTATTTCAACTTATGCTGAAGAGCTCGATATCCCGATCCATATCCATCTACACGAAACGGCCGACGAAGTTGAGCAGGCGATGGCATCAAACGGTAAGCGGCCCATTGAAAGACTCAATGAACTTGGACTTTTATCACCCCGTTTGCTAGCCGTACACATGACACAGCTTACGGATGAAGAGATAAACCTTATTTCTGAAACTGGTGCTCATGTTTTACATTGCCCACAATCAAACTTAAAACTCGCCAGTGGCTTCTGCCCCACTTATAAACTGCAACAAGCGGGAGTGAATATTTCCATCGGTACCGATGGCGCCGCCAGTAATAATGATTTAGACATGATTGCAGAAATGCAAACCGCCGCTTTAATTGCCAAGGCTGTCGCCGGCAATGCCAGTGCTTTACCGGCAAGCGATGTTTTACGTATGGCCACCATTAATGCTGCAAAAGCATTAGGTCTGGACTCAGAAATTGGCAGTTTAGAAATTGGTAAGTCGGCGGACATTACCGCGGTTGATCTCAGTGGTATTGAAAATCAACCGGTTTATAACCCTGTTTCACAGCTCGTTTATTCTGCCGGACGTGAAAACGTTTCCAATGTCTGGGTGGCGGGAAGCCACCTGCTCAAAAATCGGGAATTAACTACACTGGATGAAAAGACTATTTTAGAAAAATCAGCAAAATGGAAAGAAAAAATTAAAGAATAATTGTTAGCCACCAAGGACACGAAGAGCACAAAGGAAACATATTAAACTTAAAGTGCCTCACCGTAATTTCCCCTTAGCCTTTTCTTGGTGTTCTTCGTGTCCTCCGTGGCTAACCAGTTTTAAAAGTATCTATTCTCTCTCATCCTAATTCGCGTTAGAATCACACCATGACTGAACAAACTCTAAATTTTGATCCAAAAGAAATCGCTAAATTCGAAGAACTCGCCTCACGTTGGTGGGACCCGGACAGTGAATTTAAACCTTTGCATGAAATCAATCCGTTAAGACTTGAATACATTGATCGCCGTGCCTCTTTAAAAGGAAAAACTGTCGTCGATATTGGTTGTGGCGGCGGCATTCTGGCCGAAAGTATGGCACTTAAAGGCGCAAACGTATTGGGTATTGATATGGGCAAAGCCCCGTTAAGTGTTGCCTCACTACACAAACTCGAATCAGGTGCTGAGCTTGAGTACAAGCAGATTACAGCAGAAGAACTCGCCGACAAAGAAGCAGGCAAGTATGATGTTGTCACCTGTATGGAAATGCTAGAACACGTTCCCGATCCGGCTTCTGTTATTGCCGCTTGCAGCAAGCTGGTGAAACCAGATGGGCATGTTTTTTTCTCAACCATCAACCGTAATCCCAAGTCCTATCTTTTTGCGATTGTCGGTGCTGAATATATTATGCAAATGCTACCCAAAGGTACGCATGACTACAGTAAGTTTATTAAACCTTCCGAACTTGAAAGCTGGGCACGTAATGCAGACTTACATCTAAGAGAATTAACCGGTATGAGTTATAACCTGTTAAGTAAAAAATACTCATTAGGTCATGATGTTGATGTTAATTATTTAATGCACACTCAAAAATAAAAAAATTTTCATGTAGGTCGGCTCTTTAGGCCGACGCAGTACTATAATGAAACAATAAAACCAGTGGTTTCGTGAAAATTCAATCATCAATTTCGTATTCTTAACAAATAGGATTATGGTTTTAACTAACCACAGCGTCGGCATAAAGAGCCGACCTACAATAAAAACAAAACATGCCAAAAATAAAAACGGTTCTCTTTGATCTCGATGGTACTTTAGCCGACACCGCGCCCGATCTTGCTGGTGCACTCAATTACGTTTTAAAAAAACACCATTATGAACCCTTACCTTACGACACTATTCGACCATATGTATCTCATGGTGGTGTCGCACTGACAACACTGGGATTTGGAAAAGAGCACCCGGATTTTGATACATTGTATCAAGAACTCCTTCAACATTATAAAAATAACATCGCAAATGAGACAACGCTCTTCCCGGGGATGAATGAGTTATTGCTTGAGCTTGAAAAAAATAATATTAACTGGGGTATCGTCACCAATAAACCTGGCTGGTTAACAGAACCTTTACTTGATGCATTAAATTTAACCTCACGTGCAGCTGCTATTGTAAGTGGTGATACACTCGAACAGCGTAAACCTCACCCCGCCCCTATTTTTCATGCTTGTGAGCTGGCAGGAAGTAAAGCAGAAGAATGCCTTTATGTTGGTGATGCAGAACGTGACATTGAAGCTGGCAACCGGGCAGGTATGCCGTCTATAGTTGCACTGTTTGGCTATATTGCTGAATCGGACACGCCAGAGCAATGGGGTGCCCATGCCTCAATCCAATGTCCTCAGGATATAATAGGCATTATTGATTCATTCGCTTAAATTTTAGAGTAAACTCGTTGCTATGAACGAAACATTACTAATAGAACTTCTGCAAAATAAATCAGTGATTATCTCAATAATCATCGCGACGATTTTAGGCAGTCTCATCACCTATATTTATCTACAAAGAAAAATCTCGCAACTACGAGAAAAAAATACCGCTCTTGCTACACGGATTGAAATTGAACAACAAAATAATGATGAAAAAATTGCTTCGCTTGAAAAAGCACGGCTACAACTAAGCGAAACATTTACTGCTCTCTCCAGCCAGGCACTCAAAAATAATAATGAAGAGTTTTTAAAACTTGCACAGGAAAATTTAAAACAATATCAGGCGCAAGCGGTAAACGAACTCGAGAAAAAAGAAAAATCCATCGAGCACTTATTAAATCCAATAAAAGAAACATTAAGTAAAACGGAAGAACAAATTCGCACTATCGAAAAAGATCGTAAAGAATCTTATGGTGCATTACATAAACATCTCGAAACCATGGCGCAAACTCAGGCTACCCTGCAGGATGAAACTCGCAAACTCGTCACCGCCCTGCGTCGTCCGGAGGTTCGTGGCCAATGGGGTGAAATGACATTAAAGCGTTTAGCTGAACTTGCCGGCATGGTTGAACATTGTGATTTCTTTGAACAGGAACAGGTTCGTACTGATGAAGGCGCATTACGACCCGACATGATCGTACGCATGCCCGATGGCCGTGAAATTGTTGTTGATGTAAAAACACCATTAGACGCTTACATCAGTGCCATTGAAGCAGTTGATGATACTGAACGTCAAATTCAACTAACACGGCATACTAAAAATGTGAAACAACGCATTAATGAACTTGCCGATAAAGCCTATTGGAAACAATTCAAAAATGCACCTGACTTCGTTGTTCTTTTTATTCCAGGAGATCAATTCTTAAGTGCCGCGCTCGATCAAGAACCTTCTATTTTAGAAAACGCTCTGGCACGTCAGGTTATTCTCGCCACCCCTACCAGTTTTGTTGCCCTGCTTCGTGCAGTTGGCTATGGTTGGCGACAAGAACAACTAGCAGAAAATGCCGAACATATTAAAACAGTAGGTGAAGAACTCTATGGTCGATTACAAACCTTTACCGACCATCTGCAAAAGCTGGGAAAAAGCCTTGATAGTGGAATGAAACACTATAATAGTGCTGTTGGTTCTTTTGACAGCCGTGTACTGCCTAGTGCCCGTAAATTTAATGAAATGGGCATATCGACTGATAAAAAAATTGCGCAACCGAATCAGGTTGAAACAGCTGTTAGACAGATCGAAACGGATAAAGATGTTACATAGATAAATAAGGTACAAATATGGCTAGCATTAAAATTCACTGGAGCTTTTGGGTAATATGTGTTGTTGCATTAATCTGGAATATTATGGGGAGTATGAACTTCATCATGCAAATGAATCCAGATATGTTGGCAAATTATCCTGATGCAGCAAAATCGTTAATTGAAAGTCGCCCGATGTGGGCAACCGGTGCTTTTGCTATCGCTGTGTTTGGCGGTGTGCTTGGGGACGTTTTCCTGATACTAAGAAAATCTATTGCATACCCCTTATTTATTATTTCTTTCATTGCAGTGGTAGTAACTAACATTCATACCTTTCAAGTAACCAGTGCAATGGAGATTTTGATTGGCACCTTTATGTCGTTCGTCGTCTCAGCATTTTTAATAGGGTACTCAAAACTCGTTATGCGTAAAGGCTGGATAAACTAACTATAAAGACCTCAGTTCAGAGCCTGAGGGAACCCCACAAAATTACGAACTTAAGCAAAGATTTCAACGCAAAGGATACATCGGTACCTTAGTTCGCCGTTCAATTTTCTATCAAAATAAAATTTACTTCTTAATCTTCCCTTTAATATCTTCACCCAATTGTTCAATACTCTCGCCTACTCTTTGTTTGATTTTTTTCTGCAGGTTTTCTTTTGCAAACGGATTACTAAAAATAGGATTTCCTTTGCCGATATTAACGCCAAGCCATAAGCCAACAATCAATCCCATCAAAATCCCCATAAAAAGCATTTTTATCACTTTCATAACCGTAGCACCATTTAAATTTGTATGACTCAATTTGTAGTCGTAGAATACCCCACTTATGGAAAAAGAAACACTACAAAATGCTTATAGCGAATGTTTACAGATGGCGAAGTCTCATTATGAGAACTTCCCTGTTGCCTCTCGTCTTTTACCTAAACATTTACGCCTGCCTATCGCTGTTATTTATGCCTTTGCTCGCCGTGCTGATGATTTTGCAGATGAAGGCGAGCTATCCGATGAAGAACGCATTGCTGCATTAGATGATTTTGGCGACAAGCTGGTTATGATAGAACAAGGAAAAGAGAGCAGTGATACAACCTTTATTGCCCTTGCTGATGTCATCAAACAACACCAGCTTCCTGTATCTCTATTTCATGATTTACTCACGGCTTTTAAAATGGATGTAACGAAAAAACGTTATGCTAACTTTGGTGAGGTAATGGAGTATTGCCGCTATTCGGCAAACCCTGTCGGGCGTTTATTATTACATTTGAACAAAGAAACCTCCCCCCGAAATTTTGGTTATTCAGATGCCATTTGTAGTGCACTGCAATTAACTAATTTTTTACAGGATATTAGTCAAGACATCGAAGAAAGTGATCGCATTTACCTTCCCCAGGATGAAATGCAGCAATTCGGCGTAACCGAAGACGATATCCATAACAAACTCACGAACCCGGCAACTCGTCGACTCATTGAATTTCAAATACGCCGTACCGTTAAACTCATGCAGGCAGGTGCTCCATTAGGTAAAGTGTTAAAAGGCCGAATGGGTCTCGAATTACGCATGACCATTATGGGAGGCTCGCGTATTTTATATCGCTTAAATCAGCAATATGATGACGTTTTTAGCCGCCCGCGTTTAAATAAATGGGATATTGTCTGGGTTATCTGGAAAGCAATTAGAGCAAAATAATTCTTAAAGCTCAAAGGTGCTCATTTTTTGTAGGTCAGCCTTCAAGCCGACAGCGAGCATATACAAACCCTATATTCTTAATTAATAGAGATAATAAGAAAGTACCTTTTTCTGATTATTATCGCTGCGTCGGGCTGAAGCCCTAGCCACAATTACTCGTAATAACAGCAAATTAACGGTAAAATAATCACAATAAAACGACTTAAAGCATCTTATGACCCCCGAAGAATATTGTCAGAACAAAACAGCAAAAAGTGGCTCGAGCTTTTATTATAGCTTTTTGTTTTTACCCAAGAAAAAACGCCTCGCAATCACTGCACTATATGCATTTTGTCGCGAAGTCGATGACATTGCAGATGCTGAAATGGATAACAAGATCAAACTTGTTAAACTCGAATGGTGGCGCACGGAAATTGAAGCATTATTTGCCGGCAGTCCAAATCATCCCGTTACCCATGCATTATTTACATCTATCCATAACTTTAAGCTGGATAAAAAATATTTTCTGGAAATTATTGATGGCATGGAAATGGATCTTAAAACGGTTCGCTTTAATAATTTTGAAGAACTTAATTTATATTGTTACCGGGTTGCAGGTGTTGTAGGTATTCTCTCCGCCAGTATCTTTGGTTATAAAAACCCACAAACCATAGAGTTTGCAAAAAAACTCGGACTGGCTTTACAACTTACCAATATTATTCGCGATGTTTATGAAGATTCATTACGAGATCGGCTTTACCTGCCTTTGGATGAACTTGAACAATTTGGCATCAGTGAAAAAGATATTTTTAACCGTAAAGATAGCGAATCATTTCATCAATTAATGCGTTTTCATGCTGAACGTGCCCACCAATGTTACCGTGATGCCTTTGCTACCCTTCCGCTTGAGGATCGTTACAACCAAAAAACCGGCACTATAATGGCTGCGATTTATGAAAATACACTCAGTGAAATGGAAGATGACAAGCTACAGGTTTTAAAACATAAAGTGGTCATTCCCCCTTTCCGAAAAATCATCATTGCATTTAAAACCTGGTTTAAAGAATGGTGGTCGTACCGGAAGTATAGAAAAGCATGAGCCGGCAAGAATCCGTTATTGTTATAGGTGCAGGTTGGGCTGGACTTGCTGCTGCAGTAACACTAGCAAGCAAGGGACGAAAAGTTATTGTCTATGAAGCAGCAAAACAAGTCGGTGGCCGGGCCCGAAGTGTTCCTTTTAAAGATATAATGGTCGACAACGGCCAACATCTGATGATTGGTGCGTACCAGCAATGTATTAAAATTTTAAAACTGGTCGGTCAGTGCCCATATGCAGTAACGAAACGAACACCATTGTTTTTATCTGTTCAGGATGAAACGGGTAATCAGACAGAGATAAAGGCCCCCAAATTACCTGCCCCATTACATTTACTTTATGCGCTCATTACAGCAAAAGAATTAAGTTTAAGCGATCGTATTGCGGCAATACGTTTCGGCCTCTTTGCTAAAAAGCACAACTATGAATTTTCACAAGACATTTCGGTAGAACAGCTATTTATGCAAAGCCGCCAAACGGAGAGTATTATAAAACAACTCTGGGAACCGCTGTGTTTATCCACTCTCAATACACCGGTTAAAACGGCTTCTGCAAATGTTTTTATGCGTGTTTTTGAAGATGCCTTTACCCACCATTATTATGATGCAGATCTATTGCTTCCCATTATTGATTTATCCAACACCTTTCCCAATGCTGCTGTTCAATATATTCGTAATAAAGGTGGAGAGGTACACTTACAGGCCCGGCTTGAAAACATTCATATCGAAAATAACAAGATTCAATCTGTTGATATTAAAAATAACAAGCAAAACCAGAACATTCAAACAAGCTCGTTAATTATGGCGGTTGCACCACAAAACCTGGCTAAACTTCTACCTGCCACTCAGGAATTAAATAGTTTACTTGATAAAGTAAATTCTTTTTCTTATCAACCTATTGTTACTGTTTACCTGCAATACCCGCAAGACACTCAACTCAGTCATGCTATGCAGGGATTAAGTGGTACAATTAGCCAATGGGTATTTGACCGCGGCCTGCTTTGCAAGCAACATGGCCTGCTTAGTGTTGTTATTAGTTGCGAAGGCTCGCACATGCAAATGGATGAAGACACTTTAATACAAGCAGTAAAAAAGGAAGTTGAACTGCTGTTTGAGAAAACGCCAAAATTAGAAAAAGCGTTTGTTATACGCGAAAAAAGAGCCACCTTTGCGAGTGAAGTGAATAGCAACTCGGCAAGGCCAGAAAACACAACACCGGTTAAAGGATTATTTTTAGCCGGTGACTACACTAACACAGGTTACCCTGCCACTTTAGAGGGTGCCGTACGAAGTGGCCTGGCTGCTTCATGTTTAATTAAATAAAGAAAGAAAACTATTATGAATAATTTAATCCAGATTCCAAACGATTTTACGCCACAAGAAAACTGTCTAAAAGATAAAATAATTCTTATTACCGGTACAGGTGATGGTATTGGAGCAACAGCGGCCAAAACTTTTGCAAAATACGGTGCAACTATTATTTTATTAAGTAAAACAGAAAAGAAAATTATTGATGTTAATGATGAAATTGTCGATGCCGGATACCCGCAACCCGCCATCATCACACTAAATTTGGAAAAGGCAACGGCTGATGATTATTTGGGGCTTGCGCAAACGATTAAAAATGAATTCGGTCACCTTGATGGCTTATTACATAATGCAGCCATGTTTGAAGGCCTTAGTCCTATTTCTCAATTTGATAACACAATATGGAATCGTATTGTGCAAGTTAACTTGCACGCGCCCTTCTTGCTATCACAAGCCATGATTCCATTGTTAAACAAATCTTCATCCGCTTCTATGGTATTCACCAGTTCAGGCGTCGCCCGGCAAGGACGAGCATATTGGGGAGCCTATGGTGTAACTAAAGCGGCAGGAGATAATTTGATGGGTATTCTTGCCGATGAATTGGAGCTCAGCACACCAATTAGAGTAAACAGCATTGATCCGGGCCGAGTAAGAACCCGAATGCGAGCCCTTGCCTATCCGGGAGAAGATCCAATGACGATTCCTGCACCAGCAGATATTATGGATGCTTATATCTACTTAATGAGCGATCAAAGTAAAGACATCAATGGAAAAATAATCAATTGCAAATAAAATGAACCGCTAACTGAAATATTTATAATGGTAAAGTTGTATCAATTTACAAAGATTAACCCTTATATTGTATCTGCAGCTTTAATTATTTCCCTATTGCCAATATACGGATTGCTATCAAACACAGCTATATCAGTTAGTGTATATGGTGGCAATTATGAGGAGGCCTATTTAAAAGATAACCCGCAGCGTTATTGGTATATTATTAAAGTAGAATTTTATGTTGCCTTATGGATTTTCATACAGTCTTTTATTCGCTTCCCGTTTATTGAATCATTACAACAAAGAATAATAAATTTTAGAAAAAATCATAAAGTCATATTCTTACTTATTGCGTTTCTAATTATACCAATTATTGTTACGGCTTTAATAATATTGGCGATGGTAATAATAAATTAATGCGACGAATGACTCAGCCTATTCTATATTCACTACGACAATGCCCTTATGCAATGCGTGCAAGAATGGGAATATTACTTGCGCAGCAAGTCGTATTATTGCGTGACATTGTAATGACAAACATCCCACATGAGATGTTTATTGCTTCTACAAAAGGCGAAGTTCCGGTATTAGTTATTGACAACAATTCAGTTATTGATGAAAGTCTGGATATTATGGTTTGGGCACTTAATCAAAACGATCCAGATAACCTGCTCTATTCTCATCAAAAAAATGCCTTTGAATATATGCTTACGCTAATAAACCGAAGTGATAATGAGTTCGTGGATGCACTTAAACAATATAAAGCGGCTTCTCGTTATCATGATAATGCTGAGATAGAGTGCAGACAACAATGCGAAGTCTTTATTGGTTACCTTGAAAATTGTTTAGAAAAACATGAATATATTTTTGGCAATACTCCGAGTTTAGCTGACTATGCAATTTTACCTTTTATCCGCCAGTTTTCTCGCGTAGATCGAAAATGGTATTTACAATCCCCCTATCCAAAACTTCGAGCATGGCTTGAAAAGCATTATCAAAACCCGCTGTTTTCTAAAGCAATGAAAAAATACCCGCAATGGTTAGATATTAAAGAAGATATTATTTTTGGTGAATAATTAACATATTCTAACCAAATTTTTTAATTCTGCTAGCGGCCATAAACGGCCCCTAAACAAAAGTGGAATATTTCATCTGACACCACTTATTCTGACGCTGGGAAAATTTGGTTGCACTCATGGAATTTTATGTATTTGAATAAGCCCAGACATACCCTCCTGCTTTTGGTCTTATCCCCTTGCAAACCATGCTGATATTTGAGTCATTTATTTTCATTTTTCTTGAAGCGTCTGAAATAGAAATAAATGTCCTCAATATTTCGCCTGACTCTGGATCAATCATATTCACTGCTTTCCGCTTTGCCTGCGTCGATTTCTCAATACCACATTTAGGACAGCCAGTTTTGCAACTTCCACTTATTCCACCAGTTCGTTTACCAATTGCTGCTTCATAAACATTTCCACAATCGGGACATACCCACCATGCTTTAAAGTTTGTTCCAGACTGAAAATGCTCCGGTAATTGATTTCCATTCTTGGTAGAGTGCCACTCTTTAGCAATTTCGGGATACAAATATTTTAAAGATTTTGTTTTTAGATCCGTTTTATATCGTAATATTTCTGGTCTATCCCTCGTGATATCAATGTCTATAGGGCATCCTAACATCCATGTTTCTGAATAATTAATACGTTTAAACAACTCTGCAAGCATTTGTTCTAAATTTTTAGGCTCATAAAGCCTTTCCATCCCAAACATATCATCAGCTATATTAGATGGAAATTCTGGCATTTTCTCTCTTAGTCTTATTAGCTTTATCCCGTTTTCTTTACACAGTTGGTATTTTCGTTCTTCTCTTTTGATTGTGTTTTTTTTGTGCCATGCCTCACCATCATATTCAATAGCTAATTTAATTGAAGGAATGTAAATATCTAATTCCATTCGCCCGAGAAATTCAGCCGTATAACGATTCAAAGCATCAGGATAGAGTTGCTTGATATAAAAATAAGTAGCTTGCTCTGCAAAAGATGTCTGCCGGCCATCATTACATTTAGGGCATTCAGTCCCATGTGCTCTATGAAGAATTGTTGCTTCGTACTCATGATCATTAGGGCATAGCCACCATATTTTCTTTCCACTGCCATATGTAACTTCTTCAGGTGTTAATTTCTTATTGTTGGTTGGATGCCATTCATTAGATAAATATGGATGAGTAGTGGCCAAATCATTTTTTCCAGCAACAACTACGTTATTCGAGCATAAAGGGCATCCTCGGCCTAATGAAGTTCGGTTGCTAATTCTAGCAGACCAACTGTGACCACATTTAGAGCACAACCACCATGCGTATTTATTGCTGGCGGGCTTGAAATCGCTGGGTAGCTTATCTCCATTTTTTTCTTTATCCCATTCTTTTGATATTTCAGGGAAAGCCAATTTGAGATTATTGTTTTCAAGTCGTTTTGCTTCTTTACATTGCCTGCAACCACTATAGTTTTTAATACTTTTAGTGGTTTTCATTCCACATATATGACAACGCCAGTTCGCTTGATATCTGGAATTCTTGGCGAACATTTTTGGTGTTAATCTTCCGTTTTTATCAGGAGACCAATCTTTTGCAATTTCTGGATGTGTCTTGGAAATACTCTTGTTAATATCGAAATTTAACCTCTTTCTTGAAGAGCAGTTGCGACAGCCAGTTTTTTTAATAGCACGATGATAGATTGCCGTTTTCCATTTGTTATTGCAGAGGTGGCAAACCCAAGCTGCTCTTATATTACTTCCGACTAAAAGATTAGCAGGATTCAAATCTTGATTCTCATCAAAATCCCAATCTTTCATCAATTTTGAATCATTAATCAAATACTGCTTAGTCGTCACAAATTGAGTACTCATCAAGCTCGAAGCTGTTTATAAACACCTTTCATCAAGATACTAAAAATTAATATAGTTAATACAAAAGTACATAGGAATAACCAAAAGACTGCTTTGGGTCGACAGCAGATAAATATTAAAACCTAATCATCATTTAACATTGACTTTAAATCTGCAAAGGGATTATGTGTAGCCCCATTACCTTTTGATTCAGATGTAGAGTTATTACCCATATGTGCTTCTAACTGTCGCTGATGTTCGTTGTCGTGACAATACAAACATAATAATTCCCAATTACTGCCATCAGCCGGGTTATTATCATGGTCATGATCACGGTGATGAACAGTGAGTTCACTTAAGTTGTTGTGATCAAATTCACGGCTACAACGGCCACAAATATGGGGGTACATACCTAACGCCTGTTCACGATAACCTTGTGCCCGTTTATCCATAGCACGTCTTGCATCAGCAATAACTTTGTCTAGTTTTTCTGTATCTATTTTTGCCATCATTCTCTCCTGTTGTTGAGTATATTAAACTCAAAGATACTTGTCATTGTGGTTTAAGGATCTCGTCGTTCCGGCGTGTTCTTAGCCGGAATCCAGAGTTTAAATCTTTAGATTCCCGCTAAAAGCATGCGGGAATGACGGTAGTGTTGATTAGTTAACTTCGTCATTCCGGCGCGCCTTTAGCCGGAATCCAGCTTTTTTAAGCTATAGGAATCTGGCTAAAAATACTTTGGAATGGCGACTCATCAAGCAGAAGCTACCAAAGATTGGTAAATATTAAAGATGCTGGCTTGTCATATTCGCACCACACATAAGCATATTGCTCAAATTCAGCAGCAAGTTGTTCTGCTTTTTCTTTTGCCATTCCAACAACCAGAAAACTTTCTTCTGCTTGCCATGAAGCGTCAACGCTATGCCCTTCTGCATGATAAATAATATATTTATCTGCTTTTAGCTTTGAGTACAATTTATTATTTCTTTGTTTATTTTCTTCTATAGATAAAACCTTACTTCGTGGATTCCAGGCTGTGAGAATGACCGCTGATTTTTTGTTGCTGAGTAGCTCATTGATAACAGACGGCAGCGTTTTATCAATTTGGATATCATATTGATGATCATCAATAAATACTGCGTAGGTTGTTTCTAAATAGGCTTTTTCTAAATTGGCTTTGAACATTAGTTCCACCACACCGCAAAACCACGTTTACGTAGGTGTTCACCTAATAATGCTTCTTTATATTCAGCCTCTTTACGAGTGGAAATGGGGTTATATTTTTCAAAGAGATTATAACGAAGACGAAGGCCGTATTTTTTAGCGTATCGATTCGCTTTAATACCGGCTTTGTGTTGATCGAAACGATCATCGGGTGATTTAGCTGTTTGCCCTACGTAAACACAGGGGTAATCATCCACATAGTCCGGGTTAGCATCACGAAATTTTTTTATGTCCAGAACATCTTTATCAAGATCGATAACGTATAGGTTATAACCACGTTTCTTTTTTTTCATGATAGCTTTTTAAGAAGGTATATTTTTGTGCGCCTTGATACAAAAAATAATAAAAAATGAATTCCAGTTATCATATCCATCGAGATCATCAATATTATTGAGCTCTGTTTCTTTTTTTAGATAATCAACTGTTTTTGTAATATGATCATCAGCAATACCATTTAGCTTAATCACATCTATCGCGGCTTCTGAAGGCGACCATTCTTGCAGTAATTTAGACATATCAAAATATTACATTTCTACATTATGATAAACATTTTGTACATCGTCATTATCATTTAACATATCCATGAATTTTTCGAATAGCTCAATATCATCGCCACTGATTTTTGTTGTTGATTGAGGAATAAAGGTAATGGTATCAGCATCAAATTCAATGTCTTCACCTAATAGTGCCGTTAATGCATTTCTTGTTTTACCATATTCAGTATGCGGAGCAAAAACAGTAATCACGCCATCTTCCATTTCAACATCTGTCACATCAACGTCTGCTTCTAACATGGCTTCTAAAACAGCATCTTCATCGTCACCTTTAAAAGCAAAAACACAAAGATGGTCAAACATATGAGCAACTGTACCCTGAGTACCGATTTTTGCTTTGCATTTATTAAAACACAAACGAACATCATTGAAGGTACGGGTATTATTATCGGTTAAGCAGTCTACAATGACATTGTAACCACCGGAGCCAAAACCTTCGTATTGTGCGGGTACAAAATCTTCGCCTGCTCCACCCTCAGCTTTTTTTATGGCTTTTTCAATAACATGTGCCGGAACCTGATCTTTCTTAGCATTATCGATAATACGACGCAGTGATAAGTTGCCATTAGGGTCAGTACCGCCATTTTTGGCGATAACATAAATCTCCCGGCCGTACTTTGAATAGACCTTTGCTTTCGCATCAGACGTTTTAGCCATGGATTCTTTACGGTTTTGATATGCTCTACCCATAATATGTCTCAAATTTAGTGAAAATGGAGTTTATCGGCTGATTTTACTAAAGTGTTGCCGGCACGTCCAAACAAATAGTGCAAACATTTCGCATATATATAAAGAGTGGCATAATAAAGCCATTGTGTATTTTGGCTAAAAGAAAACATATGATCGAAAGGTTTATTGCATTTTTTGTTAATCGTCACCTGCTGACCAATATTTTATTTATTTCGGTCATTTTGGGCGGGCTATTTGCGTGGCAGGAAATAAAAAAAGAAGAACGGCCTGACGTTACTTATGACCGAATTCGGGTAACGGCAAATTATCCGGGCGCAACTGCCGCAGAAGTTGAACACTTTGTTACCCGTGAACTTGAAAATGAATTAAAAGCGGTTGACGGTGTTTATCGGATTTATAGCAGTGTCAGTCGTGGTTCTACCTCTGTCACGGTTGAACTAGAAAAAGATTTATCCAATAAAGATGAAACCATAACTGAAATACGTAATGCTGCACTCGGCGCACAACTCCCGCCAGAAGTACTCGACAAACCTAAGGTACGCGTATTCAAAAGCTCGAAAAAAGCCATTATCGATATCGCACTTATTCATACCCAGGCTCACTTACTCTCGATAGAACAACGGCAAGAACTACAACGCTACGCTGCAGCACTTGAGTTGCAACTACTTAATTTACCGCAAATTAATAGCATTAACCGTTCTGGTTATTTGCAGGAAGAACTTCAAATTAATATTGATCCACAAAAGCTGGTTCGCTACCAAATCCCACTAAGTCAGGTAATAAGAGAAATCAAGAACAACCATATACGACAACCTGCCGGACGAATTAAGGTTAAAGATGAACCCATTGTCACTATTAATGCACAACTCGACACCATTGAAAAACTCAATAATCTTTATGTGCAGGCAGGATTTCAGGGCAAGGCAATTCAGTTAAAATCTATCGCTAAAGTCAAAAAGGATTTTCGCCGCGAAAAACAAATCACAAAAGTAAACGGGCATGAATCCATCATGTTCAATGTGGTAAAGAATGGCGCCTATGGCATTATGGAATCTTTAGATGCCGTAAATAAAGTTGTTAACAGCTACAAAAAGAATAACCTGAAAAATTCTGATATACAGCTGGTCATGCTGGATGATGAATCGTATGAGGTACGTAATCGGTTAGGTATTATTTCAACCAATGGTGCAATAGGTTTCACCCTGATATTAATCACCTTGTTTTTATTTTTAAATAAACGCGCCGGTGTCTGGGTTGCCATGGGTATCCCCTTCACCATTTGTTTAACCCTTATCGTGACCTTATTAATGGGATACACCATTAATAACGTTACACTTGCCGCCGTTATTATTGTTATGGGGATTGTTGTTGATGACGCCATTGTCGTAGCTGAAAATATTTCCCGTTTTCGTTCACAAGGCTATAACTCTCACGAAGCGGCCGTTAAAGGTACATCACAGGTATTTCTGCCTGTACTGGCAAGTATTACGACCACTTGTGTCGCTTTCGTTCCTCTGTTTTATTTTAACGGGCATTTTGGTTCGTTTGTCAGCTTTATTCCACCCATTGTATTTTTGATGTTGTTAGCCAGCTTGTTAGAATCACTCGTCATACTGCCGGGGCATTTACATATCCAGTCGCCTCGTTTTTTATCTAAACAGAAAACATTACAAAGCATCGCTGAAAGTACGCCTCACTGGTTTGACCATATCGAAAAAAAATATGGCGACCTTCTTATTCGTTTATTAAATTATAAATATTTTATTTTTGCTATTTTTATCGGCCTGTTAATTAGCTCATTTATTATCGCAAAGCAAAACATGAAGTTTGTTTTATTCCCGCATTCCGAAACCCGTGAAATAGTATTAATCGGTATAGCGAATAAAAAATCAGATCGTTTTGAAACAGCAATGATCAGTAAAAGAATAGAAAACATTATCCAGCCCTATATCGGCAAAGAAGTCATTGGTTTTCGTACAGAAATTGCCCGCAGCCGCCATGGCGGTATTGCTAAAGAAAACCGTTTCCGAATGATTGTCGAAATAAAGCCCAAAGAAGAACGTGAACGCTCTGCGGATGACCTTGTGGCGTTATGGAAACCCTTAACAAAAAATATAAAAGGGTTAAAAAAAGTCATTATCCAAAAAAGCCGCTGGGGACAGTCTTCCGGTAGTGCGGTTGAAGTACTTATACTTGAAAATAATGATAAATTGCGTAATCAGGCTGCCGAGGCATTATTAGCCGCAATGAACAATCACCCCGCCCTTAAAAATGCAGAGATTGATCGTCCATTAAGTTTACCGGAATACAATATTGATATTAAACGTGACAAGGTTAAACGGCTCGCAATTAGCCCTGTCGATATAGCAACCACATTTCGCGCATCGCTGGAAGGAAAAATTCTTTATGAATTACCTAAAGGCAATGAATCTGTTGATGTACGTTTATCTGTTATAGATAGCGCAAAAAATAACATTGAGAATATTCTTAAGATACCCGTTGAGAACCGCAGTAAATATTTAGCTCCACTGAGTGATCTGGTTATTGTTACTAAACGTATCGCTCCTACTTCAATAACACGACAAGATACCCGCCGGGCAACAACGGTATACGCCAATTTAAAGCCGGACACGCTTATGACACCGGTACAAATTGCAACCGGTTTAGAAAATAGTGTTTTTCATCAAATTATTAGTCAACAGCCGTCTACCAGCTTAAATTTTGAAGGTGAAGTCGCAGACACGCGTGAATCACAACATGATTTAAGAAATGCTGTAATCATGGTTGTTTTATTAATTTTATCTATTCTTATTATCTTGTTTAATTCTATTTCACGTGCATTGCTGATTATTCTGGCAATCCCCTTTGGTGTAGTTGGGGTTATTTACGCATTCTGGTTGCATGGTGAAACATTATTTGGTTTTTTTGCAGCTATTGGTACGCTTGGTATGGCGGGTGTTGTTATTAATGATGCTATTATCATGTTAACCAAACTTGATCAGGAATATAAAAATAATACTCTTGCACAAGATGAAAAAATTGCCCGTATCGCACAAACACGTCTCAAAGCAGTAATACTCACTACTCTCACAACCGTCGCAGGAGTTATGCCAACGGCATATGGTATTGCAGGTTACGACTCTATGCTCTCTGAAATGATGCTGGCAATGGCCTGGGGCTTACTATTCGGTTCCTTAATCACTTTATTATTAATCCCCTGCATGTACAGTTTTATACAAGACTTACAGCAACGCTTTCAAGCCAAACAAAATTAAACATTATTATGAACATTAAAAATACCGTCTTTACCATTCTGATTGTTTGCTTAAACATAGCAAATATAACAACAGCATTATCTAAACAAGCAACACTGTCACTCGAAAGCTTTATTCAACAAGCCACGCAGAGAGATGTTAATTTTGAAAAAATACTCATAGATCAATTACCCTTAAAATATCGCCGTGACTTACTACTTCCCAGCAGTGACATTCTTCTGGATGTAAAATACCAGCATAACTTTTATCTCAATAAAAACAGTAACAATCCTGAAGCAGTTATATCGCTTAATAAGCTGTTTCCTTATAACGGAACCCAATTATCATTATCGTATAACAAATCTGCTTCTACATTAACAAGCACAGACAGCTCCAACTTACAGTTTTTAATCACTCAACCCATAGCAAAAAACGCATTTGGTAATAGTGTGAAAATCCAGGACAGCATTATTGGCATTGAAAATGATATTACCCGTTATCAAATAACAGAAGCATATGAAGACTATCTTGCCAGTCTCACTGTTGCCTACTACAACTGGTACTCTGCTTACGAAAATTTAAAAGTAGGATTATCATCCTATAAATCAAATCAGAAATTAATGGCCAATATTCTTGAACGTCAACGCCAAAATATCGCTTTGCCCATTGATGTAAATAAAATGAAATTACTCATTATTGGTAAAAAAGAAAACGTCATCGTATTACAGGAAATATATGACTCATATAGCAATCTGATTTTTAAAGCCATTCTTAATGAAAGTATAACTCCGTATATTCCTGTTAAACCTGTACGTCCCGTTTCTAATTTACAGTTTGACCCGGCATATAAAAAATTCACAAAAGAAAGTCGCACCTATGAAATACTGCATCTATTGGAAAAACAAGGCACCATGGAGGTAAACAAAGCCGCTGATGATTTATTACCCTCAACAAATTTATTATTAGGCTACCAGTTAAATGGCAAAGATTGGGGGATACAAAATCAGGAACGCAGCTATTTTGCCGGAATCTCCGTTCAATGGCCAATTGGTCGTAGTGTAGATAAAGCCAAACAACATATTGCAAAAATAGAATACAAAAAAACTCAACTTTCTAATAAAAATAAATACAATGAACTGCATACCAATCTAAAAAACCTGTATTTGCAGATTCAACGACAAGAAAAGTTAATTACGATAGCAAGGAAAAAAACAAGATTATCTGAAAAAATCATGAAAGATGAAGCAGAAAACTATTCATTCGGAAAAGTGACATTGAATGACTACATTATTGCTGTAAATCGGGTTGACGAAAACCGCTTTAGTTACACCGACCATACAGTAAAATTAAATAAGCTATTAGTAGAATGGTTGCGTTTAACTGATCAATTAGTAAATAAAAATGTTTTAAACAATACTATTCATTAACATCTAACTGGGTTTTCATAGACGTATTTTCTCTTTACCTCGTCATTCCGCCAGTCTTTAAGCCCGAACCTAGCCCAACAACTTCTGGATTGCGGCTTAAAAAGTACCGCAATGACGAAAACTAACAAATTTAGCTTTAATGGCTTAATACACTATAAACAGAACTAACCTGACACAATGCCCCGACAATTTGGGAATTTACTACAACCCCAGAAGGTATTACCGGCATTTTTTCCTTTTTTAGCCGTTCGTTTAATCATCTCACAACCACATATTGGGCATAATGGTTCAATTTCAGGCATTTCATCTTGAGCCGCATCTTCAATTTCTTTTGTTTCTTCTTCATCTAAAGCTGTTGCAGACTTAAGCGTTTCTATCATTTGCGAAAGATCAACACCATTAATTAATAACATCGCTTTACCTAACGACAAATCAAGAGCTTCAGGGGTAAATGTTCCCGAGGTAATAATAATACCGTGAGCAGCATTTTCTTCTTTCATAGTAACATAAAGCTGTGCGACTTCATTCTCACCAAGCACACCATCTTTCCAGTGATTAAATTTCACAAACGTCATTTCATTATTCATCTGTAAAACAAGATCAATATCGCTATATGAAAATTCTTTGTTCCGTGGAATTGTGTAACCACGTTGTTTAAAGATCATCGTAATGAGTGTTTCAAAATCATCATTACTCAGTTCTTTAAGGTAGTCGGCATAGGTATTTGAGACGGGTTGATTAAAATCTTTCCCCGGTTTCATATGCTTATGAACAGGGGGACGAATACTTTTCAACCAGCTTATTTTTGAAACCGAGTCCAGAACGACTTTAAAAATTGATTTATGTTTTATTGACATATTCGTTGTCTATGTTGCTATATTCCAGCTAAAAGCATACGGGAACGACGTGCGTTTTAATTCATATTATCAATCACAGCATTTAAGCTTGCACTTGCTCGCATAACTTCTGACATTAATTTTTTATCCGGACGATAATAGCCACCAAGATCAACGGCATGTCCCTGCACACTATTCAGCTCATCAACAATTTTTGTTTCGTTACTCGTTAATTGTTCTGCAACGGGTGTAAAGATTGCTTTTAACTCTGCATCATCATTTTGTTCGGCTAATGCCTGTGCCCAGTACATGGCTAAATAGAAATGGCTACCACGGGTATCAAGTTCACCAACCTTGCGTGAAGGTGACTTGTTATTATTTAAAAACTGGCTATTGGCTTTATCGAGTGCTGCTGATAGTGTTTTCGTTTTGTTGCTTTTTGTTTTTTCGGCCAAGTCTTCCAACGAAACGGCTAAGGCTAAAAACTCCCCTAATGAGTCCCAGCGTAAATGGTTTTCTTTTAATAACTGTTGCACATGTTTTGGGGCTGAACCACCCGCTCCGGTTTCAAATAAACCACCACCGGCAAGTAGCGGCACGATAGATAACATTTTTGCGCTGGTACCTAACTCTAGAATAGGGAATAAATCGGTTAAGTAATCACGTAAGACATTACCTGAAACAGAAATGGTGTTCTCGCCTGCCTTTACCCGTTCCAGTGTATATAACGTGGCTTCAAACGGTGACATGATTTTAATGTCTAAATTTTTAGTGTCGTGATCTTTTAAGTATGTTTCAACTTTACGCATGACATTCGCATCATGCGCACGGTTTTCGTCTAACCAGAAAATCGCCGGTTGTCCGGTTAAACGGGCACGCGTTACTGCTAACTTAACCCAGTCCTGAATCGGGAGGTCTTTCGTTTGGCACATACGCCAAATGTCACCTTTTTCCACCTGATGTTCCATAAGTGTTGCACCAGATGCATCGGTTACACGCACAACACCGTTTTCAGGAATCTCAAACGTCTTGTCATGCGAGCCATATTCTTCTGCTTTTTGCGCCATTAAACCCACGTTACTGACATTGCCCATGGTGGTGACATCAAAGGCACCGTGTTCAATACAAAAATCAATGGTTGCCTGATAGATACCGGCATAACAACGATCGGGGATCATGGCTGCGGTGTCATGTAGCTTGCCATCTTTGCCCCACATTTTTCCGGATGAACGGATAGCGGCTGGCATTGAGGCGTCAATAATGACATCACTCGGCACATGTAAATTGGTAATACCTTTATCAGAGTTCACCATCGCTAACTTTGGACGTGTTTGGTATTCAGCTTCAATATCAGCTTCAATCTCTTTGCGTTCTGCATCCGGTAATGCACTGATCTTTGTATAAACGTCACCTAAACCGTTACGGGTATCAACCCCCAATTTTTCAAAAGTGGCCGCGTGTTTTGCAAAAACATCTTTAAAATAAACACTCACAGCATGACCAAAAATAATCGGATCGGAGACCTTCATCATGGTGGCCTTCATATGCAGAGACAATAATATGCCTTCTTCTTTAGTTTCCTGCATGGTCGTTTCAAAAAATGCCCGTAATGCTTTAACGCTCATCACAGAAGCATCTATTAATTCATTTACCAGGACCGGCGTTTTTTCTTTTAATACCTGATGCTTTCCATTATCGGCAATTAACTCAATTTTCACATCACCCGCTGTTTCTATCTGTACGGATTTTTCGCTCGAATAAAAATCCCCATCCTGCATTGATGCAACATGCGTTAAAGAATCACTCGACCACTCTCCCATTGAATGAGGATGTTTTTTTGCATACTCTTTCACCGGTACCGCTACCCGACGATCTGAATTTCCTTCACGCAAAACCGGATTAACCGCACTGCCCATCACTTTGGCATAACGGGCTTTAATTGATTTTTCTTCTTCTGAAGCAGGATCTTCCGGATAATCCGGAATATCGTAGCCCTTAGATTGTAATTCTTTAATTGCGGCAATTAATTGCGGCTGAGAAGCACTGATATTGGGGAGTTTAATAATATTTGCATCAGGTGTTTTAGCCAGCTCACCCAGTTCGGCAAGGGCATCGTCCTGCTTTTGTTCGTCTTTTAGATTATCGGGGAAATTTGCCAAAATTCGGGATGCCAGAGAGATATCGCGTGTTTCTACATCAATATCTGCAGCTTTGGTGAAAGCCTGAACAATGGGTAAAAATGACTGTGTGGCTAAAGCGGGAGCTTCATCCGTTTCGGTATAGATAATCTTGGAAGTGGACATTATTTAACTCTCTAATCGAAGGTGGGATAGCCCCACAAGATTGTCTATTATATTTCAGATTGGACGCTGGTTCACGCTCCTGTCATGTTCTTTTTTGGAGCTACAACTGCTCAATTTTTGAACAGTTATACTTCACCATCCCGAACGCGCTGACAATACGTTTTTGTTTGAGGATTTTCGACAGCATCAGCAATGGCATTAACGATTTCACCTAACTCTTCTGGTGAAATGACCGCAATAACCCGACTTAATAATTTTGCATCAATATCGGCATATGTTGTTGTACCGTCTTTTAGTGTGATGTTAATGCCAGCCATATGATAGCCATCATTATTTTCTATTTCTTCTGCATCAACGATATCCTGGTTCATATCCATGAATTCATCATATTTTTCTTCAATATCATCAAGTAAATCATCATCCAAATCTTCCGAAACTTTAATAATATAGTTGTCTTCATCAATATTAACTTCATACACAACATTTTTATCTTTTAACCAGCTAATAAAAAGTTGAAAGGGTTTTTCATGAAACAGAATATAATCAAGCATTTTAATAAAGACCTGTAATATTAATAAAAAATTTAAGCTGACTGAATAACTATGTGACTAATTTCACTCGGCGCTAAAAAACGCAATGGTGGCCCCCAATAACCGGTGCCACGACTCACAAAAATTTGCCGATCAACGGCATGTTGATGTAAACCGGCAAGATAAGGCTGTGCTGCCATAACAAGCAAACCAAAAGGAAAAATTTGTCCGCCATGCGTATGCCCGCTAAGCATTAAGTCACAACGATAGTCATCCATGTCATTAATCATACGGGGTTGATGCGCCAGAACGACACAAGGTTTATTTTGATTCAGGCCCAAATACGCCGCTTCCGCATCGGGGGGATAAAAATCAGTCCGCAGCCCCATCACATCATTTAAGCCAACAAGATTAAATTGCTTTTCACCTTTACCAATGACGACATGTTCATTTAATAAAGGTCGAATACCTAATGTTTTTAAATATTCAATCGCCTCCCCTACGCCATGGAAGTATTCATGATTGCCTAATATAAAATAGGTGGGTGCGTTTAAATCTTTTAATGGATAAAGATCATATTCAATTTGATTAACAGGTAAATCAATTAAATCACCGGTTATTACAACAATATCCGGCTTTAAGGCATTTGTTTTTTCAACCAGCTTCTCAATAAAATCACGCTTGATGGTTCTACCTACATGTACATCGGTAATTTGAACAAGGTTAAATTTCTCAAAAGGAAAGTTTTTAACTTTAACCAAAACCCGATTAACGTAAGGAAACTTAATTCCCTGACTAAACCCTCGTAACAGGTAAGCAAAAGCGGCAACCAGCATAGTAATATCAAAAAGTAGTTTTATTGTTTTACGTCGTGAATGATCAACCGCTACACGTTTAGAAACAGAGAGAGTTAAATCATAAATCACTGCCACCACAAACAACATAAAGGTGACACCAACAAAACTACTGGAAATAATATATAAGGCAGGTGAATCGGGAATAAGATCGGTAATAATATCTGCGATAAAGAAAATATCACCCAGGAATAAAGTGACAGGAATAATTAAAAGATACCCGGCTTTGTCATGCGAAATTAATCGTAAAAAACGCCGCCAGATATAAATATTAAGTAATCCCATTACCAGCAGGAAAACGGATGCAAAAATAAGAAATTGCATGTTATAGGATTACTTTACTATTAACGATACTTACGTAAATACATCCATTCAAAGAATCGTTTTGCCCAGTGTAAGAATATTGTCTGCGGTAACATGGTATTTTTCTGTTCTGTACGCGAGACCATCATACCTTTGTTATTACTATCAACAATACACATTAATTCAATTTTAAATTTCGCATCAGCAGTTTGGCCATTAAGCTCTGCATGTAGATTTTTTGCAGCGGCTTCTGCCTGCAAGTCTGCCATGTGTGCCTGCTTAGGCATCCAGTCCGGTCCAGGGAAACTCCCCGAATCACCGGCAACATAGACGGCATCCAGACCTTCAACTTTACAATGCTGATTGGCTTTAATTAAACCACCTTCAGAACGGGGTAGTTCACTATTATCAAACCACTTGTTTCCCGTCATACCGGGCATAAAGACAATAAGATCAGCGGCAAATTCTTCTGCTTCCGTAACTATCTTGTCACTTTCAAATTTTTTCATCTTGTTGCCAAGATAGGTTTTAATATTTCGCTTCTTCATTTCCTCAAGAAATTTTCCAACGGCTTTTGGCCCTAAACGATTACCCGGCTTAGGTGCTGGACTAAAGAAGACTAAATCAAATTTATCACGACGTCCCTGCTTTCTTAATAACGTGTCGGTACCAAAAACAAATTCAAACATGGGCCCACCCCGCATGGCTGAAGGCTCTTTCGGGTTACCGGCAAAACCAAAGGCAATGGTGCCTCCTTTCATTTCAGCAATACGATCACGAATTTTCTCAGCGGCATCAATTCCTTCACAAGGTGTTATGGCATTTTCAATACCCGGCAGCTTTTTAATAAAACGGCCACCTGAGGCAATGATTAAGCCATCGTTAGCAACTTCACCATTATCGGTTTCAACCACGCGACCACCATCACGCAAGCCCGTGACACTCGCCTTATGAAATTTTACATTCATGCGACGGAAAAAATTATCCAAAGGAACAATAATATCTTCCCGTTTACGCAAGCCGCTTGGTATCCAAATTAGACTGGGTAAATAATGTAATTCTGCACGTGGTGCGATTAGCGTAATTTCACAATTTTTATCTTGCTTGCGTAATTGACGAACGGCGGTTAAACCGGCAAAACCTGCACCAATAATGGTAATTTTTTTCATTTTAAAGAACCTGTTTCTGCAATATGAGAAGGATAAGATTTGTCTAATATAGTGATAGTTTAACCAAAAACAACCCTATATTAAACACGTAATTTATTAAGGTAATAGACGGAAAAAGTGACAATAAAATACATGTGATATATGCTAACTTCCACACTAAGATTTACCCTTACAAATATGGATCGCAACCAAATGGAGTACACAATAATGCGTAAGTTATCCCTTTTTAAACATCTATTTATAGTTTTATTACTCAGTTTCTCTTTTGTCACTCATGCAGACACGTCTTACCGCAATGTTTATATTTTTGGTGACAGCCTCTCCGATACAGGCAATCTTGGCGCTGTTATTGGCGGGATTCCTGCTCCCTATTACAATAACCGCATTTCAAATGGCCCTGTTGCCGTTGATCTTCTCACTGCGAAAATGGGACTTAATGCAAAGGCATCACTGTATTTACTTGGGTTAAATGCGGGTGATAATTATTCTGTTGCCGGTGCAAAAGCATCAAGCGCTGAACCCATCGATCTTGATGCTCAAATTCTTGCCTTCCAGTCTAACCATGGTTTTACCGCACCTGAAGATGCGCTTTATATCATTTTCATCGGTGGCAATGATGTTCGTGCGGCGCTTTATGAGCCGGATGATGTGATAGCTAAGACAATTATAAAAACAGCGATTAAAAAAGTAAAAAATGCTGTCAACATTCTCAACCAGATGGGTGCACGTTCTTTCCTTGTTATTAATGTACCGGATATTGGTTCAATTCCGGAAACACATCTTATCGCAACGGCTACCGCTAATCCCGCACTCATTAAACGTGCAACAAAATTTACAAAACGTTATAACAAAATGTTACATAAGCTGATTAAAAAAATAAAACATAATGACGATATTAAAGTGACTGAATTTGATTTGCGTAAACTTTTTGCTAACGTATTTGTAAATGCAGCAGCATCTGGTTTTACCAATACAACCGATGCATGCTTTAGTTCGATGACATTTACTTTTCATCCTGACTGCAATTATGGTCTAAATGCTGATCAGTTTATTTTCTTTGATGAAATTCACCCGACTAAACGTGTTCATGCCATATTTGGAGAAGCATTTTACAACACATTAAATGATACAGAAGATGATGATGAATAAAATAAACTCATAATGGCCGGTAATAACCCACTCTTACGTTTACAACGACTCTGGTTGTTTTTAAACAAACTACCGGGGGGACGTGGTTTATTTAGTTTTATACTCGGAAAAGTTGTTCCGTACAGCGGCTCTATTAAGGCAAAAGTTCTTTCACTCAAACCCGGTTACGCACAATTACAGTTGCGTGACCGGCGTCGAGTTCGTAATCATTTAAATTCTATTCATGCTATCGCATTAGCAAACTTAGGTGAATACACCAGTGGTTTAGCAATGCTGGGGGCTTTGTCCTCAAATATACGTGGTATCCCGACTAAAATATCAACCGAATATTATAAAAAAGCACGCGGCTGTTTGTTAGCAGAAAGTAGTTGTTCTCCCCCAAACAATATTACTGAAGATACTGATTTTGAAGTCTTTACCAATATCACAGACCAGCAAGGTGATGTTGTCGCAAAAACAATCGTTAATTGGCGACTTGGACTGATTGAATAATGGCGCGTTCATTTAATAATATATTCACCCAACAAGCACACATCGATATTCCTATTATATGCGGCCCTATGTATCCCTGTAGTAACCCTGAACTGGTTGCCGCTGTTTCAGAGACTGGCGCTATTGGTATTGTACAACCTGTATCTCTGAGTTATGTCCATGGTTATGACTTTCGTCAGGGCTTGCAATATATACGCACACTCACCTCAAAACCATTTGGTATGAATGCACTAATTGAACAAAGCAATAAACGTTATCACCAGCGCATGGTGCAATGGATTGATATTGCATTAGAAGAAGGTATTCGTTTTTTTATTACCTCATTAGGTAAACCAGACTGGGTAGTGAAACGTGTTCACTCAGCGGGCGGTATTGTGTATCACGATGTAACAGAAAAAAAATGGGCACAAAAAGCCGTTGATGGTGGTGTTGATGGTCTCATTACCGTGAACAATCGTGCCGGTGGACATACCGGTCAACAAACAGCTGAACAATTATATAACGACTTACATACTTTTAACTTACCGATGATCTGTGCCGGCGGCATAAGCACTGCGGATGATTTTAAACATGCGCTTGATTTAGGCTATGCCGGTATACAAATGGGAACACGTTTTATAGCAACAAATGAATGCAATGCCACACAACCTTATAAAGAAGCTATTGTTAGGGCAACTGAATCTGATATTGTACTCAGCGACAAAGTAAGTGGTACACCTGTTTCCTTAATTAATACCCGCTATATTAAACAGCTAGGTTTAAAGGCAAATAAATTTGAACAATGGTTATTAAAAGGCCAAAGAACAAAATATATTATGCGAACATTTTATATGCTACGGTCATTATGGCGTCTTAAAAAAGCCGTGCTCGATAAAAGTGGAAAACTGGACTACTGGCAAGCAGGTAAAAGTGTCAAAGGAATTAATAAAATAGAATCGGTAAAAACAATTATTGATCGCTTTACTTCTAACAGTAAAAGCTGAACATATTAATTATTCCTATCGACGTATCCTTATGCTATAAATGTGAAATAGATAAAACTAACAAACAACGGAGAAAAGACTCATGGGATCATCTGGTATATTTATCATCATTTTAGTTGGTTTTGTTTTTTTAACCATATTCAAAGGTATTCGTATGGTTCCTCAAGGTTACCAATGGACTGTTGAACGCTTTGGACGATATACCCGCACACTAAGACCCGGCTTACGTTTTCTTATCCCTTTTATTGATGGTGTTGGTTTTAAACAGAATATGATGGAACAGGTTCTTGATGTCACCCCGCAGGAAATTATCAGTTCAGACAATGCCATGGTTACAACCGATGCAGTCTGCTTTTACCAGATAATGGATCCTGTTAAGGCTTCCTACGAAGTCAATGACCTTGATCGTGCTCTACAAAATCTGATTATGACAAACATTCGTGCGGTATTAGGTTCAATGGAACTGGATCAAATGTTATCTAACCGGGATCGTATCAATGGCGAGCTTCTGGGTAAAATTGATGAAGCAACAAATCCCTGGGGAATCAAAATCACCCGTGTTGAAATTAAAGATATTACCCCGCCACGCGATCTGGTTGAGTCCATGGCCAATCAAATGAAAGCCGAGCGTGATAAACGCGCACAAATTCTTAATGCTGAAGGTGAAAAACAAGCAGCTATTGAAGTCGCAGAAGGTGAAAAACGCTCACAAATTCTAAAAGCCGAAGGTGAAAGAGAAGCCGCATTTCGTTTAGCAGAAGCGCGTGAACGTGAAGCAGAAGCCGAAGCGAAAGCAACTCACATGGTTTCACAAGCCATTAATAATGGTGATCCTCAGGCATTAAACTATTTCATTGCTCAGGAATACACAAAAACACTCGGCAAAATTGCCGCAAGTGATAATCAAAAATTAGTGCTTATGCCGTTAGAAGCGTCCAATGTAATTGGTTCTCTGGCTGGAATGAGTGAATTACTCAATTCAGTTAAAAAATAGACAGGATAAAGTTATGGAGTGGTTAACAGAAATATCATCATGGCACTGGGCATCGCTCGGCATTATTTTGCTCGTTCTTGAAACTTTAGGCACGGCTGGCTTTTTAATTGGTAGTGCCATTGCTGCTTTCTTAATGGCTGTGGTTATTCTTATCGATCCAAATATGAGCTGGAAATGGCAACTTGCTGTTTTCAGTATCTCAGCCGCTATTTTTAGCGTTATTTATTTAAAACGCTTCGCTAAATTTAATGAAAACACAGATCAACCCAATCTTAATAATCGCGCAGCACAACATATTGGAAAACGATATACTTTAAAAGAACCGATCGTTAATGGCCAGGGAAGAATACAGGTCGGTGATACATTCTGGAAAGTTAGCTGTGATAAAGACTTACCCGCATCAGCGCAAATAGAAGTAACAGCGATAGATAGCATGACGTTAATTGTGAAAGCAGTTGATAGTTAATCCTTTAAATTAATACAGCTTACTTCACACTCACCTGACTCTGTTGCAATATATAAAGAGTCCGCCGTAATACTAACCGAAATATCCATTGTTCTTTTTGCCATTGTTGCCAGCAACTGAATATTTTCCCAGTCAAACTTATACACTAATGCACTGAACTGATTAACTTTATTGCTTATCTGGCTCCACCAGACATCTGCTTTTGAATTAAAACTATATATCTTTACCTCTTTTGATAAACGACAAACCTTCTTAATCCGATCAACCGAAGGTTCACCAACATCAATCCATAATAAAGTTTGCTCATCAAGTGAGCGAAGCCATATATCCGGTTCATCTATCTCGCTGAGTCCTTTTGTAAACATCAGGTTTTCCTGTGAATTAAGACAAAAAGATAAAACACGGACCATCATTCGTTCAACTGTTTCAGACGGATGTTGCGCTACCGTTAAATTCAAGGTGTCATAATAATTTTTATTAAGATCAGATAATGATATTCTAAATTTATAAATTGTTGGTTTAAGTGCCACCGGGTATATACACCTTTATTGTTTAAACTGTTTAACCGTATAACCTTTGTTTCTGAGTTGTTGTAATAAGCCGTCCTTACCAACCAGATGCAATGCCCCCACTAAAATCATCTCAATTTTTTTGTCTTTCAGCATTTTTTCAATCTTCGGCATCCAGTTATTATTACGTTTAACAAGCAGTAATTGATATAAGTCCGGATAATCACGCATCATGTCATTTAAAGACACTTCTGCCATTTTTTTTTCATCGCCTTTTAACCAGGTCGATTTAATGACAGCCATCATTGACTCCATTTGACTCATATCTTTTATCGTACTTAATATGATCTCGTCTTCGTTTCCCTCTCCCATTGAACTTAAAAAGTTTATTTGTTGTTCTACAGTCTCAAAATATGAAATTAATTTACCTGAAGATTTTGCTTTTTCATAAAAAAACTGATCAACGCCAACATCAACCATCCCCATTCTTTTAAGCTCAATAATGGTCATCACAAGAACAATCATTGATGGCTTAAAATGCATAAGCTTATCAATGGACACATTTCTCATTGCCAGATATTTTTCCAGTTTTTTATATGTTCTTTTATTTAATACATCTTTTAATAACTTACCATCAGAATAAGTCATCACTTGTGACATCTTTTGCGCAAACTTCGGGGTTTGTGCTTTTGCAATATCGGTTTCAAATACAAGCTTATCGGCTTTTTTAAACGCCATACTAAATTCAACGGGCAGAGGATAATCTTCTTTTTTTAAAACATGAATGGTTCCGCCTAAATAAATACTATTCCCCTTTTTTGAAACCTCCCAGAGTGAGGTTTCCGAAAAGCATATTGCAGGAAATAAAAACAACATCCATATAATTTTATTCATAACATCTCCACATCTTAATATTATTTTAATTTTCTTTCCAGATTAACCATCACAGAAGTAATCAGCATTAGTAATACAACAGCGGCGGTAAAATAAAACATACCCGGCTCAATATACACTGAAGCCAGCGCTCCCAGCTTAACTGTCATAATTAAAATCGCAATCACAAAAACGTCCAGCATAGACCAGCGGCCGTAACGATGCATTAATGCCAGATATTTTGAGTAATTCCGGCTTTCCACCTCTCTTCTAGCAGTAAGTAAAAACAAATAATAGATTTTCAATATCGGCAAGACAATGCTAAATAAAAATATTACAACAAAAATAAAATATTGTTGTTCTTCGAGTAACTGGTAAAGCCCGGTTAAAATAGAGACTTCATTTGAAACAATTAATAACTTTGTAATCGTCAAAATGGGGAACGTGATACCGGCGATAAATAACCCTAAAGTAACAATCAGAGATAATTGTATTACCTTTGCTACTTTAGGAAACTGTTTTGCAATTGTTGTCATAAAGCTTAATACTTCACATCCTTTTTAAACGTGTTAATGGTGTTTGCCGGTAGTATTGTTCAAGTAAATCATGAATATCAGCATAATGCTTTTTTAATATTTCAGGCCGCTCAAAGAAAACCTCACTAAATACAGCAAAGAACTCTGCCGGTGATGTGGCAGCGTAACAGTTAATACCATATAACTTGTCAGCATGGCATTTATGTTTAAAGTTTTCATACCCCTTAGTAAAAGTTTTTGCCCAGTCATTCACCCGCATATTTGAATGCAGAGGCGGAAAACCATTTGCCGCTCCATTTTGCATATCCAGTTTATGAGCAAACTCATGAATCACCAGATTCTCACCATCCACCTGCCCTGCAATTTCAACATCGTCCCACGCTAAAATCACCGGACCACGTATCCATGCTTCTCCCAGTGTATTGACACGAACATTATCAACCACCCCACTCTCATCCGTCACTGTTCTTGATGTAATAAAACCGGAAGGATAAATAATAATGGTAAAAAAGTTTTTATAATATTCGAGATCGAGATGTAAAATAAGTAAGCACGCTTGTAATGAAACAACCTGTTTCATAATAGCTGTCACAACCAAACCTTGCGCTCCCTCAAAGGTTTTATGATGCATAAATAAAATAGTCAGCTCTTTGAGTTTTTTAATTTCAAATTCAGAAAGCCCTTTTAACAAAGGTAAATAAGAAAAGGCATCATCCCAATCATGAGGCTCCATGGTTGAATTTTTAATAATACGGCGATTTGACCAGTTTTTTATGAATGCAAGCATGCTTTATAATCAGGCATTAATTAACATAAAGAGGTTCTAATCCCTCCCTCCATCAGTTTTTTAGCTTCTATCAATAAATACTTTTTATTCATCAGGTTGATAGTCGGAAGCATCTAAAGCCTTCACTCTTGGCGAGAAAACGTTATGGAATAATTCAAGATTTTTAAGCAACCAAGTGTGTTGTTCAGCCCACCGACTCTTATCTTTTGGATCCATTGCTGTTGTTATAATAATACGATTTTGTTTTGGGTTTTCTCGCCATTCCAACTCAACACCAACTTCCTCTTCAACAGAAAGTTTATCTTCTTGTAATAAGTTAAAGTGTGCTTTTGAGTTATCACCACAAACAGTGAGAGTGACGGAAAGAATTTTATCCCTAGTATTCACTATGGCAGACATATGAAAACCCGATCGACCAATTGCAAAAGTCGACCAATGCTGAGGACGAGGCTTCTGTGCTTTTAGTATTTTGCTGTTTTTTGATACAAAATCACTAAAAGCCGTCCAGTATTCTAACTGTAATATTTTTGCTTCTGTCAGGTTATCAGAGCTAACATTAGCAGCACCTCTTGAAACAGATTTTCTCCAATCATTTGGTTTTGATACAATTTTAAAATGTGGTGCAACGGCAGAACCTTCAATTCGCCAAAGCTCAATCTCGATACCAAAAAAATTAAATCGATCATCCGTTATTTCATTCAACCAATCTAATGCAGCCCTATGCTCATCTGTAAAACGATCGGCAATCCAGGCTATAGTTACTGCATTCAAACCCGCTGCATAGGTAAGTAATTGACCAAGATGAATGTGGTCTGTTTTTTCTAATTGATTCTCTACTAATACCCAGTTGCCATCGATAGTATTTTTACACAAAATATCCGCACGAAATGGGCCTACATCTTTCTCTGTCCCTTCTACTTCTAGCTCTATGCCAATAGCCTCCCCCAAAAGTTCGATATTTTCTTCTCGCGCCAACCAAGGCGTGAAATCAGATGCCTCAGTTCGCCATATTTCACGGAGATCAACATTCTCTAACTTACCTAATTTAATCATTTATAATACCCTCTTGTGCCAATCCCACTTCTGCACTTTTAAATACTCCAACTATTACTTAAAACTTCCGCTTGTCGTAAACATAATTCAATTGCTTCTTTTTCAGCATCTGGCGGATACTTCCATTTTTTTAATGCGCGACGAACAAGATTACGAAGTTTTGCACGCACACTATCACGAACCTGCCAATCAACGGTTGTGCTCTTACGTAATTGCCCTGTTACATATTTCGCTAACTCTTTTAAATTATTATCGCCTAGCTCTTTAACCGCTGACTCATTTTGAATTAATGCTCTATAGAAGGCTATTTCATCCGGGTTAAGTCCTAGCTTGCTTGCTTGCGCTAAGTCTTCTTCCATTTCTTTTGCTAAGGCAATTAATTCTTCAATAACTTGAGCCGTCTCAATAGCGCGATTATGATATTTACGGAGTGTTTCAAGAATACGATCTGAATATTTCATTTCAGAAACAACATCAGTTTTCATCCGCGCTTTGATTTCATCACGCAATAGTTTTTCTAAAAGCTCCATCGCAAGGTTTCGTTGCGGCATATTTCTTACATCTTCAAGAAACTCATCTGAAAGTAATCCGATATTAGGTTTATCTAGCCCGACCATTTCAAATACATCAGAAATACCTTCTGCAACGATGGCATTGTCGATAATTTGCTTTAAAGCAGTATTTTTATCTTCATCAGTACGTCGTTTATCTATGCTAGTGAATTTACTTATAGCCGCTTTAACGGCTGACAAGAAGGCAATTTCCTTTTTCAACCCTTCCGCTTCATCCATTGTGCCACACAAGGTATATGCTTTAAGAATTGCAGCCATGGTATCTAAGTATCGTTTTTTACCATCTTCTAAACCTAGAATATGATTCATTGCACCAGGTAATAATTGCAATGCATTAGTTTCATATTCGCTGTAATCAAAGCCATGCAACATACCATGAACGACATCAATTTTTTCTAACAGTATGGCATATGCTTCACGGGTATCTAATGTGGGAGCACCTTTACCCTTCGAATCAGTATACGTTTTTAATGCATGCTTTAACTCACTAGCAATACCAATGTAATCGACAACTAAGCCACCCGGTTTATCTTTAAACACGCGGTTAACCCTAGCAATGGCCTGCATCAAGTTATGGCCTTTCATGGGTTTGTCGATATACATAGTATGACAGTTAGGAGCATCAAAACCGGTGAGCCACATATCCCGCACTATCACCAGTTGCAGTGGGTCGTTTACGTCTTTAAAACGTTTTTCAAATAATTTTTTAGTTTCTTTATTATGAATGTGCGGTTGCATCTTCGGTTTATCCGATGCTGAACCTGTCATAATAACTTTAATGGCACCTTTATTTATATCTGTATCATGCCATTCAGGTTTTATGGCAACGATGGCGTTGTACATATCCACACATATTTCACGACTCAT
>JALTJN010000366.1 GCA_027076405.1 Chromatiales bacterium
ACAATAAAGTATAAAAAAGGGAAGAAAATCGAGGCAACTAAAGACTTGGAAATAGTGCTTGGAAAGGATCCTTCATTGGTAGAAGGTATTAGTCTACTCGCTTCTATATACGTTGCTAACGGAGATGAGGAAAAAGCTATAAAATTATTGAAAAAAACTGTTGATAGTAATACTGGAAATGTAACTTTAAGAATAACGCTGGCAAAATTACTAGCAAAGCATAGGAAGTATATAGAGGCGGAGTCATATTTGAAGCAGGCTGTTGCAATAAAACCAGAAAAATATTCTTTGCAAGTGGCTCTGGCATCTTTCTATGCAAGCTCTGGTCAAGTTGACAAAGCTGAAAAAGTGCTTAAAAAGGGTATTAGTCAGAAAGAAAACGATGCGCAACGATATTTAGTGCTTATTGAGATGTTGGCATCTAGAAAGGGAGTGAAATATGCTGAAGATGAGTTACTTAAAGCGATTAAGGATAAACCAGATCTTATAGAGCTTAAGTTTTCACAAGCTCGATTTTATGAAAAAATTGCTAAGCCTGAAAAGGCTAAGCGTGTTTTAGAAAAAATAATCTTAGAAAACGGTTTAGATGTGAATGGTGTAAAAGCACGCAATATATTGTCTAATATCTTGTTAAAAGAAGGGGATAAAAGTGGTGCGAAAAAATATGTAGATGAGGTTGTTGCTGAGTATCCTAATAATAATGATGCGACACTAATAGGAAGTAAGCTAGCTTTAATGAATAAGGATATTGATACAGCAATAAATGGTTTTCGTACTATATTGAAGAATGACCCTAAAAATGTAGAAGCAGCTATGTTGCTTGCCCGTGCTCATGTCCTTAATGATGAGGATATATTAGCTGAAAATGTCCTTAAAAAAGCTATCGAAGATAATCCTTTGAATGAAAAATCTCATGTTAATTATGCTGCTTATTTAATCAGTAAAAAGAGAATGAATGATGCTCTAAGTGTATCGGAAAAAGCATTGGCTTATTTTCGCGAAAGCTATGACTTGATGAGAGTGAAGCTTAAAGCATTATCAGGAAATATTGAAAGATCAGAAGAGATCGCTTTTTTGCTAAATAAAATGGAGTCTAAATTCCCTGATAAAGCAGATGTAAATATTCTTAAGGGTAAGTTTTTATTGTCTAAAGGAAAGGTTCAAAGGGCTATAGAGGAATTCAAAAAGGCATATGAAAAAGCCCAGAATAAATTTATTCCATTAGAGCTTCTG
The DNA here is from genome assembly GCA_027076405.1 of Chromatiales bacterium. Next base: position 1,234 of record JALTJN010000366.1, read on the forward strand.
ACTAAAGCCTATGTATATAATAAGCAGCGGGATAAAGCCTTTAGATATTTAGGAGAATTGCTCAGAAGTGAGCCAAATAATGCTTCAGTATTACAGGTTTTAGGTCAACTATATTTATCTGAGAAAAATTACTCAGATGCAAGAATGCAGTTTAAGAAAGCCATAAATTCGAATGCAGATTGGTTATTACCATATACGAGTATAGCGAATAGTTATTTAATGGAGAAAAATTATAAAGAAGCTATAGCTGAATATCGTCGAGCATTGTTAAAGGCGGAGAACAAAATGCCTATTCAGCTAAAGCTGGTTTCTATTTATGAAAAGCAGGGGAGTTTTTCTGAAGCAATATCTGTATATAAAGAGATGATAAAGGATCATCCAAAAAATAAATTGGTGGTTAATAATTATGCATCTTTACTGTTAGATCATGGTAAAGAGTCAGATGTTTCTAAAGCTCTTGAGCTAGTTAAAGATTTTGCATCAAGCTCTCAAGTTGCTTTTCAAGATACTCTGGCTTGGGCTTTGGCCAAATCAGGTGATAATGCAAAAGCAATTGAAATATTAAGTCCGATAGTAAATAAATTACCTGAAGTAGCTATTTTCCAATATCATCTAGGTTATGCACTGTATTATTCTGGTGATAAGTCGTCTGCTAAGTTGCACTTGAACTCTGCTGTGGAGAGTAAGCAAAATTTCACGGGTAAGCAGAATGCTCGGGTATTGCTGGGTAACATATAGCATTACCTACTTATGCGGTACGTATAGGTTTACTTAGTGATAATTGAATCTCTCAGTTTTGGTATTTCAGCTCTTTTGTTCCTGATTTTGGGACTAGTGATGCTAACTGGGCAAAGAGATAATTTGCCAAAAACTATGCTGGCAGTTGCATCCTTGTCTAGTTCTGTTTGGTCTGCAGTTGTAACCTACCAAGCTATTTACGGAGGCTTATTAAGTGTTACCCTGTTATTGGAGTTATTTCGCTCTTTAGCGTGGTTCGCGTTCTTGCTGGTCATGTTACGCACAGCTTTTAAGTCCAATGATCAAGTCTCAAAAAGTTTTAAGCTAGCATTCGCTGGCTTATCTATTTTTATTGTTGGTTTAATGCTCCTAGCTAAATATCGTATTGCCGGTGGCGCAGTTCTTGAGTCTATAGCCGGTAACGATATTCTTATTGGGCATCTTCTTATTTCTATTGGTGGTTTGGTTATTATTGAGCAGCTTTATAGAAATACATCTGAAGATCATAAACAGGCATTGAAATACTTATGGTTAGGAATAGGAGGGATGTTTGCCTATGACTTCTACTTGTATTCCGATGCGTTCCTATTTCAACGTATAGATAACGAACTGTGGAATGCCCGTGGTTTTATTCATGCTATGGTTGTGCCTTTGATAGGGATTGCCGTTAAACGTGAAATGCAATGGTCTATAGGTAAAGAAACTATAGATATATTTTTATCTCGTCGAGTTGTTTTTCATACCACAACATTATTGGCAACCGGTATTTATATGCTGGCTATTGGTGTTGCTGGATTTTATGTGCGTGAGTTTGGTGGTACTTGGGGGCAAGTAGCACAAGCTATATTTATTTTTGGTGCCGGTTTGATACTGGCAATTGTATTATTTTCATCAAGAGTTCGCGCCGAAATTAAAGTTCTTATTGATAAACATTTTTTTCATTATAAATACGATTATAGAGAAGAATGGTTACGAATTATTCGAACACTTTCTTCAGGCAATGAAGCCGTGCGCTTGCAGGAACGTGCAATACGTTCATTGGCACAAATTATTGACTGCCCTGGTGGTATGTTATGGATGCGACGAGAAAATAATTGTTTTGAGTTAGAAGAGCGCTGGAATGTTGATGCCATTAATGAAAGGGAGCCTGCAAACAGTCGCTTTATAAGTTTTATGGAGCAGCAACAGTTTATTATTCGGTTGGATGAGTTTAAAAAAGATCCGCAAGCCTATACACGCTTGGCACCACTGACAATACCATCTTGGTTGGAACGTGTTGATGAAGCGTGGTTGATTGTGCCGCTAATGCTACAAGATGTAATGTTGGGCTTTGTTGTGCTAACACGATCACCTGCTCATCAGCACTACTTTAATTGGGAAGATAGCGATCTACTAAAAACAGCAGGGCGACAAGCGGCCAGTTACTTGGCGCAATATGAAACCGCACAGGCGCTTGCAGGCGCACGTCGCTTTGAAGAAGTTAATCGCTTATCTGCATTCATTGTGCACGATATTAAAAATATGATCGGTCAGCTATCTATGGTCGTTTCTAATGCAGCCAAGCACAAAGACAATCCTATATTCATTGATGATGCCATTAGCACAGTAGAAAACTCAGTCAATAAAATGAATAAGTTGTTAGCACGCTTAAAAGGAGAAGAGAAGGATGGCGTGCAAGCATTTAGCGTATGTGACTTACTTGAAGAGGCTGTTAGAAATTGTAGCAAATCGGGTGTATTACCAATTCCTGTGTTGAGCTTTCAGACACAAGACTTAAACATTGCAGCAGACTGGGATCGTATGTTGGCTAATATCGCCCATATTATTCAAAACGCACAGGATGCAACTGATGAGGACGGTCAAATATCAGTGCGGCTCAAACACCAGGGACGTTTTGCTGTTATCGAGGTAGAGGATACGGGGTGTGGTATGAGTGAGAAATTCATACATGATCGCCTCTTTCAGCCGTTTGATTCAACCAAGGGAACGATGGGGATAGGGGTATTCCAAGTACGCACATATGTGCATAAACTGGGTGGAGAGTTAGATGTAGAAAGTGAAGAGGGAAAAGGGTCTGTATTTCGTTTGAAAATCCCATTAGCAAGGAATGAGAATATTGAGCAAAACCCCCATATTATTCAGATAAATGAACATGAAAAGAGAAACCGAGATGTCTGAAAGGCGCAAACTTTTGGTTGTAGACGATGATCCAGGAATGCGTAGCCAATTAAAATGGGGTTGCGAGGGTTTTGATGTTGTAACTGCTGAGGATCGTATACATGCATTGGACCAATTCGGCAAATATCACCCCGGCGTTGTTACATTAGATTTGGGGATGCCACCCGATGCAGATGGCTGTAAGGAAGGTTTTGCAACCCTCAAGCAAATTCTTGAATTAGCACCACAAACTAAGGTTATTATTGTGTCGGCTTCTGAAGGACAAGCAAATAAAGAGCGAGCGATTGAGTCGGGGGCTTATGAATATTTTCCTAAACCAGTTGATATAGATAAACTCTCCCTCACGCTTGAAAAGGCATATTTGGAGTACGAAGGAAAATCATAGCTCGCTTTCAATAATGGAGTAAGTTTTAGGATGAAGACGAAAATAAACATCATTAAATTCACATATATTAATATATAAATATAATGTAACTATTTGTTTTATAATGAAATAAATAAAATAAACAAAGTCTTGCAGCAAATCATAATCTAGTGCAAACTCACTGCATCTGTCGGTAAATATTACAGTTACTAAATATGGAAAATACAAAAAAAGTGCTCGTGGTCGAAGATGATCCAGGGCTGCAAAAACAAATGAAATGGAGTTTTGAGGATTTTGAAGTCATTATTGCAGGGAATAGGGAAGAGGCTCTTAAAAAAATAAAACAATATCATCCACCCGTTGCAACTGTTGACTTGGGTCTTCCACCTGATCCAGATGGAAGTACAGAAGGATTGGCTGCGATAGAAGAAATCCTATCTCTAATGCCGAATATGAAGATTATTGTTGTGAGTGGAAATGATGAGCGCGAAGCGGCTGTTACGGCTGTTGCTTCTGGTGCTTATGACTTTTACCAGAAACCCATTGACTCCGATGTGCTCAACCAAATTGTCAAACGTGCCTACCATGTCTATGAGCTGGAAGAAGAAAATAGAAAATTGGCAATGCTGCAATTAGATGTACCTATGGATGGGGTTGTAACAAATAGCCCACAAATGCAGAGAGTCTGCCAAAAAATAGAGAAAGTAGCGCCATCAGATGCGACGGTCCTATTATTAGGGGATAGCGGTACGGGTAAAGAACTGTGTGCTCGTGCACTGCACGGGAAAAATCCATCAATAAGCGGTCGTTTTGTAGCCATAAATTGTGCTGCAATCCCAGAGAACTTGCTCGAAAGTGAACTATTTGGTTATGAAAAAGGTGCTTTCACAGGCGCCGCAAAATCAACACCCGGTAAAATAGAAAGTGCAGAAGGCGGAACACTATTTCTGGATGAAATGGGTGAGTTACCGATGGCTTTGCAGGCAAAGCTTTTGCGTTTTTTGCAAGAGCGAGTTATAGAGCGCATAGGTGGTCGAAGCGAAATTCCTGTTAATGTGCGTGTAATTTGTGCAACTCATCAAAATCTAGAAGAGAAAATAATTAAAGGTGAATTTAGAGAAGATCTTTATTATAGAATCAATGAAATTCCAATAACCATACCTCCACTTAAAGAGAGAGATGGAGATGTCATTCTTTTAGCTAATGCCTTTCTAGAAAAAATGAATAGAGAACAAAATAGAAAAATTAAAGGTTATACCAAGGATGCATTAATGGCGTTGGAAGCACACGATTGGCCAGGAAACGTACGCGAACTACAAAATAGAATAAAACGCGCAGTTATAATGGCTGATGGTAAACACATAACGGCAGAGGATTTAGAGCTTGAAGCTTTGAGTGATAAATTAGAAAACAATACATATAACTTACGCGAAATACGCGAAATGGCAGAGCGTGAAGTTATACAGCGTGCATTAAGTGCAACAAACGGTAAGGTCGCACCTGCAGCAGAAATGCTAGGTGTTAGTCGGCCTACACTTTATGACCTAATACAAAAATTGAACATTAAAATATAGTGGTTGTTGTAAATGGCGAATTATAATGATGTTTTTCCGGCTACTAATATAAATTTTGAATTGGTATATAGAGGATATTATATAGAGTTGGAAGGACTGATACGTATTGTTAACTCTACGATACTAGCAGAGTGTATTGAGCACCTTAGTGATATAAGGGCTTTAGTAAAGAATAAGCAGTTTAAGAAAAGTATTAGGAAGTTATTTAAAAAGACTAGTGTAATAGATATTAATAATAAGTCTGAGGTCATAAAAAAAATATTTTATATGTCTCACTTAGCAGTATGTGCAGAGCTTTTTAAGGGTATGAAGATTCCTGTAAAGGTACTCAAGCCTGAAAATATAGATATCATATTAACTGAGATATTAGGGCGATATAGGAATGCTGATTCCGCGGCTTTAAATGATTTAGATAAAAAACTTCATAGTGTTGATGCTGTTCGCACTATGTATATTCTGCGTTTTTTAGGGCTAATTTCTGATGAACTGTCCAATGTTAAACAGCTGTCATTAGGTGCAGGTTCTGCAGAAAAGGATATTTATTCTATTCATTTAGAATCTAATGTAAGTTTACAAAACAACAGTATATGCTTTGAATCGACTTTTCAGCAATTTGTAAACGTGGTTGTTATTGACGGAGATCCTCAAAGAAAAGAGCAGTACGAGGGAATCAATAAACGAGATGATATAAGTGTTTTGGCAATTAATGACAATACTTATGATGCCTTAAAGCATCTCCCAGAGATATTAGAGCAAAAAAATTATAAAAAAAGGAATCTGGTTGTGGCATTGAGAATAGATTACAGGATGTTTCCAGATGTAAAGCGGTTTTTTTCTTTACTTAAAGATAATATAGATGAACAAGTCAATTTGATTATAACGATTGGTTCAGGGTTTGATGTTGCTGATTTTAAAGGTAGAGTGGAAGTATTAAATGAATTTTTTGTGTACTTAAAGCAGCGAACAATGAACCCCATTTTAATAAAATTACATGGGTCTGGAACAATAGAAGAACAACGAAATAGTCATGCGTTTAGCATGTCGGGAAAAACAACTTATGAAATACTTTACTGTTGTTTAAAAAAAGGGATGCTTTAGATGTAGTAGCTCAGACCTGATCTGACAGTTACCCATTTTTTACAGGTGTCTGTTAGTTTAGATTTGAGCCAAATTCTTTTCTGCCCAAATCGATTTACCATCAAGTAATGTTTCTAATGGCGTACGTCCGCAGCACATTTTTCCCTGATGAGTTCGGTCATTGTTATAGTATTTCATCCATTCGTCCAGATCTTTTTGTAAATCCTCCATATTTGAATATAGTTTTTTCCTGAAAGTGATTTGATAAAATTCGTTTAAAATCGTTTTATGAAAACGCTCGCAGATACCATTTGTCTGTGGCGACATAGCTTTTGTTTTTGTATGGTCAATGTCATTGATCGCCAGATAAAGCTGATAGCCGTGCTGATCAACGCGACCACAATATTCTGTACCTCTGTCCGTTAAAATACGGAGCATAGGCAGCTCGTGTTGCTCAAAAGAGGGCAACACCTTGTCGTTTAGCATATCCGCTGCTGTGATCGGAATTTTGGTTGTATAGAGCTTGGCAAACGCAAGCTTGCTGTAGGTATCAATAAATGTTTGCTGATAAATACGCCCCACACCCTTGAGGTTGCCGACATAAAACGTATCCTGTGAGCCTAGATAGCCTGGATGAGCTGTTTCAATCTCACCACAGGCTTCATCGTCATGTTTTTTCTTTTCTAGTGCAGCCACCTGTGAGTCACTCAAAATAATGCCTTCATTGGCGACTTTTTCTTCTAATGCTTTTAATCGCTTTTTAAAGTTTTCCAGGTTGTGTCGCAACCAAATTGAACGAACACCGCTACCTGATACAAATACACCTTGCTTGCGTAATTCATTACTGGTTCGATGCTGGCCATGCGCGGGTTGCTCAATCGCATAAGTCAAGACAGCCTGCTCTGTACCCTCATCAACACGATTTTTAATGTTCGGAGCACGCCTGCTTTTGTTGATAAGAGCATCTATTCCTCCATCTTCAACCAGCTCTTGATAGCGATAAAATGTATCACGCGATACACCCATTACTTTACAGGCTTTGGACACATTGCCTAGTTCTTCAGCTAAATTCAATAAACCGGCTTTGTGTTTAATAATAGGATTGTTAGTATGGATCATGAGAGTTACCTTTTTGTTGTGATTTAAAGATTCGACACCTTTATCAAAACGGGTAACTCTCTCTTTTGCAAGTGATGTGTCAGATTAAGTCGGAACTAATACACTTTAGAGAGTCTGATTTATTTCTCCTTCTATCCTCAATTACCCTAATCCAAGCTCACGACGAATGTATAAAATTTTTCTTCAATTTCTTTAGAAACGTGTATTTTGAGGTTTTCCGGACAAGGCCTTGAATTTACTAATGTTTCTGGCCCCACTTGCCTAAACTGTCGTTTCCATCGATAAAAAGTATCTCGAGATATACTATATTTTCGACATGTTTGACTCACGTTACCACTATGCTTTGCATGATCTAAGCCCCTAGTTTTTCTGCGAATATCATGTTCAGTTTGTCTGTTCACTGATTTTCTCCTTTTAGTTTAATAATAACAAATTAAACTGTCAGGCTAAGTTAGGAGTTCCATAACTAATTGATGATGAGCTCTGAACTACTATAGCTAATAGCCAAATACTTGATCTTCCGTTAGTTCGCCATTATTTAACTTTTCAATGACTTTGCTAATGAGTGTATATTTCTCTTCGTTGCTTAACTGTTGCATGTTATTAGTTTTGATTAGGTCATTAATGTTATTATTTTCTAGTAGTGTATGGTTGTTTAGTTGATCTAACAACTCCGCTAAGTCTGTTGTTGTATTTGAGTTGAAGCTGCCTTTATTAAGAGTGTCTTTTTGAGCGTTTGAAGTGGGAGTATTATCACAGTTGTTTTTTGAAGCAAGTAAAATAGTGCTCTTTATGGTTTCAAGTTGTGCGGGTGATAGTATGGTAGTTTTATTAGTTGTAGGTGCGCTTATCTTTGAGTGCTGTTCCGGTTTTGATGTCATTTGTTTATTTATAAAAATATTAGTATTTAATATAATCATGTAACAGGTTATAAAACCTAAACTAAAAACTAATAAAAAATTAATTTGTTTACTCACAAATAAACCTACTTATATATTGAACAGGGGTGACAATCCCTGTTCAATATATAGTTTTCTAATCAATGGAAATGTTCACGATGCCATTACCACTAGTTAGAACAATAGTGATGGGTATGTTATTTAATTTTGCAGTAGCTATTGCATTAAACATACTGCTTCCTTCAAGTGTGTATAAGGGTAGATGACCCCATATATTTGTAATGCCTAGCGCCTGTAACTCGGGGGGGACTGGCATGCTAACTACGCCAGTGTTTAGTCCAACTGTTCCCACAGTTATTGGAATACCAGTAAGAGAGGTGTGTTCTGTTGCTTGAGCTAAAGGTAGGCTGAGCATTAATGATAAAGCTAAGAAAATTTTCTTCATTTTACTTTCCATTTTAGTTAAAAATTCATGTTACTTATTATTATTATTATTATTTGTCAATGTATTTTAGTTTGGGATTTAAATAAATTGTAATCCTCCCCGAAAAATAGCAGGAGTTAAAAGTAGAGGGTTTTTGTAGACTAAAGACAGAGATCTCTTATGAAAAAATCAAGATTTACCGACAGCTAAATTCTGGCTATTCTGAAACAAATGAAGCGAGCGCGAAAGTTCCTGATCTGTGGCGTGAGTATGGTATGTAAATCAGCTTTGTATAAGCATTGATTTAAATGCCATATAAAAAATATTTGATAAAGTATGTAACAGAATGACTAAGATGATGTCTTCTGTTTTTTGGTAGATCCACCCATAAAATATTGATGGGAAAAAAACTACTAGTCCTAGTAGTCCCTGAGAAGGAATGTGCAGTAGTGAGAAAAATATAGAGCTGAGAATATTCGAAATATAACCACTATTCTCATATACTAATTTTCGTGATGTACCGGTGAAGTAACATAGCCTCTCAATTTGTTTCATAAAATATGCACGAAAAAACCACTCCTCGGGTATAGCAGCAAAAAATAGCATTGTGATAGCAGTGAATAGAATTGTCGGTTCTATTAATATAATCAGTGCGCTTGCCGCTACTAATGCCCCCCACAGTAATCTTCTTGAAGTGCCAATCGATAAATTTGGAGGACTCCATGATTTATCAAGCATTGGCAATAAAAGCATAAGTCCAGCGAGTAAACTTGTGCGTAATGGAGAATCAAAAACGGCGCAGCCTGTTAAGGCTACGCCGTTAAAGATCAGAACCAAGAGAGTTCTGTTGGGCAAGTTTATTGTTCTTTGCGTCTGGTGCGTAATACACCTAGTAAAGTGATAAACCCTGCAATCAGAAGCCAATCAATGTGGTTTATAGCTCGTGCATTGCTGTTTGACATACTGCATCCGTCTGATCCCGATACACGTGTATCAATTACAAATACTTCAGCAATACCACCCGGATCAACAACGGTTCCGTTTGCGTCACCATCGTCATCATTAGGGCCACCATCAACGATGCTTAGTCGTACACAATTGTGGCCAGAGGTTAGACTGGGGCTGGAATCATACGCTGTGTCATCAGCGGGTGGGCACGTGCCACCTGAGCCTGCTGCAGTATGAATCGCATTTTCACCTGATGAATCAAAACTTCTCCATGTGCTAGAAGCAACATCCAGCTTACGATATTGCAAAGAGTTGCCCTCTGCAGGTGTTGGGATTGCCTCTGTAAGGGGTAATACTATTTTTATTGTTGCTCCATTAGTAAGGCCAGATACTGAGAAGTCAAAACAGCCACCGATACAGCTTTGTGAAACACCTTGTTCATCTGAGTTACCTTCGTCAACAACAGAGATATCACCTGATGTTAATATACCTGAAGTAGAACCTGCTGCGGAGGCGGTGCTGCCTGCTGTATAAGAGCCTGAATCCGTTGCAGGAATATCGGCAACATTAACGACTACGCTAACAGTCGCTTCATTTGATGATGTGCCGTTATCGTCGCTAACGGTGTATGTGAAAGAATCATCACCCGAGAAACCCGTGTTGGGAGTGTATGTAACGATTCCATTGCTTACAGAAGTGGCTCCATTGCTGCCATTACTCACACTAATGCTGGTGAGGTCAATTGAACCATCATCGTCATTAGCTTCATCGGCAATATTGAATGTGATATTCGTATTGACCGTTGTTGTAAGTGATACATTGTTTGCGGTTGGGGCATTATTGCTTATTTCTATCGTTACGGTGGCTGGATCTGATGTGTGTACACCGCCATTGTCACCATTGTCAGATACAGTGTATGTAAATGTATCTATTCCTGCTTCACCTGTGGCGGGTGTGTAAGTGATAATGCCTGTTGTTGCGATGCTGATGCTGCCTTTATTAGGTGATGTAACAAGAGCAACGCTTGCAGGATCTAATGCATCATTCGTATCCGTTTGCACGTCGTTACTTAACACATCAATCTCAACGGGAGTATTCTTGGCAGTAGTTATACCCGAATCATCCACAGCACTAGGTGCTGGTGTAGCCGTTACTGTGATAGTGACGGTGGCAGTTGCTGAGGTGGCTCCTATAGTATCTTGTACGGTATATGTGAAGCTATCGTTACTACTCCCAGAGGGTGTATAGGTGATGCTTCCGGTTGTAGCATCGATGCTAGTACTGCCGTTTGTAGGGGCTGAGACTATTGTTACAGTTGTAGGGTCAATAGTGTTAGCAGTTTGAGATGTGCTATCTGCATCACTGTCGTTTGCCAGTACATCAATTGTAGCTGAAGTGCCTGCAAGCATTTGTACAGTGTCATCGTTTGCAGTTGGTGCAGTATTGCTTATTGTGAAGCTAACTGTGGCGGCTGCACAGGCTTTGCCTAACGCATCAGCAACACTGTAGTCGAAGGTGTAGGTTCCGTCAGCGCAATTTGGAAAGGTGATAGTGCCATTGTTGTTATCAGTTATCGCTGCGCATGCCGTGCTGTTAGTTATGGTGATGGCAGAAGCGGATTGATAATTATTGTTTGTATCGCTTACATTTGCAGCAATGTTTATAACCGTCTCACTGCCGGCAATTATGCTGGGTTCGGTAAAGCCAGTACATACCGGAGCTTCATTTAGGTCGGTGATGGTGCCGGATGTAATAAAATAGGTGTATTCAACACCGCCAAAGTTTGATGGATCACCAGCAGGAACGGTTGCTCTATACTCCAGAGAAAATCTGTCGCCATCTTCACAGGTATTTTCGCAGGTAACAATAGCTTGGCTATTCGTAAATGTGCCGTCAGTATGGGTTACGTTAATATTGCTGTGGGTGCCGTCTGCAACAATGTTATGCGCGCCTGTTGACATATTGATTTCGGGGATACCGTTCCAAGTGACTCGCCATGAGCTGAAATCTAGTACTACATTTCCTGCGCCGTCATCACTGATGATACTCGGGCCATTATCGACAGTGTATGACATGCCTGTGCTGCCAAAGAATTCCCAAGGCGCATCTATATCGGGATTTTCATTTCCATCTGGTGGGCCTGAGTGTGAGCCTGTGGCGAGCTGGGGTACACCTAAGATAATACCGTTATTAGCTTCTATAGCGGCAGAGCCTTGTCCCGACATATTTAGCCAAGTGCCTGCTGTTACAATAAATATATCGCTAACGCAGCTATCTGGAAATGTACCGCCGAGTAAACAATAGGCTTCAAGTGGATCAGCATCTAAGCGAGATAATGGTGATAATTCAGCTTTTGCGTTAAATGACAGCAAGCTTGATGTGGCAATAATAATGCTCGCATACAGGGTATTCTGTTTTCTGGGTTTAAACATTTGGAGTCTCCAAAATCTTTATATGAATATACTAAATTTGCAATTTTTTACAGTATTTTATTTTGTTAAAGCGAAAAAGCTGAACTATAGCTAACACCCAAGGAGTACTGTTCCATGCTAATGCTGCCTACAGCGGGGTTGCCGATATAAGTTGGGCCAAATTGCTTGAATTTAAATGCTCTTATAAATGAAAAATCTAAATTAGAGTCTGCACTTAGTCTATAGCTTGCACCCATTGTAAAGTGATGCTGCGTTACAGCAGGGGCTGCAATATTAAAAATAATTTCTCTTTTTTCATTAATAGGGCTTTTGCCGTAGTTCCAGCCAGATCTAAATGCCCATGAATCGCTATATTGATAGTTAAAACCTATTTTATATATGGTTTGATCATCCCAGCCAAAACCGAGGCCATTATCTAAGCCTAAGCGTCTGTCTTCACCACCCAAGGGAGTGCCAGTAATGTTTGGGCCTGTATTGGAAATAGCGTTTATATCCGAATAAAAAGTTTGGGTAATATCAAAGGCTATGTCTAATTTATCGTTATACGCATATGAAATGCCAAGGCCAGCATATCCCGGAGTATCTAAATCCCCGCCTTCGGCAAAAAGTTCTGAATACTGGCTAAACTTCGTCATGTAAGTGCGAGTTGTATATACCGCGCCTAGTTGCAGTTTATTGTTTAGATATTGACCGTTCCAGCCGATTCGAAAGCCAAGTCCATAGGAGTATTCGTTGCCTTGGTTGGTTAAATTGTCGGTTGTTTGTGTGCTAGTGAAAATATCAAATAAGCCTAAACCTTCGGCTCTAAAGCGTTGAAGGCCAATTACGAGGGAGGCACCAATGGACGAGTTATCATTTAATTTGTAGGAAATTGAAGGCAGCATATTCATAACAATTAATTCGATACCCAAACGCTCATTTGGTGACCTTGCGTTACCGGTTGCATTAAATAAGTTGAGTTCGTAATCACTGCCACCACCACCAAGAGGAGTGGCTGCAAAGCCAAAGCTGATGTCATCTGAGTATTGGTAGGTGGCGCTCATAATGGGCATAACAAACATGTTATCCACCCCCATACCGGCTACGCTTTTTATGTCTTCTTGTTCACCCAGAGACGCTTCTGCAAATGCAAAAAATAAATCACCGCCGATATCAAATCGGGTGCCGGTTTGTGACATTAAAGCTGGGTTCGTTACTAATGATGTAGAATCTTGGGCATAAGCGATAGCTGCTCCTCCCATGCCATTGGCTTTTACACCTGATCCAATTAAAAACATACCATTTGTGGCATTTGCTGATGTTATTGATAAACCTGAAATTATTGCTAGGCTAAGCAAACTCTTGGTCATATGGCCCATTTCTTGGTCCTCCTAGAGGCGTTATGTATTTATTATCATATTGTGTGATTTAGGGAAATCGTGCCTGATGATGCTGATGAAATATGTAATTGTCAATATTCATATGACATATAAGATAATTTATAAATTCTCATACTTTTTAGTATTTTGTCTGTGTTCGGTCTATTTTTAAGGGGTGTCGGTATACTTAACAGATGTGAGGTTTCATCGTTTACTGCTTCATGCTTCTCAGTTGTAAACATGGATAACTGTCTCTTGTTTCGGCTGATAGCTTTGCTGTATGCGGCTGTTGGGGTGTAAACAAAGAGGTGGGTAGCAGGGGGTGGGGTGGGGAAATTAAGGTTTAATGGAGATCTCAAAGCGATATGTTTTAATTTGCTTTTGTTTTATGCTTGAAGGTGTCGAAATATATTACAGTTTTCAGGGGGGGTGGTGTTATTTTGCTGTTATTTTTTTATAACCTATTGTTTTTTAAAGTTATTATTTTATTGGCACAATAAGTGGATGTATCTGCTCGTGCATAGATACTATTACTATGCTGTAAATAAAAAAACTATTCGGAGTTTTAAATATGAAAAAATCTATTGTAAGTGCTGCACTATTAGCAGCAACTGGTTTTGCTACATCTGCTAATGCTGCTTTGGTTAATGACGGTTCTATGACATTGACTATTGATCAAGGTACAGCTGCATGTGTAATTGGTGGTACATTCCCTAACTGTGATTATGGCGCTGCTACTGCAACAGGTGGTTCTTACTTCTTAATGGACGGTAACTTGGCTGACGTGCTGGGTGGTAACAACGGTATCACTTTAGGTGTAGCTCAGCCATTTGATGGTAATGCTCCTGCTTCAGGCGTAACTTATGATGGTTCAGGTAGCAATATTACAAACCCTTGGAACTTCTTTGGTAGTATTGGTACAAACTTCTCTGTTGGCACAGGTATTTCTGCTATTGATGACACATCATTAGACATGAGTGGCTGGCGCGTAGCTTGGGGTGAAGTTCCTGAAATCAATATGGGTGCTGGTGCTCCTGCTGCAATCTCTTGTGGTACTTGTAATATTAATGACACGTACACACTAACTTACTCTGCTGTAGTTCCTGCTGGTGATCCATCTGGTTTCGGTGGCACTGCGTATGACTTAGTTCTAACAGGTACAATCATTGCGACTCCTTCAGCTGTTCCAGTACCTGCTGCAGTATGGTTGTTTGGTTCAGGTTTGTTAGGTCTGGCAGGTGTTGCGCGTCGTCGTAAAGCTGCGTAATTTAGCACTCTTACATATACAAGAGTTGTAAATTGCATGAAGCAGGAGTCGTCTTTGACGGCTCCTGCTTTTTTTTGCCCGTGACTTTGTTGGTGGGTGAATGGGTTTAGCATATGTTATGTCAGTAAAATTTACATATATTTAAGATATATAAGAATAAAAAATAGAGGTTTATGATAAGTATTAGAATTATATAAAAATAAATACACTTGGATTGATTTTTGCATGTCCATTTAATGTATATATCTACGTTTACTTGCTTGGATGAATATTCAAATAATGAATATTAAGTAGGTCATTTGTGCACTAAACGTAGTTCAAAAAGCGAATTTTAGTTCTGTGTTACACAGTATCTTGTATATAGACAATGCTTTCTTATGGTATGTAAAAATGCTTGTGCGATACAGAAAATT
>JALTJN010000367.1 GCA_027076405.1 Chromatiales bacterium
CAACCACGCCAACCCACACAGAAAAAAACCACAACCCCAGCCAGTGACGTGAAAACTCTGCACCGGATTTTGTGACGAAGGCTAGCGCGGTCAGCAACAAACCCACCATAAGCCAGGCCATTGTGAGATATTTGATTTCGGTTAGTGTGGATGTGCCTCGCCATACGCGGTAAATGTTAAACATGGGAAATAACAAAACCACAAAGACGACTGCAAATAATATAGCTTTGAGATAGTGCTCGGGCAAGCCTTGCGCACCAACCAGGGAGTAGGTTTCATAAGCGGGTGAAAAATAATAGGCTGTAATGGCACAGCCTGTAACTACCAGTAAATCAATTATTCGTAATGCAAAATTTAAGGCATTTGCATACCCTTTTAACAAGTTTTTTCTCAACATTATTTCTGGCAACTCCCCACAAGTTCGCGAATAATACATTATACAGAAAAATTGATCGCCTCTACCTTCAACTAAGAAATACTATTATAGTTAGAACTACGCACTTTGCTTATCAATTATATTAACCCACTGCTAATGGAATAATATTAACCATTATAGACAATGATCTTGAATCTTAGGCTCAACCTCTTTCATATAACGCATAAATTCTGCTTTAAATACATCTCCTGAGAACCTGAGCGCATTTTTGCGACAGTTTGAGCGTGTGATTTTTTCTTTGTTTTTTTCAAATAAATCTAACGCAAGCTTTATTGAATCTATTGTTTGTTCATTAAAAAACACGCCTGTTGGTTTATTATGAGTTAAATCATTCACAGTTTCCCTGGCTCCTCCTTTTGAAAAAGCAATTACAGGTGTACCGCATGCCTGTGCTTCAACTGGCAATATTCCAAAATCCTCTTCTGCTGCAAAAACTAATGCTCTGGCATTTTGTAAATGCTCACGTAACACTAAGTCATTTTGATATCCCAAAACCTTAACATTATCCCCTGCACAATTTTTAACTCGTTCGAATTCTGGCCCATCTCCTATTACTATCAATTTTTTATCCGGCATTTTTGTAAATGCAGAAACTATCAATGGAATCATTTTATATGGCACCATACGCGATGCGGCCAAATAAAAATCTTTCTCTTGATGTCCTTCTTCATTAATATGAAAAAAATCCGTATCAACAGGTGGATATATTACGACGGAATTTTTACCGTACGAATTATAAATTCGGTTTTTAATAAATTCTGAGATCCCTATAAAATAATCTACTTTTTGCGCCACTTTATAATCCCATTTCTTCAAATAAGAAAGCAAGCCTCTCACTATTACACCTTTAAAACCTTTATTTAAATTTGCTTCTTTTAAATATTGTTCTCGTAAATCCCAGGCGTATCTCATGGGTGAATA
This sequence comes from Chromatiales bacterium, assembly GCA_027076405.1. The sequence goes on from JALTJN010000367.1 coordinate 1,358, forward strand.
GGTATAACTGACATGTAATTGATTCGCGTTTGTTTTTACTCCATTTGCTACCGCGTGATTACTAGAAATAACTAAATCATAACCACTTAAATCTAAACGACTAATAGCTAAAGGCAACAATGGTAAATAGTTTCGATACTTTTTTCGTACAAACGGCAACCCTTGAATAAAGGTTGTTGTGATTTTGCGCCCTTTCAAAAAATCACGTTGAGAATCAGGCAAATAATCTACAACACAAAAAAGATCTGCCGAAGGAAATAGTTCTAAAATTTTTTCTAGTGCTTTTTCTGAGCCTGCATAAGTTACCAACCATTCATGCACTATTGCTATCTTCATAGTTTTGCCGCTTTAATTATGCAAATTTAAAAAGTATCATTAATAATTTCAAATAAAAAACTTTAAACGTTTTATTTAAATTAATTTTCGATACACGTTAAGTGTTCGCTCAACTGTTTTATTCCATGTCATTGATTCAGCACGAACCTTACCCAGCTTTATTCGTTCAGCTCGTTCAACTTCGTCTTGTATTAGACATAGCATAGCTGAAGATATTTCATCAACAGATTCAGGATTAACCTCAAGAGCAATCCCATTTGAAACTTCCGGCAAAGACGTTGTATTTGATGTCACAACGGGAACACCACAAGCAAATGCTTCAAGCACAGGCAACCCAAATCCTTCATAAAGAGATGGGAACACAAAAACACCTGCCCCCGAAAACAAGCACCTTAACTCATCCTGGCTCGCTACATTATTCAACCAAAGAATATTATTTGTTTTTTCAAGCGCTTTTAGTCTGAAAATAATATCATCACACTCCCAGCCTGCCTTACCTACTACAACCAGCCTCCTTTCTTTTTGAATTGCTTTAGGCAATTTAAGATAAGCATCCAAAACTCTTTGTATATTTTTTCTGGGCTGAATAGTTCCAACAAAAAGAAAGTAGCCTTGCTCTAACCCGTATATTTGTAGCGTATTATTAAGATCTTCAGTAGAAACGGCTTCTAACCATGCTTTCTCTACGCCACAATGAACTACTGATATTTTAGTTTCAGGAACCTCATAAAACTCCACTAATTCCTTCACCGAAAACGCAGAAATAGCGATTACGTGATCTGCAAATTTAGCGACCGACTTTCGGGTATAATTTTTTATTTTTCTAAACCGAGAGTTCGACATTTCTGGATGCTTTAGCGGTATAGCATCATAAAGCGTTGCAACAACAGGGCAAGTCATAGGCAAAACACGGTAATCCGTAGTGTGAAAAACATCTACATCTAAATTATATTTTATTAAACCACCGCTAATTAGCGATGCTGTTGCAGCAACAGAATAAGGAACAGGAAACACTTTGCCTTTCGACATAACTGACTGAGAAAAACCAAGTTTCGGAAATGAAACACCTTGTACAATTTGATTAGATAACTCAAACCCACGCTTAAGCTGGTTGGTATATACACCAATACCATCAAGTCTTCCATTCGTATATACAGGCTCGATAGCTGATGTTGATAAACCTATGCGCAAAACATATCGCCCAACGTGTCATCAATTGTGTATTTTGCAGAGTAATTAAACAAGTGTTTCAACTTGCTGTTATCGCCTCTTAATTTTACTATATCGCTTTTACGAACAAAGTCTGGATTAACACTAACATTGATTTCGTAACCTGATATTTTATTCATTTTTTGAATAATTTCATTAAGAGAAATATCTACACCACTGCAAATATTAACGATTTCTGAAGAGACAGACGATTCAAGCATTAAACGATACGCCAAAGCGACATCACGCACATCAGAAAAGTCACGACTGATATTCGTATTTCCAAGCTCAATCTTTTTTTTGTACGACTTAAAGTGCGAGGTGATTTTAGGCACTAAAAATTTTTCATCCTGACCTATTCCAGTATAATTAAAAGGCCGAGTAATTATTATTGGAAATTGTGAAAACCAGGTTTTAACCATATATTCCATAGCTAATTTACTGGCAGCATAATGATTAACGGGCGCGGCTGCATCTGTTTCTGTTAGCACTTCTATATTGGGGTTACCATATATATTAGCGCTACTGGCAATCACAACTTTATCAGGCACAATCCCCTCTTCATCCATAACCTCGAGCAGATTCAATGCACCAAACACATTAACACCATAAAATGCAGATTGATCTTCATGCGCCACATAAGACAGAGCCGCTAAATGAATAACACCATCTGGACTATATTGTTTTATGACGCGCCGCACTGACTCTTTATCTGTTAAATCACAGGCAACTTCATTTTGAGAAGGGTTAATATGTACAAGGCGAACAACACTGTAACCCTTGTTTTCCAACTCATCTGCAACATAATGCCCAGTAAAACCATCACTTCCCGTAACAAGAATTGTTTTCATAATATCTATAACTTTAAAAAATTGAGCCGCCTTTTTCAATGCGCTGCATATCTGCTGTTACCATGCTACGGCATAAATCTTCTAAACTTGTTGTGGCCTCCCAACCCAATTCTTTTTTAGCCTTTTCAGGATTGCCTATTAATAGTTCAACTTCCGCTGGGCGATAAAATTTTGGATTAACCTTCACAATCACTTTACCTGTTTGTTTATCTGTGCCTACTTCATCCTGTCCTTTTCCCTCCCAGACAATATTAATATCCAATGCCTTGCATGTCATATTAACAAAATCACGAACCGATTCAGTTCGCCCTGTTGCTAACACATAGGTATCAGATTTTTCTGCTTGCAACATACGCCACATACCATCAACATAATCTTTAGCATAACCCCAGTCGCGTTTAGCATCCATATTGCCAAGTTCAATACAATCTAACTTACCCAGTTTCACACGTGCTAAACCATCTGTAATTTTACGCGTTACAAACTCTAATCCGCGAAGCGGTGATTCGTGATTAAATAATATGCCACTTGCCGTAAACATATCGTAACTCTCACGATAATTAATAGTCATCCAGTGTGCATACACTTTAGCAACACCATAAGGGCTGCGCGGGTAAAGAGGTGTTTTTTCACTTTGCGGGACTTCCTGCACTTCACCAAACATCTCCGAAGTAGACGCTTGATAAAAACGAATTTTTGGATTAACAATACGAATGGCTTCTAATAAACTTACCGCGCCAAGCCC
>JALTJN010000368.1 GCA_027076405.1 Chromatiales bacterium
AACTGTCGGCTTCATCGAGTAACAATATCTGGTCGTTCTGTGCGGCCTCTTCAAACATATTAGCAATATTTTTCTCTGCCTCGCCTACCCATTTACTCAAAATATCAGAGGCACGTTTAACCAGTACGGTTTTCCCCAGGGTCTCAGCTAAATAATGTGCAAAGGCACTTTTGCCCGTACCCGGAGCGCCATACAAACAAATGCGCGCACTGTTGGCTTTGCGCAAACCGGCAGACAGGGTGGATAAGTTTGTATCAGGGTTTAAGTAGTTAATACTGTACTGGGTATTTTGAGAGGCTTTTTGGCTGGTGTTTTTTGATAAGCCCATCACCTCTAATGTGTTGCCAATAATCTGCTCTAGTAAGCGCTCGGTATCGTCTGAGTTTTTGGGGTTTAAGTGGGATACGACTTTTGCAGCTCGCTCCACAATGGCCGGTACAAGGTGATCTTGCTCGGCTAAATTTTCTAACCATTGTTGGCTAATGGGTAAGGCTGATAGGTATTTGTTCAAAATACGTAATCGAACTTGGCTGGTTAATGGCCTGAGTTTTAAAACATAATCAAAACGCCGCAAGTAAGACGGATCAATTTGTTGTGTTGAATTACATAACCAAAAAGTGGGAATTTTATTGTCTTCTAAAATATGATTGACCCACGCTTTTTTCGTGTCGCTATTTTGTGACATACCAAAAAAAGGATGCTCTATTACCGGAAACACATCTTCAATTTCATCAAAAAGCAATACACTGGATTGAGTTCCGGCTAATAGTTTTTGGGATAATTTTAACGTGGAAAAACGATCTGTACCTTTTATAGGTTCACCATCATCTTGTTGCATTGTAATTTCATGCAATTGAAAGTGGTTAGTTTCGCACAGCATTCTAACAAATTCTGTTTTGCCCGTTCCGGGTGCGCCGTAAATTAAAATATTGACTCCCGTTAATTTATTCTCAATAGCGGTGCTCGTATATTGCTGAATTAAAGTAAAATCATTTTCTATGTGTTGAAAATCATCCGGCGTGAGTTTCGCGGTGGGGGATTCTTTAAAAAAAGAATCCAGCATGGATAATTTGTTTTGGTGAGGTTTGCACAGTGCCGATAAAATCGTATCGGGTAGGAGTAGTTTTTGCTGTAAGTTCGCTTGATCTTCAAAGTGAGTATGTCCCATCAGCAAGCCAGATGAAAGTAGCGTACCGCTAGGGCTTAAGGCGCAATCCATTTGTTCAGCTGTTCTTCCCAGAATAATGGCTAATATTTGTTTTATTTGTTGATTGCTTAAATCGCCAATCATATCAATTAAATACCTTAAACCATTATTTTGATAGAAAGAAACGGCTATTTGCAATATATCCACTTCAATATCGTTAAGTGCTAATGACTGGCTTAAAAGTCGGATATTTTGTCGCAGTACACCGTCGTTGGACAGGTTTTTTTTTTCAAGGCGAACCAATTGCTGTTTCATTTTTTGAATAATGTTTTTCTTCTTACTCCCATCATGCTCATCTGAATCAAAGTAGTCCATTAAGCCAATGGGTTGTAAAACCTCTGCCATGCTCAACACATTATGTTGATTAATAAAACGCTCTTTTAAGTTTAAGCGCAATAAAATACGCAGCCCCCACAGGGTTACTCGACCATTTTGTTGTTGAATAATATTGGGTTTGTTTTGGGTTTTATTCGTTGTTGTATTCATTTTTAAATAGTAGCAGGCAGTGAAAGCAGTCATTATAAAAGGTAATGCTTAAAGCGTACAGCGGAGTATGGGTCTGTACTGGGTATTATGTCACATACATTATCAGTGTGATTGAAAATAGGCATGCATAATCAAAACTCGTGATGATAAAACAGGTGGTGACACTGAGAGTGACGTTTTATTATTGCGGAGGGCTTTATGAAAATCTTTTCAAACCCAAACAAAAAAACAAAACAAAGTTTTAAAAACGTTACGGGGCGAGACGCCCCGTTTTCCATTGTGGTGTACTGGCCGTGGTTTTCTAAAAACTGGTCGGGTGTGACAGTGGGATTTATTATTTTCACAAAATATCCTGATGATGTTGCACACCTTTGTCATGAGTTAGTGCATGTAGAGTCGTTTTATAAAGAACCATTTTTATTCTGGTTTAAGTATTTTAGTGAGCGTAAGCGGGTGGGGTATTGGAATAATGCTTATGAAAAAGCGGCTTATGCGGTGCAGTATAAGGTGCAGAGTATGTTGGCGCGTGAAGCGTATCAGCGGCAGACCTTAGGGATAAATAAGTAAGTACAGAAGAGTAATGTGATTTGTATTTATGAGTCTTTATTTGTATTGGTTTTAACGATATGAAAAGTGTTACGTTGTATTTCAGCATCTATATTGCGCTCGTCTCGTAAATCTTTTTTCCTTTTTTGCTGTTTTTGTTTTTCTGTTGGCAGAAGATCAGAGCGGGCGAGGGTGTGATTGACCGCTAATATAAGCTCCTTATGATCCAATGTTAAAGGGTTACTAATAATTTGATAACAGTTGTCAGCATTAAAAACTTGGCACCAGCCCTGAAGAGGGTGATGTACATATAAAAGTGCTTTGTTTAAATTGTGTTTATTTTTAAAAGCGATATACGCCGTGTTTAAACAGTATTTAAGCTGTTTGTTATCAGCCCAAAATAGTATAGGTTGAAGATTGTCGAGGATTAATTTGTAGTGCTTCATTACTCTTTCAGTTTTATTTTTATAATGAATAAACTGGCACCAATAAGTAAAATGGTTTGCCAAAGTGCAAAAAATAAAAAATTGGGTATGTCGATATGAAAAAAATTGCTTATGAGTTTAATACCGTACCAGAGTATGGGCACGGCTGTGCCGATACTCGTTATAAGCAGTATAAAGTAGCGACGGTATTGTTTTATGAACCAGCAAAAAATCAATACGAGGCTAATAATTAATGCACCAATGAAACCTGCCAAAACCATTTGGCTCAGACTGATCATACCGCTTCCTAAAGGAAGGTAGTCTGGGCTTTTAATGGCCGCATACCATGCAATAGCCGATCCTGTGGGCAGTGCTACAAGAGTAGCAATACGTCTATTTGTGCCTGAAATTAGCTGTCCGAGAATACCGGTAATATAAAGTGCAAGTCCATAAATTACCCCCGGAAAGGTATAAGATATTAATTCAGAAAAATCGAAATAAGAATCAACCAAAGACATTGTTGTCGCCGAAAGCAAGCCAAGCAGTGCAGCGTAGAGAATCCAGTGTTTATGAGATAGGGGTTTCATTATTGTGCTCTTTAATATATGACAACTTTACCAGGTGTAATTACAATTTGATCTACATTAACGGTTAAACCTAATTTGGCTTTAATGCCTTTAATATTTTTGAGTTCCAATTTGTTTTTAGACAACTGCAAGTCACCAGTAATGGTTGGGCTTAAAATAAGACCCACATTAAAGAATAGGATGCCGGGAATTTTTGGTATAGTTATAGCCTCTCCGAGACTGGTGAATTTTCCTGATTCGGCATTTTTAAACTCAACTGAAACAGGTTTACGTGCTTTACCCAGTGTGACTTTGTCATTGGCTGTAAATTCAAGCACCCCGAGCAATTCTACCATTTGCAGTTTCCCATTGCGGGGAGTGCCCTTGGCAATTTTGTCTATGCGCTCTATGAGCATTTTTGCTTTGGGTTTAACAATATTGAGTTCAACAAGTGAACCTTCTTCACCTTCAAAATCTGACATATATCTATCCTTTAGCGAAAATCATATTGAAAATCAAAAACCAGCCTCACACTGTCCGGCTCTTTTAATTCAAAATTAGTAAAATCATGGCTAATGGGAAAGACAAACTGTAAATTACCCTGAAAGGTATTTTGATAAAATACCCGAAAGCCCAACCCTACATTATACAAAGTTGCCTCACTATCCTGTCCTCATTGCATTTATATTTATCCATTATGCTGTCTGTAGAGTGCTTTTGATGGTTGTAAACGGTTTTCTAACACAAGCTTTTTGAAATCTTCGTAAGCTTCTTTTGGGAAGGCTGTCTAACGGACTCATATCAATGAGTGTTAGGTCGGGTTTGTTTTATGGGTTATACGCTTCTCTTTAAATCCTGTTTTTTTGCACCAATGAGCATTAATTTTTTTCCAGGTACCCCTAGGGTAGTAGCCAGCGTCTGGTGCTTATTTAGCTATTAAATTAAAGTCTTTCCAGAGGTATATTTTTTTATCATATTTTGCCGCACTCACTTTAACCGTATTACTCAATGAGTGATTCTTATAATTAATATCAAACTTAGCGTGGTTCCCAATATAGATGTATTTATTTAAATTTGTGTTGTATACCCAGTAATCCAAATAAAGGTTAGCCAGACCAAAGGATGTCGTTAATGCAATATCGGTCACACCATCAAAATTAATATCTTCAAATGATATATACCCTTTATCACCCTTTAGCATAGATACATCATCTGATATTATTAGTTTGTATTTTTCACCTTTGTAATTAATATTTAATTTTTT
>JALTJN010000369.1 GCA_027076405.1 Chromatiales bacterium
CGAGGATGCATGGCATTGCCAACAGCTCTCTTTTGAGGTGAGGCTGAAGGTGGTATCAGGTATGCCTGTGTTTTGATTGACAGGCACTGAAGGGGTTCTGCCTTTTGCAGTTATAGCCGGGTCATAAGCAATGTCATATAAGGTAGCACTTGCATCCTTGGTGGTTACGGTAACGGTTGCTGTTGCATAGCCGTTATTACCATCATGGACAGTATAGGCGAAGCTATCAGTGCCTATGTGGCCAAGATTAGGTGTATAGGTTATCTTTAAACCATCAGTCGTCAAATAACCGTTTGTACTTGTACCAGGATCAGTAATAGTCAGTGTATCTCCATCTACATCATCATCATTGTGGCGAACATCAATAGCGGCAGGAATGCCTGCTAATGCTGTGGCAACATCATCTGCTGCAATTGGATCATCATTTTGACTTGCAATATTTACTGTAACCATTGCACTGGCAGTACTAATGCCATTAGATATTGTGTAAGTAAAGCTATCAGCGCCATTACGATTGGCATCAGGCATATAATCAATTGATTTAGCATCAGGGCTAATCGTGGCTACCCCCTTATTCGGTGGTGTCGTTGAGGTAATTGATACGGCGGCAATATTCTCGTATGTGTCATTGCCAAGCACAAGGATGTTAATTGAGTTATCTTCCAGCGTATCTGCTGGGTCATCAGTAGCAACCAGTGGACCAGAGGCGCTACTAAGTGGATCAAAACCATTGGACAGCTCTATACTGCTGGCTATACCATCATTATCAGTATCTGTAACCAGATCATCTGCTGCAACCACTTTTATATAAGCAGATACAACAGTCTTTGCTAAAGCAGCATCTTGAACATATAGAGCAAACGGGTAGATACCAGTATCTGTGGGGATGCCAACAAAAGAACCGTCTGGATTTATTGATGTAACACCTGGTGGCAATGCACCGGATGACAGCCCCCACGCATAGGGAGGCATTCCCCCTGTTGGGGTAGGCACATTAGGTAAAGCTTGCTGTACAAGCACTTCGGCAAGCAGTGCATCTGCCATAAGATCATTTGATAGCCCATTTCCTGGGATCAAATCACGAGCATCCACATTGCCATTGATGGGGTCTATTTGCCACTCAACAGCGTCAGGTATTCCATCACCATCAGAGTCAAGCAGCGTTGTTGAAGGAAATGTGCGAAGTGCTAATGCACTTTGGTAGGGATCATTATTCCAGCTGCCATTTGTAGACTGCTGTCCTAAAATAAATACTTGGGCATTTGCTAATGCTGCCGCATTTCCAGATGGATTAATACCCGCCATACGAGCCGTATCTATTGCCAAATAAGCCAATGCTGTTTGATGTGCTGCCCCAGTGGTAATACCTGCATCATCTAAAAAACTGCCATCCGGCTGAGCTTTATTGTTCAACAGCCAATTTACACCTCGTATTACATATGATTCCAGTGAGTAGCCAACTAATATATATTCACTTAACGTTATTATATTAAATGCAGATGGCAGAATTCTTTGTGGCATTGACCTTCCAAGTGTGCCATTCATATATGACCATCCAAAGTCTCCAGCCTGTTGCGAATTAGTGATATTCCAAAGCGTGTAGCCAATCTCTGGATAATTCACACCAGATATTCTAGTTGCCTCTATAGCTAATGCTGTATCTGGGTATCCTCCACCATAACCATCAAAAGCACCCCAAGTTTTAAACATATTACGATATGCCAATAGCTTACTGGTTAACCCCATTTCCTGGGTATCAAAGCCAGCGTATTCCAACGCAATAATCTTTCGGGACAGAGAATCAACACTATCGGTTTTGACATTGGCCAACCACGACAATGCTCTTGAATAGATGAACCCATGATCTGCACCAGAGTGGCGCAAGGCTTCCAGAACTTCCGCAGTAGCTGCCACTTTTGTACCTGCTTCCCCCCAGCTCCCATCACCATTTTGGTTTTGTAATAACCAGGCGATACCTTCAGCTCGGTCTTGCTCCATGTCTGCATAAGCTGCACTCACAACAGCGCACAGCAGCAGACCAAGAAATACTCTGGAGAACAATTTCATTAACTGAAAATTCATGGAAACACCTTCCCTTTATTTTTGACCTTTTATAATCCTGGCACAAGAACCAGAACAGCTAAATCGAGCTTGTTGTTTTAATCATGCCGGGGTTCGCAAGCTCACCATTTATGCCTGGTTTTTGGGTGCCAACCTATAGGCTTGTATTGCGTTTACCGTAATGGCCGCCAGCCATTATGGAATCAGCCCAATCTTTGTTTATCATGCCGCTATTGATATAGCGGTGGATGCTTGAATGTGGCCAATCCAATGCTTGAGATACATAACCATGCTTAACAGGATTGAGATGGATGTAATCCACATGATTATTATAATCCCGGTCGTTTTTGATTAAATGCTCCCAATAACGACGTTGCCAGATGCCTCGTTCACCTTTTAATTTTCGGCTTACCGAGCATCTTTCACCTTTGGTGATTTGCCGGGAAAATCTGCTTTTAATCAACATCCATCGCATGGCAAAATCATTGTCATCTTGTGGCAAAGTCCACATTGCATGCAGATGATCAGGAAGAATCACCATGGCATCAATATGAAATGCATGCCGTTTTTTTACCGATCGAAAAACATCGCGCAGAATATCTACCGAATCAACCAACAAAGTTCGTTTACGTTCTGCAAGATTGACGGTAAAGAAATAGGTGCCGCCTTTTATATTCGCCCGTCGGTATCGCATTTTTAAATATCCACAAAAAAACATCATTCAACACCATTGTTTGGTTATGCGTAGGTTGCACCCAAAATGCGGGCATAAAGGGTAAGGGACGAACCCCAGCGTGCCAGAACGATAATCAACCTCCGAAAGCATATTCAAAACACCTCCAATAAATTCATTTCCATAATAAAGACCAAGGAAACATTCATGTTCATCACCATGATCATGTTGGGGTTCGCAAGCTCACCACCAACCTACAAGTGGTTTTGTTAATTACCCCACGTTACGGGTTGCAATATGGCCATTGGGTGGTTCTGTGCGTATTTGGTTACCATGGCTATCATAAAAATAGCGGGTAACCTTATTGTTGGCGTCATGCTTTTCCAGGAGTTGGCCAAAGTCATCATAGATATATGATGCTTGTACAGCCAGGGTATCACCTGTGGCTGCGCCTGTCGGGTCAGCGCGTAGGTTGCACCTAAAATGCGGGTATAAAGGGTGAGAGACGAACCCCAACGTGCCAGAACGACAACCAACCTCCGAAAGCATATTCAAAACATCTCCAATAAAAACATATCAATTATAAAGCCCGGTAAAATATTCATGTTTATCGCCATGATCATGTTGGGGTTCACAAAAAACGTTCACCCCAACCTACGTGCTACGTGCTACCCGGCTCAAAAATCCTCATTTATCTTCTGAAGAAAACGGGCCATCATAAACAGAAAATAAAACACTGAAATGGAAACTATAATCACCACCATAGCACTCTTGTGTAATCCAATTCTTTCAATCCAGTTTTCTTTTAAAAATAAAATAAGACCAGCACTCATTAGAATACATGTGCAAATATATACAAGACGAACCCATAAGGTGTTTTTAAACTTCATACACAATATCTCCCCACCAGATTGAATGAGTCTCATTAAAAAAACAGTGATAATTACTAAAAGCTCTGTCATCATAATTATTTTGCCATTCTGTCATACGTATCATATATACCTACAGCACTTGTTACGCCTTCCATACCTAAACCTAATTGAGTTGATGTTGTATATGCAGGCACAAAATCTTTGGGTATCGTATTAAATAATGGTCTAGCAGATGATTTTAAAACTGGGCGAGCTAACCCTGCAATGGAAGTAGCTAAATTCACTCCTCCATATAAAAGATTACCTGCATCCTCATCACCAATTAAATCAATAGCTGCATTTCTAGCAGGCCCATTTTTACCTGAAAAGCCTTCATAAACATTGCTCACACCTAAAGCTGCGATTGGCCCACCTATAGCACATCCAGCTGCCGTGGCACATAAAGTACCACCTAGACCAATTTGGGCAGCCCCACCGTAAACAGTCAATGTATCCATAACTACATTTATACCTTCATCTTCGATAAATCGAGGAATCATGGCTGCATGATATTCAACTTCATCAACCAGATTCGATACACCAGATTGAAGTGTTGGCCAAAAACCAGAATCATTACTAGCCCCAGCCATAGCCGAACTCAACCCACTCCCTGCTGTTACGGCCTGCCGAGCCAACCCCAACGGATCCGTAAACCCAACCGGTGAATTCCCCACATAGGCATAAAGTATTTACTCCGACACAAGCTTTCACCTACATCGTAGTTTTCTCTAGTGCCATCAAGTTCTTAAAGAGCGGTTTCTCTGCTGTATCAACAGCCATAGCTGTTTTGACCCCAGACGCGGTTTT
>JALTJN010000370.1 GCA_027076405.1 Chromatiales bacterium
CGGTCAATACTTCGCTCTGGACGACATACAACGAAAGGAGTAAATTGCGGATAATGACACCGGCTTATTTTTCGGGAGGGGTTAATTGGTATCACAATCTCAAAAAGAGAATGGCCGAAGGAAAGGATGTTTCACACTTTGCCGGCAATTTCATTTCCCTCTCCACTTCGCGCTACCTCTGGGACGGACAATATACCCGGTCTCAGGACAATTCGTATGCGCTGAAGAATCGTCCCAACCTGAATTTGAGCTACAATATCAGGCGCAACTTCGGGCGCAACAATCGATTTTATGTGGAATTCGGAGCCGGAGCCGCGTTTAGCGGGGACCGGGATGTCTTCGGGAAGGTTAAGGTGCTAGCCGCTCCATTGATCAATTTGAAGATCGGAATCAACCTGAAATAAAGGCCGCATCCAAGGTCTAATACGAACGCATGACCCGTTCTTTAGCCATATCGAGCACCACCGTGTGCGAGACCTTGATGCCGGGTGGTTTTCCGGGAGTGATGGGGATTGCCGGGCCGCAGTTCTTGCTTAGCGGGGAGCAAGAAAGCGCTCGAAAGAGCGGATGCTGCTTTCATAAAGAATATGCGCAAAGATCTAAAAGGAGAATCTAGTGATGTAAAGGGTATTCCAATGAAAAAGGCGCTTTTGCGAGCGGGGAGCATACCCTTGTTAAGCCTGCCTAAATGTTAAATGACAAAACTATTTCATGTTATATTTTATTTTTCTAAAAAATATCCCTACCTTCTAACGCGTAATAAAATTTAAATCAAAAAATTTATAGGCATGAAAAGTCTTAGTCTTTTTTCTTTTTTTTTCTTTCTTATTATTCCTCACATTGTGGACGCACAAAATCAACTTTTGAAATGGTCATCTGCGGAGGATTACCTTGAGTTTGATGACAACGGAGCCACGAATATATATAGTCTTCCAATGGGTGACTATCAGGGAGAGGATGAGAGACCAACAAATTTATTTTACGGCAAGAATCGGAATATCGAATTCTTTATAGTGGGAGAAAATATTTATAATTATAATGGGGACTTAATTGGTAACTTTGGAGAACTGGTATTTAATGATGCTAATGAATTCGAATCTTTTGGTGAAATTGGAATAATACCTTATCCCGATCATTGTGGTCAATATTTTATTATTGCCACCGATCTTTTAGGGGATGACAAAGGCTATGCAACGAAAGTTTACGCATTTACCCTTGATATGAATGAAATTCAAGGTTCAGGGATAGAAGGAAAGATTGTTGCCTTTGAAGGTTTGACCGAAGATTTTGGATTGGGAAAAGCAGCGGCTTGGGCGCAAATTGCCATCACACCTGAAAGGCCTGATGGATCTTTTTTTCTCTATATTTATGAAGAAAACTTAATCTCCAAATTCAATATTGATAATACTGGTATATGGAAAGATCTAAACTTCAGCTATGGTTCATGGTATCCCAATTGTATTGGTGGTTATTTGTCACAGACAATACTTGGAGAAGGCGAAATCAGAGAATCTGCCAATGGGTATGAACTCGCTTTCATTACCTGCGATGAAGCAATATCAATATTTAGCCTTGATGCCAATGGCTACTACAACGGTGGCCCCGATAACCCCAGAGAATTTAGCAGAGAAAATTCTGGTGGCGTCCAGAGATTTTCAGGTCTGGAATTTAGTGTTAACGGGAACTACCTGTATTTTACCAGGGAGGATGAATCTTCATCAGGGGCCAAATACCTTGATTTAACGCAACCGATATTATCGGAAGCAAGTGTCACCAATGCACCTACAAATGAATCCTTTGGAAAATCCTTCATTGAACGGAGTACGGATGGAAAATTATATTATGCGGCAGAAAACAAATTTGCTACTCTTGACAACTCGAATAATCCCTCCAGCTCTTGGAATTCGAATGCAATTTCCATCACAAATCCTGGTGTCACACCTTTCACGTATGATGGTGAGTATTTCTTACTTCCTGATCAGATAGATCAGGAAAACTATGATAATATTACAATTAATACAACTGATGCGATTTCATATACTGTAAGTACCGGAAACACTGAAGTTTGGGAACCGGGTAACAATCCATTTAATTCTCTTGATGGGAATGTTTATATTAAAAATGAGTTGATAATAGAAGCTGGTGCGCAGTTGGAGATTCGAAATATGACAGTTCATTTTGCTAAAGATGGTAAAATCGTAGTACATAATGGTATCTTTAATTATTTCAGTTCCAATGTGGATGGGGGAAGGCTAACCCTGACGGGCACTACTTGTAGGTATGGAAAAAAATGCTCTGAAGTTCAGGAAGAAGAAATGTGGAGTGGAATTGAAGTGCAAGGCCTATTCCCTTTTGGATTTATGATTAATGGATTGAATGGTAAACTGGTTGTCCGTGAGCAGTCATTAATCGAAGAAGCTTATTATGCTGTAGTTTCCGGTGGGATGAGCAATGGCAAACCGGATGGAACGAAAGGGGGAGGTGTCATTAACATTACAGAAAGTACCTTAAAGAACAATGAATACGGTGTTTTTGCCAGCAATAGTGACTATGTATTAATGGATTTCAAGATTATATCTACTACCTTTCTGAATGATCAAGAACTAAATGATCCACAGGTAAAACCCCGGAACTTTATAACACTGAAAAATATCCTTGGCGCTGAAATGAAAGATATCGTTTTTGACGAACAAAGAACGGGTCTTAATCTTGCAAATTGGCGGGGCAATGGAATAATCGCGAGGAACGCATCATTTAGTGTTAGCAATAGTGAATTCAGGAATTTGAATTATGGGGTTAGGACTACAAGCACAAATAAATCATATAATTCACGAATTATTGAAAATGTATTTACAAATACGTATAAGGGTGTTTTTGCGAGGGCTGCTAACAATATTGTTTGCAATAGCAATGAAATCACTCTAAATAGTGATTATTATACACCCTGGGGGATATTCTTTACCGATTGCTCGAATTTTGAAATGCAAAGGAACAAAATATCATATACGGGAGTAAATGAAATATACGCATTAGGGATAATTATTCAACGCTCAGGAAGTGTTGACTATAACCGGATCTCAAGAAATTCTTTCAATGATTTGTATATATCGACCTGGGCGCTGGATGACAATGGAGGCGGAGAAGAAAAAGGCTTAGGCTTGGAGATGCTTTGCGGGAGTTATACGAATAATACCATTGATTTTTATGTGCCGAAAGGCAGCATGATAAAACCGAAACAAGGAAATTGCAATGAGAAAAGACCAGCCGGAAATTCCTTTAGCCATAGTTGTGCTCCTGGGCAATATCCGGCAGAGTCCGATTATTGGATGGGAACGGGCTCCAATATACCTTCGGTGATTGAATATGAACATGCTGACAATCCTGCAGAAACTCCGGAATGCTATACCACAGCTAAGATTAATACGGACAAATGTATTGATATACTACAGACAAATTGTGAAGGTGAACAATATCATGGAATCATTACAGGTATGTCTTTTGGTGAAATGGATTCTATTTATGATACGGCCAATCAAAATTATTTGAATGCATCGGATAGCTCTTCCAAAGCTTTTTACTTGGGTGAGAAATATTGGTTGGCGGACAGGATAGCTACTGCTTACCTATTTGCTGATACCATAAGCGGGAATGTGGATAGTGCCATTGCATGGTATGAACGGGACCAGCGATATATGAAGATGGTGCCGTTGTTAATCCGTTCGGAGCGTTTCTCAGAGGCCGAGAGCTACATTGATTCTGTCGAAGCTGCCTACGGACTTAGTTCGGACTATGCTGACTATTATCAATTACTGATCACGATGCGTCAAGATACCCTCTATCCCAAAGACCTTGACTCCATTCAAAAGGCCATGTTGCATGGATTTGCCAGCGATACGAACTCCGAGGTACAGGCACTTTCCAAAAACATGCTTGAAATGGCAGAAGGATTGACCTATGGAGAAAGCCTTGATATCCCTACAGACTCTTCGGCAAAGTGGGGCGGAAAGCTGAGTAATGATACGGAAGTGCATATCTACCCCAATCCGGTTGAGTCCGGGCTTTTTGTTAAATTAGGAGAATGGAAAGCTGAAAAAGTGGACCTGACAATCTACGATATGAAAGGGAGCATGGTCATAAAGGTGCAGGATATTGACAACGATGGCTGGTATTCCCTGGATGTAAGTGCCCTGGAGAAAGGCATGTATATTCTTAAAATAAGAGATTCCGGGCGAAGGGAAAGACTTACGGTAAAATTCACGAAACAGTAAACACCCCTTTATTTCAGAATTCAAACATTGCCGGCTTAGGCCGTTCATACTTTTTTAAATTGCACATTATGAACTACCCCAAATACATATATATTCTTGCTTTCGCTCTTTTGAAGTTCACTCTTGTCAGCGCTCAAAGCACCTATTTCAATAGAATGATAGAGTATAATAAAGAATCAC
>JALTJN010000371.1 GCA_027076405.1 Chromatiales bacterium
TGAATTTATCGAGTGAGCTGGGCTTTTCGAAGAAAGACCGAAATACCAACGTTCGCAGAATAGGCTACGTTGCCAGTGAGATAACAAAAAATCGTGGCGTGGCCATTTGTGCACCAATTGCGCCGTACCGGGAGATTCGCCGGGAAGTGCGCAGCAGGATTGAAGAGTACGGCTCTTTTATAGAGATTCACGTTTCTACTTCCATTGAAGAGTGTGAGAGCCGGGATAGAAAGGGGCTGTATGCGAAAGCAAGAAAAGGTATCATTCCTGAATTTACAGGGATTAGTGACCCATACGATGTGCCGGAAAATCCAGAGATAAGGGTTGATACACAGGATGTCAGCCCGGTACAGGCAGCACAGGATATATACCTTTATCTGATTCGTGAAGGATATATAGAATAATGGTGCTACTATTAGGCTATTTTAACATTGTGACTTTGAGCACTAGTTGATTTTCCGCTGTCACTCGTTGGTTGCTTTTTGGTATGACAGAAAGTGTTTTTTTAGAATTATAGATACTTAACCAGATACTGGTTTAATAATGATTAAACGATATAGATAAGGTAATAAGATGAAATTATTTAGAATTTTTATACTCGCATTTTTCGCTGTTTCATTGATCGCATGCGGTGGCGCTGAAGAAAGAAAGGCGGTGTATATGGAGAAAGCGAAAACTTCGATAGAAGCTGGTGATTTGGATAAAGCCAGGATTGAGTTAAAAAATGTTTTGCAGATCGACCCTAAGGATGCAGAGGCTTATTATCAATTAGGAAAAGTGTTTGAGCGGACGAAAGATTATCGAAAAGCTTTTGCAAACTATAAAAAAGCTGAAGAACTTAATCCTGAGCTTTTGGTTAATCAGGCTAGTTTGGGAAAATTATATTTATTGCTTGTTAATGATGTAGAGAAAACCCAGGAAAAGATTGATTTCATATTGTCTAAAGATCCAGCTAATGCTGAAGGTTTGTTGTTAAAAGCGGCGCTTCTGGTTAAAAATGATAAGGTGGATGAAGCATTAAAGATAGCAAAAGATATTCTTGAAAGAAGTCCTGATGATATTGATGCGATTACTTTTGTGGCGAGTTTGTATATAAAGAATGATGAATTTAATAAAGCTATTGATGTGTTGGATGGAGCATTAAAATTAAAGCAGGATGATGATCAATTAAATAACTTATTGGTATTGGTTCTTGTTAAGAACAAAGAATATGAGCGGGCAGAATTAATATATAAGCGGTTTTTGGAAAAATATCCTGATAGCCGCTCGAGCTATGATAGATTGGCTTTTTTGTATGATCTTGCAGGTGATGAAGATAAGTCGGAAGATATTCTCCGTGCGTCTATCAAAAACAATCCGGATGATGTAGACAGGTATTTAATATTAGTTAGATATATTAATCAAATCAAAAGTGAAGACGAAGCTGTCGAGGAACTGGAGCGGTTTGTTAAAGAAAATAGAAGTGTAGGAAAATTAAGAGCTGCTCTTGCCGAATTATATTATTCGAAAGGTGATAAGCAATCAGCCGTGGAAATTTATAATGAAATAATTAATGATTTTCCTGAGGAGGTTGTTAGCGTAGAGGCAGGGGTTTCTCTTGCATCACATTATTTCAACAATAAGGAGTTTGATAAGGCAAGTACAATAGTAGAAGAAACAATAAATGTTTCACCTAATAATCCGAAGTTAAATATTATCAGAGCAAGGCTTGCAATACAGAATAAAGATATTGAAAAGGCAATTATTTCATTACGGATAGTTGTAAAAGAAGCTCCTGATAATATTGATGCTTACTTTATGCTGGTCAATGCATATAAGTTGGAGGGTAATGAAGAGCAGATTACAAACGTGTTGAATACTGCTTATGATAATAATAAAACGAATCCTCCCGCATTACTTAAACTCGCTAAATATTATTTAGGGCGCGATTTTGATAAGGCGGAAAAAATTATTGATGGCTATAACCGTCTTAAAGATTCTGATTACGAAGGGATGTCAATTAAAGCAGCTATATTAAATGCTAATAAAAAAGAGAGTGAAGGCTATGTATTTGCTAAAAAATTGATTGAGTTATTTCCTGGTAAGCCAAATGGTTATTTGCAATCTATTCCGTATTTGTTTCAGGAAAATGACTTGAAAGAGGCGGTCTCTGTTTTAGAAAGAGGGTATATAAGTGTAAAGGATAATAAAAAAATATTAATGTTATTAACGAGATTGCAAGTTTCAGAAAAGCAGTATGATGTTGCAGAAAAAAGAATTAAAGCTGAACTTGAGACATCATCGAATGACGATTCCTTAAAGTTGTTATTGGCTAAAATATACCTGGCAAGTGGCAGGGATAGTGATGCTGAGGCTGTATTAAATGAAGTTATTGCGTCTAACCCCAAAGTAGAAGAGCCATATCTACTGCTTTCACTTATATATAAGAATAATAATGATGGGGATTCAAATAAATCTATCCTTGTTAAAGGTAAAGCTAGTATTCCAGCCAGTTATAAGATAGCGTTGAAACTGGCTGCGCTCTATGAGGCAGATTCCGATTATCAGAAAGCAGTGAGTGTTTATCGGGATTTGTATAAGCTGTATCCAGACAACATGGTTGTAGTAAATAATCTGGCATCCTTGTTATCAGATTATGGTAATGGTAATGCTGACCTTGATTTGATGAGGTTGCTTGTTGATAAGCTGGAAAAAAGAAATGAGCCTATATTTTTAGATACTATAGGCTGGGTTCATTATAAACTTGGTAATTATAAAAAAGCTATTCAATATTTAACACAGGTTGTAGAAAAATCACCAGAAGTTAATATATTTAATTACCACTTGGGTATGGCATACAAAATGTCAGGTGATAAAGAGAAGGCGAAGGTTTATCTGGAAAAGAGTTTGATTGATAGTAAGCTGTTTAAGCAAAAGAGTCTGGCTCAGGCAGCCCTGAAAGATCTTTAATTTAGATATGGGGCAGATTGTCTGATTCAAACCTTCTATTTACAATAATCGGTCATCCCGGGCGAAGCTGAATGGTCTTATATGTAACCATCTAAGATCCTTTAATTTTTTCGGGTGCTGCGTCACGTAATGACAACAAAGCAGTCAGCGACGATAAATATTTACATATTACTGGTTTATTCATATGAACATAGGTGCGATCAGTTATTCAATTAGCGCCTTCACGTTTCTGATATTTTTAGCAATTCTGCTAACTGATAGACACAAGGGCTCTACCAAACAAGCGTTAGTCATCGCTGCCAGCATTAGCTGTATCTGGTCCTTTGTGCTCGCTTATGAATCTTTGCTGTCGACAGTTAATGTGCAGCTATCGATAATAGGATATCTCAAGAGTGCGTCATGGGTGATTTTGCTTATCCAGCTTTTAGGTGTTGTGTATGGCGATCGTTTTGAAAGAAAGTTAATTAAAAAAGCTCAATATGTCATTGTAGCGGTTATGGCCGTTTTGATACTTCCGGCATTTTTTGAATATTTACTCGGCGAAGTTTTCTTTTCAAATAAAAATGAGTACCTGACAGGTTTAAATCTGCTAATAACAATTGTCGGTATTGTTTTGATTGAACAGGTTTACCGCAATACTCGCACAGAGCAAAAGTGGGCAATAAAATATTTGTGCCTGGGCTTGCTTGGAATGTTTACCTATGATTTTTATATGTATGCTGATGCATTTCTATATCAGCGTATTGATCCGGTTGTCTGGGAAGCCAGGGGGTTTATTTATGCGCTGATAGTGCCGCTACTTGGCATCTCTGTTTCACGTGACCCGCTATGGTCGCCTGAAATATTTATATCCCGACGCGTGGTTTTCCATACAACGACACTGTTAGCCAGCGGCATCTATCTGGTGATCATGGGGATTGCTGGTTACTACGTTAGAGACTTTGGTGGTAACTGGGGGCTTGTTGCGCAGGCAATATTTTTATTTATAACAATATTGGCTCTGATACTGTTTATATCGTCACGACGAATTCGCGCCCGTCTTTATGTGCTTGTTAACAAACACTTCTATCCCTATAAATATGACTATCGTGAAGAGTGGTTGCGCTTTATTCGAACGCTTTCAGCATCTAGTGATGAAAAAGAGTTATACCATAATACGATAAAGTCGATTGCACAAATCATAGAAAGCCCTGGTGGTATGTTGTGGCTGCGTGCTGATAATGGTTTTTTTGTTTGTGTTGATGCCTGGGAAATGGAGCGCGTAAGTGATCGCGAACCAACGGAGACCCCGTTGCCGAAATTTATGGAAGAGTATGAATTTGTTATCAGTGTTGATGAGTTTCTTGAGCAACCTGAAGTATATAATCGTCTGGGTTACCTCGAGTTACCCGAGTGGGTTAAAAGAGTGCAGCCCTGGTTGATCGTGCCGCTTATCTACAACGAATTACTTATCGGCTTTGTCGTAC
>JALTJN010000372.1 GCA_027076405.1 Chromatiales bacterium
TTCATGATCAGATACCGTCATTTTAAGATGAGGCAAATCTATTTCACCTTCGAAGCTGTTTGTAACTGGAATACCAATATGACTAAATTTCATTTGTAGTTTTCATTTATGATTTCTCACATAACGCCTTGCTCACCGGCAATTTAAAGGGGCGCGTTTTTGCTGTTTTTTTAGCAAAATAAGTGCCGCTTTGAATTGTCCGCGTGCAGCTATTTGTTAGCTGTTTGTTGTAATAGATATTTCAATTTTACGACCCAGTACCGATGCGAATTTTTCTAATGTTGACAGCTTTATATCTTCAGCATGATTTTCAATACGGGAAATGGCTGATTTTTTTGTATTTAATCTTACCGCTATTTCTTCTTGTGTTAATCCTGATGCTTCTCGTACTTGCCTAAGCAATGCGCCAATTTTAAAAGCTTGATAGCCTTTATCATAATTCTCATCAAATTCAGAATCTTTAGCTTTTCGGCCACTTATATATTTTTGTAAATCACTCATAACTTTTACCTCTTTTCAGATAGTCTTTTTTACGTGTTTCTGCAATTTTGATTTCTTTTTTAGGTGTCTTTTGTGTTTTCTTCTGAAATGCATGATTAAGGATAATAATTTCATTACCTTCTATAAAGCCAAGTAAACGAAATATGTTATTCCCTGATTGAACTCTAACTTCCCATACGTCATCGGTATTTGTTAACTTCTTGAAATACTGCGTAGAGACTATTTCCATTTCTTCAATTAGTTGTAATACCCAAGCGACTTTTTGTGCTTGTTTTCCGGTTAAAGAATCTATGAACTCTTCAACTGGGCATGCACCTGATTCAGATCGATAAAAGCGTATTTCTTTCATTTGGGGATGTTAACATACAGGTTAACCTGTGGCAATGAGATATTTTGACCTTATGTACAGCTAACGCTGAGTTCACCAGACCGAAAAATTTCGTGGCTTTTGTGGCATTATAGCGCAGCGCCACAAAAGACGCGTAATTTTTTGGGTCTGCGTGAAACGTTTTGTTAGCACATAGATTCTCTAATTTATTTAATTGAAAACGAATTACAACAAAAACGGCTTTTAAAGAATACCAGCATAATTACAGTAAACATAAAAAACAAGCCTAAATTTAAAATGATTGCACAGGAAACAGAATAAACCAATTTAAAGCTAAAAGTGGCAAATGCTCTTTGGATTAAAATTTAAACGTAAACGTGTTTTCAGCGGTTTAAATATTAACCATTACAAATACATTTCAGCGACATCGGTTTACTTAAAAAGGGCTCAATTCATTCGAACTAAAAAAACTTAACGGCTTTGTGTGTTTAACCAAAAAAGAATACTTTAAATTCAGAATTAAAACAAGCTCTACGAAGTAACACACGAAGCCTTAAAAACGAACATAAAAAAACAAAAACGATTGGCAGTACATTTTAAATGAATTCAAAAACCAAACCCAATTTAAAAAGTAACCAACCCGCACATGAAGTAACGAAGTGGAGTGATGTGCAACGAATAAAATGAAAATGAATATGTATGCTTTTATACTTTTGAATTTATCAGGCTAACGCCTAGCTAAACTGCCCTGAAAGTTACGCGGCTTTTGTGGGATTATAGCGAAGCGCCACAAAAGGTGCGTAACTTTTAGGGTCAGATTTGAGCGCCTTGTTAGCCTTATTTCTGAATTCATGCAAATAACTTTGTAAGAAATATTGGCTTTTTTTAGATGTTGATGAGTACTCATTAGGTCGTTTAATTAGTCTATTAATTAAAGTTTCTTTATTGTCGTCGCACTTTGTGTCAGGAAACAGCAATCTAAGTGATTCTATATATCTTAATAATTCATATTGGGAATTAAATTCATATATTATATGTATATTAAGATATGAAGCATTAGTGTGGGTATGTGTTTCTTTTGTCTGCTTTAATACATCGATTTTTTGTAAAATATTAAACCATTCTTCTACAGCGAAGTGTTGCATTATTAAATTTATTGAGCCTTTTCGATATGCATATTTAGCCTCTCGCAATTTTAATAAAACATTGCTTTCTGTAGAATTTAGCTGAAACTCATCTTCAATGCATTTTCTTAAATTGTTTACATTAAAAACAAGCTTATTCTTTTGTGCAAAATATTTAACCAGATAGTCTCTTGATAATACAAAAACATGGTCTGCTAACCAGCCATATAAATAAGAGCATTTAGGAGCTGAAGCGGCTGCATTTAAGCTATTAACACTTCGTTGTAACTCTGAATTAGATGGGAGCACAAGCGTGGATGTTTGTAAAAAATTGTGAAGTTGATTGTTTTTATCAAAAAGGATTCTAGACTCATTTTTTAAATGTTGAATAAAAAGCGAACCTTTTTCTTTCATGTATTTAAGCTGTTCTGGCGTATATACTGAAATACTATAACCATGATTTTTATATTCTTTAATATATCGTTTTTTTTCGTTAAGTGGACATACTATTAGAAGGTCTTTATCGCTTTTTTCATCAACTCCTCCAGATACCTGTGAGCCGAATAGTGCCATTGCTTTCATTTATGCTCTCACAGCTCTTGATGATATTGACGATAAAAACAATGATATTACTATTATTCCTATCATTACTTGTATGGTAATTGCAATTTTTCCTATCTGTGTGCATGGTGAAATATCACCATAACCCACTGTTGTTAAGGTAACTAATGTAAAGTATAGAGAATCTGTATAAGTAGTTATCATATCGGGTTCAAAAAACAATTCATTGAATGTGTAATTTATATACGAAAACAAGCCGACTACGAAAAATAATGTTAATAGAACTCTATATAATTTAAGCCCGTAACCCGTAGTTAGAAAGTTGAAAAAATGCCATATTTTTTTAATAAAAAAAGTATATGTTGTTATTCTTTTTCTTTGAAGTTGAGAAGATAAATGAGCGTTTTCGGCTCTATGCATAAGATACAGGCTTTCTTTTGCTCTGTCAGGCTGTCGCTCATTACTAAGGTTTTTATATAATTCATGATATAGATCAGCGGCTATATTTGTATCATTCTTGAGGTCGAAGTTATTAGTAAAATATTTTGGGTCAATCAAAGTTTTTGTGAATCGTGCTTTATTTGTATTAGTATTAATAAATTTGCAATCTATGAATTCACAGTCAATGAATTTTGAACTAAGAAGTAAGCAACCATCAAATGTGCAGTACACAAAACTAACATTGGTGAAAGTTGTGTCCTTGAATGATACGTTTCGATAAATAATTTCTTTTTGCTTCAATATGTTTTCAGGTGTTTCATTAAAGATGTCTGGGAAGAACAGTATATTTTCATATAGTTTGCCTTTTTCCAAAGCGAAGAAATCTCTGTAAGAATCAACTGACGTTGGATTACCGGCTATTGTGAATTTATTTGCTGACATAATTTATGTGTCTGTTTTTAGGCTAACGCCTTGCTCAGCAGCCTAAAAAGTTATGTAGCTTTTGTGGCATTATAGCGAAGCGCCACAAAAGGTGCGTAACTTTTTAGGTCTGCTGGAGCTATTTGTTAGAACTTTATGAAAAGTTATAGGGTTGAGCGTGATGTACGCCGTACACACCCAGTAGCAAGATAAGCACACTAGCAACCCCCTTAACTTTCAGTTTAACTTTCGCTTTAATAGATGTTTTTATCATAGCTACAGCCTCCTTTGGTTGAGCATTCACTATTTTGTTGTTTATTTCTATCTTACCAGGGGAATTCGAAAACCCCAGATTAATACCTTTTGTAACATTTATTGTTTGTTTAAAAACATAGTTACTAGGATACTTATCTCGCTCACTCCTATAACTTCTCTCTGTTTTAAGAATAGTAATTGACCACTATCGCAAGAATTAAAAAAATGATGCCCGACCCGATATATAAAGCACGCAATATATTGGTATATGTTACTGGGTGACTATATTGATTATTCATGCTTGTATAAATTCCTGTAACATCATTGATTTTTTTCTCAATGACTTCTCCGTTCTTATAGCAATTACCAAGAACCCTCCCGTTGACATCATCCATCAATGCAGTGATAAACGACATAATGCTTCCAAGAAAAAATGGCACAAATAAATAACCATGTAGACTGTCGTTATCAAACATCCAGCGAGCCATAATAAGTATGCCCGCTAATGCTAAGAAAAACCGGACTAATACCTTATGTCTCCACTCTAAATAGACTCTGGTAATATTCCCGTTTTCCTTATAGAGAACTTCAATTCCATCATTACTATCTTCATCATCACTCATAATAATATGGTGCCCCAATTAATATTTGATGTTCTAACGAGGCTGCAGAAAAACCCATAAATACCACTGAATTCCCCTTTCCTCAAATTTTATTATTTTTTAGTCTTTGTGATTTTTATTCGAATCATCAGCTTAATGTTTTTATATTATTAAGGTATA
>JALTJN010000373.1 GCA_027076405.1 Chromatiales bacterium
AAGTATTTTTATTAAGAAATGCCTGGTATGCGGGGGACGGAAATGTCGCCAGTGAAGAGGCGAACATAACCGTTAAATTTGAAGCCGCTAATGGCGAGGAAATTCGATAATGGCAAAACAAAAAAGCAGTCACAAAAAAATAATCCTGGATGAACCGATTGAACACGGCACCGAAACCATTTCTGTTTTAGAAATAAAACAACCCAAAGCCAAACATCTTCGCAGTATGCCATTGGAACCCAATACAGGTGATCTATTGGATTTAGCTGCAAAGCTGGCAGGTCAACCACCCTCTGTTATTGATGAGCTATCTATGAAAGATGTCACGGAGGTGTTAACCATCGTGGGAAATTTTATCGACGCTGGCCAGTAGACTGGCGACAGGCAATCGGATTGTTTGCTTATCATTTTCATATTCAGCCACCGCATTGTTGGGATATGGAGGTTGAGGATGTACAGTTCTGGATGGAGCGGTTGAGGGAAGTATCTAAACATCAACAATAAGCCTGAATATTAAGTATGAATAAAATGGATGATGTAATGCTGCTTCCACCACAAAGCGGTCATTTGTAATTATCGTCCGTTCGCATTTCAAACAGGGATTTAGACAACCATATGGCTATATTAGGTATTTATTTTTAAGGACTAGGGTTGCACACGATGTGCTCATATTGATAATGAGACATTAATCGAGTAATGTTCAATTAAATATTAGATTTACCTCAGGGATAACACATGGAATCAGAAGATGTACACGGATTTTCATCTGATAGACCTATTATTAGGGTTGAAGATGATTTACTAGGTCGAGCAAGCTTCTCAACTGATTTAGCAAATGCGATCTCAAGTTGGCATGGAAATGATAGCCTTGTTGTTGCACTACACGGCGATTGGGGTTCAGGAAAATCCTCTATCAAAAACATGACTGTATCTAAGCTGGAAAACTCGGGTGAAAACAAACCAGATATAATAGAGTTCACTCCTTGGGAGTGGGCTGCCCAGGACAAAATTACTGCCTCTTTTTTTCAAGAAATATCCAGTTCAATAGGTCGAAAAGACAAAAGTAAATCGGGAAAGAAACTAGCAGCCACATTAAAAAAATATGGGCGATACTTAAATACAGGCGAATCAATCGTAACTGGGCTATCAGCTGCACTACCTACATTATTTGTTATCGCAACTTTTGTCGGAATTAGCGGCAGTTTTACAGATGAAGCTTGGATAAAAACTACAAGTTTAGCTGTATTAGCCGTACTCGCGGCTTGGGCGGGAGCGCTTAAATGGGGTAAAAGCTTTCTCAACAATTTGGGAGGCAATCTCGATATTACAGCAAAAGGGCAAGAACAGGGGTTGAACGAAATTAGAGATGAACTAACTGCTTTACTATCCCAAAGATCAACCTCACTTATCGTTGTTATGGATGATCTAGATAGATTGACATCGGATCAATTACGAATGGTTTTCCAACTAGTTAAAGCAAACGTAGAATTTCCAAACGTGGTCTTTTTGTTGTTATTTCAGCGTGACTTGGTTGAGGAAAAGCTTAGTGATGGAATGCAAACTGGGCGTGATTACTTAGAGAAAATAATTCAGGTTCCATTTGATATTCCCAAGATTGAAACCACACGACTTCACAGTTTACTTTTTAGTAAGCTTGATGAGATATTAGAACAAGACAAGTCTGCTGCAGAAATGTTTGACTCTGGATATTGGGGAAATATATTTCATAGTTCTTTATACGCATACTTTGATAACTTGAGAAACGTGTATAGATTTATATCAACTCTATCATTTCATTTTTCTCTTTTAAAAGGTAAAACCGTTTTTGAGGTAAACCCCGTAGACCTTATAGCTGTCGAATGTTTGAGACTATTTGAACCAGATGTTTATAAAGAGATAGCAAGGGCAAAGGAAATATTTACTAAGAATGATGCTGATGGATACGGTAGAAAAGAAAAAGCTACGCAAGCCCTGATTACCCAGATAATTGAAAAGGCGTCAGAAGAAAAAAAAGATATTGTTAAAGACCTGATTAAACAGCTATTTCCTACTATTGAATGGGCGTTAGGAGGTACGGGATATTCCAGTGGGTTTAAGAATTCTTGGTTAAAAGAAATGAGAATTTGCCACGCCTCTAATTTTGATAAATATTTTCAATTCTCGATTCCTAAAGGTGAACTATCGAATTCTGATTTAAGAGAAATGCTAGCTTTGACCTCGGATGCTGAAAAATTCTCTTCTTTTATTATGTCGCTCAAAGAGCGCGGAATTATAAAAAATGCCTTGGCTCAGTTTGAGTCATTCACAGATGAAGTACCGCTTAAAAATGGGTACACCTATATCAAAGGCATACTTGATATAGGTGATAAAGTTGACCATGAATCAACTGGGTTTACAATGTTTAGCTCAAATACTCACGCTATACGGCTGGTTGTTTGGTTCCTCAGACGAATCAAAAGTATCGAAGAGCGAAGCGAACTTTTACTTAAATGCTTCAAGGTTTCTGATGGTATTTCAGTTGTAGAACACATATTGCAAGCTGATGAGAACCGTCGAGAAAAGTCAGATAGTGACATTGTTCTTTCAAACAATGAGTTTAGCGCTATCAAGCAGGAGTTTGTCGACAAACTAAACTATATGGCAGATAACTCTTCAGATGAACTAATGAATCATGAACATTTGGTCTCATTTCTGTATCGCTGGAAACGTTGGGGGAATGAAGAGAAGGTTGTCTCATGGCTACAAGAACAAGTAGAAAATACCGAAGGATGTATTAAATTACTGAAAGCATTTGTCACCAAATCGTCTTCGCAAACAATGGGTGATTATAGCGTAAAGATAACCAATAATATTAAATTAGAAAATATTGAGAGTTTTATACAGATTGAACCAATCATTGCGAAAATCAGTAGCGTTAAGGCAAGCACCTTAGACGTCAAATCGCAAGAAGCGATCGAAGCTTTCAATAAAGCTTTAGAGCGTAGGGAAAAAGGGATTACTGATGACTGGTAAGAAATCCAACAAGCGTATGCGATCGAACAAAATAAAGTTATATCGCTTTTCTCTGCCTCCTTATAATTCCTTTGATACAAAACATTATGCTTAAAAAGGATGACAGATATGCATTGGACAGAAAGCCAAACACCAATTGAAATAAATGAAAGTATCTTTCCGAAGTTTGTAAATGAGTCATGCGGTACAACTGAACGATTTTGGTATATTAAAGATGAATTTATAAATCACTCAAAAAACCTTCTATCAAATGGAAAGATGTTCTCTTGCATAAGTGCAACCTTGATAAATAACAAATGGATAAGCGAGGCTAAGCAAATAACAGATGCAGATGTTGCAACCTTTATTAAGGAAATGCGTCTTTTTTATATGAAAACGGAAAGCATGAGTATTTATTCTTTTTGCACATATATGCAAAAGCATGTTAATAATTTACATATTCAAAATTTTTTTAAGCACATGAGAGAAAGCTGGGAGGAAAATTTAAGTCGGGATGCTAATTTATACAATAATTATAATGGCCCTATTAAAACAAATAAACAGCTAATAGATACCGTGCTTTACTCTGGTAGTTTTCATTCTCAAGAGAAATATAAAAAACGGTATAAAGAACTACTAGAGTATATGGATGAAAGCTTAATACTCATGAATGCATATAATGCTATGCACAGTGGTTATCAGATGAACCAAATTAGTCGCTCAATTGACAAATTGAGCGAAGACAATTTAATCATAATGTTACCAGATCATCTCAGGCATGAATGGGATGATAATTTCCCTTATCAGGTTGTAAAGTGAGCTGCTACCGTCAACTCATAGGGTCGCACAATAAAGCTAAATATAGCAGTATATTCAAGCGAGACGTAAAACAGCATGCGCTCCTTAACCAGGTATTCAATGTCTGCTTTATAGCGATAGGACTAGGTAGTGACCGTCGGCTTATGAGAAAAAGCATAAGTCAAAGTTGAAACTAAAAATACCCCTTACCTGACAAAGCAGACACCAAAATTGTATCTGCAAATGACCGCTTCTAATAAATTTTAAGACATAAACTTCCAGACTAATCTACACGTTTTAGTTTAGAGCTGTTTTGTAAACTACCCAATCAAATTTAAGTAATCTACACAGGAAATAACCCATCGCAAAACGCCCAGCCCTATCCGTTGTGGTCTCCGCAATTGACAGGATCACTGCGCCCATGCAAAAGATCAATCGCAGTATTCAAAAACTCTCCCGCCCGATTCGCATTGTTAATCGCTCGCTTAAAAATCTGAACAAAGCAGCCGGTTTAGATAAGTTTATTCGCTCCCTTAAAAGCGCACGAACCCATGCGGGTAATGTCGCCAGCAGTATTGGCGGGGTACTTAAAAAACTCGGGCTGATTACTGGCGTTGCCGCCG
>JALTJN010000374.1 GCA_027076405.1 Chromatiales bacterium
ACCAGTTAATTTGATCGGCTAAACGACACAGGGGATGGGATAAGTTTAAAATTTGTGAGAGCTGGGAGCGGAATAAATCGGGGTGATTATCGGTTGTTTTGGGTTTCATAGTTTGCAAGGTTTTAAGTGCTTAAGCTGGTTATCTTGCAAACTATTTTACCTGTTTTTAGTGATTTTATCTTTGTTATTAATGAGTTGTGTATTCTTCAGGGGCGACTAATTATTATTGAATATTAATCGTAAAAACATTAGCCCCAATATGCTCAACACCCGATCTATCTGTCACTTTTAATCGTAAAGAATATTCTCCGGACGAAAGCACTAGAGGCGCTAAATTCCAGCTAAAGAGCAATGCCTCACTGGTTGTGCTGGCCATGGCATAAACTGCACCAGCTCTAAAGCCAAGCGTACCATCGTATAGCGTGCTTACTACAGAATCGTTACCAGATAAGGCCACATCCCAACCAAAAAAAGCAGACGACGTGCCGCTTAATGAATTAGGGCTGGGGTTGACTATTTTTCGCGTTTCAAGCCAATTGCTGCCAACTTTTTCATAAAAATAAGCGGCACCCGAGTCTAAAATCGAACTTACGGTTTCCCCAGTAGCGCCAACAAGCAGGGTTCTCCCTGTCAAGGCAATTGATCCACCAAAACTAATATTGACGCTGCTATTTGCAGGAACAATCACTTCATCTTCAGACCAACTATTGCCATTGTAATTAAATAAATAAACCGTGCCGTTATTGGTTGCAAAAGCGCCAACCGCAAGTGTGGTTCCATCTAAATCTAGAGATGAACCAAACTCACCCCCAGCAACTCTTACATTGGGTGTGATTTTTTGTGGCAATAAACCCCATTCGGCACCCACACGCGTATATACATAAACCGAGCCCATACCACCATCATCACTTCCCGCGCCTACAACAATGGTGTTATTATCAATATCTACTGCTTCACCGAAATTTTCAAATTGCACTATTTCATCAGAACGCAAAATAGTTCGCTGTTGCCAGTTACCATTAATTTTAGAATAAACATAAGCCGCGCCAATATTTGCTCCAGAGCCAAATGCTCCAATCACAATAGTTGAATCATCAATTGCCACACTAAAAGAAAAACCTATTCTAGTGCCTGAGGCAGGAAAATCACCGGGCACTAACGTTTGTTGGTAGGTCCAGTTGGCGCCACTACCGGTATATACATAGGCAAAATTATTTGCACCAATAACCAACGTATTACCCTGCAAAGCCACCGACTTTCCAAAGGACTGCTCACCTACTGGTTGTGATAATGTAGCTCGCTCTACCCATGACGTGCCACTGCGTGTGAAAATCCGAACAGTTCCTTCGTTAATATTATCATCATCAATATTATCAGCTG
Source organism: Chromatiales bacterium (assembly GCA_027076405.1). Next base: position 1,381 of record JALTJN010000374.1, read on the forward strand.
AACTCCCCACCACCATCACATCGCCATCAATAGCAACGGCCGAACCAAACCTATCATCTGCTGCCCCATCAATGGCGGTGATTTTGGGAGTGATACTTATAACACTGCGATCGAGAGTGGGAGCGCTTGAGGTTGCCAGTGTTTGCCAATTAGCGGGATTGCTTCCTGCGCCATATTCTAATGCCCAACTAACAAAGCCAGGGCCACCGGCCATGCCATAAATGCTAATAGTTTCAGTATTTAGATAAGCGTTTTTTGCCGGGTCTAAACGCGTAATCGCATTTATAATATCGGCTAATGGATTACTGCCCAGTGCAATTTCCTGATCATCGGTAATGCCGTCGTTATCTGTATCATTACTTAATGCATTTAAATCTGTGCCTGTTTGGGTGGCCGGGTTATAGGGGTTATAAGCGGAGTTGCCATCAAAATTAACTTCGTCGAAATCGGCAAGGCCATCTCCATCGGTATCGGTTAATCTGGGGTCTGTGCCAATATTTAGCTCTAACCTGTCGAACAGGCCATCTCCATCGGTATCGGTTACCAGTTCAAAATCGAAACCCCGAGCATTAGCATTGCTCACACTAACTAAATTGAATGCTTTGCCCTTATAATCAGTCGGCATTACCATTATCCAAACGCCGTAAAAGTCATCTGCCAGATTGGTTAAATAAAAACGCCCATTGGCATCTGTAGTTGTGCTTTTAAAACCACTCCCGTTACTTCGTGTGGCTAACATAGCAACATTTGGAATACCTTTTTTAGTTAAAAAATCAACGACTCGCCCAGCAATGGTTTTACCTCTGCAATCACTTTGCTTAAAAACATTTGTTTCTTGAGTTAACTCGGGAACAGTATCAATAACCGAGCTAAATTTAATATTTTTAAAACAGCCGTCTGGCCTGGCCGTATTTGCAGGCCATTCAATAACCGCTGAAGCAATATTGGTATTATTACCTAAACCAAAGTGTGGCCGAAAACTATGCGTAGAACTATGGCTTGAACCCGCATGAATTTCACGCATTTGGCTCACTAAACCATCTGCACCATTGGCGGCTATGCGTATTTTTGCACCAATGGCATTGGTGTTAGGTGCATCACCCTCTAGTTGCAACTGCAACCAATGCGCATTATTTGATACAGTGTCATTACGAAATAAATCAATATTATCAATGCCATTAACAATAGCATCCATATCACCGTCGTTATCGTAATCGGCCAGTGCTAAGCCATAGCCCGAGCCAGACAAACCCGCCGCAACCGCGGTGTTTGTTTGGCTTAAAACGCCATTGGTATTAATATACAATTCATTGACGGCACCCACATTATTGTTTACACGAAACAGGTCTTCATCCCCGTCATTATCCGCATCAAAAAAAGCCGTACCCCATCCCATGAGATTACCTGGTTCAATGCCATTAACTATGCCGCCAAACTCAATAGCTGAAAAAAGCCCATTACCTTGATTGGTGCTAAGCGGGCCGCCATCAATTGCGGTGCGATAATAATCTAAAAAACCATCATTATTATAATCACCAATCGCCAGCCCCATTCCCTCAAAGCGTTGATGCGCTAATCCAATCTCAGATTCTTTAGCCGAAATATAAAGATTTAACCCACTGGCTATTGCCACGGCTGTAAAACGGGGCAGGCCATCGCTATTATTTACACCATCATTTCGATATAGCTCTGCTCTTCCCTTAACATTTAACCCAGCAATATCAAACTCATTCAATGTGCCATCAAGCAGCATTTCCCATGCGTCAAATATATGATCATTAACCACCATCAAGTCTAGGTCACCATCATCATCAAAATCAGTAAATGCAACCGCATGGGTATAAGTAATGTTAGGTTCATAAACCCCAACAATGTCAGGAGCTAAGCTATATGTGCCATCTCCATTATTTAAATATAAATTGTTTTTAGCTTTTCTAGGAGCCCAATGCCCCACATATAAATCAAGATCACCATCTCCATCCACATCACCAAATGTGGCGACCATACTCTCTCTTAACTCAACCTCTAATTTTGCCGCTGCTGTTACATCAATAAAGCTACGCTCTGCACAGGGTTCAGGCATTAAGGTTGCTGCACAAACATTTTGCAGTAAGGTATTAGCACCATAATTAGTAATAAAAATATCATCGTAATTATCACCATTGTAATCGCCAATGGTGACGCTGGTGCTTACTGCTTCACGTAATAATGCCTCAACAGCCGGAGGTAAAATAACCTGTAAAAATTGATAATCTCCATTTACATCAGCACCTATATTTTGATATAAGCGACTGGCTATACCCGCTGCACTATTTGCTGATGTTCGCGGATTAATACTAAACATATCTTGTAAGCCATCATTATTAAAATCTAGCCACGCAATGCCGTGACCTTGATCCTCATCTGAGAATACAAAATTAGGCTCATCAACAATACCCGATAAATCACTCACCTGCGTAAAATTGGGTGCGGCCTGGCTTGATAGTGAATTTAAAATAGCGAATAAAAAAAGGATAAATCCCTTTTTCAAAATATGATGTGATTCCATTTATTTGTGTCCTTAGTTTAGGTTTATTAGGTCTTGTGAAAATAACTAGCATAATTGCCATTTTTAGAGCGAATAAAACCGTAACAGAGTGAATAGAACTTGTCACGTAAATATAAAGCTTATCCGGGGATTACCGTGCTCAGTGTTTTTAAAAAGCAGGCTAAGTTGCTAACAGTTATTGGTAAGGCAAACTAATATGCAGGATAACAAGCCAAAGTATATGTGGTATTATTCAGGCATTAAGTTTTAGATATTAAGAAAATCATGAGCAATTTAGAAAGGTAAACAATGGGGTCAGGTCTTTGATTTATGATTCACGCATGCTAGCTTGTGTATCCTAAACCAAAAGGTATTGAACCATATCCAGACCACTGAGATTATGTGGTGACATAGTTGATCTGTATATAGAA
>JALTJN010000375.1 GCA_027076405.1 Chromatiales bacterium
GCCCTGGTCAAAGCCGCAGACCTCCCGGCGATTCAGCTTCAGGAGGGTAAGTAGGGGGAGTTTGGGGGACGCAATGATTTGAATTCACAGCGCGGCAGGGTTTTGGCCCTGCCGCGTTTTGTTTTTTTGGGGGGAACAGGCTTGTTATCAGGCCCTTGGGGGGTGGAGATATTATTGTATGGATTATTGCCTGCTGACAAAAAAATGAGCTAGCTATATTTCATTGGCTATTACCACATTGGCTCAGGTGCAAATCCGGCAAGATAGAGCGGGAGAGTAAAGTCCTGCTCAAAGGATCAAAAAAAGTTTTCTAGGCTAGCTGGGAGACTTATGGCAGGCCGCGTATTTCCAGGGGAATGCAGAAAAAAGGGTTTGCATGCAGAAGCCCCAGGCCACGCGTGGCTTGCCTGATGGCTAATAATGATAACAGGGGGCAGACAAAGCGGCTATTCAAGGGAACAACAGATTCGCAGCACGCGCATAAAATTTTTCCAAATCTCTTGCAATAGGATTTTCAGGCGTCGGCTACGAATCAGAGACTGTTGTCTGATATAACCTACATATAGGTTGTCGGAGACTGGTAATAGTTGACTGTGGTGTTTGATCTGTATCGTTTGTTGGGCTGGGCCATGAGTCCGCGCCTGACAGCAGTAGAGACGACTATCCTTGCTTTCTTACACATTATTAGGCTCAGAAAGCCCATGAGATGACTGTTGCATTCTGACGGTGATATCCATTATGCCTGTATAGAGTTCAGAGACTTTTTTAAATCACGTGAAGCATGAGTGGCAAGGGTAACTGTTACGAGAGCGCCGTCTGCAAAAAGCCTTTTTCATACTCTCAAAGCGGAACACGTTGATCTGCGGAAATTTAAAACAAGATAGTGTTAAAAATGCCCTTTGTCCATTTCCATCTGAGGCAGAACATAACCTTTGTCCAACTTCTTGTTGCGGTATTAAAATAAGAGTATCGATTATACTGATTTTCTTGCTAACCACAGTGTATGTTCCCTAGAAAAAGCATTTTCACTATTCAAAACAAAATCTGATATTTTTTTTTCAGTGACTTTAGACGGAGCTCCCCCTTTTATTAAGGCGATTTCATGGGCTGCCAGCGTATATGATGAGTTTAATTCATTATGTTTTTTTGATTGGAGCCAAGTAAGTGCTGCGCTAGCTGTAGTTGCGAAAACTTCTATTGGAAGAGAAGCGATAGGATTAAGTATTCTATACATCAGCATCAATATGGCCCCGAAGTGAAAAAAAACTGACACCCAGAACCACTGTCTCGCTCTAAGTTTATTGAACATAGATTTCCGTGCATACCAATTTGACTGATCATCAATTCGATACTTTTTATATATTTCAAGTCTTTCCGTGAGTGTCTTTTCTCTTATGTTTTTCATGGCAACTGTTATCGGAGCATCTATGCCAGAGTTCGCTTCAAGTGCGTCAGATAAATTTTGATTTTGGATTAGAATCGCTTTTAGATCGTCTATAAATTTTCTGGAAACAATATCTATGCTTTTGCAATTTTCATATGGTTCCGCTCTCATCATCCAGCGCCACGCTCTTGTTTTAACGGATTCAGCAACTGCACGTGCATTATACCAGACGTCATCAGGTCGTTTAACTCTAATATATACTAAAATGGCGAGAGTTATGAGGAATAATAATGCTGATATTATTATTGCATAAGGGCTCCTAGGCCAATAAAATGAGATTAAAGTCGCTGTTAGTAATAATATTAAGTATGCACGCAGCGAATGATAATAGGCGGCCTGAGCCTTTAAAGATGCTTGCTCAGCTGATAGGTATAAGCCGGGTAATACTTTTTCGGGTTCAAAGCTATTGGTCATGTCAGTAAAAGATTCGAATCTTTTGTTAAAGATGAGCTTGGTTATACCTTTTTGTAGAGTTATATGGCGTATGTTATGTATTAAATTATTTCTTTAGCCTGAATCTTTCGATGACGGATACACAAGAAATGAAAGTAGTATTTTATTGTATTTTTTAGGGTTACTATTGTGTCGTATTGTTCAAAAAACACTCCAGAGCTCAACTTTATGGCATGATCAGTTTTGTATGGTCAGGAAATGTTGCAAGTTTTAAGAACGATTAATTTTGGTATCTTTATTCAGATAAACTAGAATCGCTTCTGCTAATTTTTCTGTAATATTTTTTAGGTTTTCGACTTTCAGTCCCTTAATATTGGGGGCTGGATGTTTGCCTGCAGTATCTTCGAATTCCCATAAATAATCTTTTCGTATTTCAATGGCTAAAGAGCTTTGACGGTCGGATGAATATTTATATTTTTTTAAAATTTGATCTCTAGCACCGTTGAGGTATGCTTCAATATTCTCATAAGCTTTCCTCGCATTTTCAAGCGATGAGATTCTTTTGGAGTGTGCTTTTCTGAACATGTGTAGGTGGCTTCTTAGTATTTCACTTTCAGAAGATCGTAAGTTAGTATCCATCAGCATTGCCCATACCATCTTATAAGCAGGAGAGTCTACCGTGTCAGGGAAGTCTTTTTCAAATTCTTTTCTTAAGAAGTTAAAGAAAAACCAAACTTGAGAGCGAACTTCCATGCTCCCCTCGGGTAAATGGTAAGGATGATTATGTGCAACAGGGATTTTGTTTTTTTCTAAATGCAATGCTATTCTCGCTGCTAAAATTCTGTCTGCCGTAAACTCCCCTAATACATCCGGGTATAGTCTATCAAATACACCGTAAGGCATTCTCTGTTTTTCATGATAACCTATCGGGGCATAAAGTAGGCTTACCAAAGGGCGAATTGTCCCCGGTTGTTTGTGATCTGCCGAAGGATTGTATTTGTCGTATGTATGAATCGAAAATTTAAGCACTATATTTTCTACAGCCTTTTCCATTGCTGTTGAAATAACGTCGTAATATTTTTCGAGTAATCTCTTTTTGTCCGTATAGCTTAAATAGTAAGAGAAAGGGTAATTGATTGCATATCTTCTTAAATAATCTGCGCCAGGTTGCGTGATGCCAGGAAATCTTCCGTAATCTAGCAAAATTCTAGCAATATTTACTTTATAAAACCCTTCTAGGTTTAAAGCTTGACATAGTGAAAATGCGAGGTAGTTTGCTCCCCAGTCTTTTTCAGCATCATATCCTTCTCGAATAATATCTGCCACCTTTAGTTTCGCCGGAGAATTTGCGACTATTGCATTATGGAATTCATATGGGATTACATCTCCTGCATGAATAGTATCTATCATTATCCTATTTTTAAAAAAATCAGGGAAGAGATGTGATCGTGGATTGTAGCTAGGATTTTTTACAAATTCTAAAGGTACAATGACTTCATTCTCAGATGATATCCAGTATTTTTCTTTAAATAGTGTTGAGAATCTATCTGTTTTAATGAAGAAAGGAATTGGTTTAGGGGTATCAAGCTTTGATGTCTTACGGTCTGATTCATTACTTTTTTTTGTAGAGCGTATTGTAGATCTTTTAGTGAATTCACTAATCACATTGTCTAGGTCATGAAAGTCTCTAGCTTGGATTTTTTGTATAAAATCTGGAAGGTCTTCAACAGTGCACCTCAGCAAAATTGGTACGATATGCTTTTTTAGTGCCCATGCTGCCGAGTATTCTAGAGTTACCCAATTACTTTTTAAACTGTTTGGAGTAAGAAGTAAAAATAGTTCAGAGCATTTCTCTAAAGCATCTCTTATTGCGTCCCTAAATACTTCCCCCCCCTTTATTGATTTCTTTGCAAGAAAAAATGTAATTTCGTTTTTTTCAAGTTTCTCGGAGATTTCAATAGCCTCTTTCTCGTCCTTGCTTGAATAACTTATAAAAATGTCCATAGAAAATACCCCAGATTTAGAAGTAGGCGATATAATTAATCGTGATCTATTGCTTTTGGCTCTTCATTAAACCATGTGTATTGAGAAAGATTATTCGTTACGAACGAGGCTATAAACTCAAGCTCCATTGGTGGAAATAATAGTTGATGAAACGCTATTCATTACGAAATATTGTTCTATACTGTTTGATTACGTTTTTCTTTCTGGCTTCATCCATAAGGAAAACCTTTATATAACGCTTTACATCAGGGAAAAGTGTATATCACTTAGTTGGGTTCGCTGATTTTATGTGAGTTAATATACCCCTCAAGAGCATTAATTTTCTAACTCGTATCCCCTTCAGATTCAGATAATCAGGCACGTGCAGGTGTGAGTAGCAGAGTTTCGGTGGTTGGAGATAGTGCACGATAAAAAAATATGTCAGCGTTGTCAAGAAAAATAAACCGATCGTTGGCGTGACGGTAAACCCCAACCTTGCGAAGGCT
>JALTJN010000376.1 GCA_027076405.1 Chromatiales bacterium
TCGGTGACCAGCAGAACAGATGACTGGGTACTCATGGGCTCGTCAATGATTAACTGTATGTCTGAAAGGCTTTCATTGCTAAGTGAGGACTTACTAAAAGGTTTGCGTTTTGTTTTCTTTAATGAAAACAGAGCATCATCTAGTTCATGCACACTGACAAACCTTAATTCTGGGCGGTCTATTAGGGCTTTTAGCGCAAGTAAATCTAATTGGTGACCATTATTGTAGATGGCCATGACCATGCCATGTGAGTCTTTCAGAAAGCTAATAGAACCATGAGGTTGCGCCAGGTTTTCGGGGTTAGCAGAATCAACAATCTCATACGGAACATTTTGATTTGAGAGTAATGTTTGAATGATCGAAGAAAGTAGCATATGACGAAAATTTGACTCGGTAATTGCTGCACAGGGGTTAAGAGTCTTATCGACAAAGTGAATATTTTCTTTATTATTTCTTGTGAAGATGTGATGAATTTAACAAACTGTTTTCAATTAATTAAAAATGCTACAGGAATATGGCAAAGACGGTGGCATAATATAGGACAGTTGCTTAAAAGGATTAATAAGATCAATAAGTTACATGCAGAATTACTAATATACACGTTATAAAAAGGTTAAATTGTTCGATGAGTAAAAAACAAAAAATAAGCATCGAAGAACTCAAGGCATTCGAGCCCATCTCCTCCTTATCGACCGAGCGACTTGAGGAGCTGCAAGGTCTTGCAGATGTTGAAACTTTAGGTATTGGGGTGACGATATTTCGCGAAGGCGATGTGGATAATCAAAGTGTTTATTTGCTCGATGGTGATGTACAGATGAGCTCGGTGTCGAATGAAAGTTTAAACACAAGCATGTCTCATAAAGCGGCAGATGCAAAACACCCGTTAGCAGAAGGGCAGCCGCGTCAGGTTACCTGCACCGCGATGACCTTGGCTAAAGTGTTGCGTGTTGATAATGGCATTCTTGATTACATGCTGACCTGGGATCAACTTGCGGTGGCAGAAGAAAAAGAAGAGCCTGTTTTAGAGACGCAGCAAGAAGAAGTAGAAAATAAGCCAGAGGAAAAGTCAGAAGAGAAGCCGGTAGAAATAGAAAAGGTTGAGGAAGAAGATGCTGCTGTAGTGGAAGCCCCTGCGGAAGTAGAGGATGGGCGTAACTGGATTCGTCGTATGCGTCATATTATGGCGTTTAAAAATATGCCGCCAGCCAATATCAAAAGTTTATTGCAGCGTATGGAAACAATTTCTGCTGATAAAGGTGATGTGATTATCGAGCAGGGCAGCCCCGGTGATTACTACTATGTATTAACGGAAGGTGAAGCGTTAGTAACGCGGACAGTCGAGCTGGCAACATTAAACGCAGGTGCCAGCTTTGGTGAAGAGGCGCTGCTATCAGGATCAAAGCGTAATGCTTCGGTCACCATGACAGGGCCGGGCCAGTTGATGCGTTTGGCAAAAGGTGATTTTAATGAATTATTAAAAGAGCCGTTGCTCGATCGTGTCACGCCGGATGAAGCTCAGGTTCGGGTTGCAAAAGGAAATATCTGGTTAGATGTTCGTCATGTTACCGAGTTTAACCATAGCCATTTACAAAATGCGATTAATATTCCATTGCATGAATTACGTATGCGAATGAAAGAGTTGGATAAGAAAAAAGAATATATCTGCTATTGTGGTACGGGGCGGCGTAGCTCTGCTGCCTCATTTTTATTAGTGCAAAACGGGTTTAAGGTTGTGGTGCTGGTTGGAGGGGTGCAAAAAATCCCGCAATTTTTAGTTAAGGCCTGAATCTGGATCGTTACGGTTATGATTGATTATTCAATAAATGCCGAGAAAAATATTATTTATTGTAATATTTCGGGGGGAAACAACTTTTCTGGATTTTACCCACTACATTAATGCGCTTGTGGCGGATAAAAAAATATAATTTAAAATTAAATACAATCATTAATATTCATGAAAGTACCGCGATGAGTTATTCGAGTGGTGCAGCTAGTATCGGGAATTTTTTTTCGCAATATTTACGACAAAGAAAAGGAGTGGCCTGGGCTTTTGTTATGAGAAGCAATATTACGATGTGGCTGGCAAAATTAATGATGGCTGAAGTTGATTCATCTCCCATTGACGTTGAATATTTTCAAACAGAAGCAGAAGCTAAAAAATGGTTTGTTGAATTAACAATTTAAGAATAATTTTATATGTAGCATAAAAAAAGCCGGGACAATTTTTAATTGTTCCGGCTTTTTTATTAAAGCAAATTTAATAATTAAATTAAGCTTTTTTCTTTTTCTCAATTAACTCGTGAATAACCGGGTTAAGGATGAGTTCCATTGCAAAACCCATTTTAGTGCCGGGTACAACAATAGTATTTGGACGTGACATGAATGAATCCTGAATCATATTTTGCAAGTACGGGAAGTCAACATTTTTATGATTGCGGAAACGAATAACAATCATGCTTTCATCTGGTGTTGGAATATCACGCGCAATGAAAGGGTTAGAGGTATCAACAGTCGGAACACGTTGGAAGTTAATATCTGTTTTAGAAAATTGCGGTGTAATGTAATTAACGTAATCTTCCATACGACGTAAAATCGTATCAACAATGGCTTCAGCTGAATAACCACGTTGTGCGTTGTCGCGGTGAATTTTTTGAATCCACTCAAGATTAACAATTGGTGTTACACCTACTAATAAATCAACAAATTTAGAGGCATCAGATTTATCATCAGCAGCTCCACCGTGCAGACCTTCATAGAATAATAAATCAGATTTTTCTGAAATTTCTTCCCATGGTGTAAATTGGCCTGGCGTTAAGCTCGTGCTTAAACGGGCATTATGTTCTGCTGCTTCTTCATCACTGTGAAGGTAGTAACGACGCTTACAAGTACCTTTATCACCATACTCTTTAAAAGTATCAGCTAAAATATCAAAGTGGTTGGCGTCCGGGCCAAAGTGACTGAGGTTTTTACCTTCTTTGGCAAAAATTTCAATTTGTTCTTTCATTTCTGCGCGATCAAATTTGTGATAACTATCGCCTTCAATAATCAGCGGATTAATTTTTTCACGAAAGAAAATATGCTCAAATGCGTTTTTTACTGTAGTCGTACCAGCACCAGATGAACCGGTTACCGCAATGACGGGATGTTTAGCAGACATGGAGATTCTCCTCAGACCTTATTTTTAAAATGTTTTGAATTCGGTTAATTTTGGTATTCATCAATACCGCGCTCGTTAAGGTGCGCTTCATCGGCAAAAATCGCTGAGCCGGAAAAGTCGCATATTTTATGCAAAATTGGCCCAGAAGTCGAAACTTATCTTCAGTTTAAGATATGCTCGATAAAGAACATATCATGACTATTAAGGTTGAATTAGTTGTTTTTAGTGAGTTTTGTCAGCATATTTGTTACTTTTCGCGAGAAATAGCTCGGTGACCGATATCTTTACGGAAGTTCATACCGTTCCAGCTGATCTTATCAGCGAGCTGATACGCCATTGCTTGTGCTTCACTGACCGTATTGCCCAGACCGACAGCGCATAAAACGCGACCGCCATTAGTCACTATCTGACCGTCTTTTTCAGCCGTACCTGCGTGAAATACCTTGCTTTCGCTTGTGGCTGCGGGAATACCTGAAATAACATCGCCTTTTGCGTAATTAGCCGGGTAACCGCCGGCTGCGAGAACAACGCCTAAAGCGGCACGTGAATCCCATGCTATTGAAGCTTTGTGCAGCTTTTTATCTAAAGCGGTATTACATAAATCAACTAAATCAGATTTCAGACGCATCATAATCGGCTGTGTTTCCGGATCACCAAAGCGACAGTTGTATTCAATGACCTTGGGTGTGCCGTCTGCCGAGATCATTAAACCGGCATATAAAAAGCCGGTATATGGATTGCCTTCTGCTGCCATGCCTTTCACTGTTGGTTCGATGACTTCAGCCATAATACGTGCATCAATCTCCGGAGTAACAACGGGGGCAGGAGAGTAAGCACCCATTCCACCAGTATTAGGGCCTTTGTCGCCATCAAGAGCGGCCTTATGATCTTGTGAGGTTGCCATCGGCAAAATGTGTTCACCATCGACCATGACAATATAGCTGGCTTCTTCACCGGTTAGAAATTCTTCAATTACAACACGATGACCGGCGTCACCGAAGGCATTACCCGCGAGCATGTCTTTTACTGCGGCAATGGCTTCATCTTCTGTCATGGCGACGATCACTCCTTTACCAGCAGCCAGACCATCGGCCTTAATCACAATAGGCGCGCCTTGTTCTTTGATATAGGCAACCGCAGGATCAATCTCAGTGAAATTGGCATATTCGCCGGTAGGAATATGGTGGCGGGCAAGAAAATCCTTGGTAAAGGCTTTTGAGCCTTCCAGTTGTGCAGCGCCGGCACTCGGGCCAAAGCATCGTAAACTGGCATCTGCAAATTGATCAACAATGCCTTCAACCAGAGGGGCCTCAGGGCCAACGATGGTGAGGTCAATTTTGTTTTCGGCGGCAAATTTTTTTAAAGCATCAATATTTTCTGCGCTAATGGCGATATTTTCTAACTTGTCTTCAAGCGCAGTACCGGCATTGCCCGGAGCCACGAAGACTTTTGAAACCTTGGTTGATTGGGCTGCTTTCCATGCTAAAGCATGTTCGCGACCGCCGCCGCCAATAACGAGAACTTTCATATTTTTGCCTGATGTTAGATATTTTATTAAGGATGCGACCTTAGCGGATTGTTTTTATAGGGTCAAACGGAGTATGGACTTTTCATTGATACAGTAATCGGTAAACTACGTTAGTATACAATATTCATAGTCTGTCTCATTAGCTCATTCTGGCAATGGCTTTAAGGAATTTGAATGAAATTCTTATTACGATTTTTAAAACGTTTAGGTTTAGCCTTTCTTGCACTTCTTGTCGTTTATGCCATTGGCCGCCCGACTCAAATTTGGCTGGATGGTTTTTATAGCGGGGTACGTGAGCCCTATTTGCAAATGATGTCAGCGAATGCCGTGACGATACGCTGGCAAAGTAAAAAAGAATTTGCCGGTGTCGTTCGTTATGGGAAAAAGCCGGAGCAGTTAAATAAAATACAAACGGATACAAGAATTGCAGCAGAACATGAAATTCGTTTAACCGGTTTACAGCCGGCAACAAAATATTTTTATAGTGTTGGCAATAAAGGGAAAGAAATTTTTAAAGGTGAAAGTTTCTGGTTTAGAACTTCGCCGGCTATTCAGTCTGGTAAAAATGAATCTGTTCGATTTTGGGTCACCGGTGATCAGGGGTATCCGAATATTATTCAGGATGAAGTCCGTGACGAGGCGATTGCCTGGGCAAAACAACATCCGCGTCCCCAAGATAATAAGCCGCTTTTCGATTTTTGGTTAACGACCGGCGATAACGCCTATCGTTCAGGAACTAATGAACAGTTTCAGACCGGTTTTTTTGAACCTTATAAAGCTATTTTAAGAAACACGCCGGTGTGGCCAGCTTATGGTAATCATGATTCACGGCGCTGGGTGTTTTTTGATATTTTTAGCTTTCCGGAAAATGCACAAAGTGGTGGTGTCGCATCAGGTAGCGAACATTATTATTCTTTTAATTATGCCAATATTCATATTGTCATGCTGGATACTGAAGCCAGTGATCTTGATGCTGACGGTGATATGCTTACCTGGTTAAATAAAGATTTAGCTGCGAACAAACAACAATGGCTGGTTGCTGTTTCGCATCATCCGCCTTATACCAAAGGTTCACATAATTCAGATAATAAGTGGCGCAGTGGTGGACGACTTAATGCAACACGAGAAAATATTTTGCCAATCCTTGAGCGGGCCGGAGCAGATTTAGTTTTATCGGGTCACAGTCATATGTATGAACGCTCGGCATTAATAAATTGTCATTATGGTTTATCTAATACATTTGAGGCTAAATTTATTAGAGATAATTCAAAAAAATCTGTTTATCGTAAAAAAGCAAGCAAGCTATCTGCATATAATGGAACAGTTTATGCGGTTGTCGGTTCGTCTTCTAAAGTGAATGAAGGGCCTTTGGATCATCCTGCAATGCCATATTCGTTTAAGCAAGCCGGATCAATGATTGTTGATGTGAATGGAAAACATTTAACGGCTTCTTTTGTTAATAAAGATGGCGTTGTAATTGATAAGTTTGAGATTATTAAAGGTGTGAAGAACGGGGTAACGTCGCGGGCTTGTTTATAAATGTTGGCCACGAAGGACACCAAGAATACAAAGAAAAAATATTGATGTTTAAATAATCTGCTGATTTATGATTTTTAAAACTTCGTGCTCTTAGTGTCCTTCGTGGCTATCCTTTTAATGCCGGAAATGACGCATTCCAGTAAAGACCATGGCGATGTCATGTTCATTGGCCGCAGCAATGACTTCGTCATCACGCATAGAACCACCAGGCTGGATAACCGCAGTAATCCCGTTTTCAGCCGCTTGATCTAAACCGTCGCGGAACGGGAAGAAAGCATCACTTGCCATTACCGAACCTTTAACTTCAAGACTGGCATGTTCCGCTTTAATACCGGCAATACGTGCAGAGTTAACACGACTCATTTGACCTGCGCCGACACCAATGGTCATATTACCTTTACCATAAACAATGGCGTTGGACTTAACAAATTTTGCAACTCGCCAGCTGAATAAAAGATCCTGCATTTCTTCATCTGTGGGTTGGCGTTTAGTGACAACTTTAAGTTCATTATAAAGCGCTAAGTCTGCATCCTGAACTAACAGGCCACCGTTGACACGTTTAAAATCTAAACGTGGCGCTTGCTCATTATCCCATTCACCACATTCCAGTAAACGGACATTCTTTTTCTTGGCAACGGCTTTAATGGCATCTGCACTAATTTTTGGCGCGATAATAACTTCGACAAACTGACGTTCAACAATGACGCTTGCTGTTTCGCCATCAAGCTCTTGATTAAAGGCAATGATGCCGCCAAAGGCTGACTCTGGATCAGTGGCATAAGCATTCTCATAAGCTTCTAAAATATTATGACTGGTAGACACACCACAAGGGTTAGCATGTTTAACAATGACACAGCTTGGACCTTCACTGAATTGTTTAACACATTCCAGTGCAGCATCGGTATCGCCAATGTTGTTGTAAGAAAGTTCTTTACCTTGAAGTTGTTTTGCTGTGGCAATGCTTGCGCTAGATGGATGCTCTTCTATATAAAACGCTGCAGCCTGATGCGGGTTTTCGCCGTAGCGCATTTCCTGTGTTTTATTGTATTGGCTATTAAAGGTTCTCGGGAAAGTTGTTTTAGAACCATCTGCTTTAATACAGCCCAAGTAATTTGCAATTGCACCATCGTAGTGTGAAGTATGCTCAAATGTTTTTACTGCCAGGTCAAAACGAGTCGCTTCGGTGACTTCACCTTTGTTATCTTTGATTTCGTTTAATACCCGGCTGTAATCATTGGCATCAACCACAACAGTAACAGATGCATGATTTTTTGCTGCAGAACGCAACATGGTAGGACCACCTATATCGATGTTTTCTATCGCAAGCTCTAAACTGCAGTTGTCTTTTGCGATAGTTTCTTCAAACGGATAAAGGTTAACAACTACCATATCAATGGGCGGAATATCATGTTTTTGCATTACATCTTCATCAGTACCACGGCGGCCTAATAAACCACCATGAATTTTGGGGTGTAATGTTTTAACCCGGCCATCCATCATTTCAGGGAAACCGGTGTAATCTGAAACTTCGATAACCGGTACACCATTATCTGCAAGCAGTTTTGCTGTTCCACCGGTCGAAAGTATTTCTATACCGTGATAGGTGTAAAGGCTTTTTGCAAAGTCAACAATACCGGATTTGTCCGAAACACTGATTAATGCACGGGTGATTTTTGACATGATTATTTCCGTAATTTTAAAGTAACAGGATCTTGGCCACGAAGGGCACGAAGACACAAAGAAAGGTATGCTTAAACCACTGAAACCATATTCGTATGGAAAAAAAGCAAAAATATTTCTTTCCTTGAGTTCATGTGTGGTTAATTTTTTTATCTTTGTGTTCTTCGTGCCCTTTGTGGCTAAAATATATTTTGGTTTAGTCGTTCAAACCGTACATTTTTAGTTTTTTACGTAAGGTGCCGCGATTAATGCCTAATAACTCAGAGGCTTTGCTTTGATTGCCCTTGGTATATTCCAAAACACTGCGGAATAAAGGTTCTTCGATTTCATTTAACACCAGTTGATAAAGATCATTAGTCTGGTGACCTTCTAAGTGTTTAAAGTAACCTTGCATTGCATCTTCAACGCAGGCTTTTAATGGTTTTCTTGTTTCTTGTTGTGGATGTAATTGTGTAATAGCAGGGTCCACTAAAGCGGCTTCTGTCATGCTGCTATTTCCTCCTTGTCTAATAAGCGTTCAAAAAATTCACGAGTAATATTTAATTGCTCGTCGATTGTATTGACCCGACATACGGCTTGACGGAAAGCGCCACCATGCGCCTGTCCTTTGCTGTACCAACTGATGTGTTTACGGGCCACTCGCACACCAGTAAATTCCCCATAAAAATCATAAAGGTTATCCAGATGCCCGAGTAAAATGTCCCGAATTTCTTCGGTACCAGGTTCAGGCAAATGTTCTCCTGTTTTTAAATAATGATCAATTTCCCGAAAAATCCAGGGGCGACCTTGTGCCGCACGACCTATCATCACTGCATCGGCTTTGGTGTAGTCGAGTACAAATTTTGCTTTTTCGGGCGTTTTAATATCGCCATTGGCAATCACCGGAATAGCGATACGACTTTTGACATCAGCAATGGTGTCATACTCGGCATCGCCACGATATTGGTCCGCACGCGTGCGGCCATGAATCGCTAGTGACTGAATACCTGCATCTTCAGCAATGCGGGCAATATTGACGGCATTTCGACTTTCTCGATCCCAACCGGTACGAATTTTTAGTGTGACCGGAATATCAACTGCCTCAACAACAGCAGTCAAAATTTCGCCCACTAATTTTTCATTTTGCAATAACGCAGAACCGGCTAATACATTACATACTTTTTTTGCCGGGCACCCCATATTGATATCAATAATCTGGGCACCGTTATCGACGTTGTATTTTGCCGCTTCGGCCATCATTGCGGGTTCGGTTCCCATGATCTGAACAGATTTCGGATCGGTTTCGCCCTCATGTGAAGCGCGACGTTTGGTTTTGTCACTTCCCCATAATAACGAATTCGATGAAACCATTTCAGACACAGCCATACCTGCGCCTAAACTGCGGCACAATTTGCGAAATGGCAAATCAGTGACGCCTGCCATAGGGGCAAGTACGAGTTTGTTACTTAGCTGGTAAGGACCAATGTGCATATATGACCAATTGTTCGAAATATTAAAAACTTGATACTCATGGGGGAGAGCAATCATACAGGTAGTAACATAAAAATTTAAGGGAATAAGTTCAAATTTCTTGCTTGATCATCAATTCTTTATGCGCTAGGCGAGGACTGTATTCGCAGTTACTAATTTCCTTAAATAGCTTTAAAAAAACAAAAAATTTAAAATTAGAGGAAGGTAAATTCAAAATTAATCGCATCTTTACCCGGATCAACCACTTCAAAATTTATATGCACGGGTGTTTTCGGTTTCATTAACAAAAAGGGATTACTTAATTTTCCCAGATAGGTTTTTGAATTAAAAATACGCTCTGCAATAACATTACCGGAGATATCAGACAGGCGAATATGAATTTTTGGGTAAGGTTGTGCGAAGTCTGCGTTGTTGATCATCGCTGCATTGATTAATAGCGCCTTCTTTTCTTTAGGATGCAGACGCACATCGCGACTAATGAGTTGAATTTTTTTTGTATCTCGTGGGCCCGAGTAATGACAGTTTACTTTTTCACAAAAAGATTCGAGTAATGGGCGTGATGCAGGTATTAAACCGACTAGGTCGTGTGCTCTAAAGTATGCAATTTGTGCTAATGATAAAACTAATAAAATTATAATGAATAAAACAGACAGTAACGGGTGTAAACGGCGAGGTGAGGTTGCTTGTAAATTTTCTATGTCGTTTCTTAACTGAAAAGGAATGTCATTTTCGGATGCATGCTGGCCAATATTTTGTTGTGGCACATCTTCAATAACAATGTCTTCTTCAAAGTTGCTTTCTTCTTCGTGATGGCTTTCTAAATCACTCAAATCAATTTGATCGAAAAGCTCTTCTTCATTGAGATCCTGTTCATTTTCAGTGTTATTGGTTTCTGTTATCTGGCTATTTTTAGTTGCCTGGTTATCGAGTTCATCATCGAGCTTTAAAAACTCAAATTCATCGTTTGCGTCATAATTTTTTTCCATTTCCGGCTCGGAAATACCCAGAGATAACTGACCTTCCATTTCATTTAATATATCGGCAACACTTGAAGCATTTGTTGCATCGTAAGCATCGGTGGTAAACACGTCACCATGATTATTAGCGACAGGAGTACTATTATCTTTTTCGGCTATTTCCTTGTTACTTTCTTCAGCAGTGTCGCTGTCTGCTTTATTAATTTTATCTGTTGCTTGTGTGAGTTCATCAATGGCGGCATTTAAGTCAAAGCTGTCATCAAAGATTTCATCGTCGTCAAGAATAGAAATATCTTCGGGGTCGGATGATGGTTTGTCTAAATTGATATCATCAAGATCAGACTGAGGAAGAGTTTTAGTATCTACAATCATTGTTGCATCTGCATCAAACTCGGGTTTTGCTACAGCTGCTTTAGTTTCTTTTTCTTTTATAGACGCCGCAGGTTTAATGATTTCTTGAACTTCAACATCGGATTTATCTATGAGTGGAGTTTTAACTTTAGCTGGCGTTGCATCCACTTTGACCGGCTTTTTAATCTTTGTTTTAGGGGCTACAGGTGTTGTTTCGACTTCGACAGGTTTTTTAAATTCTGCTTTAGGCTCTGCGGGTTTTGCCGGTGTTTTATTGACGGGTAAATCATCGATTGCATGTTTGGGCGCATTAAAGACAAGCTGGCACTGACCACAGCGAACTTTACCTTTTGCGATGGCAAGGTGGCGGTCGGTGACACGGAAACAGGTCGAACATGTAGGACAACGGGTATACATGGGCTGATTATACGCACAACTCTTTATATATATGAAATCACAGCTAATTTTACTAAATGTTTATTTTCGTGTACCTGCTAAACAAATCCAGTCGCCTTGTTGCTTCCATATTTGAATATCAAAATTTGTCTGATAGGCAGCAAGCACATCATCTGCCTGTTCAGCAAGAATACCGGATAAAACAATTTTGCCATTCGCTAGTGTTAAGTCAGCAAAATAGGGTGCAAGTTCAATCAATGGTGAAGCTAAAATATTGGCAAGCAATAAAGGTGCAGGTTGATTTGGAAAGTCTTTTGGTAAATACGTTTTAATATTGTGTGAAACATGGTTTTTTTCTGCATTATCAATCGTTGCGATCAGAGCTTGAGGGTCTAGATCAATGGCCTCTGCATGTTTTGCACCAAGTAAAATCGCACCAATGGCTAATATCCCTGAACCGCATCCAAAATCAATGACTTCTTTATCGACAGGCGGGTTGGCATCAAGCCATTCCAGACACATCGAAGTCGTAGGGTGCGTGCCGGTTCCAAAGGCTAAGCCGGGGTCGAGTAAAATATTGGCAGCATCAGGCTGTGGAGGTTTAAAGGTACTGGGCACAACCCAAAGTTTTTCACCAAACTGCATGGGTTTAAAATTATCCATCCATGCGCGTACCCAGTCTTTATCTTCAAGTTGCTCGCCTTTCCAGTCGGGGATTTTTTTTCTAAGTTGTTGTTCTATTTGGCTGATAATTTTTGCTAAATCGACATTAGCATCAAACAATCCTACTGCACGAGTTTGTGACCACATGGGCGTGGTACCAATAGCCGGTTCCAACATGGGTTGGTCCTGCATGTCTTGCAGAGTCACGGACACCGCACCTTGATCCATTAAGGCATCAGAAAGCTGATCAGCTTCTGTTTCGTTGGTTGGGATGATAAGTTGTAGCCAAGCCATGTTTATTTAACTCGAAGTTTTGTTAGTTTAAATTCGGCTTTGGAACAGGGAGAGTCTAATGAAGGCGCGCTATTCGCCGTCCATGGCCGCTCGACTGCTTCATCCTTGAAGCAGACGGCCTTCATTAGACTCTCCCTATCCCAAAACCTTATTTTTGAGGTATATTTAAGTTATTGTTATTTTATATAAATCAGAAGTTTATTAATTCAAAAGTATAAAAGTGAGGCTATGGAATGGAGGGAGTCAGATCTCGACCGTCTGCCACACGATGTGGCAGTCGAGCGGCCGGGCAAGAATTGTTACCACAATTCATTGCATGCTCCGCCATTTATGATGGCGGCCAGACAGCGAATAGCGCGTCGTGATCTGACTCCCTCTGTTTTCATAGTCGTTGCATTTAAGCTTAAATATAAATCTTCACTTTCAACAAATAAAAAAAAGCGAGTTACTTTTTTACAGCTAACTCGCTTTTTAAAACAAGAAGAAAATTTACTTGCCTTTCTCTTCGAGTTTCTTTTCCAGATAATGGATGTTGACACTTCCTGTCTGGAAACCGGCATCATTGAACAGATCCTGTTGCAGAGGAATATTGACCTTAATCCCCTCGATAACCATTTCACTTAATGCGGTACGCATACGAGCCATAGCAACATCGCGGTTTTCTCCATGAGCAATGAGTTTACCTATCATTGAATCATAGTAAGGCGGTACACGGTAACCATTATATATATGGGTATCAACACGAATGCCGGGGCCACCGGGAGCATGATATGCAGTGATGGTACCTGGTGAAGGCATGAAGGTATCCGGATCTTCTGCATTAATCCGGCACTCCATGGCATGACCATTGATCTTGATATCTTCCTGTTTATAGGCAAGCGGCAAACCACTGGCAATGCGCAGTTGTTCACGCACAATATCCACACCGGTAATCATTTCGGTGACCGGGTGTTCTACCTGAACGCGGGTATTCATTTCAATGAAGTAGAATTCACCGTCTTCATATAAAAATTCAAATGTCCCTGCACCACGATAACCAATATCAATACAGGCCTGAGCACAACGTTCGCCGATTTCAGCACGCATTTCTTCTGTTATACCTGGTGCCGGTGCTTCTTCTATTACTTTTTGATGGCGGCGTTGCATAGAACAATCACGTTCACCAAGGTGAATAGCATGACCATGTTCATCAGCAAGTACCTGAATTTCAATATGACGAGGGTTGCCAAGAAATTTTTCCATGTAAACCATGCCGTTATTAAAAGTGGCGAGTGCTTCTGCTTTCGTCAAAGAGATAGAGTTTAATAATGTCGCATCACTATGCACAACGCGCATGCCACGACCACCACCACCACCCGAGGCTTTTAAAATAACGGGATAGCCAATGCGGTTGGCATGGGCGAGATTTTTTGCATCATCATCATCAAGCGCACCGTCTGAACCGGGTACGGTTGGAACACCGGCGGCTTTCATCGCTTTAATGGCCTCAACTTTGTCACCCATAATACGGATAGTTTCAGCTTTTGGGCCAATGAAAATAAAACCACTTTCTTCTACACGTTCAGCAAAGTCAGCATTTTCCGATAAGAAACCATAACCGGGATGAATACCCACAGAGTCGGTTACTTCAGCAGCACTGATAACGGCAGGTATGCTTAGATAACTCTCTAATGAAGAGGCGGGACCAATACAAACAGATTCATCGGCAAGACGAACATGTTTTAAATCACGATCGGCTTCTGAATGAAGCGCAACCGAACGGATACCTAACTCGCGGCAAGCACGTAAAATACGCAGTGCAATTTCGCCACGGTTAGCAATAAGTACTTTATCTAACATAATAAATTTGCCCCAACTTACTCAATAATGAATAAAGGTTGGTTGTATTCAACCGGTTGACCGTTTTCAACGAGAATTGCTTTAATCGTACCGGCTTTATCAGCTTCAATCTGATTGAGTAATTTCATCGCTTCAATAATACACAAGGTATCACCGACGTTAACTTTAGAACCGATATCAACAAATGATGCTGCACCTGGTGAAGGTGCACGGTAAAAGCTGCCAACCATTGGTGAGGTCAAGACATGACCTTCAATGACTTCTTCGGCAGGGGCTGCTTCAGCAACAGGCGCTGCTGCGACAGGGGCAGCGGCAATAGGGGCTGCTGCGACTGGAGCAGGAGCAACAGCGGCGGCAACTGCATTACGACTGATACGAACAGATTCTTCACCTTCGTGAATTTCGATTTCAGCAATGCCAGATTCTTCGAGTAGTTCGATGAGTTTTTTTACTTTTCTTATATCCATAGTATTTTCACCTTTTAGGGGTTAAGTGATTCAGTTATGCAAGCGACTCAATTGCTGCACTTAATGCCAGCGAGTAACCGTTTGCGCCCAGACCGCTAATCACTCCTTGTGCCAAATCCGAAAAATAGGAATGACGACGGAAGTCTTCACGTGCATGGACATTTGATAAATGAACTTCGATAAACGGAATATTTACCGCAGCGAGAGCGTCGCGCATTGCCACACTGGTGTGGGTGAACGCGGCGGGGTTAATAATGATGTAGTCAATGTTATCTTTAGCTTCTTGGATAGCGGTCACTAAATCGTGTTCAGCATTACTCTGACAGCTTGAAAGTGTATGACCGGCTGCTTTTGCCTGATTGTTTAGCGTATTATCAATGTCGGCTAATGTCGTGGCACCATAAATTTCTGGCTCGCGAGTACCAAGCAGGTTTAGGTTGGGGCCATGTAAGATAAGTATGTTCGCCATTTTAACGATGCCAAAATATTGTTATTAGTATTTATGCAATATCCATGCAAATGTAAGCATAATCGCAGCACGATAGATGCATTTTGGGCTCGTCCTAAGCAGTGATTTTGAAGCTATTGTGCCTCAAGAGGAACTGATTGTCCAATTTAATGGGATTTCCCCGAAATTCGCTACATATAATAGCAAATTCCAAGGAAATAAGTATGCCAATGCGATCACAGAATGGATAGGGGGTTATTTGATGATTATTTTCATAAAACCTGACTTATTTTATTTTTAATTTAATAACACTGCTGTAGTGTTAGTAACCAAGATAGTATGAAATTTCTTAAAATAATGGAAGGTGAGTAAGTGGCTAAGATTCTTGTTGTTGATGACAACGCTGTAATAAGAGATGTCGCGAGGTTTTCTCTACAAAATCAGCATGATGTAACACTTGCGGAGAATGGAAAAGAGGGCATTGCACTTGCTAAAGCATCACCTTTCGATGTCATCATCACAGATATTCAAATGCCGGAAATGGACGGGATTGAATTTGTAA
>JALTJN010000377.1 GCA_027076405.1 Chromatiales bacterium
TCAAAGTTGCCATTTGTGGTTTGGTCATCGGTTTCGGCTTTACTGTACCAGACCTCGCTTCCGTCGGCGTAGGCCATAAAACAGATGTATTTTTTACCGCTGCCGTAAAGATAACCGTCATATTTTTTCAGCGAGCGGGCCAGCACACGGCTGTAATTGGGACCGGTGGCCGCCGATGTGCTGCTGGCCAGATGCCCCTTGTAGCGCGCCTCGGCAACGGCATTGGCCGCGGTGAACACCACCGGGGTTTGCAGGTTGTTTGGCAACTGGTATTGCACCTGCGTGCCGCCCCAATTTTGAAAATAATAATGCACCGTTTCACCATGGGCCGTAACATCCATGGCAGACTGCGCCTTGACCGAGTAGTAGGGTTTGCTTGGATCAAAAGTTGAATTTTGATTTAGAAAGACGCCTTGATAGACATCGCCGTTGTAACTGGTGGTATAATCCGGGTTAAAGGGCGACAGGCGGGATTTGAAGGGCGCGGACATGCCCTGGTTGCGTATGTTGTTGTTGTAGGACGGGTCGGCATAGTCGATCAGCCAGGGGTCTTTGAAATATATTGAAGAGCTTACATAAGCATTTGAAGAAGATAAATAATTTTTCAAAGATACGTTTTCATTCACCGGTACAAATTGTGATACCAATTCTTCTGGAAAGCCACTCGTATTTATTTTAAATACCCGATGATTTAGAATGGTATCATCAATACTCCAATGATTAAATTTCTGGTTTGATATTATATCTTGTGAACCACGTAAAGTTTCTGTTGAACTATTAGAAAAATAAAAAACTACCGGAACTGAATAATTAATGAAATTTGAATTATTTTCCCAATGTCCAACTACACCAACAGACTGTCCATTGCTTAACTGTTGATCAACAACCAAATGATCAAAAGAAAAGGATGCTATTTTCGTTCCCTTCGTATGTGCCGAGCTTTCTTTATATTCAGAAGTAAACCAAAAGGTGGTTCCATCAATTGGGTCAATTGATATATTTGAATAATCCCCCCAACGATTATAAGATGTTTGGGAATTGGTACCAGAAAAAATGATATTTTCTGCTATGTCCATTGTATTTGATTGTGCATTTTTTGACTGTCCACAATATCGTATGCCAGGGTAAATATCGGACCCATCCGAAACGGAATAAGCCATTGCAATTTCACCCAAATCATTCATTGCAATACTTGGACACCAGCGGCTTAAATTATCGGGATTGTAAGTGCCTTGTTGCTTTATAAACCATCCGGACCCTGTATTTTCGAGTTCATACCATCTGATAGCAGCCTGTTCAGATGATAGAGCAATTGTATGTGCGCAGACGATTTTTTGTGTTCCATTAAAGTTTCTATATTGGGCCCTATGCATTAGTACGGTAGAAATCGCATCCAGTTTTTGCGATGTCCCTGGCTGTGGAATATTATTCCAACTATTATTAAAATTTCCTGTAAAAGGATTAACTCCAAGGGTTTGTATTTTTGAAAAAGAAGAATTTATTGGGGTTTGCCAGTTGACGTTAAGTTCATAAATATAAAGTGCATCCGACACATTCCCCTGCCCATTATCTGCTATAGTTATAAATTGCCCAGGAGTATTTGAAGGGGCCCATGGGCCATCGTTATCGAGGGGTAATATGCAATGAAAACCATCAAAAGTGGATGGACGATCCGGATTGTCAAATCCTATCATTGTTATATTTGGACTACCATTTATCATTGCAGATCTGTCAAATACATATACATCATTTCCTGAACTATTATTGGTTGACATATAATAACCATCTTTCCAAATACCAAATTTTGGATAATCCGGTGTATCATCTACGTCAAATGACCAACTATACCATGTACCCGTAGGGTCACTACTGGTTGATACTGCTAATAAAATGTAATCATTTTCTGGATAATTTGGTGGAGTACCCAGAGAAAATTCAGCATAAAACCAGCGTTGAGCATGTTCATCCCAAAGTACTATCGGATCGCCATTGTTGAATTGAGCGCCAGGTAATGACGGATCAAAGATTGTATTTAAGTTTGACGGACCGGCTACCACACTCCCATCCGCTTTATCATAAATCGCATAAGTGCTATTCACAACCTGAAAATAATAGCTGTCATTAACATCTCCATTTGCATCGGGAGGATATGAATTTGTATTTTGTCCGGAAAAATTCATTTTAAGAATACTTCCCAATGACCCAGCCACGTTTTGAATATTTTTATCGGTTGTTAGAGTATTAAAATTTTGCAGATTTATCTTGGGGTTAATTTTCCTTTGTATGGGTATTAATTTTTCTGGTAGATTATCAGTGTTTACTATTGGATTATTTCTTATTGGACCTGAAATGCCAAATTTAACAGATTTTTTAATAACCTTTGGATAAACAATATCTTGTGCATGTAGAATCGCAAAATTTATTGCTATAAATAAAATTAAAAAACTGAAAAGGTTAAATATTTTTAAATATTTCATATTAATATCTCCTAAATCAATCTCAGTTTAGTGTTTGGTTTTATTTTATTTTTTAATAACTTGTTTTATAAACAAAAGGGCGTTCTCCACCCTTGTGGAGAGCATACGAACCGTTTTGTTTTTTTATATCCGGATAAAAGCGATTGCGCGTTTTTATCCGGTTTTTTTCAGGGGGCGGACCTCTTTGTAAATGTAACATTAATCTCCTTTTTATCCTTTCAGGATCATAATATATCCTGCGCTATCGTTAAAACCTACAGATACCATAATTCTATTTTTATAAGCACATGATAAATAAACACCGGTCATTTTTTTTGGATATACTTTAAAAGTTGTTCCATTAAAATGCATTATTGATCCAAAATGCCCTACAACAAAAAGATCATTATTAGAAATCCCACGAATTCTTTCCGTGGTAGCATTTAGTGTTTCGATACCAGCTATTTCTTTCCAAACACCAGTTTTTCCGCTTTTAAACACTCCTGCTCCACATGTGAAAATATTGTTTTTATTTTTAAACCAAATTGATCTTACAGCTCTATTTTTAATCCATTTTAAATTTTTAATTTTGTTTTTTTCTATTTTAAGTAATTGCCCATTAGAAGAACCATAGCTGGGTGAAGCAGCACAAATAACTTCAACGTTTCCCGAAGAAATATTTTCCCCCCAAATATCCTGTATGGGCAAATCCGTCCCGCTCTCGATCTTTGTCCAGCTTGTACCGTTGTAATGGACGATGGTGCCTGTTCTGCCAACGAAATAAATATCAGATGATGAACTGCCCCATATTTTTATTACACCACCATCGGTTTGTCCTAACACACCCATATCCCATAAATGGTACATGGTATAATTCACTCCGTTCCAATGTACAGGGGCTCCTCCTGCGCAAAACCAAATATCATTTGTGGAAAATGCAAAAACACCCTCAATTTCAGGTGTAATTTTATTTCCCCTAAATTCAGGGCTAATATGTACAAGAGCCCAC
The DNA here is from genome assembly GCA_027076405.1 of Chromatiales bacterium. Next base: position 3,466 of record JALTJN010000377.1, read on the forward strand.
TTCTCCCCGTCCCAATGGGCGGCGTTGTAGGGCGGTATCCATTTCGTGCTATCCTCGTTCCAGCGGTCGGTTTCCGCCGTATGTATTTCCCCCACGGCCCAGATATCATTTTCATCAATGATGGCCACATCGTAAAAAACACTGCTGCCAGTCTGTCCGCCAAAGGTGTACACCTGCCAGTCAAAGTCATGGGAGGTGGTGTCCATGGTGGTCAGGGCTGTTTCCACGGCCGGGGAGGTCTCGCCCTGCTCCGCGGCAAAAAAGCGGTAGCGGTAGCTGGTGGCCGGGGTCAGCAGGCTGTCGTAAATCACCGTATCCGCCACATCGAGTCGGCTGTTAAAAAGAATGGTGTCGTCCCGTTGCAGGGTATACACAGCGTCGCTTTTTAAACCCTCCACATGCAGACTGAGCCAGGCCTCGGTCACGCCCGCTTCGGCTTCCAGTTGCAGGCTGTGGTTTTCAAAGGGGTCGTCCATGCAGTTCCACAAAAGGGACAGGGACAGGAGAAGGAAAAGGGGTTTTTTCATGGTAGTTCCTTGGACTATAACAAACGACAAATGACAAACGACAAACGACCCGACGAAGCCGTCTTGCCCGCCTCGGGCGGGGGCAGGCAAATGAATTATGACAAATGACAAATGACAAATGACAAATGACAAATGACAAATGACAAATGACAAATGACAAATGACAAATGACAAATGACAAATGACAAATGACAAATGAGGCATCGGCGAATTCGCCAAAGGCCGTTATTTTGTATTTTTTATTTTATATTTTGTATTAACCCTTTCGGGTGCCGTTAAGGTAA
>JALTJN010000378.1 GCA_027076405.1 Chromatiales bacterium
CGTAGTCTTTAAATTCGCCACCGTTCGCTTCGGCCATAACTTTTGTTATCGCAGCGGTTAATGTGGTTTTTCCGTGATCAACATGGCCAATTGTACCTACGTTGACATGGGGTTTGGTTCTTTCAAACTTTTCCTTAGACATGACTGTCGATCCTCAAAATATATAAAATGTTAAACAGATAGTGCTTTTTGTTACTAAATTTAAATCTTATTACTAAAAAATATGGAGCCCATACCCAGATTTGAACTGGGGACCTCTTCCTTACCAAGGAAGTGCTCTACCCCTGAGCTATATGGGCAAATAACCAGTGTTACTAGCCGCTCGTTACTTGCCGTGCTCAAGTACTTAAAACCTCGAGTACTTACTAATTTGGAGCGGGTGGCGGGAATCGAACCCGCGTGATCAGCTTGGAAGGCTGAAGTTCTACCATTAAACTACACCCGCTTCTACTTGTTCACTTTCTCGCTCAGCCCGACTGCTCTTGCCAATTTTTAGCGAGCGTCGCTAGACAAAAGAGTCTGCGCCAGCTATATAAAATAGAGTCCTTACTCCATTTATAAAAAAATGGTGGAGGGGGGTGGATTCGAACCACCGAAGGCGGAGCCGTCAGATTTACAGTCTGATCCCTTTAGCCACTCGGGAACCCCTCCGCGCGAACGAAGCTGCGTATTGTCCTTGAGAGGACGCATGCTGTCAACACAGAAACAGATTTATTCCCTTAAATTTCCATAACCTGCACAAGTTTTATCATGCAAGCCATAATCTAGCCTGAAAGCTTAAAAGAATAAAAAAACCCGGGGAAAACTTTTCCCCGGGCTTAATTTTAATATGGTGCCGGCACCAAGAGTCGAACTCGGGACCTACTGATTACAAGTCAGTTGCTCTACCAACTGAGCTATGCCGGCTTTTACTTTTTAGAACTAGCAATCACTCTGCTCACATCCAAACAGTGCGGCGCATTCTAGAGATTTAGTGTTAACAAATCAAGCCAATTCAATCAGCTTAATGTGCTAATTTCGGACAAATACAGATTATTTACAGCTTCTTTCAATTTTCGAGATATTCGGGTACATCTTTTTAATATTATTGATTAGTGTATTGTCTGGCTGGATTTTTGAATCTTTATACCAGTTAAGCCAATAGACCTTCCTCGGTAAAGCAACACTCTCCATTCTCGGGACAAAACCCAATCGAATTATTTCATCCACTCGATTTCTTGCTAATTTTTTCTGCGAATAAACGCCTAAAGATACCGCATTCTGATGTGAGCCGGTTGCGACAAGAAAATAATCGGTTACTTTTAATTTTTTTAGTCGCTTAATATGCTTTTTAGCTTCTTTTCTCGACTTGCTTGCAGGTAAGACCACCCAATAACCGCTTCGACTGGTATCACGTAGTCGAATTTGCTTGGTGACAATATCCGCGGCAGTTAAAGATTTTTGAACCTTATGTGACTGATTTTTTTTGGTAAAAGGCCCAAGGCTGTAACACAATTTTCCACCTTGCGAGGTTTTTAGTTTATTTTGCTGCTGCTTAAATTCACTCAACAAAATTAACTGGCTTTCATTACTGATATTTAAGCCAGTATTTGCCCTGTCTTCGCCAGTATCCAGACTACGAAAATGCCAGGAAGCAAAACCAATGTTGAAAATGAGCAGTATGTAAATCAACCATTTCATAAAATTATTCCTGCTCCATTTTCTGTATTACAGCTAAACCACGTAAAACAAGATCAGGTTGTATATCACAATGGAGACTAAGAGAATCTGCAATGAGATTTGCATCTCCCCCGGTCAAAATACATTGTAACTTATTCACCTGACGTGATTCCCTATTATAAATAGCTTCGATTAAACTGATAACGGATAAAAATGTACCCGCTTCAACACAATCAATTGTCGAGTGACCTAAAAATAGCGAACGGGAGTTTTGTTTGTTATCCACTTTCACCTGAGCAGTATTCATGCCCAGACTTTTTTTCATCATACTCAAACCAGGTGAAATAGTCCCACCTAAATGCTGACCGGATTCATCTACAATATCGACTGTTAAAGCACTTCCTGCATCAACAACCATAAAAGCAGAATCCGTCATTTGTTTTGCTGCCACCATTGCACACCAGCGGTCACTGCCTAAATCTGTTGCCTGTTTATAACTATTAACAAGACCAAACCCTTCTGCTAATGATTCAATTTTTCGCACAGGTATGTTCCATAACTCATCACATGCCGTTACAAGTGCCTGCCACAATTCGTTGTCTGCAACGCAACTTGCAAGAATATGAGCCGGCTTTTCAATATTGCTCCAGAGCACGATAAAATATGAAGCATTAATGGAATCAGGATAAAGATGCCCAGCCATATTTATAGAATGAAATGTATCATTCTTTTTTTCTCCCCACTTTAATGAAGTATTACCAATATCAATTAGAAGAATATTTTTCTTATTATCTTTAACCACGTCGAATACTCACTTCGCCTGAATGACATAGTAATTCATGATCTTCATGCTCTACACGTAAAACACCATCTTTATTTACACCTAAGGCTTTACCCGTGATGGTCTTATCCACAAACACCACTTCAATGTCTTTTCCTTTTAATATATCCATTTGCTGCCATTCTTTTAACAGTTTATTGTGATCATCCGGTATGTGTTGAAGCACATCAAATAAAGCATTAATAACATGAGCGGTAAAAATATTACGATTAATCTTTTTACCTAATATTGTTTCAAGATCAACCCAGGGTTGTTCGATTTCGTTATCTTTTACACAATTCAATGGCATATTAGTATTAAGACCAAGACCAATAACAACTGCGCTTGGACCAGACATTTCACCCCGCATTTCCAATAAAATACCGGCTAATTTTTTATTATGCCAATAAATGTCATTCGGCCATTTTACTCCTGTATCATTAATTCCTATTTTTTTTAATGCTCGAACAACAGCAACAGCAATGAATAAACTTAAACAACTTAATTGAGCCGGACCATGTTGAAACCGCCATAATAAAGACAGATAAAGATTCCGTCCAAAAGGAGAAACCCACGTTTTACCACGGCGGCCAACACCTTGAGTTTGCTGCTCTGCCAGAACAAGGTAACCACTTAGAGCACCATCAAAACTCTTCGTGTTTAGATAATGATTTGTTGAGTCAATATCAAAAAAAATGTCTAATTGAGCTAACTGCATAAGAGTATTCGAGCTTAAGTTTTGTTTAATAAGATTTTCATCTAAAAGATCCAGAGGATATTTTAAACGATAACCTTTTCCCTTAACTGCAAATACTGTTAAACCATAGCGTACTTCTAATTTATAAATATTTTTACTAATCGCAGCACGACTTATACCAAATAGATCACCTAATTCTGTTCCTGAATGGTATTTACCGTCAGCAAGGACGTTTATTAATGCATGTGATATCGTCATAGTACAAGCATACCTTGATATGTCATTTTCTTCAGGCAAAAAAATCCCCCGAGTGACTATACAAACGGGGGAACAAGTGCGACTAGAATTTACATTCGCCCAAGAAAAAACCCCAGCTGCTTGCGCAACTGGGGTTTTTTGGTATTAAAAGCCTGGCAGTGACCTACTTTCACATAGGGAAACCCTACACTATCATCGGCGCTAAGCAGTTTCACTTCCGAGTTCGGTATGGGATCGGGTGGGTCCTACTTGCCATTGCCGCCAAGCAAACTGGCTTAAATTAATGTCATTAATGACACTAATAAAAATTCGGTGAATGAGTTTGTTGCTGTACTTAAAGTACTTTTAGTCTTTTTGATTGCAAGCAATCATGAGTCAAAATACTCAACCAACTAAACATATTACTTAGTTTAAATATAACCCAAACTGTTTGGGTGTTATATGGTCAAGCCTCACGGGCAATTAGTATTGGTTAGCTTCATACATTACTGCACTTCCACACCCAACCTATCAACGTTGTAGTCTTCAACGGCCCTACAGAGTGATCAAGTCACTAGTGAGATCTCATCTTATGGGAGGCTTCCCGCTTAGATGCTTTCAGCGGTTATCCTGTCCGTTCATAGCTACCCGGCAATGCCACTGGCGTGACAACCGGAACACCAGAGGAACGTCCACTCCGGTCCTCTCGTACTAGGAGCAGCTCCATTCAAATCTCAAACGCCCACGGCAGATAGGGACCGAACTGTCTCACGACGTTCTAAACCCAGCTCGCGTACCACTTTAAATGGCGAACAGCCATACCCTTGGGACCGGCTACAGCCCCAGGATGTGAT
>JALTJN010000379.1 GCA_027076405.1 Chromatiales bacterium
TCACGGGTGAAATGGAAGGACGTTTAGGCGCACCAATTTATGGAATGTATAGCGTTGAAGATCAACTGGAAAAATATATAACACCTGACGGCGTCACGATGACCGGAATGCCCTGGGGGTTAATTGGACCACCAGAAGATGACAGTCAGTCAGGTTTTGAATGGTCTGGTGAGTGGACGGTAACCTATGAAACCTTCCGTGATATGGGCGCTGCATTTATGGTTGCGCTGGTTCTTATCTATGGCTTGATCGTTTGGGAATTTAAAAACTTTACCATAGCCGGCGTTATTATGGCGCCAATTCCTTTAACTCTTATTGGAATTATACCCGGACACTGGATATTAGGTGCAGAGTTTACTGCAACGTCAATGATTGGCTTTATTGCCCTGGCCGGAATTATTGTTCGTAATTCTATTTTACTGGTTGAGTTTGTTAAAAATGAAGTTGCTGATGGTAAAGAACTGGTTGATGCGGTTGTTTCTGCCGGACAAGTCAGAATGCGTCCTATCTTTATTACTGCGCTTACTCTAATGGCTGGTGCCGCAGCCATTATCAATGATCCTATCTTTCAGGGTATGGCAGCGGGTTTACTCTTTGGTACAGGGGTTGCCACAGTATTAACGCTCATTGTGATTCCTCTTGGCTGTATTAGTGCAGGTAAACAATTTTATTTGATGAATGAAATGCCTGTTCCAGATGATCTTAAAAATAATGCTGAAAACAAATCTGAAAAGTTTGATGGTTCAAGTGTGTGGCATTCAGTCAATAAAACAATAGCAACAGTATTTACTTTCTTACATAAGAATACTCTATGGCTATTTGAATCAGTAAAAAAATGGATAGCTAACTTTAAATCTGATGCAGAAAAATATGAGCCTGAAATAGCAAGAGAAAAAACTGCGTTAAATGCACAAAATGATAAAGAAAAACCAGCTAAAGAAAAAACAAGTAAGGAAGTAAAAAAAAGCAGTAAGAAAAAAGTTGCTAAGAAAGAATTAAGCACAAAGAAAACATCGAGCAAGCGCGCATCAAAGAAAAAACGTCGTGGAATTAAACTAAAAAACATTGAAGATAAACAAGAGAAGAAAGATGATGAAAAAGAATAAGCAGTTACAAAAATACTTAATTATTCTATTAGCACTTGCTAGTACATCAACTCTGTTAGCTGCAGATCGAGATGTAATTGTAGAAAAAGAAAAACCGGCAGTGTTGCCACCTGCACCAGCAGGGCCATATCGTTCTCAAAACATGGGTGAGAATAAGAAAGCATCTGAAAAAGTGATGCAAACTGCGCCACGATATACACAACGTACACCGCAACCTATGCCTGTATCACAATATGCACAACGTGTACCGCAACCGATGCCAGCACCACAATATACACAACGTGCGCCACAACCCATGCCGGTACCACAGTTTAGACAACGTGCACCACAACCCATGCCGGTACCACGGTATGGACAACGTGTACCACAACCCATGCCAGCACCACAGTTTAGACAACGTGCACCACAACCGATGCCGGTACCACAGTTTAGACAACGTGCACCACAATCCATGCCGGTACCACGATATAGACAACGTGTACCACAACCCATGCCAGCACCACAGTTTAGACAACGTGCGCCACAACCGGTGCCTGCACCACAATATGCACGACGTACACCACAACCAATGCAAAGACCGCCTGTACCGGACTGGGTTAAAAATCCACCTTATGGTCCTAAGCCACCGAAGTGGGTAACAAATCCTCCAGCACCACCGGCATGGGTAAATCAGGCGCCACCGCAACCAATGCAAAGACCACCTGTACCGGACTGGGTTAAAAACTCACCTTATGGAGCGAAGCCACCTAAATGGGTAACGAATCCACCAAAGTGGGTAACTACACCGCGTCCACCCGTTTATGGATATAGCAACCCTGGATGGCATCGTTAAGTGAATGAAATAGATATCAAGATGATTAAGCATCATGGAGTTAGAAAATGAAACTAACATCTTTCAATGCGTATAGAAAAATTTTGTTAAAGAGCACAGCAATATGTTTGCTGTTAATAACCGCAAGCTATAGCAGTTTAACTTTTTCTGAGTCATTAACCTATTCGCCGGATCAATGGCCAAGACGCTGGGGTATGTTAATGAACAAAACTAAGTTACAAGACCGATTAACAGGTTATAGCAGGCATGCTAATAAAATCAGTTCTGCTCCGTTGCGAAGTCCTGTATGGGGTGTTGTACCTGCAGCAAGACAGAAGCCACGTCGAACTTTACGACCTGAATATAATACGACTGCACACATACACAATTATTACGGACAAAATTTTTACCCTGCATATAACGGCTTGGGATTAGCTAATCCTTATAACTCGCCATTATTTGTGCCAGGGCTGATGCCGGGGTTAGCAGCACCGGCTATACCCTATGGCGCATATCCTTACATGGGGGGGTATCCGTTATATAGAGGGTTACCTGTTATGGGAGGTATGCCTGGTATTGGTTATCTTTGGTAAAAAAATAATGAATTAAATATTTTTAAACTAAAAGTAATTTTATTGTTTTAAATCAAATATAGATAATTTAAAAAATGTATTTTAGCTGTGAGGAATAAAAACTTAATTTTATAAAAATTAAATTAAATTAAATTAAATTAAATTAAATTAAATTAAAGAAAAGTAAATTAAAGAAAAGTAAATTAAAGAACAGTGATGACAAGAAAGGAAATATTATTCTTGTTTGTCTGTATAGGGTAATTAATATGCCACTCGATATTAATTACTTATTGAAATATAAAAGAGTGAAGGCGGTATGGGTTTCCATGCCAATGTTTGACCTTCGAAAACATGAGGGAGAAGGGAAATGAAAAACGTACGAAAATTAATGGGCATCATGGCATTAGCTGCTGTAGTTGCATTACCATTTTCTGCCGCTGAAGCGTGGTGGGGACCTTTTGGTAACAACGGCTGGGGCAATAATGGCAATGGTTGGGGCAACAACGGTTGGGGTAATAATGGCAACGGTTGGGGCAACGGCAATGGCTGGGGAACTGGTGACGGTAATATGTCATTTAGTATGGGCGGTAGTGGTCGTAGCAATATGCAAGGTTATGGAAATGGCTATGGCAACGGTTATGGTAATAATTATTACAATGGTGGATACAATGGCTATGGTAATGGTTATAACGGCTATAACAATGGTTACTATGGTGCGCCAGGCTATTATGCGCCACCACCACCTCCACAAGGTTACTATGGACGCCCTTACTATGGTCCTGGACAACCACCGGCTGCACCAGCTGCACCAGCAAAATAAGCATAATTTCGGATTTAAGTTAAACGAAAGTTGTTTATCTTGAATCCGAAACGCTTTTATTAAAATTAACTTTACGGAATGGAGCGGTGTGTTATGACGGCTTTAATTAGAGTGGGAATGCTTTTATCCGGGTATTTAATTGTTTTTACAGTTAATGCTTTTGAAGTGGCAACAGAGTTTTCAGCAGAAGCGGTGCAGAGTGTACCGGGACAACCCGCGATGAACATAAAAATGTTTGTGAGTAAAAAAGCAGTTAGGACTGAAACGAATATTAATGGTAATACAGTTGTAGAAATTGTTTATCCAAATGAAAATCGTCGAATTTTATTAAATCAAGCAAGAAAAACATATGTTGAGCAAAAAAGACAAGCTAATGAATTACAAAAAAATAAAAATATAAAAGGAACACCCTGTGAGGGTATAGCCGGTGCAAAATGTAAAAAATTATCAAATGAAAAACTAAATAAGCGTCAAACAGTGAAATGGGAAATGACGGTTATGAGAAAGGGTAATAAATTAAAAAGTTTACATTGGATTGATAAAAAACGTCATATGCCATTAAGAGAGCAATTATATGATGGCACGGTATCAACGATGACGATGGTAGCTAAAGAAAAAGTAAATGGACGAAACACTGAGAAATGGAAGTTTCATTCAGTTCGTCCTAATGGTCAATTTATAGAGTCTCTGCAATGGTATGACCCAAAATTAAAAATGGTTATTCGAGAGGTTCTTCCTGGTGGTTATGTTAGAGAGTTACGCAATATTAAAGTTGCAAGACAAAATAAAAAATTGTTCAAAGTTCCGGCTGGCTACAAAAAAGAAAATATATCTGTGACTGTGCCATCACAAAACAAAACTATGAACAGACAGGCTCCAGCGAAAATGAATTTTAGAAACAATATGCAGAGACCTGCGACTCAAGGTCGAGTTCGGTAATATTGTGATTACAGTCATTGCAAATTTAAAAGGTGGTTCAGGCAAGAGTACGGTTACTTTTAACCTGGGACTATGGCTACAAATGAAAGGTCAGCCTGTTGTTGCTTATGATCTTGATCCGCAGCAAACATTAACGGATGTTGCTGAAGTGAGAAGAGAAGAAGGGTATACACCACCCTTACAGGTTAATCAGCCAAGAGAAAGTTTAGTTGATGATATGCAATATCATCCAGAGCAGACTCAGGTGCTTGTGGATGTTGGTGCTTCAAATATGGAGGCGATGAAGCTGGCTCTGTCAGTTGCTGATCGCATTATTATTCCTGTACCACCAAGTCAGCCGGATGTTTGGGCAACACAACGGTTTTTAACTATTTTTGACAGTTTGGAAAGCAATAAAAATCCGGAAATGAGAGTTTTTGTAAATCGTGCAGATACTCATAAAGCAATTAAAGAGTCAGATGAAACAGAAGAAGTTTTAGATCAGCTTTCCGGGGTAAAGTTAATACCGCAGCGGTTATACCAAAGAACAGTTTATCGTCGTTCCTTAAGTGAAGGGATGTCGATATTTGAAATATCAAAACGTAGTAAAGCAGTTGATGAGTTTAATTGTTTAGCAGGGATACTATATCCCGATTTATAAAATTAAAAGGCTGCATAGCTTAAGGATACAAATATGAAATTTTTACGGCATATATTAAGTCACCTGTTTTTAATTATTTTTTTACTTGCAGTGGTTTCTGTATTCTATTACCGGACATTATTATTGCCTGCTGAAGTCGTCGCTAAAATAGATGGCTATGTAAATAATGTTTACCCGCCAGCAGTAAAATTTTCCTCGAAAAGAGAGTATTTTTGGTCGATTAAAGGAAAGCGAATCGTATCCTTCGATGATTTAAATCTGTTTAAGAAAGATGATGCTGTAGTTGCAGAGAAAGAAGAAAAGACAAATATTGCAACAATAGACAATGACAGTAGTACTTCAACAGAAAAAGAAGTGAAAGTTGTAACTACTATTAAAACTCATGCGCCAGTTGTAACGCCTGTACCTGATTCGATAGATGTTGAAAAAGCAGAGAAAAAGTCTGAAATTATTGCTACAACTAAACCTGAAGTTGAGTCTAAAGTACAGGAAAAAATTGTCACTAAAGTAAAAGACAGTGACACAAGTGCTGAGCGTAACCTTCTGATTGATGCCAGAAATGCCTTTAACAAAGGGAACATCTCAACATCAGAAAAACTTTACCTTGAATTAACCCGGCTTGAACAAGATAACCCTGATGCTTTTGGAGAACTGGGGAATGTATATTACTCGCAGGGAAAGTGGGACAAGGCAGGGCAAGCCTATTATGAAGCCGCTGTTCGATTAATTGCAGAAGGACATTACAACCAGGTTTCATATTTACAGCAGGTTATCAGTGGCTTGAATGCTGAATATGCAGAAAAATTATCTCAACAAATAATGAGTCGATAAATAAGAATTAAAAGATTTAAAATTTAAGGATGTATTATGAGTGCTAAAAAAACAATTCAGGATGAGTCGAAAAACATTGATAAATCCAAAGATAATTCTTTACCCTCTAATGATGGCGGCGATCAACCTACATGGGATGAAAAAAGAAAAGGTAAAAGTATGGAAGCCTGTATGGGCGAGAGTCTGGATCAATTATCAACAGCCTTTATGGAAAGCGCCCGACGTTGGGAAATGATCGTTTATCCATCATTGTTTGCTTTTATTGTTCTTGCTGGTTATGGCTTCTTTTTGATCTATAGTTTAACTAAAGATGTGCATCTTGTTGTGCAGGATATGCATAAAGTAACAATGAGTATGGAAAGGGTTGTTGTAAATATGGATAAAATTTCGAAAAACATGGTGGTAATGACACAAACAGTAGATAACCAGTCTGCCAGTATGAGAGAAATGGTGTATCACGTTCGAGGAATGAATATGTCAATGAATCAAATGCGTTACGATATGTCAAATGTGAGTCGACCGATGTCGTTTATGAATGATTTTTTGCCGTGGTAATTGTATTTAAGTAATTATAAGTGACAGGGGAAATTTAAAATGAGCGATGAAATTAAAAAGGATGAGGCTGCAGATAAAGAGTCAGGCAATAAATCTAAAACGGTTAAAAAAACAACCGCGTCTAAAAAAGAGAAAGCCAGTGTTAAAGCAGACGCTGAACATGATACAGAAAACAACAAGATTATTGACAAATTGAAGGCTATGGGGGTTATGCGTAGCGAAAAGAATAACAATGATGTTTTAAATTCAGATAAAAATATACTTCCCTTTGTCGTAGTAATGAGTGTGGTAGTTGTTATGATCGTTGGTTATTTAGTCTGGACCTTAAATAAAAATATTGAAGGAGAACAAGTTGCTACAAACATGAGTGATGCTCAATCATCTTCTCAGCATATGCCACAGTATAGTAATCGAAATGATTCTTACCCTTATTATAATCGTGAACTGCAACAGCGCATGCAGTCGCAACAGGAACAATATAATAAATGGGTACAACAGCAACAAAAAAACAGACAGATGCGCATGCAGCAGCAAAAAAAGATGTTCGAACAGCGCCAGCAGCAATATGCCAAGCAGCGTACACAACAGAAGAAGTGGATGGAACAACAGCAAAAAGCTCAACAACAGCAATATGCTCAGCAACAAAAATGGGCGCAACAACAATATCCGCAACAACAATACTCTCAACAACCGTATCCGAGACAGCAATATCGGACTCAGCAGCCACAACCCAATACTTATTATCCGGGACAAGTTGCTCAACAACCCTATTATAACGCGCCTAATTACCAACAGCCTGCGCCTTATTACGGGCCGCAATATTAAGATAATTCAATAAGTTTTATGAGGATGATATGAATATTATTAAAAATGGACTGGCATTAATTGGTGTTATTTCTGTGGTGGCTGTTTTATGGGCTATTTACTTAATTGAACCGGCATATCATCGTTTTAATAGTTTTGATGATAAGGCTTTTGATACTTATCAATCTTTAGTTAAAAATATTTTAGAAACAGGCAATGCGGCGGAAGCGACAGTATGGAAAGTGCCGGTTGATGGGGGATTAAAAGCTGATGAAGTTGAAGAGGTTATGAAGTTTGTTGCTAATGAACACAATATAAAAAATGTAGGTGAGTTACCTCTTTATAAACAGGTTGAAGCCAGTACAGGTAAACCTTTTCGTTTTATGAAGATATATATGTTTTGTAATGCGCTAACTGCAGCAAAAATGGTGAGGTATAGTGATGCCTTCTCTGCTTATTTACCTTGCCGGATAACGTTGCTTGAAGATAAGACCGGTAAATTATGGTTGTATTCATTGAATATGGATTTAATGATTCATGGTGGAACACCATTACCTCAAGAGTTAAAGAAAGAAGCATTAAATGTCAAAAAAATCATTCTTGATATTATGAATCGTGGTGCAAGTGGTGAATTTTAATTTAGGTGAGTTTTATGTCGATGGTTAATAATGAAAATTTAATGAAAAGTAGTCAAATAAAGAAACAATTAAAATCGATTAAGACCAATAAACCTGATATTAAACAGCGTTTACTTAATTTAATTGAAAAGTTTCAGTGTCTGGATCATATTGCAGAATCAATTGGGTTAGTGAAAGATGGTTTTTCCTTTGTCAGTCGGGTTTCATGGAAAGCGGTAATATCAAATTTAGAGAATAAAGAAAGTACATCAGAAGATGTTAAGTTAAAAGATATTGTGGAAACGATTTCAAAATCAACAGAACAATTAGAAAATGAGCTGGTACCTGAATTACAAAAATTGCGTAATCATTGGATGTTTGATGTTGTTTTAATTGAATTTGTTTTGTTGAGTTTATTAACATTAATTATCGCAGGTGTTACTCATTTACAAGGGCTGTGGAGTTGGTCAAGTTTCTCTGTTTCATTACAGCCTTTTTTGTATGAGCGCCCTGTATTTAGTTTGCTTTCAGCTATTTTGCTTTTCGTTATTTTTCTTTTATTACATTTCAATATTCGTACTTTTGTTGCTCAACAAATTGCGAGTAAAATTAATCGAGCCTCTTCAGAGTTTGATCTTGCCGGAGCATTTTTAAAAAACACCCGAATTCGGCATAGTATTTTTCGTCCGGATATTATTGGTTGGAATTGGTTAACTCGGAAATGTTTATCGAAAATATAATAAAGATTTTATTTATATTTGATTTCAAGAAATTTAAACATAAAAAAAGCCGCTTCATAATGAAGTGGCTTTTTTATATACGCTAGAAAAGCGTAAAATTACATTGCGTGAACACGAGTGTTTAAACGACTTTTATAACGTGCAGCTTTATTCTTGTGAATTAAGCCTTTGCTACTGGTTTTATCGATAACAGAAACGGCAGCTTTGTAAGCTGTTGTTGCTTCATCTTTATTGCCAGCAGAAATTGCAGCCAATACTTTCTTAAGAGAAGTACGGAACATTGCACGGTAGCTCGCATTGCGTTGACGATGAGTTTCCGCTTGACGGGCACGTTTTTTTGATTGCGCTGAATTAGCCAAAGTAAGTCTCCTGACTCAAATCTGATACTGGAAAGCCGCGTATTTTGTCGATTTTGGGACTGTTTGTCAATGCTAATATCACTTTAATCTACATAAATATAAGTAATTTAAAAGTGGCTGGGTTGAGGCTATTTGTCGTGTTATCCTGCAAACAAATCAATAAAAAACAGAGGCTTACCAGCTTTTTGACCAGCACATTTGCTTAAAATACAGAGAATCAATGGGATTATTTAGATCAACAGCAGTCGTTAGTAGTATGACAATGGTATCACGAGTCTTTGGTTTGCTGCGTGATATGGTTTTTACCCGTTATTTTGGCGCTGGCGCCGGAACGGATGCATTTTTGGTTGCCTTTAAAATTCCAAATTTTTTGCGTCGATTATTTGCTGAGGGGGCTTTTTCTCAGGCATTTGTTCCCGTTTTAAGCGGTGTTAAGACGAAAGAAGGTGATGAAGCCGTATCTGAGCTGGTTCGTCACACTTTGGGGACGATGGCTGGTATTCTTTTTATTATGACCGTTATTGCGGCTATTGCATCCCCCATTTTGGTGATGATTTTTGCCCCCGGTTTTATCGACCAGCCGGAAAAATTTAATTTAACCGCTGACATGTTGCGAATTACCTTTCCTTATATATTGTTTATGTCGCTCACTGCGCTGTCTGCAGGGATTTTAAACAGCTATGGCCAGTTTGCTGTACCGGCATTTACGCCTGTTTTACTCAACTTAACGTTGATTGCAGCCACAATCTGGCTGGCGCCATTAATGGAAGTCCCCATTATGGCACTGGCATGGGGGGTTTTTATTGCCGGATCAGCGCAGTTGGCTTTCCAAATTCCCTTTATTTTAAAGCTGGGTTTGTTGCGCTGGCCACGTTGGGGCTGGAAAAATAGCGGTGTGCGCCGTATCTTAAAGCTCATGCTACCGGGCATCTTTGGTTCGTCGGTCATGCAAATTAATTTGCTACTGGACACAGTGATAGCCTCCTTTTTGGTGAGCGGTAGTGTGACCTGGCTTTATTTGTCTGATCGTATGGTGGAGTTGCCGCTTGGTATCTTTGGTATTGCGCTCGCCACTGTGATTTTGCCCAATTTATCGCAAAAACACGCCGCGGGTGATCCAGATGCTTTTTCACACATGTTGGATTGGGCGTTACGATGGGTGTTGGTGATTGCATTACCTGCTGCTGTTGCTTTAGCCGTTTTAGCTGGTCCAATACTGAGTACTTTGTTTTTCTACGGTGATTTTAAGGCCATCGACGTCGAAATGGCCTCGATCAGCCTTCTGGTTTATAGCGCAGGTTTAATGGGCTTTATCCTGGTAAAAGTTTTAGCTCCTGGTTATTTTGCCCGGCAGGATACAAAAACACCGGTAAAAGTTGGCTTAATAGCGATGTTTGCTAACATGGTGATGAATATTTTATTTGTTGTACCAATGCTTAAACTTGGTTGGCCCGCACCACACGCGGGGCTTGCTTTGGCCACTACGCTATCGTCATTTATTAATGCCGGGTTGCTATTTTTCGGTTTAAAAAAAGCTGGCGTATATTCACCTCGGTCAGGCTGGATGAGGCTGTTTATTCAAACCATAATAGCGGCAGCTATGATGGCGATAGTGATATACATAGCCTCAGGAGCTCTTTCCTTTTGGCTAACTGCCTCGGCATTTGAACGAGTTTTACGCATGAGTTGGATTATCCCTCTGGGGGCAGTGACTTATTTTGCTGTTTTGTGGATAAGTGGGGTGCGTTTTAAAATGTTACTACGGCCAAAGCAAAGTTAGATTAAGTTATCCCTTTGTTTTTGATATACTTTCGCTCCTTTTTTAATCATTGAACGGGTATTATGGAACTGATTCGCGGATTACAGAATATTCGTTCTAAGCATCATGGTTGTGTTGCAACTATTGGTAATTTTGATGGTGTTCATCTTGGCCATCAGGCTGTACTTGGGCAGCTAGCAGAGAAAGCAGCAGAATTGTGTCTGCCAACGGTATTGATTACTTTTGAACCGCAGCCAATGGAGTACTTTATTCCGGAAAAAGTACCGGCTCGTTTAACCCGTTTTCGTGAGAAAATACTGGCGCTACAACGTTATTCGGTTAATCGGGTGTGTTGTTTATCATTTAACAACAAATTAGCTAATTTAAGTGCTCAGGATTTTATTAAGCAGGTACTGGTTGATAAGTTAGGTGTAAAATATCTTGTTGTAGGTGATGATTTTCGTTTTGGTTTAAACAGGGCGGGAACATTTGAAACATTGCTGGAGGCCGGAAAAAAATACGGTTTTCAAGTCGTGAGTATGCACACCTTCGAAATAGATAACGCGCGCGTAAGCAGCACCCGAATTCGAGCTGCACTGCAAAAGGGCGACATGTCAGCGGCAGAAAAATTATTAGGCCGGCGTTACCGCATGAGTGGTCGCGTCGCTCATGGAGAAAAACTGGGGCGCGAACTTGGTTTCCCAACAGCGAATATTCATTTGCACCGGCATGCTTCACCCATTCAAGGTATTTTTGTTGTTGAAGTATTTGGCCTTGATGAAGAACCTTTGCAAGGCGTGGCAAGCGTAGGAACAAGACCAACCATAAATGAAACAAAAGCATTACTTGAAGTTTTTTTGCTAGACTTTAATCAGGATATATATGGACGACATATTCAGGTGAGTTTTTTAAAGAAACTTCGAGATGAAGAAAAATTTGATTCACTGGATGAATTAACAAAACAGATACAACAGGATGTTGAACAGGCGCAGGCATATTTTGCTGCATAAAATGATGAACAAAAACTTAAAGAAAACATAATCGTGGCTGACTATAAAGATACCTTAAATTTACCGCAAACTAAATTTCCAATGAAAGGAAACCTTGCGCAACGTGAACCCGGTTTTTTAAAAAACTGGTACGAGATGGATTTGTACGGAAAAATTCGTTCACTTAGTAAAGAGGAAAACCGTCCATCTTTTATTCTTCACGATGGCCCTCCTTATGCTAATGGCGATATTCATATTGGTCATGCTGTTAATAAAGTTTTAAAAGATATTATTATTAAGTCTAAAACCTTAAGTGGTTTTGATGCGCCTTATATTCCGGGCTGGGATTGTCATGGTTTACCGATTGAACTCATGGTTGAGAAAAAGAAAGGTAAAGCCGGCGTTAAAATTTCACACAGTGAATTTCGTGATGCCTGTCGTACCTATGCAGCAAAGCAAGTTGATGGCCAACGTGAAGACTTTAAACGTTTAGGTATTCTGGGTGAGTGGGATAAACCTTATCTCACCATGGATTTTAAATTTGAAGCCGGTATTGTCCGTTCTCTCGGAAAAATCATTAAAAATGGTCACCTGCACAAAGGTTCTAAACCGGTGCACTGGTGTGTTGACTGTGGTTCGTCTTTAGCCGAAGCCGAAGTTGAGTATGAAGATAAAAATTCGCCAGCCATTGATGTACGTTTTGAAATATTAAACGAAGAAGCACTAATGGCGCGGTGCAGTACAGTTGAAGGAAGCTCAGATAAAAACACCACTGGCAATGGCCCAATCTCAATTGTTATCTGGACAACCACACCATGGACATTGCCGGCTAATCAGGCGGTTGCAGTTAATCCGGAATTCGAATATGCCATTGTTCAATGTGATGGTGTCGGTGCGCATGTGCCCGAGCGTTTAATTATTGCGCAGGATTTATTAAGTGATGTCATGGCGCGCTATGATGTGGGCGACTATCGTGTTGTTGCATATTGTAAAGGTTCTGATCTTGAAGAGCTAAAAGTACAACATCCTTTTTATGAACGTGAAGTCCCCATCATTCTTGGCGACCACGTTACATTAGAAACCGGTACCGGTGCAGTACATACTGCTCCCGGACATGGTCAGGAAGATTATGTCGTCGGGCAAAAATATCATTTGAAAGTTGATAATCCGGTTGATACCAATGGTAAATTTTTAGAAGGCACGCCTTTATTTGAAGGTCAACATGTTTTTAAAGCAAACGACAGTGTGCTTGAAGTATTAAAAGCAAAAAGCAAGCTGGTGCATGAAGAAATGATTCGCCATAGCTATCCACATTGCTGGCGACATAAGAGCCCTATTATTTTCCGTGCAACACCGCAGTGGTTTATCAGCATGGAGCAAAATAATTTACGCAAAGACTGTATCGCAGCAATTAAAGAAACCAAGTGGATGCCGAGCTGGGGTGAAGCGCGCATCATCGGTATGGTTGAGAACAGTCCTGACTGGTGTATTTCACGCCAACGCAGTTGGGGTGTGCCGATTCCTTTATTTGTTAATAAAAAAACAGGTAAGTTACATCCGGATACGGATAGCTTGTTAAATAAAGTGGCATCACAAATAGAAGAAAAAGGCGTCAATGTCTGGTTTGAAACCGATATTGAATCTTATCTTGGTGATGATGCTAATGATTATGAAAAAGCACAAGATATTCTGGATGTCTGGTTTGATTCAGGAGTCTCACATAATGTTGTTTTAAACGAGCGGGAAGGCTTGAGTGAGTATCCTGCTGCTGATTTATATTTAGAAGGTTCAGATCAACATCGAGGCTGGTTCCAGTCATCTTTAAAAACATCTATTGCCATGTTTGGTAAGCCACCTTACAAGTCAGTGTTAACACATGGCTTTACCGTTGATGCCAAGGGACAGAAAATGTCCAAATCAAAAGGTAATGTCGTTGCGCCGCAAAAATTAATTAAAAATTTAGGTGCGGATATTTTACGTTTGTGGGTGGCTTCAACTGACTACAGCGGCGAGATGACAGTCTCAGATGAAATCGTTAAACGTACTGCAGATGCATATCGCCGCATCCGCAATACAGCACGTTTTCTTTTATCAAACTTAAACGGTTTTGATCCGGCAAAAGACATGTTGCCGGCAGATCAAATGCTGTCACTGGATAAATGGGCAGTAGAAACAACCAAACAACTACAAAATAAAATCACTGATACTTATGAAACCTATGAGTTCCATCAGATTTATCAGCAAATACATAATTTTTGCGCTGGTGAAATGGGTAGTTTCTATCTTGATATTATTAAAGACCGTCAATACACCACGCAAGAAAACAGTGTTGCCCGTCGTTCATGTCAAACTGCTATCTACCATATCATTGAAGCAATGGTGCGTTGGTTAGCACCAATTTGCAGTTTCACTGCAGATGAGCTTTGGGATTATATGCCGGGCGAACGTAACGACTCTGTCTTACTGAATAAATGGTATGACGTACCGTCAATGTACGGTGATGATGAAATGGCAGCTCATGAATTAACCTTCTGGAAGCAGGTGACAGAAGTTCGTGAATGTGTGAACAAAGAGTTAGAGGCATTACGTGTTGCCGGTGAAATTGGTTCAGGCTTAGCTGCGAATATTGAAGTCTATTGTGGTCGTGAAATTTTTGATGTCTTGAATACCTTAGAAGATGAGTTACGCTTTGTCTTTATCACGTCCGGTGCAAAACTTTATTTAGCCGGTGAGCCACCCGTTGAAGCACAACACTACACCTTATCAACGAATGATGAAATTTGGGTAGCTGTTGCAGCATCAGAATATGAAAAGTGTGCACGTTGCTGGCATCATCGTGAAGATGTGGGTAAAGATAAAAAGCACCCGGAACTATGCGGCCGTTGTATTGATAATGTTGATGGCGATGGTGAAGAACGCTTGCATGCCTAAAATAGGAAGTTTATCTAAATGTTAAAATGGATATGGGTAACTGTTATTGTAGTTGTTCTGGATCAACTCACAAAATACATTGCTAGTCATTCTCTAGAGTTATATCAACAGATTGCCGTAATGCCGATGTTTAACTGGACGCTGATGCATAACCCTGGAGCTGCATTCAGCTTTTTAGCTAATGAAAGCGGCTGGCAACGATGGTTCTTTGCTGCTATCGCTATCGTGGTGAGTGTTGTCATTGTGTTGTGGATTAAAAAACTCGAACAACATGAAAAGTGGCAAGCGATAGCGTTAGCAATGATATTGGGCGGCGCAATAGGTAATGTGATTGATAGAATATGGTTAGGTTATGTGGTTGACTTTATTCAGGTTTATTATCAACAGTGGTACTGGCCAGCTTTTAATCTTGCAGACTCTGCGATTAGTGTTGGTGTTGCGATGATAATTATTGAAAGTATCCGTGAGTATCGTGCAGAACGAAATATGAAGAAAGCAAATTAATTATTTTGTAAACATTACCTTTGATAAATAATTTTTCCGAATGCATCCGGAACTCTAAAAACACGAACAGGATTTAAATAGAATGGGTGAAGTAGAAGTATTAACAATTGGGCACGGCTGTGAAGTCACGATGCATTTTACCTTGGCACTTGAAGACGGTACGATTGCTGATGCTACGGTTGATGGCGAACCAATGACGTTTAAAATGGGCGATGGTACATTGATTGAAGGTCTGGAAATGGTGCTATATGGTTTAAAGGCGGGCGATAAACAAAGTTTATCAATTGAGCCTCGAGATACATTTGGTTTTCCTGATGATGAAAATATTCACACCTTACCTCGCACAGAGTTTTCTGATGATTTAAAAATTGAAGAAGGTATGATTATTGGTTTCAGCACTCCTTCAGGAGAAGAAATTCCCGGTGCTATTTTAGAGGTGAAAGATAATGAAGTTAAAGTTGATTTTAATCATCCACTTTCCGGTCATGAAGTTGTGTTTAGTGTAGAGATTATCAATATTAAACCCGCACAACAGTAAATACATTGCTGATGATAGAAATATATTTTAGAGATTACTATGCAAGACTCAAATAAAAATAATAAAGAAGTTCTGCTAGCAAATCCACGTGGTTTTTGTGCCGGCGTTGATCGTGCAATCGATATTGTCGAACGAGCATTAGAATTATTTGGTGCTCCAATTTATGTTCGTCATGAAGTTGTTCATAATAAATTTGTTGTCGACGAGTTACGTAATAAAGGCGCTGTCTTCGTTGAGGAGTTAAATGAAATTCCGGATGATGCAACTGTTATCTTTAGTGCGCATGGTGTTTCACAGGCAGTACGTAAAGAGGCAAATGACAGAAGTCTGAAAGTTTTTGATGCAACTTGTCCATTAGTGACCAAAGTACATATGGAAGTTACTCGTTATAGTAAAGCTGGGCAGGAATGTATTTTAATTGGTCATGTTGGACATCCCGAAGTCGAAGGAACTATGGGACAATTCGATGCGAGTCAGGGCGGACAGATGTATCTGGTTGAAGATATTGATGATGTTAATGATTTAGTTATTAATGACCCCGAGCATCTTTCATACGTTACACAAACCACATTGTCTATGGATGACACAGCTGCTGTGATTGATGCGCTTAGACAACGCTTCCCGAATATCCATGGTCCTAAAAAAGATGATATTTGTTATGCCACACAAAACAGGCAAGATGCAGTTAAAAATTTAGCGAAAGAATCTGATTTGGTCCTTGTCGTTGGCTCACCCAATAGTTCAAACTCAAATCGCTTAAAAGAGGTTGCTGAACGAATAGGTACAAAAGCCTACTTAATTGATAACGAAACAGAAATCAATCCAGACTGGTTAAAAGATAAGGAAAGAATCGGACTCACCGCCGGAGCATCCGCTCCAGCTGAGTTAGTTGAAAATGTGATAGAGAAATTAAGAGAGTGGGGCGTGGAAACTATTGTTAATCAGGAAGGCAAAGAAGAAAATATTGTTTTTTCTTTGCCTAAAGATTTGCAATAAACTAAATTATTTTATTACTTTGGTATACATTTTGTTGTAACCGTGCCGCCGGCATCTTTAGAACTAAACTGTCCAAGATCATTTATAATTAGACTTCTACAGTTAGTATCTGAAGTTTGTATTCCACCTGCGGTTGCTGTTAATGTATAGTTTGCTCCTGAATTAGTAATAACTACGTTAACAGTATAATAATTCTTGGGTGATGTAGTTGTACCTAAACCTGCTGCTGCATAAACACCATTGTCAGAATGATATTGTTCCATTTCGCTATGTGCTTTTGTTAAAGCAATAATTCCATCCGAGCGACGTTGTTTTTGTGATTGCTTTTCATAGAAAGGGATAGCGACCGCAGCTAGTATTCCAAGAATTGCTACAGTTACTATAAGCTCAATAAGGGTGAAGCCTTTACTTTTATTCATAGAGTTTTTACCAAATTTATTTTCTGATTATTAAGTTTTAATGAGCATAAGTTTCTATTGGATAGTTCTTGGGTAAGATCCAGACTTTATTCACAACTTTTTTCCCTCGGTAAGTTGTAAACTCTAAGGCAACTTTCATACCGGGTTTAAGGTTGTAAAGAGTTGCTTGTGCTCCTTTTATTTTTGTATATATATTGTGAACCGGATGGAGAGTATAAGCAGTACCATCAACTATAATTACTCTTGATTTTTTTAAAACCTTTGTAATTTTTCCTGATAACATCATATACGAAGGATAATGTTTAGGGAGTTTAGTGTTTGCTACAAATGGCATAACGGGAGAACCATTTAGTCTTTTTGTGTCGGAAAAAGAAGTACCCACCATCAAACTAAATATTACCATTATGCTGGCTATGAGTTTAATTTTATACATTGTTTCATCCTTTCTATAAATAAAGATTACAGTGTTAATTTATAACATTAATTAAAAGGTAGCTCGCGCCAGGAAAATCGCCCTGTATGTGATGCGTTGCTATCTACACATACGGTTGACTTCGTTTGGGTACCATCACTATTTGTTGTCCAACGTGTTACCGGTGCTTTTCCGCTCGGGCATATTGCTCTGCATGAATTGGTTTTAACCGGGCAACCTGAAGTTACAGGATAAGTTGTTACTAACTTTTGGCCTGCCGGGCAAGATTGGAGTGCGGGCTCAACATATGCAGCACAACCACCAGGAAGAGTTGGTACGGTTGGGGCTGTGTATCCACCACCACCACCAATGAAATTTGATTCCATTGGTACAGAACCAATTTTTTTGCTACCTGCGGAGGATATATCATCAACGCAGCTGAGTACGCCATCTCCATTAGTATCAAATGTACCACAGGATGATGAGCCATCCGTTGTACTAAGACCGAGTTCCCAGCCAGAACCACCAAATCCACAAGGTTCTAATGACGGAACTAAAGTATTAAAGAATACAATATCGCCTCGAATAGCAGGATTAGTGGTAACCCGTTCACCTGTATCAGGCAGGTCATAATACCAGCCGTATACACTTGAATTTGAATAATCAACCACTTCTGTTCCGCCTGTTCGTGTCAGAGAGTTTGGATTAGTAAATGTTTTCTTCACCAAATGATTGGTTGAAGCAGTAGGCGTTGTGCGATTAACGGTTCTTTCTTTGTCACCTTTATCCCAAACGGCATAAAATGACTGTTGAGTCGTGTTACCTAAATCACTCGCAGTAAGGTATTGACCTGTTCCAAAATAGATCATCAAATTAGGTTCATTACCGCTCCCACCAGTTACAATAGGTACTGTAGGGTGACGTGCTACAATAGGCTTTTCAGTAATAGGTTGTTTAGTGCCTGCCCCTGCATCACCTGTTGAAGCAATAAATAATGGTTTGGGGGTAGTGCCTTGTTTGTAGGCAACACTCCAACCAGAACTTCCTGTAAGATCAAAGGCCCATAAATTACCTAATAAATCACCTGCATAAGCGCGATCGGCAATTGAGTCACCATTAAGATCAAGTAGTGTTGGAGTTGATAAGCCATTTATCGTTGTTGTGTTGCCTGCTTGTGTCGTGATTTTGAAGTAGTCAGTTCCTAAGTTCCAAACATTATCTGTACCAGGGCCTTCAAGCTTTAGTAAAAACAGCTGGGATTCACCACTAGCACCTGCACTTGTGTCAGCATTATAACCATTACCAAAAACGACATACCAGACAATACCACTACTTGTACCAAGCGGCACAATGGCTGGTTGGCTAAAGCTGTAGCCAAGATCGGCATCATCAGCATTGGTAAATTCCCACATTAACTGATTTGCAACCGCAGCTTCTTTTGCTGTTGTACTTGCTGCATTAATAACTGCATCAGGATCCGTTATGTTTAGTGCAAATAAACCACGACCACCACCACGAAGTCCGGCGACTAAAGTGGTGTGCCAGTTATTCCCACTGCCTGTGTCAATGTAGGCTTCAGAAATAGTTGGCGAAAGATCAACATAGTACTTATGGTTATAACTCGGCTCGGTTAATGTATGCAGACCACCTCCGGTAGCCGATGAATAAACCATCGAAGGGATATATCCATATACTTCTTCACCATTAGTTGCATTGAATGCATGTAACATACCGTCATTACCACCAATATAAATCATTTCTGTGCGTGTCTTTGCTGTTTTGCCACTACTAAAAGCAGCGGATGCAGCTGTAACGCCACTTTTATAGTCACTGAAATTTTCAGGGGCTATACCAAAAGGGGCTTGTTCGGGCCAGACTTGACTTGGCACACCGGCATATATAGGTTGTGAATGAATTAAATCGGCAAGACGACTACTACGGGAGCGAAATTCTTTAGCAATTGCGCAAGTACCTGTTGCACCAATTTCACAATTACGATCGCCACGAATAAACTCCAGACGTGCTTTGGCTCTTGGAAAACCTGATGTTGTTTCTGCTGCGCCAACAGAATCCGTTTTTAAATCAGTTTGCTGACTTGCATCTAAATTTGTCCAGCGGAATGCAACGGCTGCTTTGGTCGATGGTTTGTAAGTTACTATAATACGATCATTCGTCGATAGATCACGAGTTCCCAGTACATTTCCTGCTTCCCAGTCAGGAGTTGTTGCTACATTACCATAAGCATCTAATGAAAGTGCTTCTAGCTCTCCACTCCATTGAGTAGAGTTAAAGCGGGCGCGGTAAAGTTTAGCGTTACTATTAAGTACATTAGTATTAAAGGTAACACCTGAAGCTGCACCGATACGGCTAGTGATACTACGTAATGCTGCTGTTAAGCTTGTGCTTAATTCTTCCGGATTAGAAGCATTAAGGTATTCACCTCGCCCGTTATAAGCGGCGTGGATCATATCGTCAATTCTTGCCGGATCAGTATTTGGGACAGGCCAGTTATAAGCTGCTCCCGTTGTTGCAGTACAATTGGCCGCATAACCTCGTTGAGGATGGGCGGGTAAATTATTGGGATCAACCGTTCCTGTCCCCTTTACACCAAATGCAACAGTATAGGTCACCATGTGTTGGCCGGGATTTTCATCCAAACCACAACGTAATGGGACTTTATTAGCAATAGTAGATCTTAGATCTCGTTCATAGTAATACATGGCCACATCAGCAAGAGAATAATTCGCGGCAGCTTGATAAGGATTCCCGTCAAAGCTGAACGTTTGGGTGGTAAATGTTCCATCATTTTCCGGATCATAAGTCCCCGTCCAACTGGAATTATCAGCATCAGCATTGTTAACATTTGGATTGGTCGGATCACCACCATTATAGAAACCATCGGTCATTAAAATGGTGAAGTTTTGAGAGCATTGAGCCGGAGAGGTGGTGGCACCTGTAGGAATTGTTGTATCAAGCGCAGATGCACCGTTACCAAAAGGGGTTTGACCACTTCCTGCATAGTAATTTCCTGAATATTGCAGGTTTAGTCGTAGCGGTGTTCCACTACCTGAATGAATAGAATATATCGTGTTAAGCAGGTTTCTTTTGTTGCCTGTTGTTAAGTCATTATTCATGCTTGCCATTGGTTCTTCAGAAGCAGCACCCTGATTGCTGTTTATTGTTGCCACACCCATGCGTACATTGTTGGAATTCTTAACAACATTAGCCATCGCATTTTTTGCTGCGTATTCACGACGTCTGTAATAGGTAAACCAGTTGGCAAAGTTTTTCATTTCAGCATTATAACTACGTAACATACAGGCACCTGTTCTTTGTTCTGTTACGGTCGCATTAACACCGTTGCTACATACCGGAGTAGTGCTTCTTATTTCGATAAGAGTATGGCTGTCACCCGGGTCGACAACACCATCATTATCACTACCAGCTGCGATGCTATCATCCCATACCCAATATCGTGCCGGATAATAAGTATCATTAAGCCAGGTATAGTTACTATTTACAGATGTTGTTGTTACATTTGTCGATAAGTCTCTTACATTAGAACCTGATATATAAGGGTCTATGCGTGTATTCCAGGTGGATGGACTAACAAAACCTTCCTTATAAGCCACACCAGCATTATCAACTCCCGGCCATACTTTATAGTTTGTTTTCGGGTTGTAATACATTTTATTGTAACGATAGCTACGTCCTCGCCACACTCCGACATTTTTGTCTGCGACATTATCTTGAGATGGCAGAACATAAAACCATGAACTATATACATTGTCTGATTCATCAAAAACATAATTCCAGGTCGTCGACTGGGCTGGAATAGGCATAGTACCAGAGGTTTCGTCAGTGGTGATTTCCCAGTCCATACTACCTGAGTCATCTGTCATAAAAAAAATATTGGGTTCAGACTTGTTGGTAAGGAATAGCGGCGAGTCCGATAAAGTACCCGGTGCGGCACTAATATTTAACGGAAAGGTGATACTAGCTGCTATTAGCAAACCAAGTAAATTGGCTGAGATTATTTTTAATGGTAGACACTTCATGGCACGTTCTCCTAAAATTATGATCGTGCAGATAAAAAATAAGTTACATTTATTTACCAAAGTCAGCTTGTAACATGACTTTAGTGTTTGGATTTTTACCGTAACCTCTGGCGGTTATTCGATAAAGTTCAATGCTGCCAGGAGCGGGAACACCAGGAGTAATGCTTTGAGTTTTGCCATAGGTTGAATTTAAAATTTCGATGATGTATTCGGGATCTTTGCTAACATTAGCTAAAGTTACCGAAGTTGTATTTCCTGATGTCCAGTTACTTTCTATTTGCCATGCTTCCGGGGCACTGATAGCGCGAGCGGTAAACTTTCCTGTTGCTCCAGCTGAACCTCCAGTTGAGCTAAAATCAGCAACTAAAGATATTGTCTTAAGATAGTCTTCTCCTGCTCTTAAGGCAATTTCTGCGGCTTCAAATGCGGTTTGATAATCTCGAGCATTACCTGACATGCGTTCCTGTAGGCTCGATGTTTTCATTGCTGATACGCCTATTAAGGTTAAGATCATAAGAATGGTCAAAGCCAATATTAGTACGACCCCACGTTGATTTTTAATTTGCCCAGCTCTTAATAGATTAAGGGAGATTTTTGGATTATTCATTGGTTATAATCCTTTGTTACGTAGTTTAATTGTTGTAGTAAATACTTTTCGTATTCTTCGGTCGGGGATTGGTGTTACCCGTACATTTACCGCATCATTTTCAGATATCATTTTGTATGTTTTAGTATCATTATTACGTTTTGGAATTTCACTTGGTGTACTCATTAGTAAGCTAATTCGAACGCTGACAATATTGTCTGCTATTGCAACCGGAGCGACGTTGTATTGGTTCGCTCTACCATCATTGTCACTATCCGTTCCATACAATATTTGCATGTTTTCGACACCTTCAACCAGCTCTTGAGGAGAGGTATCCAGATTTGATAAGCGTTTTAAAGTGGGTTGGCCACTGGTGCCGGGTGCAATAAAATAAGCATAAGTACCGAGTTTCAATATTTCAGAATCACCTGGTGAAAACCAGGTAGCTGGGTTAGTTGAATTACCACCCCAAGAGGTTGGGCTGTTGCCCGGAGTACCTGACGCTGCATGGACTACTCTAATTGAGCCACCACCAATTGCTGCTAAATTGGTTACCTGAAAAATACGCCCCTTACTACAGTCAGACACTATGAGAATATCATCTTTGCATATGCCCGTTGGCCCATGGCAGTTCGAAACAATAGCGTTAGTTCCGCCATCCTGTATTGAAAAGTTTGCTGCATTTTTATTGCCGGATAATTTTGCTCCCCCTCCATTTGCATGACGCACAACAATAATATCTGAACCATCTATATAACCTGTAAACAAACCATTAACGGTACGATTAAAGCCTGTTGTTGGTGATGCTAAATTAAGTGTTGTGTTAGCTCCGGTACCATTGGCTTCGTAACCTTCCAGTCCGGTACCAAAATTATTGAGAAAAGCTTGTTGATCTGCAGTAAGGTTCGCAGTATCTAGGGTGCTATCAACATTTGCTCCTGTTGACCATGCGCAACCAATATAACCGGCCATACGAATGTCTTGTGTTAAAAAGCGAAATGCTAATCGGGCATTTTCCTGAAGTACTGAAAATTCATCATTAATTTTATAGGCTTGTTTACTGCTGGAGTAAATATTTGAAATGCCAATCATTAAAATTGAACTGATCGTCATAGCGATCATCAGTTCAACTAAAGTTAAACCAGCTTGAAAATTTTTCTTGTTTAGTGCGTTATATAATTTCATGGTCGACCCTGTATAGAAATGCATTTAACACCTGTTGGTGCGGGAGGGTTACAACCTGTTGGAGTGAGGCCTGCACGTTTTTCGTCCCAACCTACATATACTGTATATCCTGTTGGGCTTCCTGTGATAAAACCTTTCCCATTAGGTAAAGCGCTGGAGATAGCAAGATTCCATTCATAGATATCATAATTAGCAATTTGAGCGGTGTTACAGGAGTTTGTAATGCAATTGGGCGAACTGGCAGAAGTCGCAGCTGTGTAATCGGTTGTTTTATTATTTCTCATTCGATCAAAAATATCATAAGCCTGATTCATGGCCTGAGTTCTTTGCATTGCTGTCGCGTTTTGTGCCAGCCCAACTTGTTGTAACCCGGCAAGACCAAGTAATCCAATCGAAAAAATGACTAAAGAAACCATAACTTCAATTAAATTAAAGCCACATTGTTTATTTATTATATTGTTGTTCATTTTAAATATGTCTTTGTCAATGTGTTAAGGGCAGGAGGCATTAGAAGTGAGGTTAACGCGCCCTGCAAAGTTTATGTTAAGTTGTTTGCCGTAAGTACCCGTTCGGTCATCACATATTTTGATAGCTTTTGTTGTTGTTACATTAGTCGTCCCGTCCGGGCTGTATGTTAATGAAGCAATAGTGCTACTTATAGCAAGATTATTAGCTGTATTACTGATTCGTACTGTTCGAGATGGTGTAACAACAGCCCAGCCATCTGACCAGTCAGTACCACTGTTTGAAGATATGGTTACTGCTACATTGTGATTGATGGCTAAATTTCGAGCAAAAGCAAAGTCTTCACGCATATCATTATATTGGCTTGATAGTCGGTTTCCCTGAATGGTTGTTGTCAAGTTTGGCGCGGCTATAGCAAATAAAATACCTAACACCGCTAAAGTGACAATGAGCTCGATTAATGTGAATCCGTGGTTATTTTTAGTCATGTGAATGTTATAGTCCATTTCGTTTTTAAATTCAGGTTATTGAAGATAGCCGGAACTTTATCACTGATAAGTGGCAGTAAACAGCGACAAAGTGTGATTTAGCCCCAATTCTATCTTGTTGCTAAAAAAGAGGAAATAGCAGAAAAATGTCCGATATTTTGATTGTCGGTGGTGGAATTATCGGCATGTTGACGGCACGCGAACTGTCACTTGCTGGAATGGAAGTCACTATTATTGAGCAGGGAGCTGCCGGACAGGAATCTTCATGGGCCGGTGGTGGCATTGTGTCCCCTCTTTATCCCTGGCGATATTCCGAGCCGGTAACGGCATTGGCGTCGTGGGGGCAGTCATTTTACCCTGAGTTAATTAAGGAGATGTATGACATAACCGGCATGGATGCGGAGCTTATACAAAATGGCCTGTTGATGCTTGATGATGAACAAGATGCAGCGATAGCATGGGCAAAAAAATACCAGGTAAACCTGCAACTTATTGATAGTAAAGAAGTTTATGACTTAGAACCTGAATTATCACCTGCTTTATTGGGGGAGAAAAAAGCAATTTGGATGCCGGACGTACGTCAGGTGCGTAACCCTCGTTTAGTTAAAGTGACAAAAAATTACCTTTTAAAACAAGGGGTTAAGTTTGTAGAGCAGACCGAGGTGACAGGCTTGCTCATTCAGGAAGGAAAAGCGAGTGGTGTTTCAACTACATCGGGCAATATGTTCGCTGATAAGGTGCTCATTGCAAGTGGTGCCTGGAGTTCTAAATTATTGAAAAATAATGATATTTCAGTGGAGCCAGTAAAAGGCCAGATGATCTTATTTAAGATAAAGCCCGATAAGATTAAGCGCATTACGCTTAGTCAGGATCGTTATATCATTCCGAGGAAAGATGGCCGGATTTTAGTGGGGAGTACTCTGGAACACACAGGGTTTGATAAAAAAACCACAACAACGGCGCGAGAAGAGTTGATAGAAGAAGCGGCCAGAATTATTCCTTATTTGAAAAATGCCGAGGTTGAGCACCACTGGGCGGGATTACGTCCTGGCTCAAGTAACGGTATTCCTTATATATGCGCTATTCCAGAAGTAGAAGGGCTATATTTAAATGCCGGGCATTATCGAAATGGGGTGGTGCTTGCTCCCGCTTCAACACGTTTAGCGGCGGATTTAATTTTACAGCGCTCCCCTATTGTTGATATTGCTCCATATGCTTTGTAATCGGGAAGCCAGTCATTTTCTAGACTTTATCCAAGTTTTTAACCTATACTTTCACTAGGATTTATTTTTGAGGTTTGTAATGAGTAATCGTGAAAGTGTGATCAACAAGCTAAAGTCATTTGGGGTAACCCCAACAAATCAGCGGGTGGAAATAGGACAGATTTTATTTGCTCAACCTCAGCATTTGTCGGCAGAACAAATATTAAAGAAGGTCAATGAAGATGGAGAAACATCCGCTTCAAAAGCCACAATTTATAATACGCTGGGCTTATTTGCTAAAAAGGGGCTGGTAAAGGAGCTCATTGTTGATTCGAGTAAGGTTTTTTACGACTCAAATATCTCACAGCATTTTCATTTTTATAATACTGATACAGGTGAATTAACCGATATCCCGCTTGATACGATCAATTTTGACAAGTTACCTGATCTGCCGGAAGGTACAAAATCATCGGCGGTTGAAATTATTATTCGTATTAAAAATATTTAATATCAAGTTATTCCCTCCCCGGATTTTGTATTCAAGCAGTAGATTATAGAAAATCAGTGACTTGAGTTTTTCTGCAAGTTTGTATTACCAACCTGTTTCACTTACATTTACCACGTTAGTATTAGTCATTGTTTCGTTTATAAAAAATATAAGTAATAAAAATTACTATGGGTTTATTTAGCAGAACACACGAAGAAAAGAGGGAATACTTATCTTCTAAAAGCAAAAAATCATCAAATGTTTTTGGTGATTTGTCCGGTTTATCTCTCCCCTTTAAAAAAGTAGAAAAAAATGAACTCGATAGAGACAAAATTATTCAGGAACTGGATTCTTATAAAAGACTACCTGTTCGTTTACTGGAAGAGGCCAGTCAGAAATTACAGAAAATTAACCGAAGAATTTTAAGCTCAGATCAAAGAAAAGAATACTCGGATTTATTAACCTCCTATATTTATTCTATTGTTGTACTCTGGTATGAAAAATATCAAAAAGAAGAAAATAGTTTGCCGGAAAGCAGTGAAAGGCGAAATGCATTAATTGCAAGCATTGAAGCTATTAGCCAGTTATCGACGTCATATAAATTATTATTTCGTGAGTATTATCCAGCAAATAAGAAGATGTTTAAAAAAGACGGAAAACTTTCTTATCAATATGGTGCTCGAGCTTTAGAACTGATTCGTTTAGAACAACGCTTACGTGCATTACGTTATCAAAAACTCCCTAATGTTGCATGGCAACATTGTAATCAAATATTTTTTTCGCTTGCAAATTATAATGCCATTGATAGTGATTATGATTTGATCGGCCTTGTTGGGATTAGGAAAAAATCAGACATTTTACGGAAGGGGGGAGTGCCCATCTCAAGTGTCAGAAAACTTTATCTTTCAGTTCAGTTGTTTGGTTTATTAGATGTTACAACATGGCCAACTCGTATGTTTCATGTACCGGATGGCTATCTGGACATGTTAGCCGGAGAAGGTTTAAAAGTTGTCGCAGATACTGGCGAGAATTTAAAACCCGGGCACTTATTAACTTATTATAAAAATGAAATGCCCCCGGTATTTAAGCGTAATGAAAATATGCCTGCACCATTAATCAAATTAGATTACACAAACTTATATAACGTACTGGTTAAAGATCATAAAGAAATTGCTAAACAGCAGTTTTTAGAAATGTCGGATATTAGTAAATTTAGTCGCCCCCTTACTGAAATAAATGAAGCCGATCGTGTTCCTGTTATCGAATTGATGATTATGGGGTTAACGGCAAGAGAGCGGCGACAGAAACGGCATGCATCATTCGATGATACAGGTTTAAGAGTTTATTTTGGTTTTCATGATGTAAATAAACTATTACAGGATATTATTGCTCCAGATCAATCCAGTGTGAAAAATTCAAGACAGTTTATTGATACGTTGGCAATGTCTTCTGCATTATTGGCAGAAGAGGATAACAATCATATGTCTGCTAGTTGGCATATTACTAATTTCAGTGCGGGTGGATTATTAATCAATACAGAAGAAACTGATTTTAGTAATCCGATTCATATAGATATGCTAATGGCCTTTACCATGCCGGATAGTAAACAACAGCCAGTTTTAGGTTTTGTTCGAAGGCTTAACAGACCAAATGCAAAACTGGTAGAAATAGCGATTGTTCGTTTATCACACTATGCAGAAACCGCAGGTGTGCAGTCACAAGATGAGTTGGATACTCCTACTGTGAATCCAGTAATACTTATCAAAGATGTACGTGGTGAGTGGAGTCTGATTATTAATGAGAGCATGCATTACTCTAAAGGAGAGCCGTTAAAGCTAATCAGGGCAAATGGTTCTCATATTCCTGTTCGTTTAGGAGAAGCTGTTTATACTAAAAAAGATTTTAAAGTTTTTGAGTTACGTTCGCCGGGATTGGAAGCAGTCAAATAAAAACTATGTAGGTTTGCCTTCAGGCCAGCGTAGTATAGACATAACAACGAATGCTATTCGTCTACCTTTTTTCTATAATAATTAGCTTCATGGTTATGTTAGCCGCAGCGTCGGGCTGAAGCCCGACCTACAGAAAAACAGTTATTTTTCAATAAACCTTAAAGAAAAATCAACAGCATTAATATTTTTTGTGATTGCACCGGTTGAAATATAATCTACACCTGTTTC
The DNA here is from genome assembly GCA_027076405.1 of Chromatiales bacterium. Next base: position 27,991 of record JALTJN010000379.1, read on the forward strand.
AGCAATAGTATGAATAGTTTCCAGTGTAATATTGCCTGACGCTTCAAGAGCCGTTTTTTTATTGGTTAATGCAACTGCTTTTTTTAGGGTCGAAACAGCCATATTGTCGAGTAAAATTCGGTCAACTTTACTATCGACTGCTTGTTGTAGTTCATCTAGATTTTCTACTTCAACTTCTATTTTTAGCGAGATAAATTTTTCTCTGGCTTTTTTTACTGCAGCCTTTATAGAACCTGCAGCATGAATATGATTTTCTTTTATTAATATCATGTCATATAAGCCGATTCGGTGATTAACACCACCACCGCAAGAAACCGCATATTTTTGTGCGATGCGTAAGTTAGGTATGGTTTTTCGTGTGTCGAGAATTTTACAGCCGGTATCTTTAATGGCCTGAACATAATGACTTGTTTGTGTTGCCGTTGAGGATAATGTTTGTAAAAAATTCAATGCAGTACGTTCGGCGGTTAATATGTGTCGGGCACTTCCTGTTACCTCACATATAACATCATCAGCCTTAATAGTATCACCATCGTTAAAATACCACTTTATTTGAATGCTTTTATCAAGCAATTCAAAGGCAGTATCAAACCATTTTTGTCCACATAAAACAGCTTGTTCGCGGCAAATAAGTTGAGCGGTAGAATTTTTTGATTCAGGGATGAGATTAGCGGTCACATCCTGCATTTCAAACTCACTGTTCGACTCTTTACCAAGATCTTCGTTAAGAGCTTGTTGAACCTGTTTTGTTATATTACTGATTAATGATGATGTCATTTTTGAATATTGAATGTCTTGGCTTTTAGCAGTAAAGTATTGATATTAAGTTGGTTGTTTCAATCAAGTCACAGTATACACGAGAAATTTGCAAAACGATTTATTATGAAAACGCAATTACAGCAAATTATCTCGCCATTATGGCAAAGCACGCGTGATCTTTTACCTATCATCGTTGTTATTGCTTTTTTTCAGATTTTTGTCTTGCAAAAACCCATTCCTAATATGGGGCAACTTTTTGTTGGAACTGCTCTTGTTGTTTTAGGCTTGAGTCTCTTCATTAAAGGTCTGGAAATAGGTTTATTCCCGATTGGCGAAAGTATGGCCTATGCTTTCGCTCGAAAAGGAAGTGTTGTCTGGTTGCTTCTCTTTGCTTTTTCACTCGGTTTTGGCACAACCATAGCAGAACCTGCGTTGATTGCTGTAGCGGATAAAGCTGCTGAAGTAGCCGCTCTTGGTCATGCTATCGAAAATACAGAAGTTGCTCGCTCAAGCTATGCTTCGGGACTTCGTTTAACGGTTGCATTCTCGGTTGGATTAGCCATCGTCATCGGTGTTTTAAGAATATTAAAAGGCTGGCCAATTCATTATCTGATTATTGGTGGTTATGCTGGCGTTGTTGTAATGACTTTCTTTGCTCCCGAAGAAATTATCGGTATTGCTTATGATTCGGGTGGTGTTACCACTTCAACAATTACCGTTCCACTGGTGACGGCGCTTGGGGTTGGTCTGGCTTCAAGTATTAAAGGCCGTAACCCCATGTTGGATGGTTTTGGATTAATCGCTTTTGCCTCATTAACGCCAATGATTTTTGTTATGGGTTATGGAATGTTGATATGATTGATTTATTAATCCATATATTTCATGTTACGTTAGACACCATGCTGGATGTTCTTCCTATTGTTACCATTATTTTTGGTTTCCAGTTTCTTGTTATCAGAAAACCTGTTCCTAATCTTGGTAAAGTCCTCGTTGGTTTTGTTTATGTTTTGATTGGTCTAGCCTTTTTTTTGGTTGGTCTCGAAGAAGCGCTCTTTCCTCTTGGTCAGCTAATGGCACAACAATTAACTGATCCTGTTTTTATTCATGGTATACAACATGTTGCTGGTGACTTAAGGTGGCAGGATTACAAGTGGGTTTATATCTTTGCTGTTGCGATAGGTTTTTCTACGACTATCGCAGAGCCATCGCTTTTAGCCGTGGCAATAAAAGCAAATGAAGTTTCTGCCGGTGTGATTGGTATTAATGGTTTAAGAATTTCTGTTGCTATTGGTGTTGCTATTGGAATTGGTCTGGGGACTTTTCGTATTGTGACAGGCACACCACTACAATATTATATTGTAGTGGGTTATTTTATTGTTATCGTACAAACCTTTTATGCTCCTAAAATGATTATTGCACTGGCATATGATTCCGGCGGTGTAACAACATCTACAGTAACCGTGCCGTTAGTAACGGCACTGGGTTTAGGCTTGGCAACAACAATTCCCGGACGAAGTGCTTTACTGGACGGCTTTGGTTTAATTGCTTTTGCCAGTTTGTGTCCCATTATTTCTGTAATGGCTTATGCGCAGCTTAGTGAATGGCGCGGAGGTAAAAAAGATAATGTACAAAAATCAAATAATGATAAATAAGGAGGGAGTCAAATGCATTTTAAATTAATCATTGCCCTTGTTGAGGATGATAAAACAGATGCTGTCATGGCGGCTGCGCGAGAAGAAGGTGCAACAGGCATGACAGTGATTAATCATGCTCGTGGCGAAGGTTTAAACACCAGCAAAACCTTTTTTGGTTTAACGCTAGAAACCCAGCGCGATATGCTGCTAATGTTAGTTGAAGAACATTTGTCACGTAAAATCCTTGAACGTATTGCACATGTAGGGGAGTTTGATAGTAAACCGGGAACGGGTATTGCTTTTAAGATTGATGTAGAAGATGCCCTGGGTGTTGCACACCAAATGGAAAAATTAACCGATGTTGTGGAGGAAGAGCTATGACAAATAGAAAAGTAGTTCGCGTTAGTGATGTAATGAAAAAAAATTTTGATGTAATTGATGGTATGACAAGCGTATCTGATGCATTGAGAAAAATGAAACATATTGAAACAAAGACCTTAATCGTCGATAAGCGTGATGAAAATGATGAATATGGTGTTGTCTTAATTTCTGATATTGCTAAACAGGTGTTGGCAAAAGACCGCTCACCTGATCGTGTGAATGTTTATGAGGTTATGGCGAAGCCTGTAATATCTGTTGACCCCAATATGGATATTCGTTATTGCGCACGTTTATTTGAAAACTTTGGTTTATCTCGTGCTCCTGTCGTTGAATGCGGGAAAATGATCGGTATTATCAGTTTTACAGATATGGTGCTTCGTGGCATGGTTGGCGAATAGTTATCTATGTATATTGATACAACATCAGGCTTGTTAGCAGAAGCTCGACAGCAGTCATCCCCGAACTGCGATGAAAGGCCAGACAAAACTGATATCTCTCTTATTGTCATTCATGGTATTAGTTTACCGCCGGGGAAATTTTCTGGTAATTATATTGATCAACTTTTTTCCAATCAGCTAGACCCAAATGAACATCCATATTTTGAAGATATTGCAGGCTTAAAAGTCTCCTCTCATTTATTAATACGTCGAGATGGCGAAGTTGTGCAATACGTACCGCTGCAAAAAAGGGCATGGCATGCTGGTGTTTCCAGTTATAAAACAAGAGAGTCCTGTAATGACTTTTCTATAGGAATTGAGCTCGAAGGTGATGATGAAACGCCCTATACCGATATTCAATATGATGTGCTGGCAAATCTGATCAAGTCTTTAATAAAAAATTATCCTAAGCTGAGTCAGCAAACAATTGCTGGCCATAGTGACATTGCTCCCGGTCGTAAAACAGACCCGGGAAAGGCATTTGACTGGGCACTTTTGAAGCGGCTTTTAAGTACCTAATAATTGGATCATTGAGTGTAGAAACCTTGCATTTAACCGCTTTTAGCTAGAAAATGCCATTATGAGTTTAATTAGTGTCATATTAGCCCTTATTGCCGAAAGCTTTATTTCCAGTCTGGCAGAGTTACGGCGTTTTGATTTTTTCTTTCGCTACGTAAACTGGTGTCGTTCAAAACTTCCCGAGTTCTCATTTCAAAATGGTGTGGTCGCACTGGTCGTTATTTTTGCCGGGGCATTATTTAGCGTTTGGCTAGTTAGTGCAATGCTAGGCAATGTGCTTGGCTTATTTGGTTTCTTGTTTGGCATTGCGGTACTTATTTTTACTATCGGGCCTCGAGATCTCGATGATGATGTGCAAAAAGTTATTACCGCTTTTGAAAACAGGGATTTTGAAGGCGCCAACTTTTATGCCAGTAAGTTATGCGGGCGAACTATTTCAGAACCACCAATGCAATTAGCCCAAATTGTAAAAGAGGAAGTTTTGTTGCAGGCAAATACACGCTTGCTAGGTGTGTTCTTCTGGTTTATTTTGCTCGGGCCTGTTGGTGCTGTTTTATTTCGTGCAAGTACTTTGCTAAAGGAAAATCAGCAAGATGAAACAGGTGATTTTGCTGATGCAAGTCGTGAACTTTACCGAATTATGATTTGGTTGCCTGCCCGGATTTGTGTTTTGAGTTATGCTGTTGCCGGAAATTTTGTTGATACTATGAGTTACTGGAATGGACTATCAGATCTCTGGTTGCGTGACAGTGAAGATTTCATTATCGTCAGTGGCGTTGGTGCTTTACGTTACGAACAACGTGCTGGTAGAGAGGATTTAGGTGATGAAGAAGCAGATGTTGCCGGTATTCAGCACGCCTTATCATTGGTCAAACGTGCAGTCATTGTTTGGGTTGTTTTACTGGGGTTACTTACCGTTACGGGTTGGTTAGTTTAAGTATTCAAAACAGATTCAAATAAACAAATCCAATAAAAATAATAAATTATCTCGCTTATGAAAGAACTTATTCTTGGTGGAGCACGTTCTGGTAAAAGTTACTATGCTGAACTTCGTGCAAAACAGAGCGGATTAGACGTTATATATGTGGCTACCGCTCAGGCATTAGATGCTGAAATGCAGCAGCGAATACAGCATCATCAACAGCAACGTCCATCACACTGGAAATTAATAGAAGAGCCACTTGAGCTAGTTTCTGTTCTCAAAAAGAATGCAACATCATCTAGCTGTATTCTGGTTGATTGTCTAACCTTGTGGCTTAGTAACCAGTTATGTGCCGATGAACATAAACTCCAGCTTGAAAAAAATATCGATGAGCTGATTAAGGTTTTACCTGAATTATCAGGACATATCATTTTTGTTAGCAATGAAGTCTCAATGGGGATAATCCCCATGGGAGAAATGAACAGGCAGTTTGTTGATGAAGCAGGGCGTTTACATCAACGGCTTGCTGCAATTTGTGAAAATGTGACATTCATGGTGGCAGGTATACCTAGCCATATCAAAGGAAAAAAATAATGAGTTGGTTAGATAATCCAATAGCTATAATTTCTGAAGCAGCAGAAGAGGCAGCAAACGAAAGACAACTTCAATTAACTAAACCTCCCGGTTCATTAGGAAAGCTGGAAGAACTTGCTATAAAATTTTCATCTGTGCAAAAAACACAGCAACCACAAATTAAAAATATACATATTTCTATTTTTGCTGCAGATCATGGAATAGCTAATGAAAATGTCTCGGCCTTTCCGCAAGTTGTTACCACAGAAATGATTAAAAACTTTTCACGTGGTGGTGCGGCGATTAGTGTATTAGCAAAAGAGCTTGATGCAACGCTGGAAGTCATTGATTTAGGTACTGTTGTAGAAGCAGGTGAGCTTGCTGGTGTGATTTCAAATCGTATCGCTGCGGGTACTGCAAATTTTTTGCAACAAGCGGCAATGACAGCTGAACAATTAGATAAAGCATTTGATGCAGGAAAGGCTGCCGTTCAGCGTGCAGTTGATTCCGCTGCACATGTTTTTATTGGCGGTGATATGGGAATAGCAAATACGACATCGGCAACCGCATTGGGCTGTGTTTATTTAGATAAAGCAGCAGCAGATTTAACAGGCGCAGGCACAGGTCTTGATGAAAAAGGTGTATTACACAAAGCAAAAGTTATTGAACAGGCATTGACTCAGCATGAAGCTGGATTACTGGATGATCTTGAGATTTTACGTTTTTTTGGTGGTTTTGAAATAGCGGCTTTAACGGCTGCATATATCTATGCTGCGCAAAAAGGCTTACCTGTTATTATTGATGGTTTTATTGCAACCTCTGCCGCACTTGCTGCAACAAAACTTAAACCCGGTTGTGATTCATGGTTTATTTATTCACATCAGTCTCACGAACAAGGGCATCGTTTAATGCTTGAAGCACTAAAAGCTGAGCCGCTGGTGAATTTAAATATGCGCTTAGGTGAAGCAAGCGGTGCGGCAGTTGTTGTACCTTTATTAAAACAAGCCTGTGCACTACATGCCAATATGGCAACCTTTGCTGAAGCGGGTGTTTCAACCGGTGAATGAAAACTCTATTACAACAGTAATAGATTTACTACGACATGGTGATGTTGAAGGCGGCAGAAAATACCGTGGCCAGTTGGATGATCCTTTAAGTGAACTTGGCTGGCAACAGTTGCGCGCTACCACCGGAAACAAACAAAACTGGCAACAAATTATTACATCACCGTTAAAACGATGTGCAGATTTTTCTAAAGAACTTTCACAAAAATATAGTTTGCCTTTAACTATTGAAAATGAATTTAAAGAAATTTCATTTGGTTTATGGGAAGGAAAAACAGCGGATCAATTATTAGCTTCTGATGAAAAGGAAATAAAACAATATTGGGATGATCCGGTGAACTTTACTCCGCCGCAAGGTGAAAATCTAATTACCTTTGAGAAAAGAATTATTATTGCATGGAATAAAATGGTCGCTGACTATCAGGGAAAACATATTTTACTAATAAGTCATGCCGGTGTGATGCGTATTATTCTCTGCCATGTATTAGGAATAGCATTAACGGATTTATTTAAGCTCAATATTGGTTTGGCGAAAGCATCACGTATACAAATAGATTCCGTGAATGGTGAAAACTGGCCACGACTCATCTTTCATGGCAGTGATTTTATATGATTAAAGCTTTTTTTATTGCTCTGGGCTTATTAACTCGTATCCCTGTACCTAAGTTTTTTTATGTAACAGAAGATGATAGTGAACAGCTGTATGGTTGGTCTGTTCTTTTTTATCCGCTGATCGGATTCATCATTGGTGGGATTCTTGTTTTTACATCCTGGGGTTTGTCATTATTAACATTACCCACTAATGGTTTGATTGAAGCGGGTATTCTTTTAATAATTTGGGTTTTGATAACCGGCGCATTACATCTGGATGGCTTGGCCGATAGTGCAGATGCCTGGTTAGGCGGTTATGGTGACAAAGCACGTACTCTTAAAATTATGAAAGATCCCCGGAGTGGTCCTGTTGCAGTTGTTATTCTGGTTTTAGTTTTATTATTAAAGTTTATTTTATTAATTCATGCTTCATGGCTTGTATTGTTGTTTGCTCCTGTTTTAGCAAGAACAAGCATTATGGTTTTATTTGCGACAACAGAAAATGTGCGTAAAGGGGGGATGGCTGAAACAGCTGTAAAGCATTTGCCTAAATATTCTACATGGCTGATATTCGTATTTATTTTAAGTACATGTATTTATTTATTAAAAGCACATAGCTGGGTTTTACTCATTTTATTCGTCGTCGCTTATTTATTACGACGTCTTATGTTGCAAAGAATAGGAGGGATGACCGGGGACACTGCAGGAGCAATGCTTGAAATAATAGAAGTTGTAACATTACTACTGTTCGTTTTAGCTCAAATTAATTTTTAACTTTCATTGTCAGCATGGCATCTATATCAATGTGTTGTAACATTTCGCTTGCTAATCTATCCAGTTCCTTTTCTCTTAAATCATCGTAATCAAAGTCCTCTATATCCTTTAATCCTGCCCAGCTTAGTAAACTGTGCAGCGCTGTTTCTTTATCAAAAAGCCCGTGTAAATAAGTGCCTAAAATTTGGTTGTCTTCTGAAATAACGCCATCAGTTTTATCACTAAGTTGTACTGCCGGGTTATCTAAAGCCGGCCCTTTTGATATCCCCATGTGAATTTCATAACCTGAAACGGCAGCGTTGTCCCAGATAAAGTTACCATCAACCCGGGTTAATTGCTTTTGATTTTCCAATATTGTTTCAAAATTAAGTAAACCTAATCCATCACCGCTTCCAGCCGGGCCTTCAATACCTTGTGGATCATGAAGTTTTTTTCCAAGCATTTGATAACCGCCACAGATACCAATAACTTTACCGCCATAACGCAAATGTTTTTGAATATGTTCCTGCCAGCCTTGTTGTCTTAACCAGTCAAGGTCAGACTGTACACTTTTACTACCAGCGAGAATAATGACATCTGCTTGCGGTTTAATTTGTCCCGCAGCAATAAATTGCAAGTTAACCTGTGGGTGTAACCGTAAGGCATCGAGATCAGTGTGATTGGCGATATGAGGAAAAACGGGGACAACAATATTGATAACATGTTGTGTAGGATCAATAACCTGTTCAATACTGACACTGTCTTCGGCTTCAAGATGAAAGCCTTTTAAATAAGGTAATACACCAAAAACTTTTTTATCTGTTTTTTCTTCTAACCAGTCCAGCCCCGATTGTAATAGAGAAATATCACCGCGAAAGCGGTTAATAATAAAACCTGATGTACGTTGTTGTTCTGACGCTGACAATAAATCTAAGGTACCAACTAAATGTGCAAATACACCACCACGATCAATATCAGCTACAATAATAACGGGGCAATCCACTTCTTCAGCAAAGCCCATATTGGCGATATCACGATCACGCAGATTAATCTCGGCCGGACTGCCTGCACCTTCTACTATGATCCAGTCATACTGTTCCTTTAACCGGCTATATGATTCAAGAACCGCCTTCATCGCGGTAGGTTTATAATTATGATAATCAACGGCTTCGAGGTTGGATACAGCATGACCATGAATAATCACCTGCGCACCTGTATCAGAATTTGGTTTAAGTAAAACGGGGTTCATATCAGTATGGGGCTCTAGTCCGGCTGCTTGTGCCTGGGCTGCCTGAGCACGTCCGATTTCACCGCCATCAATCGTTACCGCACTATTTAATGCCATGTTCTGCGGTTTGAAAGGAACAACTTTTTCACCACGATTTTTAAGTATTCGACATAGTCCTGCAACAAGAGTGCTTTTACCCGAGTCTGATGTTGTGCCCTGAATCATGATTGTGCGAGTTTGTTTCATCAGACTATTCTGGCATTTTTAACTCATAAAGGACATAAAGAATTTTAAGCTTAGCTATTTTTATAAGTTGTGTTGTTATTAAGGATTAATTGACTGATTTTTTTATATGGTCGTCGGCCTGAGGGCGGACCTACATGACTCGCTTAAGGTAGGTCGGTCTTCAGGCCGACGCGGTGATGAGAATGCCATAGTTGTTGTTTGATTTTGTCGGCCTAAAGGCTCGACCTACAGAATTATGATGGAATTAATACCTAGGGTGTCTAATTAAGTAGGCAAAACTCTGTGTTCCCGGTGGTCAATCATTTAAAATAGCAGTATGTTAATTTCACTATCCATTATTGCTGCACTTTTACTCGATTCTGTGTTTGGCGAACCTAAACGCTGGCATCCGCTGGTGGGCTTTGGCAATGCTGTGAGCTGGCTAGAGCGGAAGCTGAATAAATTTACTCACTTACATAAGAGAATGGCCTATCTTATGGGCGGGATAGCCTGGGGATTGATGGTGATGCCTTTTGTGGTTTTAGTCTGGATGCTTAGTCAGCTTCAATTTCAGAATCAGTCTGAACAAATGTATTTTAATTTTATTATTGGAGTTATATTTTTAACCTTTTCTCTTGGGACTAAAAGTCTGATGCAACATGCCCGAGCTGTAAGTCAGGCGTTAGCGCAGCAAGATATTGACTTAGCCAGAAAAAAGGCAGGCATGATCGTGAGTCGCGATACAACACAGAGTGATGAAACGGCGCTGACAAAAGCAACGATTGAATCAGTATTAGAAAATGGCAGTGATGCTATTTTCGCTGCCATCTTCTGGTTTGTTTTATTCGGTGCTCCTGGCGTGATATTTTATCGTTTAGCAAATACCCTTGATGCCATGTGGGGATATAAAACAGAAAGATTTACCTATTTTGGCTGGGTGGCAGCACGAATAGACGATGTCCTTAACTGGTTACCTGCACGTTTAGCCGCAGCGAGTTATGCTCTAGCGGGCAAGACGTATAACGCACTATTGTGCTGGTTTAAACAAGCAAAGCTCTGGCATGGTATTAATCCCGGTGTGGTTATGGCGAGTGGTGCAGGAGCATTACAAATCTTGTTAGGCGGTACTGCACGTTATCATGGTCAGGATATAAAAAGACCAATACTGGGTTCAAACAGAGAGCCGAAAATAACAGACATCGAACGATCAATAAAATTAGTGTATAAAAGTATCTTTATCTGGGTTGTCATCATTGCAGAAGGAGAATACCTCATTGCCTGGAAATAAAGAATTTATACCTCGCGGACTGAAGCATGGTGGCAGAATTAAATCTGCTGCTGAAAAATATGCTATTGCAGAAAAGGACTGGTTAGATCTATCTACAGGTTTAAATCCTAACGGCTGGAAGGTTGCAAATATCCCCGCATCAGTATGGCAAACTTTACCCGAAGATGATGATGGCTTACAAAAAGTTGCCTGCAGCTATTATGGTTGTGATTATTGTTTACCCGTTTCCGGTTCACAAGCTGCAATACAGATTTTACCTAGTTTACGCTCTTTATCTAAAGTGGGTGTACTTTCACCAGCTTACGCAGAGCATGAGCATAACTGGCAACAAGCAGGGCATCATGTTGTTCTGTTAACAATGGCTGATGTGGATAACAGAATTAATGAGCTGGATGTGCTTGTTGTTATAAATCCTAATAACCCGACAGGTGAACTTATTGCAGCAGATAAATTATTAAAGTGGCATCAAAAATTATCCACTAAAGGTGGCTGGTTAATCATTGATGAAGCCTTTATGGACGTAACACCTGAATATAGTCTTTTATCCAGAGGGATTAAACCGGGTTTAATTGTGTTGCGTTCATTAGGAAAGTTTTTTGGTCTGGCAGGAATACGCTGCGGATTTGTAATAACCGACAAGGAACTTTTACAGCGTATAGCAGATAAAACAGGCCCCTGGTCATTAAGCGGACCAACACGTTATATTGCAAAACAGGTATTACAAGATAAAAGCTGGCACAAAATATATAAAGAAAAATTACAAAACGCCAGTCAATATTTGAGTGATATACTCACTCAACACTCATTAACACCGAATAATGGAACGGCTTTATTTCAATGGTTAAGCCATCCGCAAGCAAATGATATATTTGAAGCGTTAGCGCAACAGGGAATATTAATTCGATTATTTGAAGGTAAGATGCCAAGCTTACGTTTTGGCTTACCTGCAAACAAACAACAATGGTTACGTTTAGAGAGAGCTTTAACAAATCTCTCGAGTTTAATTAAAACAACAGAAGTTAAAAATGAGAAAGACAAGACACATGTTTAAATATTTAAGTTTTATATTTATCGTTTCAGGCTGGTTGACTTCGGCTTATGCCGAGGTAAGTGTTATTGATGATAAAGGTAATAAGGTTACTTTAACGCAATCTGCAAAGCGTATTATTAGTCTTGCTCCCCACGTGACAGAATCGCTATTTGCTGCAGGTGCTGGTGATAAAATTATAGGGGCGGTAAATTACAGCGATTATCCCGAAGCTGCAAAAAAAATCCCCCGGGTCGGCGGCTACCCATCAGCTGATCTGGAAAAAATTATTTCTCTGAAACCGGATTTAGTTATTGCTTGGCCTTCAGGAAATAATCTCAAGCAGGTTGATAAATTAAGTGTCTTTGGTATTAAAGTTTTTATGAGTGAGCCACGTTATCCTCAGGATATTGCTAAAACAATACAGCGTTTCGGTGTCTTAGCCGGAACAGAGACAGTCGCAAATAAAGCTGCTCATGATTTTCTAGAGCATTATCAGCGATTAAAAACTGAATATTCACAAAAGAAGAAAGTAAAAGTTTTTTATCAGATATGGAATAAACCAATAATGACGATTAATGGTAAACATTTAATATCTGAAATTATTAGTTTGTGTGGAGGTGTAAATGTATTTGCAAACCTTAAAACGTTAACGCCAAATATTTCATTTGAATCGGTATTAGCTTCAAGGTCTGAAGTCATTGTTTCCGGAGGAATGGGTAAAGCGCATCCGGAATGGGTGGAGGAATGGCGTCCATGGTCTGATTTACCTGCGGTTAAAAATAATCACCTTTACTTTATTGACCCTGCATTAATGCAAAGGGTTGGGCCTCGTATACTTTATGGTGCAGATAAGTTATGCGAGTTACTTGAAAAAGCAAGAAAGTAACTTAAAGGGTGCTTTGTATTTCTTTTAGTTTTTTCACTTCTATACCAGACTTTGTCGCTAACTCAATTGCTCTTGCTAAACGTGCAGGAGCAGAACGTCCCATACACATATGTGCCAAATCGCCATCAATGCCCGCTTTAAACCCTTTTAATAGGGTATCTCGATTAAGTTCATGTCCCACTAAGGTTGCTTGTATATCCATGACTTCATTTGCCACCTCAATGGCAAGATCATAATGATTATTCCACAGGTCTTCAACATTCCCTTTTGTAATTAGTCCTGCGATATTCGTTGTTAGAATATAAACATTTTTAATTAACAACTCTTCTTCCATTTTATCTGCGGAAGAAACTTCACGCGCGGGAATATCCAGAGTGGCTAATGCATTAACCAGTAAAGCAGCATTAGGTCCAAAACAGGGTGAAGGAATAAGGACTTTTGAATCTTGTCCTTTTTTCTTTTCAAACCACACGGAGATAATAGTTGGTTGCTTAAAATTATGTGGTTCCCAGTCTCGTGGCAATAATTCATTCTGCAATAAAGTGATACGATCTTTCCATATGTCAGGAAGATTTTCTAAACAAGCTTGTAAATCACTTTCACCAACCGATACCAACACCATAGCAGGAGCGGGTATTTCTTTTGATAATTCATTTAAATCAGTTTTACGTGAGGCAGGGTAAACAGGATGCCCGAGCTTTAAAATAGCACGAGCAAAGACACTGCCCATTTCTCCGAGACCAATAACAATAATAGGTTTTTTAATCATTCTACAATTATATAATATTAAAATAAAAAAAGAGTGCTTGCTGAGTGCAGTTCACTTAAAAATTTTGTATACCCCCTCCTTTGGGAGAGGGGTACATTATTTTTAATAGTTGTTTGCAAAATAGACACTTATTCCAAAATTTGGACTTGCGTTTGTTAAACCTTTTAAAGCGGTTAGAGTTGTTGACCAGCCTTCAGGATTTTTCCATGTTACAAAAGCGCTAATTTGTTGTAGATTCTCACTGCCTTCAATTGTTGCTTTACGATAGTCATAGCTAAAACCTGAATTTTGTAACTTGCTGTTTTTAAACATAAATCCAACAGTTCCATAAGGAACATCTTTGTACGTTGTACTGCTTGTATCACCGGTTACTACATAACCAATCGTAAAAAAAGGTGATACAGTATTATTACCAATGACACCATCAAGTTGTAAGTAGTAGTCATTTTGACCTGTTCCTAATCCCTTACTTGCATCGGCTGTACCGAGCTTTACTTTTGTTGTGACTTCAAAAAAATTGTTTCCAGGAAAGAAGCCATAACCAATACTTCCGGTTACATCACCTAAGCCTGAGTTAACCACAGTGCTTGTTGTCGAAGCACCACTGCCACCGCCGCCAAAAGATCCCTGACTAAAATTAGAAAATGAGCCACTTGTTCCCGGTACTACGGTTCCGTTACCGGTTACGCGAATGTACGGGATGGTTAAATTAAGGTTCCATGCGCCATCAATACGATTAAATGTAAATGGTATATTTTCTACTTTGGTTGAAACATCCTGCCCATAATCACCAATCGAGTAGTCATATCCAGTTGTAAATGTTGTTGTTGCTGCAAAAGTGGGAGCTGTTAAAAAAGCAGCTAAAATTGTTGTCACTTTTAAGGTATTAAGCTTCATTAGATTTATTTCTCCAGTTCAGGATGAAAGAAGGGACGTACGAGACGCCCCTTTAATTTCAGAATAGCAAAAAATGTGAATTAACGAAAATTTGCTCGAGTTGGGCGTTGTGGCATTGATGGACGTTCCATTCTAGTTGGGCGACTCATATTGCTTGGGCGTTCCATTTTAGTCGGACGTTCCATTGACATATTGCGACCACGTTGCTCCATATTTTTACCAAATTCACGTGCTTTTTGTTGATGTTCTGCTGCATTTTCACGAGCCATTGTTTCATGCTCATCTGGATTGGATGCACGATTTTCTTCAGCATTTTTAGCACGAATTCGTGCTTGTGTTTCAGTCATTGCTGCATGATCTCGTGCAGACATTTCTGACTGTGAGAGCTGGATTTGAGCACCTGATACATTAGATCTTGCTTCGTGATTTGCTTCATCGGCTATAGCAGCACCAGATGCCATAATGAATAACATTGAAAGTTTGATAGCAGATTTTTTAGTAAAGTTCATGATAGTCGTCCTCTTTTTAGTTTAAAACAACATGTGGGAAATATTCCCACTCGATAAAGCTATATTATGTGGTAATTTTTCCCACGTCAAGCTATAATTACTGTAATAGCAAAGAAAGTTGTGAAATTTGATGTTTTACGGCTTTAAAATCACAAAATGAGTAAAAATTGTCACTATGAGTAGTCAAAATTACAATCAGAGTTCAGAAATCTTGTTAAAAGCCGTGAGTTGGTTGTGTAAGCCTTTAATCCACCTCTTGATCTCAAATGGGATTACTTTTCCTCAGTTTCGAGATTTATTAAAAGGTTTGTATGTGAATGTTGCTGAGCAGGATTTACTTTGTAAAGGTAAGGATGTGAGTGACAGCCGGCTTTTTATATTAACGGGTGTACATCGCAAAGATATTAAGCGTTTACGGCAAATGTCGGCAGATGAAAATCTGCAAATCTCTCAAACGAGCAGTTTAGGGGGGGCGATTGTTGCTCGTTGGTTAGATGTTGCCGATTTTCTTGATGATAAAGGAGAACCTCGTTGTTTATCTCGTAATAGCAAAAATGATTTAGCGGGCTTTGAACAGCTAGTCACTGAAGTGAGCAAAGATGTTCGACCTCGTGCTATTCTGGATGAGTGGCTACATTCAGGAATTGTATCAATTAATGAACAGGATGAGATTTGCTTGAATCAGAAGGCATTTGTACCTTCGAAAAATTTTAATGATCAGTCTTTTTATTTAGCACGTAATGTTCATGATCATATTGCAGCCTGTGAAAATAATATGCTATCAACTAATCCTCCTATGTTGGAGCGTAGTGTTTATTATTCTTCTTTAACGCCAGAGTCTGTTCAGAAGCTGAAAAATATGACACAAAAGGAAGGAGCTGATTTGTTACAAAAAATTAATCATGAGGCAATGCAACTTCAAAAGCAGGATGAAACTAAAGAAGAAGCGAATCAAAGAATGCGCTTTGGTTGTTACTGGTATGATGAAGAGCAAAATAAGTCGTTTATAAAAGATAAGGAGTCAAATTCATGAAACCGATAAAACTTTGGTATCTGTTGGTTGGCTTTTTATTACTCATGCCATTATTTTCTTGTGGTAGTAACCCAGGTTATAAAACAAACTCGCAATTGAGTCAGTATTCGGGAGAGGGTGAAAGTGGTATTGGTGGAACAGGTATACTTGCAAATAGCTCGGGTATTGGAGGTACAGGGATCATTGGAGAAATCACAGGCTTTGGCAGTATTTTTGTTAATGGTGTTGAGGTAGAAGTTGATTCAAAGACTAAATTGTATGTTGATGGAAAAAAAGTTAAACAGCATCATTTTGCGCGCGGCGAGGTTGTTGTTCTTCGAACTGAAAAGAATAATAAACTGAATGTTGGTAAAGAAATTTATATTCGCCATGAGGTTGTTGGTAAGGTAGAAAAAATTAGTTCTCACAAGAAAAGCTTTATTATTTTAGGGCAACGTATTGATGGTAAGTCATTATCATCATTACCTAAAGTGGGGAAACATATTCGAGTAAGTGGTTTTCGAGATAATACAGGGACTATTCATGCTCGTTATATTAGCGAGAGTCGTGGTTACGAACAAAATATGATCCGCGGCAAACTAAAAATGGAAAATAATAAATGGTATATCGGAGAGCAGGAAATAACCGCACCTAAATCCAGTCAGATAAAAGTCGGTAGTGTGGTTCGTATACGTGGGGCTTTGAAAAATAAGGTATTCCAAGTTCAAAGCTTAGAACGATTAACTCGCCTGCCCTTTAGTCAACCGGTGAAAAATATTTTAATACAAGGGTTTATACAAAAGAGTGGTGCTCAGCAATATAATATTGCTGACTATGGTTTTACTATTCGTTCAAAAAAGCAGCCACTCGTGAAGAAAGTGGAAGCCATTATGTATTTACAAAAAATGAATCGCCATGCCTGGCGACTTGAAAAGGTATTGAATAAACAACGACTTCCGGTAGGGGCTGCATTCCCTGCTATGCTTCAGAATAGAATACAACAACCTGTACGACCGATGGTTTCACCACAGCCGTTTTCTATGCCTAATCGATTTTTTAGGTAAAGGCTAACTTTCTATGATATTGGTTGCGTTTTCTATCATTTGACTGTCTGGTTGAATATTTATAATTTTATTTATTTTGTAAAGCCATATAAGACTGACGAATATAATAAAAATTGCGGGCAAAGCCATGTAGTTGACTAATTGCCAGCCAAATTTCTGATGTAAAATTCCAGCAGAGAGAGAGGCGGCTGCAACGACTGAAAAAACAAGGAAGTCATTTAGCGCCTGAGCTTTAAACTTTTCATTTTCATAATAAGTTTCTGTGAGTAATGTGGTGGCACCTATAAATAAGAAGTTCCAGCTGATACCTAAAAATAATAATGCCAGCCAGAAATGATTAACAGAAATTCCCGAGAGGTTAATAAAAACACTAATAAGGGCAAATACGGCACCGATGAACATAACGGTTAATAGACCGATACGTTTAATAATAGTCCCTGTTACAAAAGAGGGAGCAAACATGCCCAGGACATGCCATTGAATAACAAATGCTGTATCGGAATAAATATGTTGATGATGATGCATGGCAAGTGGGGTTGCGGTCATAACAAGAGTCATGGTTGCATACCCAAACATACCGCAGATGACGGCAATAATAAATCGAGGTTGTCGTGCAATTGTTTTTAATGAGCGACCAGAGGTTGTTTGTACTCGGCCAGAAAATGGTTTTTTATTATGCGGTAAATCAAGAAAACTCAGTAGTACAAAAGATAAAATGTACAAAACAATAATAGACGCATAACTACCTGCGAATATCGCACCACTTATACTATCACGGGTTAAGTTGGCTAAGTTAGGGCCGATAATTGCAGCCAGTACCCCTCCCGCCAGAACGTAGGAGATTGCGCGACTTTTGTGTTCTTTATCAACATCATCAGCGGCAGTAAATCGATAGAAATTAGCGAAACCGGAAAAGATACCGATTAAAATACTCCCTAGAATAAATAAAAAAAAATCACCTTTTATTACAGCATAAGCACAAAGTGCAGCACCAAGCATGGCAATGATGCTACCAAGGAGGAACGTTGCTTTACGTCCTATTCTAGCCATCAATATTGCAGCGGGAATACTCGTGAGCATTGTTGCAACCAACTGTAATGTAAAGGGCAAGCTGGCATAAATCTTATTATCGGCGAGGGCAAAACCGACTAACGCCGTTGTCGCAACCATTAATGATGTGCCACTCATAAACAAAGCCTGACATAAGGCTAATATTGGAATGTTGCGCTTAAAACTGTTTTTTACGGGCATAAATTAATACTGGTGGTTTGCTGTGAGGTGAGATTAGTATACAGACTGAAGTTGAGGAAGAAAATTAATTATCCAACAGTTTTACCTTTGTTTTTGCATCTTTTTTGTTAATGATAAATTGTAACTCACAATATTCATTTTGTTCGTCGACAGGCGTTGGATCATCTGAGCAGCTACATCCGGCTATTATTCCTGTATAAAAAATACCCACTTTAGCGAGAATGTCATTATCTCGTTCAGATGTGGATAATATTATTGCTTTAAACTGGCTTGGGCCAACATAACTGCTTAATGATAATCCCTGTTGTAACGGGAGTAAGGTTTTATCAATGTTTTCAATATCGGCTTTAAGTGCTGAATTAAAATAATTAGTAGAAAAATTATCAAGAGCATGGCTGAGAATTATCACTTTCATTTATAATGAATGGCTACCAAGAGTAAAGTAAAAAGTTGCACCTTTACCTATTTTACTTTCAGCCCAGATATCACCGCCATGTTTTTGAATAATACGTTGAACTGTCGACAAACCAACGCCTACTCCTTCAAATTCAGTTTTATTGTGTAAGCGCTGAAATGCGGTAAATAATCGGTTTGCCTCTTTCATATTAAATCCTGCGCCATTATCACGGATAAAATAAATTAAAACCTCATCTTTATATAGGGTGCCAAATTCAATGACTGGGTTTTCAACATGTTTGGTGAATTTCCATGAATTGCTGATTAAGTTATCAAAACATATTTGTAAGAAATCCTTATCAACTAGTGCGAAGACTTCTTGCTTTATAATGAGTTTGATTTTCCTCTCTGGATCATATTCACGCATAGTATGAATTGATTGCTCAATTATTTTCGAGATATTTACCTTTTCCTTTTTAAAATCTGAACGTGAAACATGTGCAAATTTTAATAGGTCATCAATAATATGTCCCATTTTTACCGAGGCGGTACAAATATGTTGTATGTAATTTAAAATTTCGGCATTAGCACTTAATTTTTGGGTGTCGAGTAATATCTGGCTAAAACCGTCGATGGCATTTAACGGTGTTCTAAGATCGTGTGATACGGAATAACTAAAAGCTTCAAGCTCATCAGCACGGATTTTTAATTCCGTGGTTTTTGTATCTACTTCATCTTCTATTATTTTATTTTGTTTTCTTAGTATATTATTAATTTGTATGTGTGAGTGAATGACATACCATATAAACCAGGTGAGCACTAAACCAAATATAAATAAAATTATAGGGAAAACAATATTCATCGAGAAAATGTTTTTGCTATAAATATATTTAAAGGTTAAATGTTTCTCGTTAAAACTCATTGTTTTCGTTATTGTTGTATTAATATCAAAAACACTATGTTGTATGTTTTTTGTGTTATCAATGATGATGTCGTCATTAAGGCTGATGATAATCGATTTCGAGTTAGTAGATGATATTAGTTTGCTCGGGTTTAGTTTATAAATAAGGATTCCATATATATTTCCAATACTTAGAATATGTTTTCCATATTCATGCCCTTTGTATAATGTTTGTAACGCATAAATATATTTCTTCCCTTTTTTGTTAGTAGTATATCGGGTCATGTCATTATGTTTTTCGGGGATAATGCTGTCTGTCATTGAATAGGTTAGCCAGTTCTTACCAAACCAGAGCGAGTTTTTAACAGTGTAAGGTTCAATGAACTTTATTGGAAATAAGTACTCGTTAGTTGCCGGTTTATTGTAGAGATTTTTATTAAATGGCGTCACTTTAAACCCGGAGTAACCCTTTGCTTGAAAGCTCTTCTCATAATCTTTTATGTTTTCAATAGAGATGTTTTCTGCAAACATGATCTCATCAATATACTTATGTTGCTTAATGATTGATTTAGCATAAAAACTAAATTCGTTATTGTTCATTTCTCTGGTCAAGTAAAACCGGGAGATTAATTCGTGATTTATGCGGTTAAAGGATAAAAAAGTGGATTCGATTTTAGAAAAATTATTATTTGCGTTGGAGTTGAAATAGATTTTATTTTTATCAATTTCAGACTTTAGCGTTATTGCAAAAATAGCGGTGCTGATTATTATTCCGGTTATAATAGTGACTATGTTATTTTTATTATTAATCATAAATCAAAAACTACCAGATGGGTGAGGCGCTTCTTATTGTGCTTTTATCAATCTTGATGTTGGCTTTTTTCAATAAATTTTTATTAATAAAGAAATGCCATTCCCGATTTATTGTGATTGGAATGTCGCTAATATTTGTTCCTGACAACACTTCTTTCGCTATTTCGCCTGCCCAGCTCCCTTGCTCATATGAGTTTTTTGTCAGCGCAAGCATGGAGTATGGCATCATCCATTTATAATTAGTTAATGTTAGTGTCTTGCCATATTTTTCCACTGTATTTATGGCAGCCTTTTTATTCCAGTCGTTTATCCCTGCATTATTATTTAAAATAATAAAATCTGCTGTTTGCGATTGTTTAAAAGCTGTTACCCATTGAGACATTGATGTGACAAATTTCGCTTTTAAATTTATCCCTTTTTTACGATAGGTGTCATTATAATGAGTGTAATCTTTATGCTCGGTGATAACATCCGCTGAGATATAAATTCCATTTTTTAGGTCAGGTATGTTTCTCTTAATGATCTCCAGTAAAGGGAGAATAGGGGCAACCTCAACCATTCCCGTTACATTTTTATAGGGAAAGCCATAGGGTACTGCGGTCCAGTTAATGCCGTTAAATACAAACGGTATCTTGCTATTTTTATATTGGGTGACGATATATTTCGAGGCATTATCATCTGATGCTATAACGATATCAGGTTGATAAGATGAGATGAGTTCTTTTGCTTGGTTAGCCTTTTCTTTTGTAAATGCAACAGAGGTATGCCTTTTTGTATCCATAAAAAACTTTTTTAATTCACAATATCCCTTGAGCGATTTTTCAACACCTTCTTCTATTCCGTCATTCCATGCATAACCTTTATGATATGACATGATATGTAAGCATTTATACTTTTTTTGAGCATGTATGGGAGTTAAGAATAGAAGGGCAATCGAAATGAGTATGGCATTTAATAATTTGCTTTTCATTAAAATTAAACCCCTAGATTTTATAAAGTATTTCATTATATTAGCAGAATTTTTATCGATATTGCTGCTAATTAATATGAAATTGCCCGCTTTTATTTTTCTTAGCATCATAGACCTTTTATCACTGCTGTCCCGTTAAGCTCATCTCGTAACAAGGTAATAGACTAGTGACAGAGGTAAATAAAGAAATCGAAGCTATTGGAGACATGAGTTTACTGTAATCAATAATCGGAGCCATTCCTTCTCCCTTGGGGAGAAGGCTAGGATGAGGGGGGGGGGGGCAGTTAAATCAATACGTTATCACGATTAATCCTCTCACCCCAACCCTCTCCCTGAGGGAGAGGGAGTTAACGGGGCAGCAGTGGCCTTTTATTTATTGTGAGATTTAAGCACTGCTTAATTAATATTCTTATAAAAAGAAAGTTTGATTAAGATTTTTCAGAATTAACTGAATATATGAGCCACTGCTCAGCTTCAGGACATAAGCGAAGGGTAATGAGAGCAGCTATCGAGCTTATAAAATCATGTATGATAATTGTTATTCCCATATGTGCACAGGAAAGATAACTGCCGACAAGCGCTGTAATCTCAAAGCCTCCCAGTCGCCGCAATATTTCTAATACTGATTTGAAGTGCTTCTTATGATAAGAGAGTGCTTGTTGTATTATTTTGTTTTCATAATCGAATGCTTTATTAGCATTTATAAAGAGCTGAAAAGGCTTTTTATCAAGTAAAGCGCAGCTTATTGCGCGTGTAGATAGGGTACTGCCTTGTCCTGCTGCTTTACCGATATATTGCTGTATCCCATCAAGCTTTATTCGTTGAGCGACTTGCCGGCCTGAATTAATAGCCCGATATAGCTGTTCGTGGCTCATAGCAGACTGGAGGCAAAAATTTGATGTTCCCGGTCCAATATTTAAATTAATACTTTGTTCTGATAGCGGTTGATTAAGAAATGAACCTAAATTTATGAATTCTTGATGAATATATTCCGGACTAATGCTTGGAAATTTATTGCTCTCGTTTATGCTGTTTTTCGTATTTGAAATGTAAGAGTTTTCTTTTGCAGCGCCATGATCGGCATAGAATACAACCGTTTTTACAGATTGATGTAATGAATTTTTATTAAGATTAATATCCTCTGAGCGTACAGCTGCAGGTATGTTTAACCAAAGTGCATATTCGTTCAATATATAAATGCTCTTTATTTCGTTTATTATTCTGACGTGGCAATTGGCCATGTATTTTCAAATATAACAGTATCGATATGTTGGCGTTTTTTCCAGTTTTCTTTCTCAAGCATCGGCTTATCATAAAATTTTTCGACATGGCCAATGCATAATATGGCAACAGGTTTTCCTGAAGGTGGAATATTAAGTAATGTTGCAAGTTTATCGGGATTAAAAATAGATACCCAGCCTAATCCTATTCCCTCGGCTCTTGCCGCTAACCACATATTTTGAATAGCGCAAGAAACGGAGGCTAAGTCCATTTCCGGTAAGGTACGTCGTCCAAAAACATGTTTTTCACGATCTTCCATAAGAGACACCACAAGTAATTCACCGCAGTCTAAAATTCCCTCAACTTTTAACTTCATGAATTCATCTTCATGTTCAGCCATTGCTTGTGCAGTTGCAATACGTTCTTCCTCAACAAGTTGATGGACTTTTTGGCGAATGCCTTGATCGCTAATACGAATAAAGCGCCAGGGTTGCATAAAACCAACGCTGGGGGCAAAGTGTGCAGCACGTAGCAAGCGTTGCAGTAAGTCAGGAGCAATTTCTTCTGAAGTAAAGTGGCGCATATCACGGCGTTGTTCAATAACGCGATAAATCGCCTGGATGTCATTTTCCGAGTAACGTTTATTATTCATAGATTTTTATTAAATAGTTTTGCAGTTGCTTCAGGGTTTGAAGAGAAATATAAATGTAAGTAACTGGCGATTAATGATTTATTACTATAAATCGCTTCTCCGGGATGTTTGCCTCGTTGGCGTATACCATGAGAAATCGCTGGCATATCAATTTCCATATTTGAGTGATGAAATGTGTGTGCTGTAAAGTGACCTTGCGGTAGATCGGCTTCCTGCATTCCCAGTCCGGCTAATTGAGCTTGCATTTTTGCATGGCCGGATAGCAGCCCAACCATTTTTCCGCTTTGGCCTTCTTTGCTGGTGAGACTTTTCGTAACATAAAGCATACCGCCGCATTCAGCGAGTATGGGCTTGTCTTTTTCAAAATGTTTTCGTATAGAATCCTGCATGGTTTTGTTCTGCTCAAGCAAATCAATATGCAGCTCCGGATAACCGCCGGGCAGCCATAATGCATCGGTTTCAGGTAGACTGATATCTTTAATGGGGGAAAAGAAAGTAATTTCAGCACCCAGCTCTTTTAAAGCAATAATATTGGCCGGGTAGATAAAAGAAAAAGCACTATCACAGGCGATAGCTATTTTTATATTTTTTAATAATGGTTTTACGGGTTCTTTTTTTATCGGCTTAAATGTAATTTTTTCGGGTAATGTTGTCAGCTCTGTTTGTTTTATTAAAGTGGCTGCTTTATTTAATCTGTTCTCAATATCTTCAATTTCATTAGCTTGTACTATGCCCAGATGACGTTCAGGTAAAATAATTTCTTCATCACGAAGTAAGCCGCCAAAGTAAGACACCGTAGCCGGTAAGCTTTCTGCCAGCATTTCTCCATGGCCTTTGCTGGCAACACGATTTGCGACCACACCGGCAAAAGGCAAGGTTGGGCGATAATCTGCCAGACCATGAGCAATAGCGCCAAAAGTTTGAGCCATGGCACTGGCATCGATTAATGCCAGAACAGGTATAGCAAAAAACTCTGCTAAATCTGCACTCGAAGGTGTGCCATCAAATAAACCCATAACACCTTCGATAAGAATTAAGTCCGCTTCACAGGCAGCTTCGTATAAGAGAGCCTTACAGGCTTCTTCACCTACCATCCATAAATCAAGCTGGTAAACAGGGTTACCCGAGGCTTGTTCAAGAATCATAGGGTCAAGAAAATCAGGTCCTGTTTTAAAGACTCGAACCTCATTTCCTTTATTTCGATGATAACGAGCGAGTGCAGCAGTAAAGGTTGTTTTACCCTCACCGGAAGCCGGTGCGCTAATTAAGAGAGCAGGGCAGGGAGCAGCTTTCATTTAATCTCTTTTATGTCGAGCTAAAGCTCGACCCCTTTTTGTGCTTTTATGCCTGAGCGAAATGCGTGCTTCACATCTTTCATTTCTGTGACGGTGTCTGCGATTGCAATGAGTTCATTCTTGGCGGCTCGACCGGTGATAACAACATGCTGCATTTCAGGGCGACTTTGCAAATCATGAATAACATCTTTAATTTCAATATATTGATATTTCAAAACAATATTCAGTTCATCAAGAAGAATAAGATCATAACTCTTGTCACCCAGCATTCGTTTCGCTTCTTGCCATGCTAATGTTGCTGTTTTTACATCCTGCACCCTGTTCTGCGTATCCCATGTAAATCCATCCCCCATGACATGGTAGTCCACTTCATCAGGGAAGCGACGGAAGAAGGCTTCTTCACCGGTAGAAAATGCACCTTTAATAAATTGTACAACTCCGACTTTCATATTATGGCCCAAGGCACGAGCAACCATGCCAAAGCCGGAAGAACTTTTGCCTTTACCGTTGCCTGTTGTGATAACGATGACGCCTTGCTCCTTGTCTGCTTTTTTTATGTTTTCATCAATGATGGCTTTTTTCTTTGCCATACGTTCT
The DNA here is from genome assembly GCA_027076405.1 of Chromatiales bacterium. Next base: position 52,628 of record JALTJN010000379.1, read on the forward strand.
TCGTGGCGTTTATTTTTATCTTTTTCAGTCATAGTGAATTCCAGCGGTGTTTTTGCCCGATAAGTAAGTCCAGACCATTTAATATTTTAGTATTCGGGTGTAAAAATAAATTTCCATCGAAACTCACAATGCTCACCGGGACTTTAGGCATAATAAGCTGGCACTGTTTTTTTAGTTTGCGTTCGAATATAAACAATAAGTCAGGCTGGTATTCATTTAGCAGATTATTGAGTGACTCTATTTCTTCTCCGGCTTTGATATGGCGAATTTTTCTTTTTGTTTCAACAACATTAAATCCTGCTAGAGTAAACAGATCATACAAACGGGACTTTGGGCCAAATGAATACGCACTACCACTACACGAGGAGAGGAGTAATACTTTCTTGTTATTGCCCTGTACCTGTTTAACTTTTTTTCGCCATGATTTTGCAAAAGAGGAAACTTTATTTTCAGCCCCTTTCCAGTTTGTTGCTTTAATAATGGTCTGCATGTTTTGTTCGAGTTGTGCCATTTTACTAAAGCTTTTTAATCGAATCGCTTTAGCGCCTTTTGGGGTGATTTTTTTAAGTGCTTCTTCTTTTGACCAGTCGGATGTAATAATTAAATCCGGCATAAGTGCATCAATCGCTTCTGCATCGGGGTCTAAAATACCTCCAGTACGCGGTAAGTCCCGTTTGCTGTACCGGCTAACACCGACGATACATTGACCCATTTCAAGATAATCAAGCATTTCTGAAATATAGGGTGACTGGCTGATTATACGTGGGCAGGTTTGTTTAACTTCACCGGCGAATAAGGAGAAGGGGATAAAAAGTAAAAATAAAAAAAATAGTCGATAGTGATACATTATTGTTTGTCTTGGTAGGGTTGCCATAAAACTTCACTGCCATTTTCATTGCGGGCAAGTACTCTGGCGACCACAAATAATAAATCAGACAAACGATTAAGGTAGCTGATAGTGTGGGGGCTCACTACTTCATCTTTTGACAGTGTGACAACACGTCGTTCTGCACGACGACAGACTGTTCTGGCTAAATGGCAAGCCGATGTAGCATGACCGCCAGCAGGAAGTATAAATTCTTTAAGATGAGGAAGATCTTCATTAAAGCCGTCTAATGTTTCTTCGAGATAATCAATATAGGAATCATCTAAAGCGGTATGGCCGGGAATGCAAAGTTCACCACCTAAATCAAACAGGTGATGTTGTATTTTATTAAAGCTAAGCGTTATTTCTTGCGGGATATCATGAGCGAGTATCATGCCAATAACACTATTGAGTTCATCAACAGTGCCAAATGCCTCAACACGGATTTGATCTTTATCAACTCGGGTTCCATCGCCCAGCCCTGTTGTGCCTTTATCACCGGTACGTGTATAAACCTTGGATAAACGATGTCCCATAATATTTCCTTTTAACTTTGAGTTAATTGATAGATCACAGGAAGACTTAAAGTAACATCATTTGCCAACCATGATGATATTCCTGACAGATTTTTAATTTTTCGTATTGAAGCAATAGCTGCGTTATCTAAAATACTATAGCCGGAACTTTGGCTGATTTGTATATTTTCAATATCACCATTTGCTCTAATTTGAAGAGAGACTAATACTTTCCCCTGCCAGTTACGTTTTTGTGCAAGCCGGGGATATATAAAATACTGGCGTAGTTCATTATTAAGTACAGAAAGAACTCGGGCTTTTGATTGACTGGCCATTTTATCAGAAGGTTGTGGTAATGCTTTTTTCTGCTCTTTATGGGCAGCGTCTAATACTTCCGCTATCTTTGACGCGGAGGCGACTGTCGTTGTTTCTAATTTATGTTTTGTTTTAACAGGCGTTTTTTTATCTTGCTGTTTTTTTGCTTTAGTAATTTTATCTGACTTGTTTATTTTAACAGCCATTGCACTCCCTTCAGTAGCAGGGAGTGTAAGTGACATAGTACTATTTGTTACCATTGCCACACCGGTATGAATTGCCAGAGAAGCTAGCAAAAACAAACCAAGTGGCGATGATATATTCATTTTATTGATTAGAACCCTTTATAAACAACAGTGATATAAGCACTCACACCGGGGTTGTTATAGTTCTTTACCGTCTGATATTGAGCATCAAATAAATTTTCTATCTTCCACTTGATGGACATTTTTTTTGAAACAGCATAACTTGCTCTTAAATTTACCAGATTGTAGCCATCCAGTCGTTTCAGGTTTTTAGTATCGTCAAAGCGGTATCCTTGTGAAATAAAGCTAATACCTGTCATCCATTTTCCTGATGTTTTATCCAGATCCAGACGTAGTGATCTTTGAGTGCGACGAGCTAGTATCTTGTCGGTATCAGTGTCTCTTGGATCAAGGAACGAAGCTTCAAGTTGAGTATTCCAGCCGGCAAACTTGGTATTTAAACTAAAATCAATACCTTTGATTTTAGTATTCCCGACATTGGTAACAGCATAAGTTGGTGCCGGGTAAACGATTAAATTTGATATGTTATTTTGGTAAACACTCATATTCCATTTTGTTTTGGCATATTTACCGCGTAATTCAATTTCAAAAGATTCTGATTCTTCAGGTACGATATTTGGATTACCTGAGCTTGGATAATACAAGTTATTAAATGTAGGTGCTTTAAAGCCAGTACCATAAGAACTGATGACTCGGAATTTATTTGTAAAATTATGACCCCATGCAATATTACCGGTTAAGTGAGTTCCAAATGCCTGATTGTTATCATTACGGAAGGCAAGTTGTAAATCATTGTTTATTCCATTTAACTGGTGTTGTACAAATACGGCTGAATTATCACGAGATGTTTTATTGTAATTAGTGGTACTAACGACAGAATCATTTAAAAAATCAACACCAAGAGTTAATAACTGGTTGTCTGATATAGTAATATCATTTTGCCATAATGCATTTGTTTTTGTGGTATTAAACCTTGAGACAAATTTTGCATTGGTAAAATTATCACTTTTATCTTCACTTTGTGATGATGATATTGTCATGTTCCAGTTTGTTGCGACAGGCACATAATATTTTATCCCGGTTACCTGCTGAACAAACTCGGCTTTTTTGATGTTAGATGCAGTAAATGAATCATCGTATTCATTAACTCCGTTTGTATGCTGGAAAGTAAAGTCCAGATATGATTTGTCAGTTATGGAATGCTTTACACTTAGGCCGATAGATGAACTGTTATAACCATCTAAATCCAAATCGCTGGTTTTAAGTGCATTAAAACCTTCGGTTTCAAATTGACTCGCTGAAATATTATAACGGGTAGAATCAGATGAAGCAGAAATGTTGGCTGTTAATTTTTTGGTTTTATACGTTCCCGCACTGATAGCAATGTCTGCTGTTTCTTTTGCAGTTCCTTTTTTTGTAAATATCTGGATGACACCACCAATTGCATCGGAACCATATAATGACGCCCGTGGGCCACGTACAATTTCAATTCTTTCAATTAAATCAACGGGTATATCCTGAATTGAGGGCGTGCCTAATGTAGCAGAACCAATACGGATACCATCAATTAAAAATAAAACATGACTGGAGTTTGTACCACGCATATATATGCTGGTTGATTTACCTATACCTCCACTGTTAGAAATATCTATTCCGCTAATAGCGGTTAATAACTCATGCAGATCATTAGGTTGTTTTTGAGCAATTTGTTTAGCAGTAATAACCGTGACTGATGCTAATGAGTCGTCGACAGTTTGAGCGGTACGTGTTGCTGTAACAATTATTGGTGATTGTTCTGCTGCTGTTGATATAGCAGGAAAACTGAATGCTGTTGATATAGCTGCTGCTAGAACAGGTTTAGTAAATTTCATTTAAATCCCTCGAGTACTACGCACACCCGCGCGCTTAATTTTTATAATTTACAGAGGGAAATTTTACAGGGGGAAATGATGCATCCGCCTGTTATCGCCCTCCGCGATACACTACGATCACATCAGGCCGGTCTCCGGGCTTTCGAGTCATAAACAAACGGGCTGTTTATGGGGTGAATCGCCTTCCCATGTTATTCAACACAGTGGCAGGGATGATTCACTTTAACTCGACTACCGTTGCGGGGGCAGCGTCGGAATTAATTAGCAAAAAGCCTAATTGCACCGACTTCTCGTTTCACTTCACCAATATGGATATTGGCTCAGCACCTGAAGCAGTAAAAGTGGCGTGACTTTAGCGATCTTGTATCGGGCTGTCAAATAAGAATACACTTTAAAATAGCTGTTTTTTGTGAATTAGTAATGTATTTCAAATAGTTAGGTGGTTGTTCTAACGGTAAATATGTTCTTTTAAAAATGAGGTTGTAGACAGATTGGTCGCCCTGAAGAACCGACAACAATAGTAGATTTTGACATACGTAGGTCGGCTCTTTAGGCCGACGCGGTGACAAGTTTACGGAATTAATTCACAATAAACCGTCGCTGACCATTATGACTAATCTCTCGCAAAGGATGCTGGTACAGCAGCGAGAGATTTTGTTCGGTTAAAATTTCTGCACAGGAGCCTTGTTGTGTTTGGCCATTGCCATATATTAACAAAGCATGATCGCAATATTGTGCTGCAAGATTAACATCATGCAAAACAAAAATATTTGCTTTATTCGGATTAGCGGAGCTTAATAATTTCATAACATCATGTTGATGGTGAATGTCTAAATGATTCACTGGCTCATCAAGTAAACGAACCGGGGTTTGTTGAACCAGCAAGGTGGCTAATGCGACACGTTGTCGCTCACCGCCGGATAAGGTGAGAATAGAACGTGTTGCAAATTCACTTAAGCCAACACTCGCTAAAGCATCTTGTGCAATTCTATAATCATCATCAGATTCCCATTGCCAGCTATTAAGATGCGGGTGTCGCCCAATGAGTACGGCCTCTAAAACACTGCCTGGAAAATGATCTTCCTGATGCTGTAAAAGTATACTGAGTTGCCGGGCGATTTCTTTTCGTGGCAACTGAAGAAGTGATTTTTCCTTTAACTGTATTTCACCGGATAAAGCCGGAATTAATCCTGCAAGTGTATGCAACAATGTTGTTTTACCACAGCCGTTCATGCCTAAAACTGCCCAGTTTTCCCCGGCATTTACAGATAAATTTAAATCGTGACAAACTTGCGTATTAGCAATTTTAATATTTAAAGTTGTTGCACTTAAAAGACTCATTGTTTTGCGTCTCTTTGTAATAAAAATAAAAACAAGGGAATACCAATGAGAGCAGTAATAATGCCAACCGGGAGTTGTTGCGGTGCAATAATGGTTCTTGCGGCGGTGTCCGCTACTAACACTAAAATACCACCGCCAAGAGTTGCTGCCGGCAATAAAAAACGATGATCCGTTAGCCCGGTTAAACGAATTAAGTGCGGTACGATAAAACCAACGAAACCAATACTACCTGCCTGCACCACAGCTGCTGCCGTGAGCAGAGAAGCAAGAATATAAATTTTAATATGTAATTGTTTAAGGTTAATACCTAAGGTGGCTGCAAGTTTGTCACCACGTATTAAAATATTTAGTTGTGATGCCAATAGCATGCTTAATATCAAACCGGTGAATAAAGCTGTGAAAGCAAATGAAACCGAGTAGCTGTAGCTCAGATCTCCCATTAACCAAAATAACATGCCATGTATATTGTTGGCTGGCGAGATAGTTAATATTAAGCTGATTGCCGCTCCCCAGCCTGCAGCAACCACCACGCCGGTTAGTAAAAGTCGGGTGGGTGTCCACGCGCCTTTTTGATGGGCAAGCACAAACACCAGAAACATGGCAATTAGCGCACCGACAAAAGCGAGTCCGGTTAAACCAAATGAGCTACTGAAGCCAAGTAACATGCCGATAAGGACGGCAGTTGCCGCGCCACCTGAAACACCTAATATATAAGGATCGGCCAGTGGATTGCGAACAAGTACTTGCATTAAAGCTCCCGCTTGAGCAAGTAATGCGCCAGTGGCGAAAGCTGCTAATGTGCGAGGCAAACGAAGCTCGGTAATAATGAGTGATGCACCTTGTGAATGAGTTAGTGATAACCACACTGTTTGGAGTGAGGTGGGTACACTGCCAATAAATAATGATCCAATAATGAGCAGTAAACTGGAAATGGCTAATAAAATGATAAAGGACAAAGGTCGCATAAATAAAAATGGCCGAGATAGAATTAAAGTTGGATTAAAGCACAATGTGACTTTATTACAAAGCATGATTGACGCACTATAAATAAGCAATTTAAATTTAGAAAATAGGCTAAATGTTTATTTTTAAAAGTCGATAGTAATAATTATGAGTGACGTTTTAGACATCTTGGAAAATTTACGAGAGGGCTTTCTCGACGATTTGCCTGCCCGTATTAATTTAATCGAGCAAGAAGTGATGGCCTCGAAAGAGACCGATACCGATGATGAATTATTTCGTATGGTACATAGCTTAAAAGGGAGTGCCGGTAGTTATAATTTTCATGTCATAACGAAAATTGCCCATGATATGGAAGATGCCATGCTGACTTTAATGCAAAAAAATGTATTTGGGCAACCGTCAACCATAGATATTTTACTGAAGTTTATCGATATATTACGCGATACCACAGACTCATTACGTGAGACAAAATCTGCACCAATGGATATTGATGATCGATTAATGGGATTACGAGCGATCGTATTTAGTGAAAGCTTAAAGGTATTGGTGGTAGAACCTTCTAAACTTTATGCAAGTCTGATTGAATATAGCTTACAAGGATTGTCGATTAACTTTACCTTTGTTGATAATGGCTTACAGGCGCTTGATTACCTGCTGCTCAATAAATATGATCTCCTTATCTCTTCGCTTGAAAGTCCACGTTTAAATGGTGACGCATTGGTGGCCGCTTTACGTTTAGTGCACAATTTTAACAAGAAGATTAAAACCGTCCTTATTACTTCTCAGTCACGTGATAAAATTGTTAATCAGAACGATTTTAATGAGATTCTAGACCGGCAAACAGTAAAAGAAGGCCAGCTAAAGACTTTTGTTGAAAAATTAATAAGTTAGTGCCCACTTCGAAATATATCACGCCAAACAAATGTTTTAAGTTATAAAAGCAAGTAAATACAGTTACTTATAACACTTAATTTAGTTGTAACATTAACTTTTGTCTAAAAATAGACTAAACTGTGAGATGCGGCGCATAAATAAACTCGGTTAAAGGGAGCAATGTGGCCGGTATTAACTAAACTGTAATAGCATTTGTTGTTGTTCACGGTTTGTTAGTAGACACTTAATTGTTTTCCCCATGGATAGGTTGTTATGCAGAAAATACTTGTGATTAATTCAAAAGGTGGTTGTGGTAAAACCACAATGGCGACTAATCTCGCCAGTTATTTTGTCACACAAGATTTAACGACAGCATTACTCGATTTTGATCCTCAGGGCTCAAGTATTCGCTGGTTAAGCCAGCGCCCGAAATCGGGACCGGCTATTTATGGCGTTCATGTGGCGAGTCGCAAAAATAATACAGGTATCACCCGCTCATTCCAGATGCGGGTTCCCCCTGAAACACAACGAATGATTATTGATGCGCCGGCTGGTATTACCGGGCATGAGTTAAGAGATTTAATTCGTTATGTTGATACCATTATTATTCCTGTTTTGCCTTCTTCGATAGATATTCATGCTGTTACCCGCTTTATAGAAGAATTATTAGTGGTGGGTAAAGTTCGGCAAATGGGATTGAATGTTGCTGTCGTTGCAAACAGGGCAAAGAAAAATACGCTGACATATAAATCTCTTGAACGTTTTTTGAAAACTTTAAAACTGCCTTTTATAACAACTCTCCGGGATACTCAAAACTATGTCCATGCTGCCGAGCGTGGTATTGGTATTCATGAAATGTGGGACAAACGAACAGAAAGTGACAAAGCGCAATGGCGACCACTCACACGTTGGTTAGAAGATGTTAATCCGGTCAAAACAAAGCGAAAAATTGTACATTAGTATTTACCCCTAGTTTTTATCTTTTTTGTAATTGCTCTCCCCCAAATTATTACTATTTGTAAGTAAATTAAGCTAATTTTTGTCTGTTTTTGCCTTATATATGCAATAAAAAACCATTAAAGTTTATTGTCTTTAGGACGATAAGCTTATTGTATAGTGCGTATGGCAACGTAAAACAGAATTAAACTTTAATATAATAAAAACAGAGAAATTTTATAGTTTATTTTATGGATAAAAATATTAACAAATCGAAATTCAGATTAAGTTCATTTATTGTTTTACCTGTGCTTGCAGGATTACTTTTAGTCGGACTCACTCTTTTTTTAGTCAATACACTCTGGATTAATGCTGTCATCATTATGAGTGTTACCATTATGTTAGGTTTAAAACTCGATGCACAACAAAGGAAGGCTGTCAGTAGTAGTGCTGAGATAAAGGTTGAAACACCTGCCGTAGTTAAAGCGGTAGGCAATGAAAATTTAATGCATGATATTTCTAATGTCATTGTTCAGGTTATTGATGTTTCCAATCGTCAAATAGAAAATTCTCGTCTGCAAACGGAAGAAGCTATTACACAAATGTCATCGCGTTTTACTTCTTTAGTTGGTCGCTTAAATGGTGCCTTAGAAGCGGCGACATTATCGAATGCTGCTGTGCCTGCTACAGACGGTAGTGCCTCAACATTATTGGATAATGTTTTTATGAACAGTCGTGAACAGCTGTCGGGTGTCATTAGTAATCTTGCAGAAGCTCTGGTAAATCGAAAATCCTCTTTTGAACAATTAAAATTGCTTGCCGATGATACTGTTGTACTAAAAAGCATGGCTGAAGGTGTAGAGAAAATAGCATCTCAAACTAATTTACTTGCCTTAAATGCTGCGATAGAAGCTGCCAGAGCCGGAGAGGTTGGTCGTGGTTTTGCTGTTGTTGCAGATGAGGTTCGCTCCTTGTCGGTACAGTCTGGTGAAACAGGGCGACAAATCACCGAAACAATAAATCACTTTACTACCTCAGTAGCCAATACAATGGAGCAGGCCACCAAAGGAATGGAAAAAGATTTATTGTTAGAAGAAAAAGGTTCAAGCACCATTAAAACAGTATTAGAAAGCCTTGAATGGATGACAAAAGGCATGTCAGAGTCATCGGAAATTTTAAAAGGTGAAAGTTTAGAGATTGTAAAAGAAGTGAATGAAATTATTATGTCGTTACAGTTTCAGGACAGAACCAGTCAAATATTACTTCATGTTGTTGATGGTTTAAACGAATTACCCAATGCAATAAATCAACAAGTAGAAAGGGTGGTGAATGGTGAGATTAGCGGTTTAGATGTCAATGAAATATTAAGTACCTTAAAACTTAATTACACCACCGCAGAAGAAGTGTCATTACATGATAATGGCGTTGCGGTTAACTCACAGTCTGATGATATTGAGTTATTTTAAAATTAAACCAAACCTAGTCTCTTAAACTCATAATTTTCCAGCCTTTCATTTCAGCGTGTGAACGTAAAGTCTCATCGGGATCAACCGCAATCGGGGTAGTCACCATTTCCAGTAATGGCAGATCATTGTGTGAGTCACTGTAAAAACAACTGTTGGCTAAATTCGCTCCGTTCTCTTTCAACCAGACTTTAAGACGTTCAACTTTACCTTCTCGAAAACACGGGACACCGGCAACTTTGCCAGAGTAGTGATTATCAATCAGCTCAGGTTCTGTCGCCAGGATATTTTCTATGCCTAGCTCTTGTGCAATAGGGGCAGTGATAAACAGGTTAGTCGCGGTGATGATTAATAGTGTGTCGCCATTACTCGTGTGCTGTTGAATCAAGTTTCGGCTTTTTGTTGTAATTGCAGGGCGAATACACTCATCCATAAACTGCTGATGCAGTTGCATGAGCTCCGGCATTTCCATCTGGCTCAGTGGTGCCAGACTAAATTCTAAAAATTCATAGATATCGAGCGTCCCTGACACATATTCATCATAAAAACGCTGGTTTTCTTTTTCATAATACTCAGCATCAACCTGACCTTGTTGACACAAAAATTGCCCCCACATGTAATCACTATCACCATTGAGAAGGGTGTTATCTAAATCAAATATTGCGAGAGTCACTGAATAAGCCTTTTTATGATGGTTGGAGACTAATTTTAACGTAAAAACGACATAAAAGGCATGTTAGTTATTGCTTATGCATGTAAATTATTGATAAATATATATTTATAGGTTTTTTTAATAGATTTGCCGATAGCAGGCGAACATGAAACAATCTAAAGGAATAAATGAAGAGAATTTTTTAAGTGATTGATACAGAAGGATACAGAGCAAACGTTGGCATCATACTGGTGAATGTCGATGACAGCTTATTTTGGGCAAAACGGATAGGTGAAAACGCCTGGCAGTTTCCGCAAGGCGGAATTCATGAGTCTGAGTCTGCCGAGCAGGCTGTTTTTCGCGAGTTACAGGAAGAAGTCGGGGTAACTAAAGATTCGGTGGAGCTAATTGGTTCTACACAAGATTGGTTACGCTATGATATTCCTGAACATCTTATTCGACGCCATCAAACACCGTGCTGTATCGGGCAAAAGCAACGCTGGTTCCTATTACGTTTTACCGGAAAAGAGTCTGATGTTTGTCTCAATGCCAGTGATAAACCCGAGTTTGATGAGTGGCGCTGGGTTGATCATTTAGAACCGCCACGTTCTGTTATTTCGTTTAAGCGCGGGGTTTATGCAGAAGCACTAAAAGAATTATTGCCATTATTAAACTAAATAGAAGTTGAGTCATTCCACTCAAATAATATATGAGCAGGAATCCAGTTTAATTTTTAAATGACATATAAATCGATAACCGGGTAACAATAATTATATGCTTGATATTTTGCGACGTATTGTTCAGGAAGTAAATCTTGCCAATAACCTTGAGCAAGCGCTTAATATTATTGTTAATCGTGTAAAAAATATTACCAATGTTGATGTTTGTTCTGTTTTCTTAATCAATGAACATGACAATGAATATGTCTTAATGGCAACCGACGGGTTAAATCCGGATGCGGTTGGTAAAGTAAGGCTGAAAGATGATGTCGGTCTGGTCAGTTTAGTTGGAAAACGTGCAGAAGCCATTAACATTGCTGATGCAGTCAAACATCCCCGTTATCAACATTTCCCCGAAGTGAGTGAAGAAGCTTTCCATGGCTTTTTAGGCGTGCCTATTATTCATCACCGAAAAGTTTTAGGTGTGTTAGTCATTCAAAGCAGTGCCATTCAAAAATTCAGTGAAGATGATGAAACCTTTTTAATCACTGTTGCTGCTCAACTTGCAGCAGCTATTGTGCATGCAGAAGCGAGCGGTGGTATTAGTGGCTTAAAACAAAATAAATCAATTTTAACAAATGAATCAAAACCCATTCGCGGTTTACCGGGAGCACCAGGCGTGGCAATGGGAACCGCGGTGGTTATGTATCCTCCGGCTGATATTGATGCCATCCCTGATCGTGAAACATCAAATGTAAAAAAAGAAATTAAACGATTTGATCAGGCTGTCGAAGCTGTTGTCAATGACATAAAGAAATTATCCGAGCGTTTAAAAGATGTGTTGCCAGAAGAGGATCGGGCACTGTTTGATGTGTATCTATTAATGTTAAACAGTCAGGCTATATCAGGCATAACACGAGACCGGATTAAAAAAGGTAACTGGGCGCCGGGTGCATTAAGAGAAACGATTCAGGAACATGAAAAAGTTTTCCGTGAAATGGAAGACAGTTATCTTCGTGAACGTGCTGACGATGTTCGGGATCTGGGACGTCGTATTCTCATGCATTTACAAGACGAGTCACAAGATGTTATCGAGTTTCCGGATAACACGGTTTTAGTCGGAGAAGATATTTCTGCTTCTATGTTAGCAGAAGTACCGAGTGATAAATTAATTGGTGTTATATCTGTACGTGGCTCACGTACATCACACGTCGCCATACTTGCTCGTGCAATGAGTATTTCTGCTGTCATGGGGGCAACCGATTTACCGGTTGGAAGAATTGATGGCCGAACCATCATTGCGGACGGTTACAGTGGTAGGGTATTTATTTCACCATCGAAAAAAATCATTACCGAATTTAAAAATTTAATTGATGAAGAAGCGGCTCTATCTGATGAACTAATGGAGTTGCGAGATCTTCCTGCAAAAACAGAAGACGGCATCGAAATTTCATTATTAGTGAACTCCGGTTTATTATCCGACATCACCCCCAGTTTACAAAGTGGAGCTGAAGGTATCGGTCTTTACCGTACCGAGTTCCCTTTTATGGAACGACAAACTTTTCCGAGCGAAGAAGAACAACGCAGTATTTATCGTCAGGTACTGGAAAGCTTTCATCCTCGTCCGGTTACCTTACGAACTTTGGATGTGGGTGGCGATAAAGCCTTACCTTATTTCCCTATTGAAGAAGATAATCCTTTTCTGGGCTGGCGTGGCATACGTATTACATTAGATCATCCTGAAATCTTTCTTGTACAAGTTCGCGCTATGATGCGGGCAAGTTTAGGACTGAACAATTTAAAAATATTGTTACCAATGATTAGTGATATTGGCGAACTCGTTGAAGCACAAGGACTCATTCATCAGGTATACGGTGAGTTATTAGAAGAAGGCGAAGAAATTATTATGCCTGAAGTGGGTGTGATGATAGAAGTTCCGTCTGCGGTCTATCAGGCAGGTAATCTCGCAAGACGAGTAGATTTCCTTTCTATTGGTACCAATGATTTAACCCAATACTTACTTGCCGTTGATCGAAATAATGCACGCGTTGCGTCACTTTATGACTCACTACACCCGGCGGTGATTCGTGCAATATTACAAGTAGTCGAAAGTGCGAGAACTCATGGCAAACCAGTCAGTGTCTGTGGTGAGATGGCAGGTGATCCTGTTGCCGCTTTATTATTATTGGCGATGGGAATTGATAGTTTAAGTATGAGTGTTTCCAGCTTACCGAGAGTTAAGTGGGTGATAAGAAATATTACTCGAGATCGTGCACGCCAGATTTTAAGTGAAGTTTTAATTTTAGAAGAGGCCGCGGATATAAGAAAATATTTAAACGAAACTTTTGAAGAAGCTGGTATGGGTGGTCTGGTAAGAGCAGGTAATTAAAATATATTCACCTGTAGGTCGGCTCTTCAAGCCGACGCTGCACTAAAACATCAAGCTTTATTTTCAAATAGTACTTTTCTTAATAGTGAATAACTATTTAATTGCAGATGATAAATTTATAACTACAAACTCATTCAAATAAGGCTAGCAACTCCCCAGCCGTTCCTCGTTTTTTTCCATTACAACTAATAAAGCGTTGTACATGAAACTTGGTAATTTTATTTGCTTTATTATAAGCCTTGCGGGTAAAGCTGGTATTGTGATTGGAAATTATAATCGGTATACCTTTTACCGATATTTCATTCGCCAAGTCTGCAAGCTGTTGTTGTTTATCCATATTGAAACCACCTGTGCTGTAACTCGTAAAGTTAGCAGAGGAGGAAAGTGCAACATAGGGCGGGTCACAATAAATAACATCGCCTTTTTTTGCGGATTGAATGACTTCTTCAAAGCTGGATAAAACAAACTCGGCCTTTTGAGCTTTTTCGTGAAAGAACAGCATTTCTTTTTCAGGAAAATAGGGCGCTTTGTAACGTCCAAAAGGTACATTGTAGCCGCCCTTGAGATTATAGCGGCATAGTCCGTTATAACCGTGGCGGTTTAAATATACAAATAATATCGCGCGTTTATAAACATCCGTGGTGCTATTAAATTTTTGGCGTAACTTATAATATTGTTCTTCATTATTAAAGCGAGGCGTAAAGTAATAACGACATCTTTTTATAAAATCAATGCCATCATTTTTTAACAGGTTATATAAATGAATAAGATCCGGGTTATTATCGTTGATGATATATTGTTCATAATCAGTGTTAAGGAATACGGCGGCTGAACCGGCGAAAGGTTCAATAAGTCGTTTTCCTTCTGGTAGTGATTTTTTTATGCGCTCAATGATACGATATTTATTTCCAGCCCATTTTAGAAATGGGCGGACATTTGAATTTGTATTTAAATTTACTGCCATAAAAATAGGTTAAATCGTTTTCGCAAACATTTTTGACTGACGTTGGTAGTTATATAGTGATTTACGTTTTACCGGTAATTTTTTAATATCACTTGCAGTATAACCACGTTCACGAAACCAGTGTGCTGTTCGTGTTGTTAAAACAAAAAGCTGTTTTATACCTAACTGTTTAGATTGTTGCTCAATATATTTTAGTAACTGGTTACCGCGATTTTCACCCTGATAATCATTGTGTACTGCAAGGCAGGCAAGTTCGGCCACATTATCCTGTAAGAATGGATATAATGCGGCACAAGCGATAATCATACCGTCACGTTCTACTACGGTGAAATGCTCAAGTTCCATTTCAAGTTTTTCACGTGAACGTCTTACTAAAATGTCTTCATTTTCTAGTGGTGTAATGAGTTCAATTAAACCGGCAAGGTCATCAATGGTCGCCGGACGTATATCTTCAAAATTTTGTGAAGTAATGAGCGTACCACAACCATCACGGGTAAATAATTCGAGTAGTAATGCGCCTTCAATATGCCGATTTAAAATATGAGTACGTTCAATTTCATTTTGACAAACTTTAATTGCACTCGCTAGTACATGTTGAATTGAAACGGGGAGTTTATTGTTCTCCTGGAGAAGAACCTTAGCTTCATTCAATGTTAATTCACGAATTAAGGAGTTTCTCTTATTTGTTACACCTTTGGCATCAACCAGATAAATTAATTTGTCGGCATTTAATGTAATGGCAGCATTTGTTGCGACATCTTCAACACTTAAATTAAATATTTCACCCGTTGAGGAATATCCAATAGGTGAGAGCAATACGATGGCATTATGGTCTAAGGCTTGATTGATTGCATTATGATCAATCTTTCTAACCTCGCCGGTATGCATATAATCAATACCATCACGTACGCCATAAGGCTGTGCGGTAACAAAGTTTCCGGAAATTACATTTATCCGTGAGCAGGTGGCAGGATTATTGGTTAGGCCAATCGATAGCAAGGCTTCTATATCGGCTCGTACCGTGCTGCTTGCTTCTTTAACACAAACAAGTGCATTGTCATCGGTAATACGCAGGTCATTGTGGTAATCACTGCTGAGTTTTCTTTCTTTTATGCGGGATGCTATTTGTGGACGTGCACCATGAACAAGTACCAGTTTAATTCCAAGGCTGTTTAATAATGCAATATCATGAACTAAAGGTGCAAACTGTTCATCAGTCAGCATCTCACCTCCAAAAGCAATCACGAAAGTACGGCCACGAAAGGCATTGATATAGCCTGCAGAATTGCGAAAGGAGTGGACGAATTCGAGATTTTTACTGTTCTTTTCTTTGAACGTTTCTTTACTCATGGCGATTTGATATACGTGATTTAACCGTTAATGAATAACAGTATGATCCCATGCAAAAGCATGCACAAGCAAGTTTTATAGGGAATTTGATGGTGATAAAATACCGGCACCAGCCAAATGCTGCTGGTGCCGGTATTTAGGGGAGTATTTTACCAGCTACTACGTTTACGACCACGTAGTTTAGGAATAATTAAACCAAGAATCATGCCGCCAAATAAGACTAATGCACCAACAATAAACCATTCCCGTTGTGAACGATCTTTAAGGGAATAGTTTTCCTGATTGAGTCGTTGCAGATCTTTTTCCAGCGTTACATTTCTTTCTTGCAGTTCACGGTTTTGCCTATCGAGTAAAATTGGCTTTTTCGCCACTTCATTTAAACGTGCAAGTTCGCTATCAAGCTGCTTTTTATCAGAGCTTAGAGCAGCCTGGTTTGCGGATAAAATTTTATGCTCTTTGCTTAATGTGGCGTAATTTTCTTTTAATTTTTTGTAGGCCGCTCTCAGCTTTATAAGTTTCGCCTTGGTTTTAGCTAGTTTTTCACTGGCAACGGGTTCTTCTGCTAAATACTGGCTACGTACCCAGCCTTCAGTACCATCACTGGTTTCAATTTTTGTATAGCCTGTGTCGGTAACTTCAAGTACTTTGACGTGTTCACCACTTTCAAGCGTTTTGATAATTTGATACTGGGCTCCTTGCCCGGTTCGTACAGTAATAACCAGATGATCGCTGACGTATTGTGTTTCAGCCTGCACTGAAAATGAAAGCGAGGTAATGACTAAAAAAGAAATTAAGAAAGAACGTATTTTTACTAAATTCACCGGGGTATTCCTGTAATTTGTTATTAGAATTTTATATGCCATTTATACACTTTTTTTCAGAATGCTCAAGCTCTGTTGATTGATGGAAAGCAACCATGTGAACGAGTTCAGGATGAAGTTTTATCTTTTCATCAATATCGTGGGTATGATGAGTGAAGACATAGATAAAACTTCAATATTTTAATAGGAAAAACAATGCGTACCCCCATAAAGACCATACCAATATGTCGGTTTTCAGGCTCTTTGCTATAAGCCGCAGTAGAGATACGTTCGTTATTAAAATAATTTCACCATAATGTCTTTCCCTGAAACTCGGTAATTGCCTGCAACACGCCGGTTTTAGCTGCCACTGAGCTGATATTTAAATTTTTAGCGCTAGCATGGGTTTGAAAGTTGAATTATACAGCTTTTAGAGCCAAATGAGAATCAAACTCATTTACAAAAGAGAGTTTAACTTTATTGTCATGAAACTGTTATCTAACTGTCACATTAACTCGGCAAGATGCTCCCCGTTAAAAGACAAACATTAAATGTCTTATTTTAAAATTTAAATTTGGGGATTACTCATGAATAAAAAAATGATTGCTGTTGCAGTTGCTGCGAGTTTAGCTTTGCCAATGACAGTAACAAATGCCGCTGATACTACTGTTTACGGTAAATTACATTTAAGCCTTTCAAAATATGATGAAATTGGAAGTGCAAAAGATAACTGGTTATTGGAAAGTAATGCTTCACGCCTTGGTTTTAAGGGTAAAGTAAAATTAGATGATGGTTTAACCGGTACGTATAAATTTGAATCTGAGATTGACGTAGAGAGTGGTGCAACCAGTTTTGCTACTCGTAATACTTATCTTGGTTTAAAGGGTGGGTTTGGTGAAGTTCGTTTTGGTCAGCATGATACTCCTTTAAAAATGTCACAAGGTAAATTTGACCAATTTGGTGATACGGTTGGCGATTTAAAATATGCGGGTGATGAAGACGGTGAAAATCGTAAAAAGAATTCAATTACTTATTTAGGAAAATTTGACAAGATAGCACTTAATGTACAACTTGTTCCTGGCGAAGGTAATGGTACAACTGCTGGCCAGGGGATTGCTGATGAAACTTCAGTTGCTATTGGTTATAAGAGTGGTCCATTGTATGTTGCGATTGCGCATGACTCTCACGATAAAAAAGTTGGTGTAGAGACTGATATGACGCGTTTAGTTGCGACCTATAAAGTCAATGGCATGCAATTTGGTTTGCTTACACAGTCTGGTGTTGAAGCTGCGAAAACAAATGCTGATAAAGAAAGCTGGTTAGGTTTAAGCTTTAACATGAAAGTAGGTAGTAAAAATAAATTTAAAGCTCAATACATCACAGTTAAAGATAATGCGGCATCTGTTTTAAAAGGCACTCACTTTACTGTTGGTTTTGATCATAAGCTAGGAAAGAAAGGTACTGTATATGCGCTATACAATACTATTAAAGAAGAAAATACAGCTGTAACTAAAGATAACAAAATCCTTTCTGTTGGTTATGTCTTAAAGTTCTAAATTTGTAAAAAAGAATACAGGGAAGACAAAGGTAATATGGATGTTACCAATATTATGAACTCACTTTTTAACGCCTCTTTATGAGGCGTTTTTTTTATTTCCAGCGTTTTGCTTCCTGCAAGTTTTTTTCTATGCCGTACATACCTTCGTTATAAACTTTATAAAGTGCAGCCTTAGAGCTCTTGTTTCCTTGCCGAGCAGATTTTTTCCACCAATATAATGCTTTGGTGACATCTTTACCTAACGTTCGGCCATAAAAATATTCTACTGCAATATTAAATTGTGCTTCGGCATTGCCAAGTTCGGCGGCTTTTTTCCACCATTTAATCGCATCTTTCGGGCTACGGTATATAACGCGACCTTTGTTATACATTATGCCTAAATTATACATGGCATCGGTATGGCCATTAGCAGCAGCTCGTTTGTACCATATAAATGCAGCCTTGGGATTTTTTTCGACACCTAATCCTTTTTGATACAAAATTCCTAAATTATATTGTGCATCAGCATTATCTTTTTCTGCCAGAGGCAGCCATAAGCGTAAGGCTTGTTCATAGTTACCGGCTTTAAAAGCCTGAAAGCCATCTTCAAGTTCAGTTGAATGAAGTGTAGTTAGGGATGATGTGAAAATAATTAAAGATAAAGTAAGACGTTTGAGCATAATTTTAATATCACTTTAATGTAAGGAAACAATCAAAGTATAGCGTAGGTTAGTTTTTTGTCATTAATAATTCGAGCAATGCTTTTTGAGCATGCAGACGATTCTCGGCCTGATCCCAAACTACACTTTGCGGGCCATCAATAACCGATGTGCTGACTTCTTCTTCGCGATGTGCGGGTAAACAGTGCATAAAAATAGCATCTTTATTTGCCAGTGCCATTAATTTGTCATTGACCTGATAACCGGCAAACGCTTTTTCACGAATGGCTTGTTCTTCTTCCTGTCCCATACTTGCCCAAACATCAGTCGTAATCATATCTGAATTTGCAACAGCATCTTCGGGGTTGCGGAAAATATTGACACAGCTTTTAGTTTCTTCCAGTAATGTAGCATCGGGATCGTAGCCTTCAGGCACAGCAATATTTAAAGTAAAGCCGTATTGACGGGCAGCATTCATATAAGAGTGGCACATATTATTGCCATCACCAATATAGGTAACAGTTTTTCCTGTAATGTCTCCACGATGCTCAAAATAGGTTTGCATGTCAGCAAGTAGCTGACAGGGATGGTACATATCTGTGAGAGCATTAATGACGGGGACCTTAGAATACTCGGCAAAGGTTTCCAGCATTTCATGATCAAATGTTCTTACCATTATGCAGTCAACCATACGAGATAAAACGCGGGCACTGTCTTCGACAGGTTCACCCCGGCCAAACTGGGTATCGCGAGGAGATAGAAAAATGGCATGGCCACCAAAATGAGCCATACCTGTTTCAAAAGAAACACGGGTACGAGTTGAAGCTTTATCAAAAATCATTCCCAACACTTTATTTTTAAGTGGCTCATAAATTTCACCGGACTTTTGTATTGCTTTAAGTTCGATGGCACGTGTGACAAGCTTATTTAATGTGGCTTTGTCTAAATCCATTAATGTTAAAAAGTGCTGAGTCATATCTATCTTCTTAAAAGTTTATAATGTATGAGTTGATAATAATTAGTCGACAAAATTAGTAATTAACTCGCTAACCATAATAATGATACTTTCTGCCTGTTCGTCAGTAATAATCAGAGGTGGCAATAAACGGATAACATCACCGGCGGTAACGTTGATTAATATGCCTGCTTCGAGTCCTATTTTGACCAGATCGGCACAGGGTTGATCAAGCTGAATACCAATCATTAAACCTTTACCACGAATATCTACAACCGCATCAATGTCGTGCAGGTTTGTTTTTAAACCATCGAGTATTTTTTTATTAAGTTGTGTTGCCCGTTC
Source organism: Chromatiales bacterium (assembly GCA_027076405.1). Next base: position 72,346 of record JALTJN010000379.1, read on the forward strand.
AGCAAGGTTTTCTTTTTCACAGGTTTCAATTACGGCTAAAGCTGCCGCTGTGACTAACGGGTTTCCGCCATAAGTTGAACCATGATGGCCAGGTTGAAATAATTTAGCCGCTTCACCTTTTGCCAAACATGCACCAATGGGGACGCCATTGCCTAATGCTTTTGCTAATGTCATAACGTCTGGCGTAATGTTGTTGTGCTGATGAGCAAACCATTTCCCTGTTCTGCAAATTCCTGTTTGTATTTCATCGAGCATCATGAGCCACTCGTTTTGATCGCAAATTTCACGAATTCGATTGAGGTAATCATCTGCCGGAATAGTAATACCACCTTCACCGGTAATAGGTTCTACAAGAACAGCAACAACATTTGGATTGTTTTTGGCAATCTTTTCAATTGCTTCGATATCGTTATAAGGAGCACGAACAAATCCCTGAACTAAAGGTTCAAAACCTGCATGAATTTTCCGGTTACCTGTGGCGGTTAAGGTTGCCATTGTACGGCCATGGAAGCTGCCTTCCATAACAATAATGGCAGGTTGATCGATATTTTTACTATGACCATAAAGCCGGGCAAGTTTAATTGCGGCTTCATTCGCTTCAGCCCCCGAATTACTGAAAAAGACATTATCCATGTTGGATAGCGCGGTGAGTTTATCAGCGAGAGCTTGCTGGTTACTGATGCCATAAATATTTGAAGTATGGACAAGTTTACCTGCTTGCTCACAAATCGCTTTAGTGACAGCGGAGTGCGCATGGCCGAGACCACAAACTGCAATACCTGCTAACGCATCTAAGTAAGCTTTTCCATCAGTATCCCATAAAACAGCACCATCACCTTTTTCAAAGTGAACAGCAAGGGGAGCATAGTTGTGCATTAATGTATCGGTCATCAGAATTCCAAAAATCCAGTTACCAGAAATAAAAAGGCAGTCCGTTTTTAAAGACGGACCGCCACTAAAGACTAATTTTAGCCTTAGATTGGCCTTACAGCAACTATTGCAGCATATTTAGCCAATTTTAGGCGTAAAAAAACCCGGCGCCCATTCGATGGGGCCGGGTTTTTAGGAGAAACGAACTGTTTAGAAAGTTAATCCATGTCCAAAACCGATCATGCAAAGTAACATCGGGATAGAAAGTACAGTGTTTGTACGTGAAGCCATCAATGCAACGAATTTTGCTTTAGCAATTTCATCAGCTGTTGCTTCTTTCATGCCCAGAATTTTCTGTTGGTTTGGCCAAATAAGAACCCATACGTTGAACAACATGATAGTACCTAACCATGCGCCAAGACCGATAACTTCCATACCAGCAGAGAAAGTAAAGGCATTCATTGCGCCACCGATTCCTTCTAATGCGCCAACACCAGTTAACCAAGTTACAGCTGCAGCCATACGGAACCAAAGTAATGCTTTAGGAGCAATATACTTATTGATTGCTGCAGGGCCTGGGCCACCACTGTCTTTTTCTGCTAACGCAGCGCCAACACCAGGAACTTGTACGAAGTTGAAGTAGTAAAGCAAACCAATCCAGATGACGCCCGCTAATACGTGAAACCAAACTTCAAGATTAAGTGCGCTAAAACCGGTCATGCCACCAGCGAAAACGATAATTGCTGCTAAAACGAAGCCAGCGATGATTGTGCCTTTAATAGACGTTAATGGATTCATATGAGAATTCCCCTCGTTATTTTTTTATAGTGATATATATCGTCGTGTGAATATTTGCTGACTAGTTTACTACAGTATTATGTTTCAGGGCACCCCCCTGAATAGATCTTATTGTCCACAATGCTACAATAGCTGTTTAATTTCCTTATAAAACAAAGACTTTTTAAAGCCCCTATTGTGAATAGTATAGAGCTCAGCCTTTTTACCAGTCGTCTTGATGCCATTTGTGATGAAATGGGAGCGGTGTTACAACGTGCTGCCTTTTCTCCCAATATTCGCGATCGGCTCGATTTCTCCTGCGCTGTGTTTGATGTAAAAGGGGAGTTAAGTGCTCAGGCTGCACATATTCCTGTGCATTTAGGCAGCATGGCTTATGCCATGAAAGATATTGTCAGTCAGCTAGATTGGCATGAAGGAGATATGGTTATTGTTAATGATCCTTTTTTGGGCGGGACGCACTTGCCCGATATCACATTGATCGCCCCTGTTTATTTTGCAGGGGAGTTGCTCGCTTTTATTGCAAACCGGGCACACCATGCCGATATTGGCGCAGAGTCACCCGGTTCCATGCCGTTATCAAAAAGTTTAGATGAAGAAGGTTTAATCATTCCACCCACCCATTTAATTTCACAGGGAAAAATGAATAATGTCTTTATGAAACAAATACTGGGTTCTATTCGTAGTGGTCGCGCAGCACAGGGTGATTTTTCAGCTCAAATCAGTGCTAATCATGCAGGCGTTAAACGTTTGAACTCTCTCATTCAATCACTTAATGCATCTGCATTCTTAATCGCGCTTTCAGAGTTGAATGATTATGGTGAACGACTAGCCCGAAGTGTTATTGCTGATATTCCAAATGGAAAATATCGTTTTAGTGATGTGATGGATGATGATGGTTTAGGACACTTCAATTTAAAAATCGCAGCAAGCATTGATATTCAGGATCAAAGTGTTCATGTCGATTTTAATGGTACAACAGCACAAACCGAAGGTAATATAAATTGTCCTTTATCCGTGGCTGCCGCGGCGGTGTATTATGTTTTTCGTTGTTTGATGCCAAATCAAACACCGGCATGTGCCGGAAGCTTTCGCCCGATAACACTAACCGCGCCTGAAGGTTGTTTACTCAATGCAAAACGTCCTGCTGCCGTTGCTGCCGGAAATGTTGAAACCAGTACCCGCATTGTTGATGTTGTAATGGGCGCTTTAGCCCAGGCCATACCGGAAAAAATCCCCGCAGCAAGTCATGGCAGTATGAATAATTTAGCCATGGGTTCGATTTCTGACGGATGGGATTATTACGAGACAATGGGCGGCGGCATGGGCGCAAGTTCATCAAGTGATGGTCTTGATGCAGTACAAACTCATATGACAAACACGCGCAACACGCCGATAGAAGTGATGGAAACAAGTTATCCCGTTCGAATAAAACAATATGCAATTCGGAAAAATTCCGGCGGAGCAGGGCGATATCAAGGCGGTGACGGTTTAATCCGTGAATTTGAATTTTTAAAACCGGCTAATGTCACTTTACTAACTGAAAGACGCCTAACAACACCATGGAGTTTAACGGGGGGACTTGATGGTGGCTGCGGGCAAAATTTATTAAATGATAATGTGTTAATGCCAAAGGTGTGTTTTGATGTTAAGCCAGGCGATTGCTTAACAATAAAAACCCCCGGTGGTGGTGGTTGGGGTAAAATGTAGGTCGGCCTTCAGGCCGACGAAGAACATAAGCGAAACCAAATGATTTGTTTTAACAGAATAAGTTATTTAGAAATAGTTGTTGATTTTATTAATGCTGCGTCGGCCTGAAGAGCCGAGCTACAATATATAAAGAAGAGAACATATGTGCGGAATTTGTGGTGAATTAAATTTTAAATCAACAGTATCAATAGAAGCTGTTAAAGCGATGTTACCTCAGTTAGAAAAACGTGGGCCTGATTTTGGAGATACATGGCACCACGATCGAGTGGCATTTGGTCATCGACGTTTAGCGATTATTGATTTAAGTACTCATTCCAATCAACCTATGGTAGATCGGGAGTTAGGTTTAACTATTGTCTTCAATGGGGCAATTTATAATTACCCTGAATTACGAAAGCAATTTATAAAAGACGGTTATTGCTTTCAAAGCGAAGGTGATACTGAAGTTATTTTGAAGGCATATCATAAATGGGGTAAAGACTGTCCTAAACATTTACATGGTATGTTTGCTTTTAGTATTTGGGATGAGAATAAAAAACAACTTTTTGCTGCACGTGATCGCATGGGTATTAAACCGTTTTATTTTTCAAAGACTTCACAATACTTTCGTTTTGCATCCAATATGCAAGCTTTATTGGCAACTGGTGAAGTTGATAAGTCGATTGATCCCTTTGCGTTGCATAATCAATTTTCATTGCATGCCGTTATCCCTGCACCTAGAACGATTATTAATGGCATACGCAAGTTAGAACCGGGTACAACGATAACACTTGATCTTAATGGTAAAGAAGAAACAGAGCGTTACTGGTTTCTTGATGCAACTCGTCCGGACAGGGATTTTTCTGTTGAAGAATGGACAGATCAAATTCATGATGCACTTCGTGAAGCAGTACGGAAACGAATTGATGTTGCCGACGTACCGGTGGGGGTATTGTTATCCGGTGGTTTAGATTCAAGTTTACTTGTAGCCTTGCTTGCTGAAGCGGGTGTAAAAGATTTGCGTACCTTCTCCATTGGTTTTGAAGATCAACCTGAAGAGAAAGGCAGTGAATTTGAATTTTCAGATCAAATTGTTGAGCGATATAAAACCAAACATCATAAATACCACATATCAAACAGTGAGGTATTACCGCATATTCCTGATGCTGTGAGAGCGATGTCAGAACCGATGGTCGGACAGGATGCGGTGGCTTTTTATTTATTGTCCGAACGTGTTTCCGAGCAAGTGAAAGTGGTACAAAGTGGGCAAGGTGCGGATGAAGTGTTTGCCGGTTACTTCTGGTTTGAACAAATGCACAAAGACATTAATGGTTCAGATGTCTCACGTTTTGCGCGTTATTATTTCGACAGGACGCATGATGAGTTTTTAGAAATGGTTACGCCTGAATATCGCGGAGAGGATTTCACCACGAAAAAAATTGCCGAGTTATTAGGACAGCCCAATGCGAGCGAATTTATTGATCGGGTTTTACGTATGGATACCACCACGTTGATTGTTGATGATCCGGTAAAGCGGGTGGACAACATGACCATGGCCTGGGGGCTGGAAGCTCGGGTGCCGTTTTTAGATCATCACCTTGTTGAGCTGGCCGCAAAAATGCCACCGGAAATGAAGCTCGGCTTAAAAAGCGGCTTAGGTGGCAAAGATGTACTTAAACGAATTTCCCGTGGTTTGATTCCCGATGCCGTGATTGATCGACCAAAAGGCTATTTTCCTATGCCAGCGTTAAAATATGTGCGCGGTGATTTTTTAGACTTTATGCAGGATATTTTAAATTCACAGGCTTGCCGAAATCGGGGCATTTTTGCCCGCTCTTATGTTGAAAAGTTGTTATCTGAGCCAGATCAGCATTTTACTGCTTTACGCGGCAGTAAGCTGTGGCATTTAGCCCTGCTGGAATTATGGTTTCAAACTCATTTGGATACGGCTTGAAGACTTGGCATTTGTCCCCATATAGAGCTTTAAGAACTGCGCCAATGACGGAATGAAAAATAGATAACCAGTAAATAACCAAGCAATATAGTATGGTATTATGGTTGGTTTACTGCTATATTAGCAGCAACTAATTTTTACTGTTCTGACAGGTTTCGAGACAGCACACACTATGAGATTGAATGAGGTAACAAAGATGGACGTATTAGATCGTATTGATGAAATTGTAAAAAGTAACCCGGTTGTTGTATTTATGAAAGGTACACCACAAATGCCACAATGTGGTTTTTCCAGTCGTACTGCTCAGGCTTTACAAGCATGCGGACAAGAGTTTGCTCATGTAAATGTTTTAATGGATCCGGAAATTTTTGAAAATTTGCCACGTTATCAGGACTGGCCAACATTTCCGCAAGTTTATATTAATGGTGAGTTAGTGGGTGGTTGTGACATCACGCTGGAAATGTATCAAAAAGGTGAGTTGAAAAAAGCGATTGATGAAGCTGTTGCTTAATTCTAATTGACATAGATATAAAAAAAGCCCGAATAATGTTCGGGCTTTTTTATGGAATTTTAAAATAAAATTAAGCGGGTTTTGAATGTTTATCCCATGAATTTACAATAATACAAAAGAGCTCTGCTGTACGCTCGGCATCATAAGCCGCAGAATGGGCTGCTTCATGATCCCATTGAATGCCGGCTGCTTGAGCAGCACGCGCTAAAACTGTTTGACCATAAGCTAAACCACCCAACGTAGCAGTATCAAAAGTACTAAACTGGTGGAAAGGGTTTCGTTTAATATCACAACGCTCGACGGCGGCTTTAACAAAACTTAAATCAAAAATCGGGTTATGGCCGACTAATATAGCGCGACTACAGCCAGTCTTTTTAACCAGTTTGCGAATCGGTTTAAATATTTCATCCAGCGCTTCCCGTTCAGGCTTTGCCATACGAAAAGGGTGGTATGGATCGATACCGGTAAATTCTAATGCTTTTGGATCAAGCTCTGAACCCATAAAAGGCTCAACGTGAGCAGAATAGGTTTTATCCGGTTCAATCTGACCTTTATTGTTGATTTTTAGAGTGACTGCCGCGATTTCAAGTAATGCATGTCTGTCTGCTTCAAAGCCCGCGGTTTCAACATCTACTACGACGGGTAAAAAGCCGCGAAAGCGATTGGCAATAGGATCTTTGTGTTCGATTATTTCTTCCATATGCGAAGGATACCGTAAGAGAGACATTAATTCTCGGGTTAAATTATTTTATGCGGCTTATATAGTTTGTCATGCATATAAAAACCATCGTCATTTTATACGCGTTGCCAATGAATCATTTGGCCTGCACGTAGTGGAATCAGCTTCTGTTTTGCAAAAGTATAAGATTCAGGTACTTGCCAGTCTGTTTTTTCCAGAGTGATCGAATTTGTGTTACGTGGTAAACCATAGAAATCTGCACCATAAAAAGACGCAAAACCTTCAAGTTTATCTAATGCGTTCGCGCTATCAAAAACTTCGGCATAAAGTTCAATGGCTGCATGAGCAGAATAAATTCCGGCACATCCACATGACGTCTCTTTATTGTGTTGTGCGTGTGGCGCACTGTCTGTTCCTAAAAAGAATTTTGGGCTACCACTTGTCGCTGCAGTAATTAATGCCTGATGATGTGTTTCCCGCTTTAAAATAGGTAAGCAATAATAATGCGGGTTCATGCCACCCTTAAACATAATATTACGATTAAATAAAAGATGGTGTGGTGTTATGGTTGCTGCAATATTTTTACCTGCCTTTGTAACAAACTCAACAGCTTGCTGAGTTGTAATATGTTCAAGAACCACTTTTAGCTTAGGAAAATCTTTAAGTAAGGGGGCAAGAACGGTTTCAATAAAAACCTGTTCACGATCAAATACATCAATATCCGGATTAGTCACTTCACCATGAATTAGTAAAGGTAATCCCAATTCCTGCATTTTTTCTAAAGCAGGGTAAGTATTTTTAATATCAGTAACACCGGCGTCAGAATTTGTTGTTGCACCGGCTGGATAATATTTTACTGCATGCACATGTTCAGATTGACCGGCTTTTTCGATTTCTTTTGTAGTTGTATTATTGGTCAAATACAAAACCATGAGAGGCTCAAATGGATTATCGTCTGGAGTCGCATCTAATATTCGTTGACGATATTCAAGTGCTTGCGCTACCGTTGTTACCGGCGGCTTAAGGTTTGGCATAATAATCGCCCGTGAAAACATCGCTGCCGTATGCGGAACAATGTCGGCTAAAAACTCATTGTCACGAACATGGAGGTGCCAGTCATCGGGGCGTATTATGGTTATGCTGCTCATTTTTTAACTCTTTTATAGTCTTGTGTTCAGAAGGTTGCTAGGGGTTTACCCTTAATGGTATCAATATTATTACTCTGTGTAATTAGAAAATAATAATCATTATGCTTCTTTCATGAAGTGAATGTGGTTTAATCAAATTATATCAAAAGATGAAAAGGAAAGTTCATGTTGTGTCATTTGAAACAGACATATTTTACAAGAGTATTAAAACAAAATATGTCATTAATTGTTTTTGGGTTGATGTTTGTTTTTTCAGGCTTTATTTATGCTGACACAATAAGGATAGGGCTGCGTGCACACATTGGTATAGATAAAGGTATGCAGCAATGGAAAAAAACCGCCGATTATTTATCTGAAAAAATTCCGGAACATAAATTTATTATGATTCCCATCATCGGTTTACCCGAGCTGATGAGAGAAGTAGAAAGCAACCAGTTTGATTTTGTCTTAACAAATCCGTCTTCGTATGTAGAAATGAAATTACGGTTTGGTGCGTCTGCCATTTTGACTTTGCGCAACAAGCGACAAGGTAAACCGTATACAAAATTTGGTTCTGTTATTTTTACCCGCAAAGATAGTGATATTTATGAAATTAAGGATTTAAAAAACAAAAGGATTGTTGCCGTTTCCGAGCGTGCGTTTGGCGGTTGGCGTGTTGCATTACGTGAGTTATTAAAAGAAGGTTTTGATGCTTATCATCAGACAAAGCAGGTGAGCTTTAGTGGTGGTATTCAACGGGATGTTGTTAGCATTGTTCAACTAGGTAATGCTGATGCAGGTGTGGTACGGACCGACATGCTGGAGAGACTGGCAAAGAGTGGCACTGTTAAGCTTGAAGATTTTAGAATTATAAATAGTAAAACAAAAGAAGGCTTTCCTTTTTATCACAGTACCCGGCTTTATCCTGAGTGGCCGTTTATAAAAATGCGGGATACATCAAGTGCGTTATCTAAAAGAGTGGCTTTAGCTTTGCTAACTATGCCGTCAGATCATCCGGCAACAATAGCAGGAAAATATGTCGGCTGGACTGTACCTGAAGATTATCAACCTGTTCATAACTTGATGAAAGAGCTACATGTTGGTCCTTATGTTAATTATCATGAAAATTACATTGATTATTTTCAGGAAAAATATCTTGTTCCCTTTATCATTGTTATTTTTGTTTTTAGCATATTGTTTTTATTAACAATTTATATTTTATCCATTAATCGAAAACTGGTTCATGCAAAAAACCAGCAGGATAGATTAATGGACGAGCTTGAAGAGCGAGTAACTGAGCGTACTAAAGAGCTAATTATCGAGAAAGAAAAGGCAGAACAGGCGAGTAAGGCAAAAACTGAGTTTCTTTCCAGTATGAGCCATGAGCTTCGCACTCCAATGAATGCGGTTCTTGGTTTTGCACAAATCCTTGAGTACGATGTCGCACACCAAAAGATGGATCTAGTGAAAGATAATATCAATGAGATATTACTCGCGGGTCGACATCTTCTGGAATTGGTAAATGATGTACTCGATTTGGCAAAAATTGAAACGGGAAAATATGATGTTGATTTACAGAACATCAAATTGACAGAAGTCTTAAATGGTGTTGTGAAATTACTTAGTGTATTAGCAAATAAATATCAGATAAGTATTATTTCTAACTATGCTAATAATGAAGCTATCACTATCGTTGCTGATTTACGTTCATTTAAACAAGTGTTAATAAATATCATTACCAATGCGATAAAATACAATAAAGAAAAAGGTAGTGTCGCTATCTCTGTAGAGAAATTTAATGATGGTGAATGTAAAATTGATATCTCGGATACAGGAGAGGGTATTGCGGAAGATTCCCTGAAAAAGATTTTTGAACCTTTTGAGCGCGTGAGTACTCGCACCAATATTGAAGGATCTGGAGTTGGACTGGCGATCACTAAAAATTTAATAGAAATAATGAATGGAAAAATATCTGTTGAAAGTGCTTTAGGTGAAGGTTCAACCTTTTCTTTAATATTTAAACTGAGCGATTAGTCTCTTTAAACTAACTTTATTCACTAATCCCGCCTTGAGTCAGCTTTTCCGGATTGAGGTGTTTTATTAATTCTTCTTCGGTTAGATTGGTCATTTCAGTAGCAACATCAATCACTGAACGTCCTTCGGCATAGGCTTTTTTCGCAATCGCTGCACCTTTTTCATAACCAATAACCCGGTTAAGTGCAGTCACTAAAATAGGATTACGATCCAGCGCTTCCTTTATATGTGATGTATTCACGGTAAAGCCGGCAATGGCCTTGTCTGCTAGCTGTTGTGATGCGTTGGCTAATAATTCGATACTTTGTAATAAGTTATAACTTATTACCGGTAGCATGACATTTAACTGAAAATTACCCGACTGGCCGGCGACCGTAATCGTTGCATCATTACCAATAACTTGTGCGCAAACCATGGCAACCGCTTCAGGTATAACCGGGTTCACTTTACCGGGCATAATGGAGCTACCCGGCTGTAATGCAGGTAAAGCAATTTCACCCAGGCCGGCGAGGGGGCCACTGTTCATCCAGCGTAAGTCATTGGACATTTTCATTAGCGTGACTGCTAAAGTTTTTAACTGGCCACTCATTTCAACAGCCGAGTCCTGACTGGCTAAACCAACAAAAAGATTTTTCATCGGTTTAAAGGCCACATTAGTTGTTGCAGTTAATGCAGTAGAAAACTCTTTGGCAAAATCTTCATGCGCATTTATGCCGGTACCGACTGCGGTTCCACCTTGAGGCAGGGTGCTAAGTCTGGAGAGGCTATTTTCTATACGCTCAAGGTTATCGACAAGCTGGTCTTTCCATGTTTGCAGCTCTTGTCCAAGCGTGATTGGCATCGCATCCATTAAATGAGTACGACCTGTTTTTACTGTTTTGTTTAATTCAATAATACGCTGGTGCAGTGTTTCGATTAAATGTTTGACTGCAGGTTGCAGGCGCTCATTAATTTCTAAACAGGCGCTTACGTGAATAGTGGTTGGAATCACATCATTTGAACTTTGGCTCATATTGATATGATCATTCGGATGAACCTGCTCACCAAGTAAATCGCTTGCAAGGTGCGAGATCACTTCGTTGGCATTCATATTGGTACTGGTACCGGAACCTGTTTGAAATACATCAATAGGAAAATGTTCATCGTATTTTCCATCGGCAACATCGGTAGCAGCAGTGCGAATGACATCCGCTATTTTTTTATCGAGCAGGTTGAGTTTTTCATTGGCTGTTGCACAAGCAATTTTTACCAGTCCAAGTGCGCGTATAAAACCACGTGGCATTGGTAGTCCACTAATCGGGAAGTTATTTACTGCACGTTGGGTTTGTGCGCCATAAAGTGCATCTGCGGGAACCTGCAGTTCGCCCATGCTATCGCGTTCGCTACGGAATTGTTTTTTCGTCACTGGAAATTTCCTTAGTTAGTTTTGCGGCCTTTCAAAAACTTCCAATCTTTAATCGTTTCTTCAACAACACGCCATTGTTCGTCTTGTTCCTGTTCGAGGATAACTTGTTTATTAATGATGGCCATATCACCATTAGCTCCATCCATGACTTCTTCAATATCAAAGATAAGGCGACGCAGACCATAAGTCTTCACCCTTAGATTATTATAGGTTAAGTTTTTTAGAATGCCTCGTTTGAATTCACTTTTACGGCGGTTATACCAGTCAGAATAATTGAGTGTTTTACCGCTGGGCATACCATAGACAACAACATTCTCTGACACCAGCTCCATGTGTTTTTCGAGATCTTTTGCTATTGCTGTTTCAGCAATGTTAGATAACCATTTTCGTATATCGAGTTCAGACATATAATTTATTTTTATTTATGGCTTAAAATACAGTCCGTTGTCGTTTGTGTCCTTTTTTCTTGTTGCTAATAATACGCACAATTTATCTGTTTAGGGAGAAATCTTCACAATAAAATATGGTTTTTGATATTTTGAAGTGAAAGTGCGGGTTCTCAACCCTGAGGATGATTGAAAGCAACAAGTGTTTGATTATGCTTGATTAAATATCTTCAACTAAAACAAAAAATATGCATTCTAACGGTTTGAATAAGTTGTTTATTTGATATGATTTTTGTTTTCAGGCTATATTTAGCTGTCATAAAATTATTTCATGCCTGTAACATACTGAAATATAAGTATATATTTTTTATTGTGTAAAGAAGGCTTGCTTTTGTTCTATTTGCTTGTCTGAACACGTTATTTATTTTTGTACATTTAGTTGTTTTGAGCTATATTAGTAGATATAAGATTATTTCATGCTTGTAACTTATTGAAATATAACTATATATTTTTCGCGGTGTAAAAAGTATTTGTTTTACTGTAGTGATTAATTAAAGTTGCTGGCATATTACAAATGTATCGGTAAATATACCGGTGTAAGACTGTATGGCGACAGCCATAGGGTTATAGAAGTGGAGAAGACTATGTCTACACAGAATCAAGATCAGGATATCGACCATCAGGAAACTCATGAATGGCTTGAAGCCATTGAAGGTGTTTTAGAGTCGGATGGTGCCGACCGTGCACATTTTCTGCTAGAGCAGATGATCGACAAACTACGTCGTTCAGGTGCTAACCTGCCTCACAAAGCAAATACAGCTTATGTAAATACTATTCCTACTCACCTGCAGCCAAATATGCCGGGTGATAGAAGTGTAGAGCGTCGAATCGGTGCCCTGATTCGCTGGAATGCAGCCGCAATGGTGGTTAAGGCTAATCGTAAAGCATCAGAGTTAGGCGGTCATATCGCCAGTTTCGCATCTGCTGCGACTTTATATGATGTGGGCTTTAACCATTTCTGGCGTGCGCCTACTCATGAACATGGTGGTGATCTCGTTTTCTTCCAGGGGCATTCAGCACCTGGTATGTACTCTCGCTCTTTCCTTGAAGGTCGTTTAGATGAAAGTCAGCTGGATAACTTCCGTCAGGAAGTGGATGGTAATGGTCTGTCTTCATACCCGCATCCATGGTTAATGCCTGACTTCTGGCAGTTTCCGACAGTATCAATGGGACTGGGCCCTATTTCGGCCATCTATCAAGCACGTTTTATGAAGTATCTGCAAGATCGCGGTTTGGCCGATACGCGTGACCGTGATGTATGGTGTTTTATGGGAGATGGTGAAACAGATGAACCTGAATCACTCGGTGCCATTTCACTGGCGACTCGCGAAAAGCTGGATAACCTGACCTTTGTGATTAACTGTAATTTACAACGTCTGGATGGCCCGGTGCGTGGTAATGGCAAGATTGTTCAAGAACTTGAAGCCGTTTTCCGTGGTGCAGGCTGGAAAGTCATTAAGGTGCTATGGGGAAGTTACTGGGATCCATTACTCGCTAAAGACCATGACGGCTTATTGCAAAAGCGTATGCTTGAAGCGGTTGACGGTGACTTTATGAATTACAAATCTAAAGATGGCGCGTATGTACGTGAACACTTCTTTGGTAAATACCCTGAATTAAAAGCCATGGTTGCCGATATGTCGGATGAAGATATCTGGCGCCTAAACCGTGGCGGTCATGATCCATTCAAAGTGTATGCTGCCTATGCAGAAGCGTCGAAGCGTGATGGTCAGCCGACGGTTATTCTGGCACACAGTGTTAAGGGTTACGGTATGGGTGCGGCCGGCGAAGGCCAGATGCGTACTCACTCGCAAAAGAAATTAGATGAAGAAGAAATGATTAATTACAAGAATCGTTTCAATATCCCCATTACTGATGAGCAAGCGGCGAAATGTGAATATTTCCGCCCGGATGAAAACTCGGAAGAAATTAAATACATGAAAGCACAGCGTGAAAAGCTGGGCGGCCCAATGCCAACGCGTCAGCGTTTGGCTGCGCCACTGGAAGTGCCAGAGCTTTCCGTGTTTGAGCCCGTTACCAAGGGCTCAGGTGATCGTGAAATGTCGACCACAATGGCATTTGTCCGTTTGCTTACATTAATTACCCGTGACAAGAAAATGGGCAAGTATGTTGTGCCTATCGTGCCGGATGAAGCACGAACTTTTGGTATGGAAGGCATGTTTCGCCAGTTAGGTATTTACTCTTCTGTGGGTCAGTTATACACACCACAGGATAAAGAGCAGGTCATGTTCTACAAGGAAGACAAAACCGGTCAAATTCTTGAAGAAGGTATTAACGAAGCGGGTGCAATGTCATCATGGATTGCCGCGGCAACGTCATACAGCACACATAGTGTAAACATGGTGCCGTTCTATATTTACTATTCTATGTTTGGTTTCCAGCGTATTGGTGATTTGGCATGGATGGCCGGTGATATGCAGGCACGTGGTTTCTTACTCGGCGGCACAGCCGGTAGAACAACACTGGCTGGCGAAGGTTTACAGCATCAGGACGGTCACAGCTTTATGGTGTCTGGCACGATTCCGAATTGTGTGTCTTACGATCCAACCTTTGGCTACGAACTGGCAGTGATTATTCATGATGGTATGCGTCGTATGTATCAGAACCAGGAAAATGTCTTCTATTACATCGCCGTCATGAATGAAAATTATAAGATGCCTGCAATGCCAAAAGGTGTTGAAGAAGGTATTATTAAAGGTATGTACTTACTGCAAGGCGGTGGTAAGCGACGGAAGAAAGTACAGTTAATGGGTTCAGGCACTATTTTACGTGAAGTCATTGCTGCTGCAGAATTGTTGGATAAAGACTGGTCTATTGATGCAGATATCTGGAGTGTGACAAGTTTCAATGAACTTAAACGTGACGGTGAAGATGTCGATCGCTGGAACATGTTGCATCCATTAGAAGATAAGCGCGTAAGTTACGTTGAGAAATGTCTGAAGGACAAACGTGGCCCTGTGGTTGCAGCGACCGATTACATTCGTTCTTATTCGGAACAAATTCGTAAGTGGATTCCTGCAGACTATTCAACGTTGGGTACAGATGGTTTTGGCCGTTCTGATACACGTGCGCAATTGCGTAAGCATTTTGAAGTTAATGCACATTATGTTGCTATTGCAGCACTCATGGCGCTGGCAGATGATGGCCAGTTCCCGGCAGGCAAAGTCCAGGAGGCCATAGAGAAATATGGCATTAATCCCGAGAAGCCAAACCCTTTAACTGCGTAGTCTTTGGCAACGTAAAAAGATATATGACACTGTGATTACCGCGAGTGCGGAAATCCGGTGAGACTAAAATAACTGGAGTGGAACCATGAGCGAAATGGTTGAAATAAAAGTTCCTGACATTGGCGATTTCGATTCTGTTGAAATTATTGAAGTACTCGTGTCTGTCGGTGATCAAATTGCAGAAGAAGATTCCTTAATAACGGTTGAGTCTGATAAGGCAACAATGGAAATTCCAAGTAGCCATTCAGGTACCGTAAAAGAAATTAAAGTGAAAGTAGGCGATAAGATTGCCGAAGGTGGTGTCGTCCTTATACTTGAGACATCTGCTGCGGATACTTCAGAAGCAGCTAAAGAAGAAAAACCAGAGCCGGTAGCGGCTCCAGCTGAAGCAGCAAAGCCTGCTCCGGCTCCAGCACCGGCGATACAAATTGAAAACAAACCCTCACCGACAGCCAATATTAATCCGGTTAGTTTTAAACATGCACATGCATCACCTGCCGTGAGAAAGTTTGCGCGTGAACTGGGTGTTGATTTAAGTAAAGTCACAGGCAGTGGTCGTAGTGGGCGTATTGTTAAAGAAGATATTCAGGCGTTCGTTAAGAAAGTGATGACATCAGGTGGTGCATCTGCAAATGGTGGTGCTGCATTAGGTGTAGAGCCAATGCCAGAAATTGATTTTAGCCAGTTTGGTGAAATTGAAGTTAAACCGTTAAGCAAAATTAATAAATTGACCGGTAAATTCCTGCATCGTAACTGGGTAACTATTCCACATGTTACACAATTTGATGAAGCAGATATTACGTCACTTGAAGCATTCCGTAAGCAATCAAATAAAGAGTATGAAAAAGAAGGCGTTAAGTTCACTATGCTGTCTTTTATTATGAAAGCCGTTGCAGCAGGTCTGAAAAAGTATCCGCGTTTTAATTCATCATTGGAACCGAGTGGTGAGAACCTGATCATGAAAAACTATTTTAATATCGGTGTAGCCGTTGATACGCCTGATGGACTGGTTGTTCCGGTTATTCGTGATGTCGATACAAAATCTTTAGTTGATATTTCAAAAGAACTACGTGAAATTTCAATTAAAGCACGCGATAAAAAATTAAAGCCTTCAGACATGCAGGGTGGTTCAATGTCTATCTCCAGTTTGGGTGGTATTGGTGGAACCAAATTTACGCCAATTGTTAATGCGCCTGAAGTCGCTATTCTGGGTGTATCAAAAGCAGAGATGAAACCTGTTTGGAACGGCTCAGATTTCGAACCAAAACTCATGTGTCCGTTATCGCTATCGTACGATCATCGCGTGATTGACGGTGCAGATGGTGCGCGTTTTATTACTTATGTTAGTCACTTGTTAGCAGACGCACGTCGTTTACTGCTGTAGTTAAAGTATTAATTTAAGTGTAAAGAATTAATAAAGGCTAAAGTTATGAGCACAGTAGAAGTAAAAGTTCCTGATATTGGTGATTTCGATTCAGTCGAAATAATTGAAGTACTGGTTGCGGTCGGCGATCAAGTTGCTGAAGAAGATTCATTAATTACCGTTGAGTCAGATAAGGCGACGATGGAAATTCCATCGCCGGTATCGGGTACCGTGACGTCATTAAAAGTATCGGTTGGCGATTCCATTGCTGAAGGTTCTTTAATTTTAATGATGGAAACGGCCGGTGACACGCCTGTAGCAGAAGAACCTGTTAAAGAGGAAGTTGAATCTGCATCGGCTCAAGCTAAGGTTGAAGAATCAGTCCCTTCAGAAGCACCCGCTGCGGTTAGTTTTTCTGGTGATGTTGATGTATCAGCGGAAGTGGTTGTGCTAGGTTCTGGCCCGGGTGGTTACACTGCAGCATTTCGTGCTGCCGATTTAGGAAAAAAAGTTGTTCTGATTGAAAAAGAAGAAGTACTTGGCGGTGTTTGCCTGAATGTGGGTTGTATTCCTTCTAAAGCTTTATTACACATTGCAGAAGTCGTGAGTGAAGCACCTGAACTTGCAGAAGCGGGTGTTACATTTAATAAGCCAAAGATAGATACAAATAAATTGCGTGCACATAAAGATGGTGTAATCGCTAAGCTAACCGGTGGCCTTAAAGCCATGGCCAAACAGCGTAAAGTTAAGACTGTTAATGGTTATGGGAAATTTACCTCTGCAAATACAATCGAAGTTGAAGCAGAAGATGGTTCTAAAACGATAGTCGGTTTTGAAAACTGTATTATTGCAGCTGGTTCATCTGTCACCAAACTACCCTTTATTCCATGGGAAGATGAGCGCGTATGGGATTCAACAGATGCACTTGAGTTGCATAATATTCCTAAACGTTTACTGGTCGTTGGTGGTGGTATTATCGGTCTGGAAATGGCAACCGTTTATTCTGCACTGGGTGCAAATGTCACTGTTGTTGAGTTGAGCCCTGGTTTAATTCCAGGTGCAGATCGTGATCTGATACGTCCATTTGAAAGAGCTCTTAAATCACGCTACGAAAATATCTTTACCAAAACCAAAGTAACTGAACTGAAGCCGACTAAGAAGGGTATCGTGTGTAAGTTTGAAGGTGATAAAAAAGCACCGGAAGAAGATACTTTTGATAACGTATTAGTCGCAATTGGTCGTTCACCAAATGGCAAGTTAATTGACGCAGATAAAGCGGGTGTTGTTGTAAACGAGCAGGGCTTTATTCCGGTTGATAATCAGATGCGTACCAACGTTGATAATATTTTTGCGATTGGTGATGTTGTCGGTCAGCCAATGCTGGCACATAAAGCGACACATGAAGCAAAAATAGCAGCTGAAGTCATTGATGGACAGAAGCGATTCTTTGATGCGCGTGTCATTCCTTCTGTCGCTTACACTGATCCAGAAGTCGCCTGGGTGGGTAAAACAGAAGATGAGTTGAAAGCAGAAGGCGTGAAGTACGAGAAGGGGGCATTCCCATGGGCGGCAAGTGGTCGCGCCCTTTCTGTTGGTGCAACAACAGGCATGACCAAAGTACTTTATGATGCAGAAACACATCGTATGATTGGTGCAGGTATTCTAGGTAAAAATGCCGGTGAGTTAATCGCAGAAGCAGCATTAGCGATAGAAATGGGAGCAGAGATGGAAGACGTTGCTATGACCATTCATCCTCATCCAACACTTTCAGAAACACTAAATTTTGCAACTGAAGTTGCTGAAGGCACCTGTACTGATATTTATATGCCGAAGAAGAAATAAGCGTACACGTCATTCCGGGCGACCAGAACGTATAGAATACGTTGAGGGAATACTGACAATCCTCGAAGAGGATTATTAAGTGCGAGCCGGAATCCAAAAAAGGCGCTTCTATAAGCGCCTTTTTGCATTGTGTTAGGGTATTTATATGAAACCTAAAACTGATGTTGTAATGACTGACATCATTCACAAAATTAAAGATACCTTCCCCTTTTCTCTAAGCGAAGACGAAATATGTGGGGACTCATGTACACACGGCTGTGCCAAAAATCTTTTAGACTATTTATATATGGAAATTACCGACTGGGAAGAACGTCTTGAAAATGGAGAAACTCCCAATTTTAAAGATATACAAAAAATAACTAAAACGAGTAAAAAGATATATCGGGCTCTGGAAAAAAATAATTTAGTGGGTAGTAATTCTGAATAAAAGAGGGGACTCCAGAGCCATTTAAATATAATTATTCACTCTCTCACTATTCGCTTTTGCAAAACACTCGTCACAAAGTTTATCTTCAAGCTCTAACTCTTAAATAAATGGGGTCAGAACACCTTATTCTCTAATATTAGAAACAATTGTGTCCTGACTCCAATTACACACTTTTAATTCAATAGAAATAAATCAATATACCCATATCCTATTCAGGTTACGTTCAGGGATCCCTCGCTAATATACATAACAAGATATGAAGTTTGGGAACGATAAGGAGCTGCCGATATGTATACTCATATACGTCTATTATTAATTACATTGCTGATCAGCACTCTGACTGCTTGTGGGGGTGGTCACGATTCTACTTATTCAACGGGTATTGTGCAGTTAGACAACGATAATAGTTCGTTATCAATACGCGAATTTAATTTTTCACCTCTCGATCAATCGACATGGGGGGTTAACCAATTATCATCACCTTTACTCGCAGGTTTATCTTTTGATATTTCATCAGTACCAGTTGGTATTTATGATGCACGAGCGCTTGTTAATGGACTGTATAGTACCTATTCAACATATATTTATGATGTTCCTGTGATTGACGGGAGCGTAGTTACTGTGGTTTCAACCGATTCTGGCTATACAGGATCATTGAAGATAGTTAATGGAACGGTTGGTGCAAAAATAATTGGTCTTTATCTTTCTCCATCTACTTCATCCGTTTGGAGAGAAAACCAGATTGATTCTCAAATTGTGCCTTCAGGTTCAATGCATTTGTTTGATATTAATACTGGTTTATATGATGTAAAAGTAGTTTGGGATGTTGGTCCTGATACTTTTTATTTTGATAAAAGTATTGAGTCATTATCATTATTAACATTGACTGTATCTTAAAGAGGCGAATGAATACTATGAAATACTTTAAAATGATCTTTGCTGCAGTATCTTTACTTATTTTTACAAATATTGTTATTGCCGGGAATCAAAGAACTCTTGCTAGTCCTAATGTTATTACTGAAGTAAGAAGCACAGAAGATAAAATTAATGATTCAAGCAATTTTACATCAATAAATCCGGGCGATAAGGTTGTGAAAATGTCTTCAGTTTCTTCAAGAGTTAAAAATGAAAGCGTTACAACACAAGTAACTGGAGTTATTCAATTGCAATCAAATAACAATGGTGTGAAATCAAATAACAAAGATGTAGTAAAAAAATATAATCGTTTTTCTAATATACAAGGGGAAAAGAAGAACAAGAGAAATATGTAGTTAAAATTATTAACTCTTTAAGTATTTATCGAATATCCCGTAATTGTACGGGGTATATTATAACTAATATTGAATAAATGGGGTCAGAATACATATATTGCAATTATTCACTTTCACTATTTTCTTTTGCGTAACACTCGTCACAAAGTTTATCTTCAAATTCTAACTCTTCATGATCCGGGATTGTTTTAATACCACATACCGGACAGTGTACTAATTCTGCTTCGGCCATTATTTCGTCCTGTTATTTGTTAATATAAATGCTATTAGTTATTCATTAACTGCGATGGATGCCATTTTCATTGTGCTTTCAAATGATTCTGCACCAGCAATAAATAAACCATTATGGCAAAACATGGCATCATCAATATCTGTTACTTCTTGAAGAGCATTATCGGACAAGCCTGCCCATTGTTTAGGGAGTGGTTTTCTGTCTTCGAATGAACCGAGTTCAACTGGGACTGTTTGAATTCTCCATTCGCCAGTCTGAGAGGGATAAACCACATATAAAGCCTCTTCAGATAAGGCGTGAACTGTTCTTTTCCACGGGGTATATTTTTCTAATACAACCACTCTTGGATCTTCTGCTTTATCAATCGCTTTCGCCACAATTTCTTTCGCACTAATGCCACCGTTTGCCGAGGCAATGAATCGTGTTAAAACGCGTGATGCAAAATCAACCGCTTCATCAAAACAGGCATCAAAGTCACTTTCTTCTTGCCAGGTCGGGTTAAACATTCCAATTGTTTGGCTGAGACTAATACCTTCAGAAACTCCTTTGACATGGCCACAGTCTATGGCATCAATGGTTGATACCAAACCAGAGTCAACCGCATTTGCAACGTCCTGGTTGCCTTGGCATATTTCTACGCCATATTTCTGCCAAATTAAACCAAATGAAGAATAGGGAATACCATTTTCGCGCTCACCTGCACCACCACGTTGATGATGATCAAAACGGTCTGATTCCGCGTCATACTCACCACCTACATCAATCACCATATCTGCTTTAGCGATAATCTCTAAATCACGTGTGCGAATGAGCTTAAATGAAGGGAATATGCTCTTAAGTGCAGCGATACTGAAAACATCATCTGCATGAAAATTACCGTTGTGGGTTACTATCGTTTTATCAGTCATTTGTTTTTCGTCATATAAGAAAGGGGTAAGAAGGTGCACCAGTGACACGTTACTCTTTTGGAAATATTAAGGGGCGGATTCTATACGAAGATAGCGAATAAAAATAGCTGATTTGATATCACTAAATTGAATATCAGGGTGCAGCCCCAATTACTTTCTATTTAAACTTACTCGCGGTCGTTTTCTTTTTTGTGGAGAGCATCGGGGAAGGTGGTATGTTGAACCAGCTGGCAGTAATTTAATCTGTTTCTTTTTATTTCACCGGCTTAGCCGGCGTTTTGTTATTCTGGCTTGATGAATAACCTGTTTTTTTCCCTTTTGAGCGGTCATTAAGATCTTCAGAGATTTTATTCGCGTGCTCTGTTACTTGATTTAATGTTCCCATCGTTAGACCTTTGATTTCGGATGAACCTTGTCCAACTACATACTGGTACCAGTTATCGCCGGCCATGCCATCGGGTGTGTCAATTTTTTCGATATTCATGACGTTGAATTTGAGCTTAATGACTTCTTTTTTAACTGCGGCAGGTTCACTTATTTCAGTATCAATTTCTTCTACCACTTTTACGTTGTCTTTTTTTTCAAACATTTTATTTACCAAATTTTTAAGCATAAACAAGCACCAGTATTTATTACGTTATTTTTCAAAAGACAAGATAGGCTAATTGGCTTGCCGGATAGTTACAAAATTTAAGATTACAATTTACTTATGCTTTCGCATAAGGTGGTCTGGACAGGAACTATTTACAAAGAATTCGTGGCTTACCAAGAGGGGGTTCTATGAAGAAAGACACCGATCAGAGCGAGTCGTGTTTATGAACTAAAAACAGTGTAACAGATTTTAAGTCGACTCATTGAGCTTATATTCCCTAATGTGAAATGTATATAAGCCTAAATAGGCAAATAAAGTGATTATTATCAGTATATATCTTAATTAACGACGATTTAGCTTGTAATACTCATATACAACCATATAATAAGGGTATGTGTATTTTTGTTGATTTAACAACAGGTATTACACAAACAATACATTTCATCCTAGGTTCTTGTCAGTAGCATTCTATTTTTCTCCTGTAAATTATCTCCGTAAGATTTGTAACACACTATTTATTTTTTATACTTTATTGAGGTAATTATTATTATGGCTACAGGAACTGTTAAATGGTTTAACGACGCTAAAGGTTTTGGTTTTATCACTCCGGACGACGGTAGTGCGGATGTTTTTGCACACTTTTCAGCTATCGCAAGTGATGGTTTTCGTTCACTGGCTGAAGGTCAGCAAGTAACGTTTGATACAGAATCTGGTCCTAAAGGTCCACAGGCTGCAAACATCAAGATCTAAACGTTCTTAAGTTTGCGTTCTACTTAAAACCCTGCGACATGTCGCGGGGTTTTTTGTTTTTAAAACAGGTAAAATAATTAATAAACGGTGCAGAGCCCTTTTCTATTTTTCTAGAGATTGTCTATGAAATTTGTATGTTACACCGGTTGGGATCAGCTTCCCGATAGTGCTAATGAGCTTTTTGCTACAGAAGAGAAAACCAGTCTCTTTTTTTCGCGCCCGTGGTTTGAAAACCTGACAACCGCTGCGCTAGATGAAAATGAATCAATGCTGCTGGCTTGCGTGGTGTCAGGGAGCAATGTCATGGCCATGTTGCCTTTGATGCAGTGTGGCAGCAATACCTGGTTCTCGCTTAAACATCGCTATACTTCTCTTTATGGTCTATTTCTGACTGAGCATCATCAACAAGAAGTCCTTACATGCCTGAGTGAGGGTTTAAGTCAGCTGCCAATTAAAGCTTTATTATTAGAGCCGGTTGCAGATGATGACAGTCATTTAAATGACTTCCAATATTTTATGGAAGTGGCCGGTTTTCGCTGTGATCTTACTTTTCGTCACTACAACTGGATCTATCGGGTGCAGGGGCAGTCATACAAAGATTATATGGCGGCGCGTCCTTCAAAGCTGCGTAATACGATCTCTCGTAAAAAACGTAAACTCGAACGTGAACACGACTATGATATTCAGCTTTTTACGTCTGATGACGTAGTGCAAAAAATGTCTGATTACTATGCGGTTTATGATGCGAGCTGGAAGGCAAGTGAACAGTATGTCGGTTTTTTAAATGGCATTGTTACGGGATTTTCAACGTTAGGCTGGTCACGACTGGCTATTCTTTATGTTAATGAGCAACCGGTCGCGGCACAGCTCTGGTTTGTTGCTCATCGTAAAGCGAATATCTTCCGTCTGTCTTATGATGAGGCATGGAGAAAATATTCGGTAGGTTCAATATTAACCGGTTATTTGATGGAGTACGTGATTGATGTTGATAAGGTGGAGGAAATCGATTTCTTAACCGGTAATGATACTTATAAACAGGACTGGATGTCAGATCGCCGGGAACGTTTTGCTTTAAGTTGTATCAAAAATGTCGAGACAAAAGGCCGCTTTGAATTGTTTGTTGAATCACTCAAGAGTATGCTAAAAAAACAGATGTAATCATATTACTTTATATCACTAACTATCAATAACTGAACATAATGACGATGACTTCTGAACATAAACCTAAAATTGGACTTGCTCTTGGTAGTGGATCAGCTCGTGGCTGGGCACATATAGGTGTTATTCAGGCACTTAAAGACATGGGGATTGAACCTGAAATTGTTGCGGGTTGTTCAATTGGGGCAATTGTTGGAACTGCTTATGCGAGTCATCAAATAGATAAGTTAGACAGCTGGGCGCGAACAATTACCTGGAAAGATATTATTAATTATGTTGATCTCACGCTGATTGGCGGAGGCTTTAT
This sequence comes from Chromatiales bacterium, assembly GCA_027076405.1. Next base: position 95,954 of record JALTJN010000379.1, read on the forward strand.
TCAGGGTGAGAAATTATTAGAACTGGTACGTAATCATCTTAAAGAAGACACGATTGAGTCTTTACCGCGGCAGTTTGCTATGGTGGCAACAGAACTGGATACCGGTCGGGAAATATGGTTTCGGGACGGTTCTATTATTGATGCGTTACGTGCTTCTATCGCATTACCCGGTATGTTTACTCCGGTTAAAATTAATGGCCGCTGGCTGGTTGATGGTGGTTTATCTAACCCTGTTCCTGTTTCATTATGCCGGGCTATGGGTGCTGATATTGTGATTGCTGTGAACCTGAATAATGATATTGTCGGTAAACATAATCGAAAAATTATTAACTCGAAAGACAATACCGAACCTAAAAATGATAGTCGTGAAAAAGCTTTTTGGGAACGGGTTTCAAGTCAACTAACCAATAGCTTAAATGAACGTAAAGAAATTATTATGTCCAAATTATTTGGGGATAGTTTTGCCGCACCGGGCTTGTTTAATGTTTTAGCCAGCTCTATTAATATTATGCAAGATCGTATTACTCGCAGTCGAATGGCGGGCGATCCTCCCGAAATTATTCTTTCTCCGCGTTTATCGGACTTGGGTTTAATGGAATTTGATCAGGCTGAAATAGCCATTGAAGAAGGACGTGCTTGTGTGCAAAGAATGCATTCTGCTTTGGAGCACTTATTACCTCATTACTAAGATGGATTATTTTTATCGATAAAAAATATGGCTACCAATTCTGGCGACAGGTCTCTTTTTTCTTGCCCAGCTGGGTTTGATACGTTTGCTATGATAAAAGATAGCTCCTTTTAGTTTGCGTTTGTTTTTTTCTTTATAAGCTTGTTCTGCAATATTCCATGCACGGTACCAGGCTTTCGATTTTAGCCTTGGTGGTTTGTCGAATTCTGTCCAGGAAAACTGACCGACGTATCTTTTTCTAATTCTATCCCAGCGTTTTTGATAAACGACTTCACAAATAGTGTTTGGATAACGCTTAGAGGCAACCCGATTTAACGTCACACTAGCCACTGCTTGCTGGCCGGCTTTACTTTCACTCCGCGCTTCGTGAAAAATGTTTTTAGCCAGACATTTTATATCCCGTTGAATATTTTTATATTTCACCAGCTCATAAGTAAAAACAGGAATTGTGATAACAACAATCGCAAAGGCGCTTAGCAGTAGATAACCTGTCTTATCTTTTAGCTGCCAGTGAAAATAGAAGTTATGCCAGAGATAAGAAAAGAAACTCTCGATTTTGGCGATAAATTTGCTGATGAATTTTCGTGGCATATGATGAATATATCTTATTTCTCGATGGCAAGTTTGTCATTGTTCTCGAAACCTCATTTTAAAAGCTGACTCGACTAAACTTTTTTTATCAGCAGACGCTAAGTCAATATAGGCAGGTATATACGAATATTAGTAAGTGGGCACTAACAATGATACAGATAAAGAGACGATTAACAGTCATTACAGCAGCTTGTGCATTGCTATTATCGCCTGTGTGGGCCGGTTCCCAGTTCTATGGCGCAAGTATTGATAAGGCAAAATGGCGAACAAGTGGCAATAGGCTGGAATGCCGTCTTAGTCAGGAGATTCCGGGCTATGGTAAGGCGACATTCAGATTGCATTCACTCAAGTCGATGGAGTTTCGGGTTTCATCCAACTATATTCCGCGCAATGACTCTCAGGCACTGGTTTTTGTCAGTCCGCCGAACTGGAAGCCGTATGCTAATCAATCGATATTGGGGCGGGTTCCGCTAACAACTCAAAAAGATGTCATTGTGGTACCGGAGGACTGGGCTTACCGGATGGCATTAGAATTACGTGAAGGGATGGAGGCGGTCTGGTCGCACTCTGATTGGGCTGATGCAAGAGATATTGTTACCGCTAAAGTACTGCCAATTCGGTTTGAGAGTGCCTGGCGTGATTTTGAGCGTTGCAACGAGAATCTTATTGATTACGGCTATAATGATGTTCGCTTTAAAGTCTTTTATTTTAGAAAAAAGAATCTGACGCTAAATCGTAAAGAGAAGTCATATTTAAACCGGTTGGCGGAATATGTGTTGTTAGATAAGGATTATCAATACATTAAAATTAATTCACATACCGATAGTCGTGGGGTGCGGGGTAAAAATCTGGCAATTTCCCGGCGACGTGCAAATATGGTGAAAAATTACCTTGTTAAAAAAGGGGTTAATCCAAAGAATTTTGTTATTGTTGCGCGTGGTGAAAAAAAGCCAAAATATAATAACCGGACTAAATCAGGGCGGGCCAAGAATCGTCGGGTTGAAATTCGTTTGGTTAAATAGTTGTTGGCCACGAAGGACACAAAGAACAGCAAGGATTAATATCGCGGATAGCTATTATGGGGTTTTTCTTCGGGTTCTTGGTGGCTAAATCTCTTTGAAACTGTAACATTCGCGTATCTCGGGTATAATCACGCCCCTAATTTCTAATCTATTAATTTATACTTCTTCGGGAAAGCCTGATAAGTGGAGTTCGCATGAGTGACGTTAAAAAAGTAGTACTGGCCTATTCTGGTGGTCTGGATACATCAATTATTTTGAAATGGTTGGAAGATACCTATGGCTGTGAGGTTGTGACCTTTACTGCAGATATTGGTCAGGGTGAAGAAGTAGAGCCGGCTCGTGCTAAAGCGAAAGCAATGGGTGTAAAAGAAATCTATATTGAAGATTTACGCGAAGACTTTGCGCGTGATTATGTTTTCCCGATGTTTCGCGCTAATACTATTTATGAAGGTGAGTATTTACTGGGCACTTCAATCGCTCGCCCGCTTATCGCAAAGCGTTTAGTTGAAATTGCACAAGAAGTGGGTGCCGATGCCATTTCTCATGGGGCAACCGGAAAGGGGAATGATCAGGTTCGCTTTGAATTAGGCGCGTATGCCTTAATGCCGGATGTACAAGTGATTGCACCATGGCGTGAATGGGATTTGAGCTCGCGTGAATCATTAATGGCTTATGCGGAAAAGCATGGCATTGAAGTGGACTATGCCAAGCAGGGTAAAAAATCACCTTACTCAATGGATGCAAATTTATTGCATATCTCTTATGAAGGTGACATTTTGGAAGACCCATGGAATGAGCCTGAAGATGATATGTGGCGTTGGTCAGTATCGCCTGAAGCAGCACCGGACAAGGCAACCTATTTGGAATTAGATTATGTGAAGGGTGATATTGTTGCGATTAACGGCGAGAAAATGTCACCGGCAACCGTGATGGAGTATTTAAATAAAGTGGGTGGTGAAAACGGTATCGGTCGTGATGATATTGTTGAAAACCGATTTGTGGGTATGAAGTCGCGCGGTTGTTATGAAACGCCAGCGGGAACCATTATGCTAAAAGCACATCGCGGTATTGAATCATTAACTCTTGATCGTGAAGCGATGCATTTAAAGGATGAAATGATGCCGCGTTATGCGAAGATGATTTATAACGGTTTTTGGTGGTCACCGGAGCGTGAAGCATTACAAGCATTAATTGATAACACACAAAAACATGTGAATGGTACCGTACGAATTAAATTATACAAAGGTAATGTGAGTGTGGCCGGACGTAAGTCTGAAAAAGATTCATTGTTTGATGAAAATATTGCCAGCTTTGAAGATGATGGTGGTGCGTATAATCAGCAAGATGCCGATGGCTTTATTAAATTGAATGCCCTACGTTTACGAATTGCGGCGAAGAAAAAATATTAGCCACGAAGGACTCTAAGGAAAGAACTTAAAAAAACACGGGGGACACGGGGAGCACTGGGATAGGAAATTAAAAAATCTTTCTCAGTGAATTCTGTGTCCCCCGTGGTTTTTATTTTTAATAAATTTTCTTGGTGTTCTTCAAGTCCTTTGTGGTAAAAATATTATTTCATAAATTTATGTCTTAACCAGTAATCCACACTGACATATTTACCACTGCCAATAAAAAATAAAGTCAGCAACATAATAAAGTAGGTTGCCGCAAATTCAATACCGTTATTTAGAATAACAAAGCTTCCCTGTTCGGTTAACCATTCATAATTGCCATTGGTTTGTAATAGTTCTTTTGCTGCATCTAGTCGTTCAATGGCAGCATTTGCATCGGCGCAATTAAACAAACAAAATTTTGCGTCAGCAACAGATTGCCAGCCATTTACCCAATGCACCGAAACAATAGCTATGACCATGGTGAACATTAAGGGGACGGATATCCAGCGAACGCCAAAACCAATTAACAACATAATTGCGCCGGCTATTTCGGTTGAGGTTGCTAGAAACGCCATTAATTCAGGGAAAGGTAAACCTAAGCCCCATTCAGAATTACCAAACCAGTCGGCAGTATCTTTAAAGCTGTTAAATTTACTTGTGCCGGCCATCCAGAAAATAGGCGCAAGATAAAGGCGTAATAAAAGTGGCGCGAGAAAATCAGCTTTCCGGGTACGGTCAAGTAAACCTTGTAATTGTAGTAATTTTTCCATGCGTTAACTCCGTATAATTATTATTTATAATGATTAAAGGTATGACACTTAGTTAAGAAATCGTTCAGTTTTTAATTTTATTGACGCCAAGAATGACATTTCTATTTTTTAAATCCTGAATAATTTGATAACCACCTTCATATACGACATCAGGATTAGGGTGGTTGAGTTGTTCGACAATAACATCGAGCATTTGTTTAGTCGTTAATCCATTATCTTCATTGAGTAACTGTATTAATAATGCGGTGATTGGGTTGAGCTCCAGAAAGTGAACCTCATCATTATTATCTCGATAAACTAATAAATACACAGGTTGTTCGGCGGGTTCGCTCGGAATAAAATCTTCTGTGATTTGTTGTACTGGATAAGTATAAGTTAAGGGCCAGGCCAGTGGTGACATAACAGGATAGTCATTTATTAAATCACCTTCTTTATCAATCTTATCCCAGTTAATTGTGTTATCCAGATCGGATGTTAATAAAGCCAGCTCTATCCACTCATAATGTGCGAGTTCTTTTATGAAGGGTGGATCAGCGGGATTATTCCGTTCTGTTTCGAGATAGTTTAAAAACTCTCGTGGCATTTCCGGAAATAAAGGCGTACGAGATAAATGCCGGCTAAAATAATCTCGCATCATGCTTTGCCATTCATCTTCTGTTGTTATTTTTTTTAATACCGGATAGGTGTTGGCAATAAAATCTTCAACGTTGTTAAAAAACAATTCGTTATATATTTTCATGCGACGAGCTTCAACATCACCGGGTTTTGGATTTTTTTCAGGATCGCGAATATGTGCAGCAAATTCGTATTGAGCTTGAGTAAATAAAGGTAAGTTAGCCATGTTGAATTTTACTGGCGTTTTGTTTTGTCCACTTAGTTTGAATTTCCAGAATAGTATCGACTTCAGTTAAAAGCTCCGGAATAGGTGGTATATTAAAATCACGTTCTAATAATGTTGGCATTACACCAAACACATCATAGGTTTTATGCAGTAAATCCCAGACGGTATCAACTACATCAGCACCATGAGTATCGACAATCAGGTCTTCGGCTTCATTGTAATGTCCGGCAATATGCAGATAAGTAACTCGCTCTGCCGGTAGTTGTTTTAAAAATTTAACTGCATCATATTGATGGTTGATGCTGTTTACATAGATATTGTTAACGTCTAATAAAAAATCACAATCAGCTTCACTGATGACTGCGTTAATAAAATCAATTTCTTCGAGTTCTTTTGATGGAGCTGCGTAATAAGATACATTTTCCATTGCGATACGCTGTTCTAAAATATCTTGAGTTCGTTTAATACGGTCTGCGACGTAATGAACCGCTTCTTCAGTAAAGGGAATAGGCATGAGATCATAAAGATGACCGTCATCGCTACAGTAACTTAAATGATCACTGTAGGCAGGAATATTGTGTTGCTTTATAAATTTTTTAACTTTATATAAAAAAGCTTCATCAAGCGGAGCCGGGCTGCCAATTGATAAAGATAAACCGTGTAGAGTAACGGGATATTTTTCGGTAAAAGCGCTGAATTGTTTACCTAAGAGACCACCTACACCAATCCAGTTTTCAGGTGCAACTTCCATAAAGTTAACCTGAGAAGGTGGCTGGTCTGCGAGTTCATCCATAATGGATCGTCGCAGACCTAAACCGGCCCCATGAACGGGGTATTGCCTGGTGTTCATGTGATTTATATGTGGCTTAATTATTTACCGCCACATTTTCCTTCACCCATTTTCTTCTTGGAGCCACCACATTTACCTTCTTTCATGTCTTTTTCCATATTCATTTTTTTGGCTTTTTTACCACCACATTTACCTTCGCCACACTTACCATCTTTCTTCATTTTTTTAGAGCCACCACATTTTCCATCTTTCATGCCTTTTTGCATGGATTTACCACCGCACTTTCCATCCATGCCTTTGCTCTTTTTCATACCGCCACATTTGCCTTCTTCCATAGCAAGTTGCATGTAACCACCTGACATTTCATTCATGGCGAATGGATTTGTACTTTCAGCATTTGCTACATTAGTCATTGCTAAAGAAGCAACAAAAGCTGTACCTGCAGCAATTGAAAGAGTAGTGATTTTTATTGATTTAGACATATGTTTATCTCCGGTTATTTATGTAAGTAGAACTATTTTTGTTGTATGTAAAAATATCTGGCTAGGGAGATGAACACAAAGGACTTCTCCAGCTCGCAAAATATGACATATATCTATAACAAAAGTTTCGTATTTGTACGAGACTTTTTTAATAATATTGTAATAATTTAGAGATTAGGCTTTTTATAAGTGAGGGATATAGGTGGATAGCAAAAAATAGCCATAGAAATCAGGAGGATAGTTTTAGGTGTGAATCTAATTAGATATAGCTCTTTAAGCAGTTTAAATAATCATTTTCATCAGGAGCCTTGTTTTGAGACTGTGCTTCCCATAGCATTTTACCTAAACATTCCATCATTAAATGCTCGGTTTCATGGGGATCTTTACATTTGTTAAGCATAGCGTGATGCAGCTGCTCGATACCTGTCGGACGTTTTGTGGAAAGTTGCTCCTGAATGGAAATATGCATGGCCATGTGTAAAAAGGGGTTGGTTTGTCCCATTTCAGGTGTGTAATCTTTGTCTAGTTCGGCGTCTTCATTTTCAAGCAAGGCGTGATACTCTGGATGAAGTTCAACAATCTTGGCAACAACGGCTTCGAGTGGTTCCATTAGCTGTTTATTTTGATGTTTTTTCCATGAGGTAAAAAACATTTGTCGTAATTCTGTGCGGTCTTGTCCAAACATGGGGCGTAGATTAATCAGCTAGGCATGATTATTCAATAGTTTCTTCTTATTAAAAAAGATCAATTTCACTTTCTTCGGTTGAGCTGGGATGATTTGAGAGCAGCATACCGAGTTGCTCACCTAATTTTCCCAGTTCCATGCTTGCTGTTTGTAACTCATTGATGTCAATACTTGTTTTCATTGTTATATCTTTAATTTGATCTAAGGTATTGAATGCCATTGTTGCGGAGTTCTGTTCTGTACTGGTGGCATGGGCTAATGTGCTTCCAAGAGTGCTTACGGTTGACATGAAACCAACAATTTCAGAGTACGACATAATCATTTCTTCCATTAACTCGTCTGCTTCATTAGCCAGAGTGGCAGAAGAAGATATTTGAGCAACCGCGGTGCTAACGTTACCTTGCAATGATTTAATAATATTTTCAATTTCTTCTGTTGATTGTTGCGTTTTATTGGCTAAAGAACGCACTTCATCAGCGACGACGGCAAAGCCTCGACCTTGTTCGCCAGCTCTTGCTGCCTCAATAGCCGCATTTAAAGCAAGAAGATTTGTTTGTTCTGCTACACCTTGTATTACGTCAACAATATTACTGATTGCTGAACTGTCTTTTCCCAGATGTTCAACAATACCTTCTGTTTCTGAAACACTTTCCGAAAGAGCAAGTACACCACTCATGGCTTTGGTCATGACTAATTTACCGCTATTACCTTCTACTTCTGATTTGGCAGATACTTCGACAGTTTCATCCGCTGTTGTTTTTGCTTGTGTTAAAACGGTTTGTAATCCATCAAGTTGAGTATGAACCACAGAGGCCATTGATTCCTGTAAATTAATATTTTGTAAAACAGTATTGGCTGTATCGGAAAGTTTGTTTGCGTAACCGGCAAGTTTAGTTGAAACATCATCAAACAAGAGTCCGTTTGCCTGCTGTTTTTTTAAAAAAGGGAGTAAGAGAGAAGTAAATTTATCTAACTCAATATTTTTTGTGCTCAATATATTCGGGATGAAGGTATTTTTATCTTTTTTAAAACTTTCAATTAAGTGGATTAATTGTTTGCAGGTTTTTTTGTATTCACGATTCTCAAGAATTAGTTTAACTAAAAAATAACTTAATAGAGAAATAAAAGTGGCAATGGAAAAATAAAGCAAAGGTAACGTTTTAAAAATAACGATTAAGAGAAGTACAAAAATGAATCCGATAAGTGTTTTTTTATAGGAAATATTTTTCATTCGATTTTGTACCTTCAGAGAAAGTAAGCGCTTATTAGAAAGCGGGGTATGTTCTTATATTATCGTTCAGAAACAGGAAAGCTTGAGGAATAGTTTATTAAATAAGGTTAATCGAGGTTTTTTTGTTTAAATTCACATAAATCTTCAATGACACAGGCGCCACAACGGGGTTTGCGGGCAATGCAGGTATAGCGGCCATGCAATATTAACCAGTGATGCGCGTCGACCATAAATTTTTCGGGGATAAATTTTACGAGCTTTTTTTCGACTTCGAGTACATTTTTGCCCGGGGCAATTTTTGTGCGATTTGAAACACGAAAAATATGAGTATCAACGGCCATGGTTGGATGGCCAAATGCAGTGTTTAATACTACATTTGCGGTTTTACGGCCCACGCCGGGTAATGCTTCGAGTGCTTCACGACTATCCGGTACTTGAGAGTTATGTTCTTTTACCAACATATTGCAGGTTTTGATAATGTTTTTTGCTTTAGTGTTATACAAACCAATAGTTTTAATATATTTTTTTAAGCCTGCTTCTTTCAGGGCTGCCATTTTCTCAGGCGTTGGTGCTTTTTTAAATAAGTCTTTCGTTGCTTTATTAACCCCTTTATCTGTTGATTGAGCAGAGAGAATAACGGCGATTAATAATTCAAAGGGCGATGAAAAATTAAGTTCGGTCGTTGGGTTAGGGATATGTTTTTTCAGTCGAGTGAAAATTTCAGTACGAATTGCTTTGTTCATAAAATTAACTAACCGTTTCAGCGGATAGTGGTTTTTCAATCAGGCTTTTTTCTTGTTCTTTTTGTTTTTTATCGAGAATGTTTTTACCGGCGATTAAAAAACCAAGACCAATAAAAGCGCCCGGTGGAAGAATAGCAAGTAAATAACCGCGGTAGTTATTAAACAAGGTAATAGTAAAGTCGCGGGCTGCTTCGCCAAACATAAGGTGAGCTTGTTGGAATAAGGTACCAAAGCCAATGGCTTCGCGCATAGCACCAAGTGTCACTAATACTAATGTGAATCCTAAGCCCATAAATAATCCATCAACTGATGAAGCAAGCATGGTGTTTTTTGAGGCAAACGCTTCTGCGCGACCAATAATGGCGCAGTTGGTTACGATTAATGGAATGAAAATACCCAGAATAATATAGAGCTCATGGAACCAGGCATTCATTGATAGTTCAATGACCGTTACAGTCGAAGCAATAATTAATACGAAAACAGGAATACGGATCTCTGGACGTACCCAGTGGCGAATCATTGATACCATCATATTTGATGCAACTAAGGTTAAGGTGGTTGCCAGACCAAGCCCCAAACCATTGATAACCGTGTTTGATACAGCGAGCAACGGACATAAACCAAGTAACTGTACAAATGCAGGATTATTTGTCCAGAGACCATCAGAAATAATTTTACTGTATTGTGTATCACTCATATAATGAATCTCGATTTTTTTTATAAAAAAGTAAAGTTTTATAGACGGCTTTTACAATTGCTCGAGGTGTTATGGTTGCGCCTGTAAACTGATCAAACTGACCACCATCACGTTTTACTGCCCAGCCTTTTTTATCCGGGTTAGATAAAGATCGATCTTTAAATTTGGTTATCCAGTCAGAACGGCTTTCATCAATAGCATCACCTAGCCCGGGTGTTTCTAGATGGCGAACAACACGTACACCAGCAAGTGTGCCATCATATTTTATTGCTACAAGTAGTTCGATATTCCCGTTATATCCATCCGGTGCAAGGCTATTAATAATAACAGCTACCGGTTTATTGTTTTTACGAGCGCGGTATATATTGACCGGTGTTTTTCTGCCTAATAGCTCTCTGTCTTGTATCTGGATAATATCTGTAAAAATATCATTATCATGATCGTCTGGTGAAATAAGAACATGAAAAGCTTTTAATAATGCCAGACGCTGATTTTCATTAATTTGATCGATAGTATGATCATAAGTATAAGAAACAAAAAAAGTGCCGATCACTGCAAACAACGAGAGTACGATGGCGCTGATAATCATATTGCGAATAACTTTCATTATTTTGATCGCCCTCTAATGCTTTTTGTTTTCACCGAAGACGGTGGGCTTATAATAATAATCAATCATGGGTACGGCCATATTCATTAATAAGACTGAAAAGGCAACTGCATCGGGGTAACCACCCCAGGTACGAATAATATATATTAATATCCCAATACCTGCGCCATAAATAAGCCGGCCTTTATTTGAGGCCGCTGCGGTAACGGGATCGGTGGCAATAAAAAATGCACCCAACATGGCTGCACCACCGAAAAGATGAAAACTAATAGGTGAATAACTTCCTGCATCGGCGAAATTAAATATCATAGCCATAAAAGCAAGGCTGCCTAATACAGCAACAGGTATATGCCAGCTGATGACTCTTATAAAAATAAGTATGACACCGCCAGTCAGGAAAAGTATATTAATCCATTCCCAGCCATAGCCGGCAATATTGCCAAAAAGTGACGGGTTTGCGGCATGAATTTCATCAATGGTATAGCCCAAAGTCAGTTGGGTTTTAATACTATCAAGCGGTGTTGCCATAGTGAGCGCGTCATAATTCATGCCTGCAGGCAGGGTTTCGAATAAACTGTAGTTTAAAGTATCAAAAAAACTCAATCCGTGAGTTTCAGCAGGTATCCATGCGGTCATTTCTTTTGGAAAGGCGATCAATAACATCGCATAACCTACCATTGCAGGATTAAACGGGTTATATCCCATGCCGCCATATAAATGTTTGGCGATTATGATTGCAAATGCAGCACCTAAAGCAGCTAACCACCAGGGAGTAAGTGTTGGTAATGCAAGAGCAAGTAAAATTGCGGTGAGTACAGCCGTGCCATCATATATAAATGGTTTGATGGGGCGGTGACGAATTTTTAATATGGTTATTTCACAAGCAAGGGCGGTTGTGACTGCGATAATAATGTTAATAATTATTCCAAAACCAAAAAAATGCACATAAACAAGAGTGCCGGGAATAAGAGCATAAATAACCGCTAACATCATGCGAGAGACATTGTCGTTTTTTTGAATATAGGGAGAGCTATGCATGATTAACTTGCATCCTTTTCTTTTTTTCGTTTGCTATCTATTTCTGCAATCTTGTTTTGTTGTCGTTCTGTTAAATTGCTGATATTTTTCGGTGTGGTCGATTGCTCTTCCCGTTTTGCTTTTACTCTTTCCATTGCAGCTTTAATGGCTGCTTTTTTTGCATCATCTGCAGAATCTTTTTCACCATTAACTTTTTTAAGTAATTCACGCTTTTGTTTTTTACGTGCTTCATTCTCGGCTTTTTTCCGTTCCATTCTGAATAAACGGAATTCATGACGCTGTCGGGCGATATCTGATTTTTTCTTTTCCTGTTCCTGTGCATAAATTTCTGTTTTAGCAAAACGGTAATACTGCACCAAAGGAATGTGGCTGGGACAAACGTAAGAGCAACAACCGCATTCAATACAATCAAAAAGATTATAGTCCTGGGTTTTATCGAAATTTTTAGCGCGTGAGTACCAGTATAGCTGTTGCGGTAAAAGTTGTGCCGGACAAACATCTGCACACTGACCGCAACGGATACATGGCATAACATAGCCGGGTTCGGGTTTCTTTCTTTGTACTAATATACAGTTGCTGGTTTTTATGACCGGGATCTTATCATGGCTTATTTCAAACCCCATCATGGGGCCGCCCATAATAAATTGTTCAGCTTTGTTGTTTCTGCCGCAGTAGTCGACAAGCTCAGAAAATGGTGTGCCAAATAGCACGTCAAGATTTGTTGGGTTATCAACACCATCGCCGGTTATTGTCAGGTAACGGTTAATTAATGGTTTCCCTTCCAGTACAGCATCAGCGACAGCCGTGGCGGTTGCAACATTATGACAAACTACTCCAATGTTCATTGGCAAGCCGTTACTTGGTACTTCTTTACCTGTTAAAGTTTTAATTAATTGTTTTTCACCGCCAGCAGGATAAAGAGTCGGTATTTGTATTATGTCAATATAATCGGATTCATGATCTTGCAATGCATTCACCAGCATGGTGTGTGCTGCTCGTTTATTGTCTTCAATGGCAATAATACAATGTTCGGCCTGAAGTGCATGACGCATGATATTCAGGCCATCAATAATTTTGCGACTTTGTTCCTGCATTAACATCGCATCACAAGTGATATAAGGTTCGCACTCGGCACCATTTAATATGAGTGTATCAACAAGGTTATTCGAGCCGGGATTAAGTTTTATGTATGAAGGAAATCCTGCGCCCCCTAAACCAACAATACCGGCATCACGAATAATGTTTCGTAAAGTATTTGCTTCAAGCTGGCGGTAATTCGTGTTTTTTACACATTCTCCCCATTCTTCTTTACCATCTGTTTCTATAACGATACAGGTTGTTTTGATTTCTGAAGGATGTGGGATAGGGTGCTTTTCAATCGCAGTTATTTTTCCTGATGACGGTGCATGTATTGGCGAACTAACATAATCGTTTGCCGTTGCGATGAGCTGTCCTTTTAGAACAGTATCTCCAACTTTAACAACCGGAACAGCTGCTTTACCGATATGCTGCTTGAGTGGCAGAACCAATTCTTTTGCAAGCGGGGCAGGTTTAGTCGCATGTTTCATCGACATGCTTTTATGGCCGCTGAGTTTAAGACCGCCAAAAATTTTCCATAAATGCGCAGACATCAGTTTTTATCCTCTGCGTTATTTACTGATGTTTCCGGTAGCGGCCACTTCCAGTTATTTATACTTTCTTTAACGGGTTTAACATAAATACAATCTACCGGACATACAGGAATACATAAATCACAACCGGTGCATTCGTCTTCAATAACGGTGTGCATTAATTTAGCTGCACCAACAATAGCATCGACCGGACATGCCTGAATGCATAATGTACAGCCGATACAAACTTCTTCATCGATATAAACAACAGTTTTCTCTGTATGCTCACCGTGTTCCTCATTGAGAGGTTTGGGATCGACGCCTAATAAATCAGCAAGTTCATTAATAACGGCTTCACCACCGGGGGGGCATTGATTGATGTCTGCTTCACCTTTTGCGATGGCTTCAGCATAAGGGCGACAACCGGGATAAGTGCATTGACCACATTGTGTTTGCGGTAAGATAGCGTCAATTTTTTCGACGATAGGATCGCCTTCAACTTTAAAACGTATCGCAGCAAATCCCAGAATAAGGCCAAAGATAATTGCAAGCGAGGCAATAGCAATAAGCGTTATTAGCATGTTAAACCTTAACTAATCCTGCAAAGCCCATAAAAGCCATCGACATTAATCCCGCCGTAATGAGTGCAATAGATGCACCACGAAAGGGTTCAGGTACATCTGCAACATCAATGCGTTCGCGCATGGCTGCAAATAAAATAAGGACGAGTGAAAATCCGACTGATGCACCAAAGCCATATAAAGCCGATTCTATAAAGCCATGTTCAGTTTGAACATTAAGCAAGGCGACACCCAACACAGCACAGTTAGTGGTAATGAGTGGCAAGAAGATGCCTAAAACCTGATATAGCAGCGGACTGGTTTTATGTACAACCATTTCAGTAAACTGTACAACGACCGCAATAACCAGAATAAAGGTGATTGTGCGTAAATATTCTATACCTAGTGGTGCGAGTAAATATTCGTTAACCAGATAACTGCAGATAGAGGACAGGGTTAAAACAAAGGCTGTCGCCAGTCCCATGCCGATGGCTGTTTCCAGTTTGCGGGAAACGCCCATAAATGGACAAAGGCCAAGGAACTTCACTAATACGAAGTTATTAACCAGGATGGTGCTAATTAGAATGAGTGCGTATTCAGCCATAATATAAACGAAGATCCTTTATATAATAGGAAGGAGTATAACTTAATATTTTGCTATATATTACAAAAATCTGAAGCGTCAAAGTGTAAGAAAACCTTTTCACCACAGAGGTCACAGGGGTACACAGAGCTTAATTATCGAGTGGATTGTTAAAATAGCAGGAGATATCGATAAATCTGGATTCTATTTTTGCTCTGTGAAGTTTTATGACCTCTGTGATGCAAAGCTTGTTTTATTTAACCCGCATTCCCGGCTGCGCGCCCTCATGCGGTTCCAAAATCCAGAGGTCTTCTCCGCCGGGACCTGCGGCGAGAACCATGCCTTCCGAAACACCAAAACGCATTTTGCGAGGTGCAAGGTTAGCTACCATGACAGTATGTTTTCCTTCCAGATCTTCAGGTTTGTAGGCAGACTTAATACCGGCAAAAACATTTCGGGTTTCATCACCAATATCTAATGTTAGCTGTAATAATTTATCAGCACCTTCGACATGTTCTGCTTTAATAATTTTCGCGATACGTAAATCAATTTTAGCAAAATCATTAAACTCAATTTCATCTGCGACAGGTTCTATTTTTGTTTTCACGTTTTTTGTACTCGCTTTACGTTCTTTATGCTTTTTGTCTAACACAGCGTGTTCTTGTTTGAGATCTTCTTTTGACGCTTCTATCAAAGCATCCACTTTTTCCTGCTCAACCCGGGTCATTAAAGGTTTGAATTTATTAATCTCATGGGCTGTGAGCGGCTCAGAAATATCGGCCCAGTTTAACGGCTCTATATTAAGGAATGATTCTGATGCTTCAGCCATAACCGGTAATACCGGCTTGAGGTATGTCATCAATACGCGGAATAGATTTACCCCGACACTGTATATTTCCTGTACCTGAGTTTCTTTGCCATCTTCTTTGGCAAGTGCCCATGGCTTTTGTTCGTCGATGTATTGGTTGGCTTTGTCTGCCAGTGCCATAATTTCTCTAACCGCATGGCTGTATTCACGTTGCTCAAATAGCGTGGCAATTTTGTCACCTGTTTGTACAAACGATTGATACAACTCAGGTTCTGCACAGCTTGCACTTAATTGGCCATCACATTTTTTCTTAATGTATCCGGCACAACGGCTGGCAATATTGACCACTTTGCCAACCAAGTCTGAATTAACGCGCAGAATAAAATCATCTAAATTAAGATCAAGATCTTCAATACCATTTCCTAATTTTGCGGCAAAGTAGTAACGCAAATATTCAGGATTTAAGTTATCTAAATACGTTCGTGCTTTAATGAACGTACCGCGTGACTTTGACATTTTCTGCCCGTTAACGGTGAGGAAACCATGACAAAAAACGGCGGTTGGTGTGCGGTGACCACTGCCATTTAAAACTGCTGGCCAAAATAGAGTATGGAAATAAGCGATATCTTTACCAATAAAATGATAAAGCTCATGTTCACTGTCTGCTTTCCAGTAATCATCAAAATTTAAATCACCACGTTTATCACAAAGACTTTTGAAGCTGGCCATGTAACCCATGGGCGCATCGAGCCACACATAAAAGAATTTACCCAGCGCATCAGGAATTTCAAAACCAAAATAGGGTGCGTCACGGGAAATATCCCAGGACTGTAAGCCAGACTCAAACCACTCATTGAGTTTATTGCTGATAGCCGATTGGGTGTGATTTCCCTTAATCCATTCTCGTAACATGGGCTGAAAATCAGCGAGTTTGAAAAAATAATGCTCTGATTCTTTATCAATCGGAGTCGCACCTGAAATAACCGAAACAGGATTTTTTAAATCTGTAGGTGCATAGGTTGCCCCGCAAACTTCACAGTTATCGCCGTATTGATCTTCTGCGCCACATTTTGGGCAAGTGCCTTTAATAAAGCGATCCGGCAAAAACATCTCTTTTTCGGGATCGTAAGCCTGTTTGATGGTTCTTTTTTCAATATGCCCGGCATCACGCAGACGTTTATAGATTGTTTCTACAATTTCACGGTTTTCATCAGAATGCGTCGAATGAAAATTATCAAAACTGACGTTAAAATCGGAAAAATCAGCACGATGTTCTTTATCTGTCGCCGAAATCAGCTCTTCCGGTGTGATTCCTTCATTTTGTGCGCGCAACATAATGGGGGTGCCATGGGCATCATCTGCACAGACATAAGTACACTTATGACCTTGCATTCTCTGAAAACGTACCCATATATCGGTCTGAATGTATTCAACCAGATGGCCGATATGAATACTGCCGTTCGCATAAGGCAGAGCGCTGGTAACAAGAATTTGGCGTGTTTTATTGGTCATAATTTGTTCAGTATAAAGGTTTGAGTTTATTTTGAGCCGGTAATTAACAAGAAATACAACGACTTTTTGAAAGGCGCTACCGTAGCAGTTATCGGTCGCAACTGCCACTTCGAAGGGGTAGAATGTGCCGTTTTATCGTATTTGAAGCCGTTTTTAATCTCGCATAATGAGTTATTTTTGTGTAAGATTGCGAACCCAAATTACCAGATTAAATTACTGGGTTATTTAACCCTAATAACAGTAGGAGATAGAGCATGGCTAATGTCGCTCAATCACAAATCGAAGAAGCATTAAAAACGTATGTAGATCCTTATCTTGAAGCTGATTTAGTTTCATCTAAAACAGTAAAAAATATTGCTGTTGATGGTGATAGTGTCACTATTGACCTGCTTTATGGATTTCCAATTCAAGGTTATATCAATGAGTTAACCGACAAGGTTAGCGAAATCGTTAAAGCGGTTGATGGTATTTCGAATGTCACCGTTAACGTTTCTCACAAAATTGCTTCGCATGCCGTACAAAAAGGCGTGAACATGATTCCTGGTGTGAAAAACATCATTGCAGTTGCTTCTGGTAAAGGTGGTGTTGGTAAATCAACCACTTCAGTTAATCTTGCGCTTGCACTCGCAGCTGAAGGCGCAACAGTCGGTATATTGGATGCAGACATTTATGGTCCAAGTCAGCCACGTATGTTGGGAATCAGTGGTCAACCTGAGTCTGAAGATGGTAAAAGTTTAGAGCCGATGACTAACTATGGTATCCAGTCTATGTCGATTGGTTATTTAATTGACGAAGATACCCCGATGATTTGGCGTGGTCCAATGGTTACACAAGCATTAGAGCAGCTATTAAAAGATACTAAGTGGAATGATGTCGATTATTTGATTATCGATTTACCACCGGGTACAGGTGATATTCAGTTAACGCTTGCGCAAAAAGTACCTGTAACCGGTGCGGTGATTGTAACAACACCTCAAGACATCGCATTATTAGATGCACGTAAAGGTCTAAAAATGTTTGAGAAAGTTGAAGTCCCTGTTCTGGGCGTGGTAGAAAATATGTCGATTCATATTTGTTCAGAATGTGGTCATGCAGAACACATCTTCGGTTCAGGCGGCGGTGAAAGTATGGCAGCAGACAGTGATGTTGATCTATTAGGTGCATTACCGCTTGATATATCAATTCGTGTAGGTACTGATGAAGGTAAACCAACGGTTGTTGCAGATCCGGAAGGTAAGGTTGCTGAAATTTATCGAGATATTGCACGTCGTGTTGCAGCGAAGTTGTCGCAGAAAACGAAAGATCATTCAGCGGCGTTCCCCAACATCGTCATCCAAAACAACTAAGAACGTACTATTTCCGTTCTAACGGCGTTGGAAAATAAATTTAACTTCCTCATTTGCTAATTGCAAAATCGGTCGTTAAATTTATTTTCCGCCTTGTTACAACAAAAATATTACGTTCTTGTTATACGCTGTTTTACAGCGTATTTTTTTGTCTGGGATTTTGTTTTGAATAATATTATTAATACGAGAATTGAAGTAAAGCTATGGAGTGGGGGCATTAAATAAGGACCGTCTGCCGCAAGGACGCGGCAGTCGAGCGGCCAAGGATGGCGGGTTTTGCGAGTCATTATTTAATGCCCCCACTCCATAGCCGCTGGCGTCATGTATTATCTTGAACGAATATGCCAATAGCACAGTCAATATGATATATTCCTCTCTCTTTTCGGTGGCATTAAAGTTTAAATAGGTAGAACAGAATGAGTATTAAAGCAGACAAGTGGATTCGTCGCATGGCGGAAAATGAAGGTATGATTGAGCCTTTTGAGCCGGGGCAGGTTCGGGATGTGGACGGTAATCGTATCGTTTCATACGGTACATCAAGTTATGGTTATGATGTGCGTTGTGCTGATGAGTTTAAAATTTTTACCAATATTAATTCTGCTATTGTTGATCCGAAAGATTTTGATCATCAAAGTTTTGTTGATGTGAAAAGCGATGTTTGTATTATCCCGCCTAATTCTTTTGCTTTAGCTCGTACTGTAGAATTTTTCAGAATCCCCCGAAGTGTCTTAACGATTTGCCTCGGTAAATCGACGTACGCTCGCTGTGGAATAATTGTAAATGTCACGCCATTAGAACCTGAATGGGAAGGGCACGTTACTCTGGAATTTTCAAATACAACACCATTACCTGCAAAAATTTATGCAAATGAAGGTGTAGCACAAATGTTATTTTTTGAATCAGATGAAATGTGTGAAACATCTTATAAAGACAGAGGTGGTAAATATCAGGGGCAACAGGGCGTAACATTACCGAAAGCTTAAGTGGTTAATGTGTTTCCTTATCCTGAACAATTTTTGCGATATTAATTTTTTCAATGGGCACGGGTTGAGCAATTCCGTAACCTTGAACAAAATCAATTTCCATTTCCCTTAATAAATTAAGTATTGCATCGTTTTCAACATACTCGGCGACTGTTTCAAGCCCCATACTCTGGCCAATATGAATAATCGATTTAACCATGGTGATATTAACCGGGTCACCTTCCATATCTTTAATTAAACTACCGTCAATTTTCAGATAATCAACAGGCAGATTTTTTAAATAGGAAAAAGAACTTAAACCACTACCAAAATCATCGAGTGCAATTTTACAGCCTAGTTCACGTAAAGCTGATACAGAACGAATTGCGTTTGTTAAGTTAGCTATCATTGCAGTCTCGGTTATTTCAAAGCAAAGATAGTTTGGATCAATATTGCTATTTTTAACCTGAAAGATACAGTTTTCCATAAATTTTAAATCACTTAAAGACTGACCGGAAAGGTTGATAGAGAAGATAATATCTCTATATTCTTTTTGTTGCATAATTTTTATGGTGTTTTTAATTACCCAGCTATCAACAGAAGACATAATATCAAATCGTTCTGCTGCAGGTATGAATGAATTTGGCGGAACAGTTTCTCCATTTTGGTCGAGCATTCTTATTAAAACTTCATAATGTTCATGTTGCCGGTTTTTAATTGCTGATATTTTTTGGAAATACAATACAAACTTATTGTTATCAAGTGCGTTATTAATACGGTTTAACCAGTTAGTTTCATCTTTATGTTTTGATACTAAAGATGGATCAGCCTCATAAATATGCACCCTATTTCTTCCTTGTTCTTTAGCAATAAAACAAGCAGTATCAGCTGCAGATTGAATTTCCTTATCTGATCCACTTGCATTATTAATAGTAACAATGCCAATACTAATTCCAATCTTGAATATTTTATTGTCCCAATTAAACCTGAAGTTATGAACGGTTTTTCTTATTTCTTCAGTAAGCATTAAAGCTTTTTTAATTGGACAGCCCATTAATAGCAAACCAAATTCATCACCACCTAATCGAGCGAAAGTATCAGTTTTCCTGATTTGTAAAGAAATAATTGATGAAAGTTGTTTTAATAATTCGTCTCCTGCAGCATGGCCACATGAATCATTCACTGCTTTAAATTTATCCAGATCCATATAGCAAAGTGTATGTGTATGATTATTATTATGAGCATCTTCATTAGCTTGATTTAATTGTCTTTCAAACTCACGCCGATTAATTAAACGTGTTAATGCATCATGTGTAGCATGATAGGACATTTTCTGAGTTAATTTTCTTAACTTGGTTATATCCCAAATATACATTCGGAAAAGTTTAGTTTTGGGGTTGTAAATAATTTTTTGTTCGAATGTAGAACCACTTATTTCAATATTGCGAATTAGTTCATAATCCTCTTCTAAATAGGAGTACTGATTATCGAGATCTAAAAAAATCTCATGTGTAACACCTAGTTCCATTATGTCAGGAAACAGCTTAGTTGCCATTGGATTGGCATAAGTCACTTTTTCGTGTTTTTTAAATTCAAGTATGGGGTTAGGACTAAATTCGGGGAAGGAAGCTAAACGGTTAAGTTCAGCTTCTTTTTCTAACCGAGAGCTAATGTTATGAACGGTTGATATTACAAGCGTTTCATCATCAACTTTAAACGGGCTTAAATTTATATCAACAGGAAAAGTGCTTCCATCCTTACGTTGTCCTTCTAATTTCACACCTTTCCCCATTGGTCGCAGGTAAGGTTTCTGAGAATATTTTGAGCGTATTTTGATATGGTTTTCACGATATTTTTGCGGAATTAGTTTTTCTATTTTATGACCAATAATTTCTTTACGTAAATAACCGAATTCTTTTTCAAATTGACTGTTAACAAGAACAATGGTGCCATCAGAATTTGAGACGATGAGAGGTTCTGGTGTGGCGTTTAACAATTCTTTAAAGAGAGTTTCACTTCGGCGTAAAGATTTTTCTTTTTCACGTGAGCTAGTAAGATCACGCATTCTTTGTATTATACCTATCGGTTCATTATTGTTGTTACGTATAACTTTTATACTAATTTCGAGAGGAACATGTAGTTGATTCTCTGGGTCGTCTGCTTCCAGTATTATGATAGTATCAAGTCTATCCTTTCGTGCCTGACAAATTTTACATGGGACTTCTTCTGGATGAGAAAGAGATATAACGAACTTTCCTATGGCTTCTTTCGCTGAGATGTTACGACTTTGGTAGAAGGCTTTATTAGCACGTAAAATTCTGTCGTCTAAGTCAACCATGAACATGGGCTCATCCAGAAAATCGAGAGCATTTGACCATTCTGATTCTGATTTGGCAATTTTTTCTTCATCAATACGCAAGTTACTTCTTAATTTAATAACATACAGAATGAGAGGCTGTAACACGAGTAACAGGAATAAAAATGATTCCAGCCAATACCGTTCAAAAAAACCAGGCAACTCTGTTTCATAGGGTGGAAGGTTAAGTTGTTTAAATAAATGCCGAACCGGAAAATAATCCAAAGGAACTGTCCAGCCGGAACTACGTGATTTTTTTGCTGCGATACTTTCGGCTGAAAGCTTAAGTAATGCAATACTTGTTTCTTCTGCAAGTTGAGCATCTGTATGCTTTAATTTTGCAAAAGGCCATTCCGGATAAAGTAAAGATGAATAAAGAAAAGGGAAGGTGGGATCTTTTTTAGCATTGATGATTTTAAATTGTTTAATATCTATCAGTTTTTCTTCTGCCATTCGTTCTAAAGTTGCTGTACGAACAGTACCTGCATCTACCTCTCTATTAAGAACAGCATAAACAATTTTATCCTGAGGAAGTCCACTAAATTGTACCGATGAAAAATCTTCAAAAGGATCTATACCAATTTTTTTAAATTCTAACCATGCTATCTGAAAACCACCAAATGCTTTTTTGCTTACCCCCATAAAGGATTTATTTTTTAAATCCTGTAAAGACTGAATATCCTCTCGGTCATCTCTGGTAAATATAACGGCACCAAATTGATTAGAACTTTTATTTTGTTTCTTTGTTTTTATAGTGATGAGTCGACTAACACCATAAGTTGCTTCTAACTCAATATAGTTGCCTGGGTTTGTGATAATAAATTCAATTTTTTTCTGTTTAACTTCATTGGCTACTTGCTTAAGTTTTATTGGAACTAATGTGAAGTTGTAACCTGTAATGGTGTTATTAAGATAATCCATAGTGGGTTGCCACATTTCATGAGTGATACTTTCTCCCCATACGGCTAGTACACCAATATGCACCTCTTTCTTTACCGCATAGCAATATTGGGAAAATAAAATTGTGGTCAAAAAAATTATTTGAATGGAAAAGACTTTTAGCCTGCTAACAGACACAATTGCACCCTGTTGATTGTAAAATGTTATTCCTTAATATATCGGGTACTTAATGGCGGATCTTTAGAAAATATTCTTATTTGAGATGGTTTAATGGGTTATTTAATCAATTTCTTCTTCATCTAACTCTAAATATATCTTTTTTTGATTAAATTGGGTTAAATTAAGCAGGTTTTCGTCACCTTTGTGGTTAATATTGAGGATTCTGACAGGTAAATAGTCCATATTTTCTGCGCACCAGAAGGTAAAACGGTATTTTGTTTGCGGGTCGTAATGTTCCATTTTGAGGGTGCTAATCACCCCTTTATAGGTTGTTAAGTTCTCTTTTTTTACAAATTTTAGCGTGTATGTTTTGATGCTGTCTTTTTCTGCAATTGTGTATTTAATTGTACGTTTTCCTTTTTGCATATCGTGCATGACTGCAATGGAAAAACCGAGCGTATCATGCAACTCTTTTTCCAGAGGGTAGTATTCCTTTTTATAAGAGTTGTAAAAAGTACTGTTTTTATCCAGCCGTAATTCATAATCTTCGTTGCCATCGCTTTTTTTCTCATCATAGTGGTAAGAGAAAAATTGCAGACGGTTATTTTTAAAGCGTAACTTACTTGTTTCTGTGAGAGTGACATCAAAAAATAAAGCTGCAAGTCCGGCTGTTTTTGATACGGAGGTAAAGGTGAGAAACTTATTCTCGGAAGTTAGTGTTCTTGTTGATACACCGACATAAAAATTATTGTGGTAAAGGTCATAGGTGGCAGTAAAGTCTTTAATTGGGCTTGAAAAAGTAATGTTTTGCAGGGATAGGTATAAAAATAAGGTAATAAAATATCGCATATTATGATGTTTTAATTTTATTCTCTGCAAATAGTCGAATCGCTTGTGGATAAATTTTGTGTTCTTGCTCATGTACTCGGGCGGCAAGGGCTTCAGCCGTATCGTTATCTTTAATTTCTACTCTTGCCTGTAATATTACTGGCCCATCATCAAGTTCCGGAGTAACAAAATGTACGCTACAACCATGCTCTTTATCACCGGCATCAATCGCGCGCTGGTGCGTGTTAAGCCCTTTATACTTGGGCAACAAAGAAGGATGAATGTTCATCATTTTATGTGAATAATGTTCAACAAATTTATTGCTCAGGATACGCATAAAACCGGCGAGGATAATGAGATCGGGCTGGTATTCATCAATGACTGATTTTAGCTTTTCATCGTATTGTTCTCGAGTTGCAAAATCATGATGGGACAGAACAAGCTGTTCTATTCCGGCTTTCTTTGCCCGTTCCAAACCATAGGCATCGGCTTTATTACTGATCACAGCCACAATCCGAGCGGGCAGGTTGTGGTTGGTTATTTCATCGATAATAGCTTGCAGATTGCTGCCATTACCTGAAATCAGGACAACCAGACGTATAGGAGAAACGACTTCCGAATTCATTACTGAATACGAACCGCAATATCATTTTCTTTTGCTTCAATGTGTCCAATACGAACAGCATGGATCTGGTTTTGTTTTAAAATATCCAGCGCTTTATCAGCATCACTTTCATTTAGAATCAGTACCATGCCGAGACCATTATTAAAGGTACGGTACATTTCCGTGTCTTCGATATTGCCTTGTTCCTGTAGCCAGTCAAATACAGCAGGGCGTTTCCAGCTGGTTTTATCGATAACTGCGCAGGCATCATCTGGCATAACACGAGGAATATTTTCCAGTAAGCCGCCACCGGTAATATGTGACATGGCATGGACATCCACTTTTTCTAACAAGGCTAAAAGCGGTTTAATATAAATGGTGGTGGGTGCAAGTAAGCGCTCGCCTAATGTCGCACCATCAAAGCTTTGACTTAAGTCTGCACCCGAGACTTCAATCACCTTGCGGATAAGCGAATAGCCATTTGAATGAGGGCCACTCGAGGGCAGGCCAAGCAGAACATCACCTTGTTTTACTTTCGTGCCATCAATAATTTTGCTTTTTTCGACGACACCGACACAGAAACCGGCTAAATCATAATCTTCAGCCTGATACATGCCCGGCATTTCGGCTGTTTCACCACCAATCAGTGCAGCATTGGATTGTTTACAGCCTTCTGCTATCCCGGCAACAACGTCGGTTGCAGCGGCAACATTCAGTTTACCTGTGGCATAATAATCGAGGAAAAATAGTGGCTCAGCACCCTGAACAATGAGGTCATTGACACACATGGCGACTAAATCAATACCAATGGTATCGTGTTTATTGAGATCCATGGCAAGTTTTAGCTTGGTACCGACACCATCGGTGCCAGAAACGAGAACCGGTTCCTTGTAACGATCGAGTGGAAGCTCAAACAATGCACCAAATCCGCCTAAACCGGCCATAACACCAGGGCGTTTGGTGGCAGCAGCAAGGGGTTTAATGTGCTCAATGAGATTATTGCCTGCGTCGATATCGACACCGGCATCACGATAACTGAGAGATTGCTTGTCAGATGGTTCTTTTGTAGCCATATTATTTTTTACCCTCAGGACTAAGTCCTGAATTAAGGATCAATACTGTTATAATGGAGTGGTAGTTTAACAATTCAGACAAAGGCATGGAATGAAAATAAGAATAAACGGCATAAAGAATTTTGCATTTATGGCAATTATATTGCTAATAACGTCCTTTTTACCTGTAAGTCATGTTAATGCGGATATTGTACAGCATTTATATGAGGCAGAAATGCTGGTAGAAGGTCAGGGACGTGAAGAGCGCAATTATGTTGTACGTGAAGCATTAAAAGAAATTTTGGTACGCATTTCAGGGCGAAACGAAGCTAGTTCGCTGGCTGAAGACGAATTGCTGGTACCCCGTCCTACCCGTTTGGTGCAGCAATTTCGTTACCGGAAGTTTAAATCTGATGAAGTGATTCCTGCTAATCCTATTGATGGGGCAAAACCTTATACGCAAAAGCTCTGGTTACGTTTTACAGAAAAAGCGATTGCTAAACTACTGCGAGCACAGGGATTTCCTGTTTGGGGGAAAAACCGGCCTGCAACTCTGGTTTGGCTAGTGGTTGATGATCAAAAACAGCGTATTTTGATTGGCAATAGCACACCACATATTAGTCGTACTTTTATTGAACAAGAAGCAAAGAAAAAGGGACTTCCTTTTCGCTTGCCATTGCTCGATTTAGCAGATCAATCAAAAGTGCAGGTGACGGATGTTTGGGGAAATTTTGAAGACACTATTTTAGAAGCGTCAAAACGATATCAGACAGAAGCCGTTCTGGTCGGGCGAATTTATTTAAGTTTTGCTAAAACATGGAATACACGCTGGAGCTTATATTCGGCCGGTGAGCGTCATGACTGGGAAGTTGCTAATAGTGAAACATTACGTGCTGCTGTGAAAGAAGGCTTATCGAAAACGGGAGAAGTTTTATCGACTCGTTTTACACGAGTGAATTCTTCAGCTGAAAGTGATTCTGTTTTAGTACAAATAAAAAATGTACCAAATCTAAAGGCTTATAATAAAATTGTAAAATATTTAAAAAGTTTGAATGTGGTTATTAATTTAGAAACTTTCCAGATTAATCCGGATAATGTGATATTCCAAATTAAAAGTCGAAATGGACGTTTAGGTGTGGCTCAGGCTATTTCACTTGGTCATGTATTGATCACAGATATAAGTCAACCTGTTATGATGGGTAAAAATCAGGAAGCAAATACAGAAAAAGAAAAACAGATTAAAACGGATCTTATATATAAACTGGTACTGTGAATAAACAAGACATTCCAAATGTTATAAGTTTGCTACGCATCATTTTAGTTGTGCCGATTGCGTATTTTTTGTGGTCTCAAAATTATTTAATAGCGCTTATTTTGTTTCTCATTGGTGGTCTTTCTGATGGTTTAGACGGATTCCTTGCCAGACGTTACAAATGGGAAACAGAGCTAGGCGTTATTCTTGATCCTATGGGCGATAAACTCATGATGCTCACCGCTTATCTTTTATTAGGCTGGCATCATTTATTAGCGTGGTGGCTGGTAGCATTAGTTATTTTCCGAGATTTAATAATTGTAACAGGTACATTGTTGTATAGAAAAATTATCGGTAATGCAAAATTAAAGCCGTTATTTATTAGTAAACTCAACACTGTTTTTCAGATAGTACTTGTACTTATTATTATGTTTTCTCAGGTTGTGAGTTTAAATACATTAATCGTTGATAGTATTTTCTGGCTGGTTGTTGCAACAACCATAATGAGTGGTTACGCCTACATTAATGAATGGGGACGACGTGCCTGGAATATACTAAAGGAAAATAAAGAGAATAATAAAGGTTGAGTGAATATGATTGAATCAAGTAAAGGTATTTGGTTAGCTGTATTTGTTATTGTTTCAATTTTAATTTATTTACTGGCACCTATACTTATGCCATTTATTTCTGCTGCAATACTTGCCTATATTGCGGACCCTCTTGTTGATAAGCTAGAAAAGAAAATGTCACGTTCAATTGCAGTAAGCATTGTCTTTTTTGTTTTATCCATTTTCGCCTTGTTATTAATGCTTATTGTTTTACCGCTAATCGAAAAACAAATTGTGGTGTTGGCAGAAAAACTCCCGCTTTATATTGATCGGGCGCAAAACTATTTAATACCTGTTTTAAATGATCGGTTTGGCATTGATATCGGCGCAATTGATTTTAATACACTAAAACACTCATTATCTGCTTACTGGAAAACAGCCGGTGGTGTTGCTGCAAATGTACTTGCTTCTATTTCACATTCAGGATTAGTGCTGGCTGGCTGGGTTGCAAACTTCTTATTAATGTTGGTGGTCACTTTTTATTTATTACGTGACTGGGATATTCTGGTTGCAAAAATTCATGCGCTGATCCCCCGGAAAAAGGAAAAAGTGATCAGTAAGCTCACAAAAGAATCAGATGAAGTGCTGGGAGCCTTTTTTCGCGGACAGCTTCTGGTAATGTTTGTATTATCGCTAGTGTACACCGTTGGGTTAATGATCGTCGGGCTTGATATGGCTTTACTCATTGGCGGTTTGTCTGGTTTGGTGAGTTTTGTGCCTTACCTTGGGTTTATTGTCGGTATCGTTGTTGCGAGTATTGCAGCACTTATGCAATTTCAGGATATAACCGTATTACTGTATGTTGCGATTGTTTTTCTTGTTGGGCAAATGCTTGAAGGTATGTTATTAACACCGTTATTAGTAGGCGATAAAATCGGTTTACATCCTGTTGCTGTTATTTTTGCGGTTTTAGCCGGTGGCCAATTATTTGGCTTTGTTGGCGTTTTACTGGCTTTACCGATTGCTGCTGTTATTGCTGTTGTATTGCGCCATGTACATGAACGTTATACACAAAGTGAACTTTACGAATAAAAAATATTTTCTACTCCGCTATGGCTCAACAACTCACTTTAAATATACAGCTTCGTGATGATGCAACGTTTGAAAGTTATTTTTCAGGCTCTAATGATCAGATCGTGCATAATCTAAAAGAACAAAAAGAACCTTATGTTTTTTTATTTGGAGACTCCGGCACAGGAAAAAGCCATTTACTTCAAGCTGCGTGTCTTAATACGGGGAAAAACAAGTTACCGGTAGCTTATTTACCTTTAAGTGAAGCGGGTTTAATGCCTGAAATGTTTGAAGGTCTGGAAGATATGTTCTTAATTGCGTTAGATGATATTCAAACGGTGATGGGAGATGAGGCCTGGGAACTTGCGCTCTTTAATTTGTATAATCGGGTGAGGGAAAAAGGGGGAAGCATGCTGGTATCTTCAGCCGTTCCGCTTGCAGCATTAAATATAAAACTCGCAGATTTAAAATCCAGATTATCCTGGGGGCCTATTTTTCAACTTAATCCGCTGACGGATACCGAAAAAAAAATAGCGTTACAGCAACGTGCAAAAAATCGTGGTCTGGATTTAGCTGATGATGTTGTGATGTATTTGTTGAAACACAGTCCGCGTGATATGAACAGTTTGTATGCTTTAATTAAAAAACTGGATAAAGCATCGATGGTTGAAAAAAGGAAGTTAACAATCCCTTTTATTAAAAATCACCTATAAGGCTACTGGTTTAATAAAGAACTATCAATTCCTTTCTTTCTGCTCTTTTTTTAATGCTCGTCCTTGCAAGCGGGCATAATAAATTGCGCCAATATAAATTTGCACACTGAGATAAACCTCGATAACGGCATAGAGACGTTGTTCTTCGTTTGCCCAGGTTTCCACAACACCGTGCATAAAATAAAGCAAAATCACAAAGCTGGTCCACGCATATGTGTATGGTTTTTCATTTAACAAACCTTTTAGCGGAAATAATAATGGAGCAATAATAAAAGCCAGTATTAACCACGGTTGTTTATCGGCTGGATAGATAAATCCATGCCACAGGATGAGTAGTAACAAAAGTGCAAAATAACCACTTAATGTTATATAAAGCGATCGTTTAGGGGACATTGATTTTGGTGAAAAGTTAAGTAGCATAAAGAAAGTTTTATATTGTTCTGATTAAGTTGGCGTTTGATTGGGCTAAAGCAGTCAGTGCGAGTCGTTTACCTAGCGCTTTACAGAGTACTTTTTCATCATCACTGAGTGGTAATTGACCATCAACACCTGAAGTATGGCTTGCACCATATGGTGTGCCACCTGTTTGAGTTTTTAATAGTGTTGTTTCAGTATATGGAATGCCAATTAGCTGCATACCATGATGCATTAACGGTAACATCATTGATAGTAACGTGCTTTCCTGTCCGCCATGTAAACTTGAGGTTGAGGTAAATACAGCTGCCGGTTTATTGACCATTTCACCGGATAACCATAACGGGCTGGTGCTATCAAAAAAGTATTTTAGTTCTGCAGCCATATTCCCAAAACGTGTCGGGCTACCAACTGCTAATGCGATGCACTGTTGCATATCATCAAGCGTAACATAGGGGGCGCCTGTCTCGGGAATATCACCTTCCGTCGCTTCGGTTACCGTGGAGATATTTGGCACGGTGCGTAGACGTGCGCTACAACCGCCTTCTTCTATCCCGAGTGCAATTTGCTGTGCCATGTTTGCTGTTGCGCCATGGCGACTATAGTAGAGTACAAGAATGTCAGACATTAGCTTAATATTTTCTCGACGTTTTCGATGGGACGACCAATCGCAATACCTTTATCGGTTATAACAATAGGACGTTCGATTAATATGGGGTTTTCAATCATCGCTTTAATTAATTCATCACGAGATAAGTTTTCATTGTCCAGACCTAATGCTTTATATTCATCTTGCCCTTTACGCATAAGATCTCTTGGTTCCATTTTCAGGCCTTTGAGAATTTTTTCGAGAGTGTTTGCATCAGGGGGCGTTTGTAAATATTCAACAACTTCGGTTTCTATACCTTTATTATTAAGTAATTCGAGAGTTTGGCGTGATTTCGAACAACGCGGGTTATGATAGATTTTTGTACTCATAAATTTATATACTCAGTATAATGAAGATGAAATATTGCTTAAAATAACCTTTCTTGACAGTATTATAAGCGGGTGTTAGCTTTGTTTTTGTCAGTATTTATTTTTTTAATAAATCGACAGACTTATCTTAAACTAATTAAACGGAAAAGTTACCTGATTCGATGTCATTTTCACGCTTACATAGACGTTTATTTTATCGCGTATTTGTTCTTTTGACAGCTTTATTGCTGAATGCCTGTGCGACAACGGCACCGGTTCAGGAAATGAGTAATGCCCGTCAGTCGATACAGGCAGCAAAAGATGCAGATGCAGAGAAATTTGCCAGTCATGTTTTATCTGAAGCAGTTCAACGTCTTCGCTCAGCAATCCGTGAACTTGATGCAGGAGAGTATGAAAAAGCCCGATTATTAGCATTAGAGTCTAAACATTTGGCATTAAAAGCCAGGCAGCTAGCAACCAGTAATAAGACTGAGTAAACCGCTAAGGAATTGAAAAGTACAACTAAATCACAAACTTGTGAGTAGTTTCTTGACGTAGAGGTAAGCCAGTGCTAATTTGCGTTATAACTACATTAAATAGCACTTTATTGATGTATAAAGTGTTGAATATTAAAGAAAATTAATTCTTCTGGAGTTTAAAATAATGAAATTGAATAAAACATTAAAACTGATAGGGTTATTGGGAACATTTACTCTAGCAGTGGGTTGTGCAGGTCCAGCTGAAAAAGCTGAAGAACCAGCTGCAGCACCTGAGCCTACAACAGCACCAGAAGTTGCTGCTCCTACTACTGAATCTATGGATTCGGGGTCTACGACTACTTCATATGAAGTTAATCGTGGCGATCACCTTTGGGGTATTTCAAGTTCGTCTTATGGAAATCCATATAAATGGCCATTAATTTATAAAGCGAACAGCGATAAAATTAAGGATGCAGATTTAATTTATCCTGGTCAGGTTTTAGATATTGATTCAGATCCAAGTGATGCAGATACTGCTGCTGCAATTAACCATGCTAAAACACGTGGTAGCTGGTCAATTGGTATTACAGAAGAATCGGATAAGGCTTATTTAGCACAATAATAATTATAAATAAGTTCGATTTTATGGGCTCCTTTTAGGAGCCCTTTTTATTTCTACAGAGCTGGTTTTAAATTTTGGCGAACGAGAAAGAGTGCCGGAATGATTTCAAAGTCTATTGTTAAAAGTATATTTACTCGGTGTATCAATGACCGATGCCCGCAGATAGCCGCCGCATTAGCGTATGCCACCTTGCTGTCGCTTATTCCCTTATCTGTCCTGGTTTATAAAATTTTTACCACTGTATTTGTAGATACCGCCTGGCAATTTAAAGTTCAGGAATTTATCTTTAAAAGTCTTTCACCAACCACAGCAGAGCAGGCGAAAAGCTATTTACTCGATAGTGCTGCTCAGGCCAGCAGTTTGAATTATTTTAGTTTATTCATGTTACTGCTATCTGTTGTGGCAATGATTTATACCATTGATAAAGCACTGAACAGTATCTGGAATATACATAAACCGCGATATTTATTTCGGAGGATTTTTGTCTATCTGGTGTTATTAGTTTTTGGACCTCTTGCAATTTCTTTTAGTATTTTTATCAGCACATATTTTGCTTCTTTACCTTTAATTACAAAGTTATCGGGTGTTGTCTTCGATAGTGGGTCTTTTTTCTGGCTTGCTATTGTTGTGTTATGGATAGCTTTCACAATGTTGTATAAACTAGTACCTGATTGTGAGATTAAATGGAAACACGCTTTTGTTGGTGCCACGGTGGCCGTTATTTTGTTTGAACTCGCTAAAAATGCTTTTGCATTATATGTTAGCTATTTTCCCTTATATGAAATTTTATATGGTGCTCTGGCATCCATTCCTTTAATGCTCATCTGGATTTATCTGATTTGGTTGATTGTACTGTTAGGAGCAGAAATCACTCATTATTTACAAATATCTGAGGAGTAAATACGGTTATTTATTATTTAAACTTACTTACTCAGGAATCTTACCTGCGGAAAGAGTAAAATTTTGCTATATTTCTATCACCTTTATTTAATTGTAAGCATTTTTTAATTATGAAACATCCATTACAGATTACCACAATTTTTGTTTTGCTCATTTCTTTTATTTCGATGAGCATGGCTGCAAATGTTAATGTACGAGATCCTTATAAATATTTTTTTAATGAAACATGGGGAGATTTACCTGAAGAATTACAAAAAGCAAAAGAGAGCGGGAAAAAGGGAATATTAATTTTTTTTGAAATGGATGAATGCCCTTTTTGTCATTACATGAAAAAAAATGTTTTAAATCAGCCAAAAGTTCAGGATTTTTACAGAAAACATTTTTTGAATTTTGTTATTGATATTGAAGGCGATGTTGAAATGGTTAACCTGAAAGGACAAACCGTAAAACAAAAGGATTTTGCCAAGAAAAACAGAATAAGAGCAACACCTGTTATCGCATATTATAATCTTGATGGGAAAATGATCTATCGACATACCGGAAAAACATCAGGTGTTGATGAATTTATGTGGTTAGGTGAATACATTGCTAATGGTATTTATAAGAAAAGAATACGATTTAGCAAATATAAAAGACAAAAGCGTGCTGAAAAGAAAAACAAATAATGCAGTTAAATATTTCCTCAATTTTCACAGCAATAACATTGTTGCTGTTAGCTTTTACCTCTGTTTCAGCAGAAGATTCAAAAGTAAAAGCGGACATATTGCCTGAACCGCTGACGCTTGATCTGGCTTTAAGTTTAATCGATCAGCAACATCCTGATTTACGTTATATTGAAGCAGATTTGAGAAGTGCACGTTCTGATTTACAGGAAAAACAGTCTTTAAATGATTTGACCGTGAATTTAAGAGCAGAATCCAGATGGATTCGACCTTCTGCAATCGCAATGAACCAGTCAACCGAAGAACAACGGTTAGTGCTTGATGTAAATAAAACATTATATGATTTTGGTCGTAGCGCTGCACAGGTTGGCGCGGCATCTCAAGAAGTGCTTAGTCAGCAGTTTCAATATAATTATGCGCGTCAGCGTCAATATCTTAATGTGATGAAACGTTATTTTGATGTTGTGTTGGCTGATTTACAATTTTATCGTTATAACGAAGAAATGGCTGTTGCTTATATTGAATTTGACCGGACGCAAATAAGAGCAAAGTTAGGGCAGCGAACAGAGCTGGAAGTAGCAGAAAAAAATGCAGCCTATCAGCGTATTCGTCATCTGCGTACACAAAGCCAAAACCAGCAAAGGGTAACTCGCGCATTATTGGCGCAAGCTTTAAATAAACCAAACAGCTTGCCTGCAACCGTTGCAAGGCCAGAGTTGGATGTGACATCGCGTAAGCTTCCTGAAATTGATGCCATACAAAAAAAAGTAAAAGAGAATAACCCGGTATTAATCGCGTTAAGAGCAAAACTCATCGCGGCTAAAAAAGAAATTAACTATGCTCAGGTAGGTGACAGTCCATTACTTAGCGGTGGCTTTCAGGCATTTAAATACTCTAGAGAAAGCAATACGGCGAACGACTGGCAGGCAAACATTATTTTAGATGTTCCTTTGTGGAGTGGTAATCAGGTTGATGCAGCCGTTGCAAAAGCAAAAGCGGTTGTTTATAAAATTGAAGCACAATTAGCTCAACAGGAGTTAGCGGTTCAGCAACAAGTTCTTGAGTTGTATTTGGGGCTTGAAACACTAAAAATAAAATATGATGAAGTTGTTGCAAACATGGATTTTACTGAACTGTCACTAGATCAAAATCGGGCGCTTTATGAATTAGAAGTAAAATCGGATTTAGGTTATTCGATGGTACATTTTTCAGAAGCGGAACGGAAGGTTGTAAAAACAACTTTTGATATTGCTTTGTCGTGGGCGCAACTTGATGCGTTAAGTGGCAGCTTATTAAAATTAAATAAATTATCAACGAATAAATAACGAGATAATGTTATGACATCAAACTATATGTCCAGATTTTTAAATGTATGCCTCATGGCAATATTATTATTTATGAGTTCTACTGCCAGTGCAGAAGAATTTGAGGCGACTTTAGACTGGTCCCGACGTGTTGAATTGTCGACAACAGTAAATGGTGTAGTACAAAAAGTTTATGCAAAAGCTGGAAGTATTGTTGCCAAGGGTGACATATTAGTTCAGCTTGATCCACGTGCTTTTAAAGCAGATTTAAAGTTTGCAAAAGCAAATTTAAAAAATACAGAACAACAAACTCAGGAAGCTAAACGTGAACTTGATCGACAAGCTGATATGTATGACAGGTCAATGCTGTCTGATCGTGATCTGCAGGTGGCTAAGAATAATTTAACAGCGGCTCAGTCAAAATATTTTCAGGCGCAAGCTGCATTAACAAAAGCAAAATTAAATCTGGAGTACAGTGCTATTCGGGCGCCCTTTAATGCGGTTGTTATAAAAACTTTAGCGGTTAAAGGACAAGTTGTTGCATCGCAAATGAAACCGCCTATTTTGGTTGTTGTGGCAGAGGCAAAGCGAATGCTGTCACGATTTTACACATCAATAAATATCATAAATAATCTTATGGTTAATCAAGGGGGGGCGGTCAAGGTTGCAGGAAA
Source organism: Chromatiales bacterium (assembly GCA_027076405.1). The sequence continues at coordinate 130,409 of JALTJN010000379.1, forward strand.
CAGTTATCAGGGAAAAATAATCAATATTGAATTGGAGCAGGATAAATTAAAAGCAGGAAAATATGCCGTTGATGTTATTTTCGATTCTAAAGATAAAGTGTTACGTGCAGGCCAGAAAGCAGTGGTTGAGTTGTAATATATTTTAGGACTTGAGCTGAGCTTAAGATTGATATTGGTTTATAAAAATTACTGCTTATACCAGCGTTTGCTTAAAAGCTTTAGCACTTTATTCGGATATTTGTATTTTCCCAGACTTCCGTTGTATCGGGCTAGCGCACGAGTGAGATCACCTTTTTCTTTTTTTAGATAAAATTTCAGAATAGTTGAACCCATACGAAGATTCGTTCGTACATTAAATAAGCTATCGCGAGGCTTGCCAATTTCCTTCAGCCAAAATGGCATTACCTGCATTAGACCCTGTGCGCCGGCTTTGGAGATAGCAAAACGATCAAAATTACTTTCAACATCAATGACAGCAAGAACCAGCTCCGGTGGCAACTTGGCTCGAGTGGCTTCATGGTGAATTTGACGCAATAAATCCAGACGTTTTTCGGGTTGTTTGATTTTATCTTTCAAACGATTTGACATATCAATTAGCCAGACTTCAGCATCAAATCTGTCTTCAAAGCTTTCACTATCTTTTACTGCTTGTTGCAGTAATAAACGCAATTCCTCATTTGCAGATGATTTATTTTCGGCTGTTATCTCATCAGCAATAGAATAGGGTGCGGCCAACAGTAAACAGACGACAAACGAATATATTTTATATTGATATAGCATGTGCTGTATCTAACTAAGTTTTTCTTTTATATAGTTAACGATTTCGTCTAAAGCAACATCTGTATTTTCTTTTTCACGGCGGCCTTTATATTCAACCATGCCTTTTTCCAATCCCCGATCGCCAAGCACTACCCGGTGAGGAATACCTATGAGTTCCATATCTGCAAACATAATTCCAGCGCGTTCTTTTCTGTCATCAAAGAGAACATCGATGCCTGCGGCTTTAAAGTCAAGATACAGTTTTTCTGCTATCGGTTTTAACGTATCGGATTTATGCATGTTCATTGGGGTAATAACAACTTGAAACGGAGCAATCGCCTCGGGCCAGATAATTCCTTTATCATCATGGTTTTGTTCAATGGCAGAAGCGACAACACGGGATACGCCAATGCCGTAACAGCCCATCGTCATAACTGTTGCTTTACCTTTATCATCCAGAACGGTAGCTTTTAGGGCTTCACTGTATTTTTTACCTAGCTGGAAGATATGTCCAACTTCAATACCACGTTTAATCGACAATGTTCCTTTGCCATCAGGGCTTGGGTCTCCTTCAATAACATTTCGAATATCAGCAATATCACCCAATGGACAATCTCTTTCCCAGTTGATGCCAAAGTAATGTTTGCCGTCAATATTTGCGCCGGCAGAAAAATCGCTCATGACAGCAACACTACGATCAACAAAGTACGGGATTTTTAGATTAACCGGCCCGAGTGAACCCGGACCTGCACCAATGGCATCACGAATTTCTTCATCCGTTGCAAAGCAAAGAGGAGAGGCAATCCCCGCTATTTTTTCTGCTTTGATCTCGTTAAGCTCATGATCACCACGTACTAATAATGCAACCAGAGAGTGTTCACTGCCTTCAGCAGCACGCACAATTAATGTTTTTACCGTTTGTTTAATGTCTATTTTAAACTGCTCAACTAAATCACTAATGGTTTTTGCATTGGGAGTGTCAACTAATTCCATTTCCTGCTTGGCAGCAGCTCGTTCTGTAGAGGGGGCAATTGCTTCTGCAAATTCAATATTAGCGGCATAATCACTTTCGCTACTGAAGGCAATATCATCTTCACCGGATTCGGCTAAAACATGGAATTCATGTGAAGCACTACCACCAATTGAGCCGGTATCGGCCTGAACAGGACGATAATCTAAACCGATTCGATCAAAAATTTTACAGTAGGTTGCATGCATTTCTTTATAGGTTTCATTGAGCGAGTCTTCATCAATATGAAAAGAGTACGCGTCCTTCATTAGAAATTCACGAGAGCGCATAATGCCAAAACGAGGACGAATTTCATCCCGAAATTTTGTTTGGATCTGGTAAAAATTAGCAGGCAACTGCTTATAACTACGTAGTTCATTACGCACCATATCGGTTATGACTTCTTCATGTGTCGGGCCGAAGCAAAATTCTCTGCCATGCCGATCTTTCATGCGTAATAATTCGGGGCCATATTGTTCCCAGCGTCCGGACTCTTTCCATAGTTCTGATGGTTGCGTCGCTGGCATGAGAACTTCTTGTGAGCCTGCATTATTGAGTTCTTCACGAATAATATTTTCTACTTTACGCAGCACACGTAACCCCATGGGTAACCAGGTATAAAGTCCTGAAGCCAGCTTACGTACTAACCCTGCTCGCAGCATCAGTTTATGGCTGATAACTTCAGCATCAGAAGGGGATTCTTTTAAGGTCGCAAGTAAAAGTTTGGAAACACGCATGTTGTATAAGTTCTCATTAGCTGGAAAATTAAACAGATTTTATCTGGATGCACCCTGTGGGTACAGTGATAAATGACGAATTACTTTTTCTGTCTGGTGGGGCTTGGCATTACATTGATTTGGTCTTGGCTTGTTATGGTTGTGAAAACAACACCTTTTTTTGGCGGTTGATCGGTGACTTGCCATTCACCTTTACTATTTTGCCATTGATATAAGGTTGATTGATTAATTTCCGGAATTACCTGATGGATTTTTCCCATTAGTCTGGTACGGAGAGCATCATCCTGATAAATATAGAGAGTAATTAGCCCAACAATACTGATAAAAATAGCGTATTTGAGTTTCATACATGTATGTTATTTTTAATGGCAGAAATCACTAATTGCTTCTTGTGCCTTTTTGATTTCCCTGCTTCGTTCTTCATCGCTAACATTCCTGATAGTGCCATCCTTATCACGAATTCGACTATAAACTTGATATATGCTGAGGCGTTTTTTAGCTCTTGTGCAATTAAGTTCACGTAATTCTTCATTTTTCTTCATTTCACTTTCTGTGACATCTTGTTTATTGTTTATATCATCGGTTGAGTAGAGTAGTTTCGTATTTTGAGGTGTAGGAGCGGGTGCTTTTAAACGTTTATATTGTTTATCTCTGGGTCGTTTTTGTGAATAGTGTACATTTCCTTCATTATCGACCCATTTATAGAGCCCGGCAGAAGCTGAAGTAGCAAAAATCATCATCACTGTTAAAAGTAGCACTTTCATAACGCTATCCCGTATAGATTGTTAATTATCAATATGTTATGTCACATTTCTCCAAGTATCGCAAGGAGTTGGAGACTTGTAAATTAGCAAATTTTTCTTATTTGAGCGGTTAGCATAGATTATGATGCGGAATTTTTATGAATTTGCCTTCTTAATACTTTAGGCTATTTTACTTAACCCTGTGAAATTTAAGGAAAATTGGCATAAAAGAAGGCTAATATGGTGCAAATATGCTTCGAGGCTGCGTATAATACGGCGTTTCGTGTTTCCTCGAGTTTTTAAGGTAACACAGCCCGTGATGACGGGCGTTTTTGTCTATATGTATTTGAAAGATTGGAGTTTAAAATCGTGGAACTTAGCGGTGACAACATTGTTACTCAATTTCTGAAAGATGAAGGTGTTGAATATGTATTTGGCTACCCTGGTGGAGCTGTTTTACATATTTATGATGCTTTATTTCGACAGGATGCAGTAAAACATATATTGGTTCGGCATGAGCAGGGTGCTACCCATGCGGCTGATGGTTATGCACGTTCAACAGGTAAACCGGGTGTCGTACTAGTGACATCTGGTCCGGGTGCAACCAATGCTGTCACTGGTATCGCAACGGCATTTTTAGATTCAATCCCTTTAGTTGTTATCACCGGGCAGGTCACCAGTGCATTTATTGGTAGTGATGCTTTCCAGGAAGTTGATTCTGTGGGAATCACGCGCCCGTGCGTGAAACATAATTTTCTGGTTAAAGATGTTAAAGATTTAGCCATGACGTTAAAGAAAGCATTCTATGTTGCGACAACCGGTCGACCTGGGCCTGTTGTCGTTGATATTCCAAAAGATATTACGGATCCGAATATTAAAGTTCCATATGAATATCCTGCATCAATCGAATTGCGTTCTTATAAACCGGTGATTGAAGTAGAAACAACACAAGTTGAAGCTGCGGTTGACGCATTATTATCTGCAAAACGCCCGATTATTTATTCAGGTGGTGGCGCTGTTCTGAGTAATGCTTCTGCCGAGTTACGTACATTTGTGCGTCAGCTAGGTTATCCGATTACTCAAACCTTAATGGGATTGGGCGCTTATCCTGAGCCTGATCCATTAAATGTTGGTATGTTGGGTATGCACGGTACGTATGAAGCCAATATGGCAATGCATGATTGTGATGTATTATTAGCGGTGGGAGCACGGTTTGATGATCGTGTTACCGGTGATTTGGAAAAATTTTGTCCTAACGCAAAAATCATTCATATTGATATTGATCCATCATCAATTTCAAAAAATGTTCATGTTGATATTCCTCTCAATGGTGATGTTAAAAAAGTCTTGGTTGAGCTGAGCAATGCCGTGACTGCAAGCAAACGTTCGCCTGACGAGAAAGTCTTAAAAGGCTGGTGGAAACAGATTAAAGAATGGGCTGATAAAGACTGTTATCGCTATGATCGTAATAGCGCTTTAATCAAACCCCAGTTTGTTTTAGAAAAATTATATGAGGTAACTAAGGGTGAAGCATTTGTTACCTCCGACGTTGGTCAGCACCAAATGTTTGCTGCGCAATTTTATAAGTTTGATGAGCCACGTCGCTGGATTAATTCAGGCGGCTTAGGGACTATGGGCTTTGGTTTACCTGCTGCTATTGGTACCCAACTCGGTAACCCTGATGCAACTGTTGCTTGTGTAACCGGTGAAGCCAGTATTCAAATGTGTATTCAGGAATTATCAACCGCATTTCAATACGGTACCCCAATAAAAGTGGTTAATTTAAATAACCGTTATATGGGGATGGTTCGTCAGTGGCAGGAATTCTTTTATGAGAGTCGTTACTCACAATCTTATGTAGAAGCCTTGCCTGATTTTATGAAACTGGCAGAAGCCTATGGCCATGTTGGTATGTTGATTGAAAAACCGGAAGACGTTGAGGGGGCTTTAAAAGAAGCTTTCGCAATGAAAGATCGTTTAGTCTTTATGGATTTCATCACTGACCAGAAAGAAAATGTTTATCCTATGATCGCCGCAGGTAAAGGCCATCATGAAATGCACGAAAGAGAGTTAGCTTAAAATGCAACATATTATTTCATTATTAATGGAGAATGAGTCAGGTGCGCTATCTCGTGTAGCAGGTTTGTTTTCTGCTCGTGGTTATAACATTGAGTCACTCACTGTTGCGCCAACTGAAGATGAAACTTTATCGCGTATGACAATTGTGACATCAGGTTCGAATGAAATTATTGAGCAAATTAATAAGCAGCTCGATAAACTCATTGATGTGGTCAAGTTGATTGATATTACTGCAAATGGTGAACACATTGAACGTGAACTGATGTTGATTAAAGTACAGGCAGACACCAGTGAAAAACGTGAAGAAGTAAAACGTCAGGCAGATATTTTTCATGGCCGTATTCTGGATGTGACCGATACGACATATATCATCGAATTAACGGGTGAAAGAAGTAAGCTTGATGGTTTTATTAAGGCTATGGATAAAAATGATATTTTAGAAACTGTACGTTCGGGTGCAACAGGTATTACCCGGGGTGAAACTTGTTTACGAGTCTGAATGGTTAACAGCATCGGCAAAAATGAATAAACACTAATTTTAAGATTTAAAATTTAAGACAGGAAAGACATTATGAATATTTTTTATGATAAAGATTGTGACCTTTCAATTATCAAAGGCATGAACGTAACTATCGTAGGTTATGGTTCTCAAGGGCATGCACATGCAAATAACCTGAAAGATTCAGGTGTAAATGTCACGGTTGCATTACGTGAAGGTTCAGCATCTGCAGCGAAAGCTGAGCAGGCCGGTTTAACAGTAAAGAATACAGCAGCAGCGGTTAAAGATGCTGACTTGGTTATGATTCTGACGCCGGATGAGTTCCAGTCAGTATTATATAAAGAAGAAATTGAACCAAACATTAAGAAAGGTGCAACACTCGCTTTCGCACACGGTTTTGCTATTCACTACAATCAGGTTGTGCCTCGTGCAGACTTGGACGTTATTATGATTGCACCAAAAGCACCGGGTCATACTGTACGTAGTGAGTTTGTTAAAGGCGGCGGTATTCCTGACTTAATCGCAATCTTCCAGGACGCATCAGGTAAAGCGAAAGACGTAGCGCTTTCTTATGCCTCCGGTGTGGGCGGTGGTCGTACCGGTATTATCGAAACTACCTTTAAAGATGAAACTGAAACAGATTTATTTGGTGAGCAAGCAGTTCTTTGTGGTGGTGCAGTTGAGCTGGTTAAAGCAGGTTTCGAAACTTTAACTGAAGCAGGTTACGCACCGGAAATGGCTTACTTCGAATGTTTACATGAGTTAAAGCTTATCGTTGATTTAATGTATGAAGGCGGCATCGCTAACATGAATTACTCAATCTCTAATAATGCAGAGTATGGTGAGTATGTTACTGGTGAAAAAGTGATCAATGCTGAAAGTCGTAAAGCAATGAAAGAATGCTTAACCAACATTCAAAATGGTGAATATGCGAAGAAATTCATTTTAGAAGGTATGAGTAATTATCCTGAAATGACAGCACGTCGTCGTAATAATGCAGCACATCCTATTGAACAGACGGGTGCTAAATTACGTAGTATGATGCCGTGGATTACAGCAAATGCTCTTGTAGATAAAGACAAGAACTAATCACAAGCACTGAGAAACATGATGTCGGCGTTTACCCTCTATATGAAAACTGAATGTGGGGCACTACGAAAACGATTACTCAAAATGCTCATGCACTTATTGTGCACTTGGCAACTGCTCCTGCGTTGCTCTAACTACGCCCATCCATGGGCTAGTCCGCTTTTTCGTAATCATTTTGCCTTGACCTCAAGTCTCTCAGTGCCTGTGATCACTGTTAGTTAGTAAAATTAAAGCCGAGCTTCGCTCGGCTTTTTTTGTTTTGAAAAGAGAAAATAAATATCCGTCGCCGGATTTAAAGATTAATAAAATAAAAAAAATGTAAAATAAAATGGCCGTTTCAAGACATCCGATTATTGCAAAAGAAGGCTGGAGTATTATTATTTTCTCCAGCTTTATTGTTGCTGCGTTGCAACATTATGTGAGTGTTTATGCTGCGGTATTATGGTGTGTGCCGATTGTTTTGCTCTGGTTTTATCGCGATCCACATCGTCCTTTACCCTCAGATCCTTTAGGTTTAGTCAGTCCTGTGAATGGGGTTGTTATCTTGGCTGAAACTCATCCTGATCCTTTTTTAGGGCGGGATGCTTTTTTATTCCGAATCTCAATGTCACTGTCTGATATTTTCTCTATTCGTAGTGTGACGGAAGGAAAAATTATTCAGCAATGGCTGGATCCTGAAGATGCTGATGATGATCGGTCTCTGGCTCATGCAATTCAAATAAAAACTGATGAAGATGATGATATTATGATCGTTTTACGACCGGGACGATACTTTAAGCAGTTGAGTTGTGATGCGGTTATCGGTCAACGTATTGGACAGGGGCATCGTTGTGGCATCATTCCCTTTGGTGCAAATGTTGATATTTATGTTCCTGTTGATAGCAATATAAAGGTCAATGTTGGTGATCATGTTGAAGCAGGGATGACCCGTCTGGCTTCGTTAAAGCATCACTCTTAATATATTATGATAAAGGTGTATTATTGTTGTATCCTTTGTTTCACTTCTCGAATTAACACAGACTAGACCTGACTATGACAAATACGACAGATAAAAAGCCTCACCGCGGTATTTATTTATTACCTAATTCGTTTACCACAGCAGCCCTGTTTTGCGGTTTTTATGCCATTGTTTCCTCAATTAACGGTAAGTTTGAAATTGCTGCTATTGCGATTTTTATTGCAATGTTACTTGATGGTATCGATGGCCGGGTGGCTCGCTTAACGAATACCGAGAGTGATTTTGGTGCAGAGTTCGATAGTCTGGCTGATATGGTGTCTTTTGGTTTAGCGCCGGCATTAATCGTTTATTTATGGGCCTTATCAAGTTTCGGTAAAATGGGCTGGCTAGTGTCATTTATTTATGTGGCTTGTGCTGCATTACGTCTGGCACGCTTTAATACACAAGCGACTCATAGCGACAAACGTTATTTTCAGGGGTTAGCGAGTCCATCTGCAGCAGCGGTTGTTGCCGGCTTAATTTGGAATGGCGAGACTCTGAGAGAATACCTTTCTGAACCAACATTACAAATTATCGCATTAATTACGACTTTGTTGGCAGGGATTCTCATGGTAAGTAATGTTCGTTACCACAGTTTTAAAGGTGTGAACTGGCGCAGTAAGGTCCCTTTTGTCACTATTTTGATGTTTGTTTTTGTTTTGGTTTTAGTATCAGCAGAACCTGCACTGGTCTTATTTGCGATATTTTTTATCTATTCTTTTTCAGGGCCCGTTCTTACATTAATTCAATTACGTCGCCGTCGGGCAGAGCGCGCACTACTTAAACAAAATAAATCGGATTAGTTTGCAAAAGCCATCATGTTTGCTTAAAGAACTTGGCAAAATCGAAAACTCACGCTATATTATGCCTATGAACGCTTCAACTAACAGAAATGCCATGAATAGCACCTATGCCCGTCATAGCGTGAGGTTTTCTGTGTCTGAATATTTATTTTCCAATTTTCTCCTATTACGTCTCCTGCCTTAGGGCATATATAACAGAGCGCGCATAGCTAGGGCGCCTACCTTGTAACTAGCTGAATAATTTAAGAAAACCCTGTTAGATTTATCTGTAGTCCATGGCATAATTGGGCTCAGAATGGAGAAGAAAGATGTCCAATAATAAGCAAGACAAATTAATCATTTTTGATACGACATTGCGTGACGGAGAGCAAAGCCCCGGTGCGTCGATGACTAAAGAAGAAAAAGTCCGCATCGCTAAAATGCTTGAAAAAATGCATGTTGATGTGATTGAGGCGGGTTTCCCGATTGCCAGTCAAGGTGATTTTGAAGGGGTACAAGCCGTCGCGAAAACAATAAAAGACAGTACCATTTGTGGTTTAGCCCGAGCATTAGATAAAGATATTGATCGCGCAGGTGAAGCTTTGAAAGATGCCAATAGCGGTCGAATTCATACTTTCATTGCAACTTCGCCCATTCATATGCAAATGAAATTACGTATGCAGCCTGAACAAGTCATTGAGCAGGCAGTACGCGCTGTAAAACGTGCCCGTCAGTTTACCGATGATGTCGAGTTTTCACCGGAAGATGCAGGTCGCTCAGAGCCTGAATTTTTGTGCCGTATACTAGAAGCAGTGATTGATGCCGGAGCTACCACATTAAATATTCCGGATACCGTTGGTTATAATGTCCCGGAACAGTTTGGTGGTTTAATTAAAACCTTAAGAGAAGACATACCAAATTCGGATAAGGCCATTTTCTCGGTACATTGTCATAATGATTTAGGTTTGGCAGTGGCGAATTCTTTATCTGCTGTGATGAACGGTGCCCGTCAGGTCGAATGTACCATTAATGGTTTAGGTGAGCGTGCTGGGAATGCGTCATTAGAAGAAATCGTGATGGCGGTTAAAACACGTCAGGATATTTTCCCTTGTTCGATTGAGCATATTGATACAACACAAATTGTACCAACTTCACGTTTAGTTTCTGGTATTACCGGATTTGCAGTGCAGCCGAATAAAGCGATTGTTGGTGCAAATGCTTTTGCGCATGAGTCGGGTATTCATCAGGATGGTGTTTTGAAAAATCGTGAAACCTATGAAATTATGCGTGCTGAAGATGTAGGCTGGTCAGCAAACCGAATGGTATTAGGCAAGCATTCCGGACGTAATGCCTTCCGTACCCGCTTGCAGGAATTAGGTGTTGAGTTTAAGTCTGAAGATGAATTGAATGATGCTTTTTCACGGTTTAAAGATTTAGCGGATAAAAAACATGAAATTTTTGATGAAGATTTGCAGGCATTAGTCACTGAAACCAGTATGGCGGCAGAAAATGAACGTTGTCGTTTGGTAGCATTAAAAGTTTGTAGTGAAACAGGTGAAATACCAACGGCATCGATAACTTTAAATATCGATGGTAATGAAAAAGTTGCTGAAGCTGAAGGAGGCGGGCCGGTTGATGCTACCTTTAAGGCAATTGAAAAAATTGTTAACAGTGGAACAGAGTTGCAATTGTATTCTGTTAATAATATTACCAGTGGTACCGATGCACAGGGGGACGTTACTGTCCGGCTTGAGAAGGGAGGACGTATAGTGAACGGGCAAGGTGCTGATACAGATATTGTCATTGCTTCTGCCAAATCATATATCAATGCGTATAATAAAATTCTTGAACCGGTAGATCGTGAGCATCCACAAGCAGGTGATGTTTAATTTTGTACGAAATATAGAATCTGATTTGTTCTTGGCAAAACGAAAGACAAGTCAGATTTTATTTTTATCAGGTTATGATCATGTCTGATAAAAAAGCATATCTCAAAGAAATGGGTATAGATGTTTGGGTAGAGAAAACACCTTCTCTTACCGAAGCAACGGTGATGTCTGAAAATACTGTTTCCGGAAATACTCTTCACAAGGAAAGCATCTCTCCTGCAGTAGAATTAGTTGAAGTTACGCTAGTTGTTGATGAAAAAAAGGTTGCTACGAATCAAGCAATAAATGTCGCTGAACTGGATTGGCAAGCTTTAGAGTTACAGGTCTCCGGGTGTCAGTTATGTGAATTATCGCAAACACGAACACAAACTAATTTTGGTACAGGTAATCAAGCTGCATCATTGATGATTTTTTCTGAGGAGAATAATCCTCAATCTGATAAATTGTTAACGTCAATGTTAAGAGCGATGGGCTTGCAAAGAAATGAAGTGTATATTTCAAACACGATTAAATGTCATTTGCCGGAAAACAGTAATGTATCGGATGAACAGGTAGATTTATGTGCTCCTTATTTACTACGTCAAATATCTCTGGTGAAACCAAAAGTAATACTTGCATTAGGCAATGCTGCTGCACAACGTTTACTTAAAAGTAAATCGACAATGAGCCGGTTACGGGGGCAGTTACATTATATTGATGAGGTAAAAAGTCCTGTTATTGTTTCGTATCATCCAACCTATCTTTTAGCTGCTCCAAACGAAAAACGTAAAGCTTGGCAAGATTTACAACTTGTTATGAAAGAGTTAAGCGCATGAGTGCCGTGATTAATGATTCCAGCCTTAAGTTAACAGAACCCCGGTTTCGTTTAATGACGGAAGATGATCTTGATGAAGTTATTCGGATTGAAGAATCCGTTTATCCTTTTCCCTGGACCAGGGGTATTTTTCATGACTGTTTAAATATAGGTTATCTATGCCGTATTTTAGAAGTTAATGAAAAAATTGTTGCATACAGTGTGATGTCTGTTGCTGCCGGAGAAGCGCATCTATTAACCATTGTTGTTGTAGAAGAACAGCAAGGTAAAGGGTACGGTAAACAGATGTTAAATGAGATGATTCAATATGCTGTCGAAGATCATGCCGAAACGATGTATCTTGAAGTCAGGACATCAAATAAAGCCGCTATACAGCTTTATCATCAACGTGGCTTTAATGAATTAGGAATAAGAAATAATTATTATCCGGCAGATCATGGTCGTGAAGATGCCTTAATTTTAGCTTTAGATTTAAGCTTTGCTTAAGTTACAGCTTAAAATTATTAAGCAGAAATAATGTCAGGATGAAAACCTCGATGATGTAACTTATCCATGACTAACATGGGAATATTATAGTGCTCTTCATATTCGACAAGCATATCATGAGGTCGAGCAATATTCATTTCGACATTGGTCACATGCGGCAGAGCCAGCATGAGTGATTTTAATTCATTGAGTGATTTTGAATCGAGATCGTCATCAATAAAAACTTGTATTGAATGCATGAAGAATTCTCCTTCAATATTTAATTGCTGCACATAGTATTGATATAGGCAACAAATTGATCGACGTCAAGAAAGAGAAAATAATTTCACTAAATTTTAAGGTTTAAACTAAAGATAATGCTTTTTGCAGCATATTTTCATGTAAAATATGCATTATTTGATTATTTAATTTAGTCATCTCCATTATTTTATTACAGAGTTATTAATTCAATGCCATCATTTTTAGAAGAACTCAATCGCCGTCGAACGTTTGCGATTATTTCCCACCCGGATGCAGGTAAAACAACACTGACTGAAAAACTATTATTGTACGGGCGTGCCATTCAGGCTTCCGGTACAGTTAAAGGTAAAAAGTCAGATCGCCATGCCACATCTGACTGGATGGAGCTGGAAAAAGAGCGGGGTATTTCTGTCACCTCTGCTGTAATGCAGTTTCCCTATAAGGATTGCATTATTAATCTTTTGGATACGCCCGGACATGAAGATTTTTCGGAAGATACCTATCGTACGTTGACCGCAGTTGATTCGGCATTAATGGTTATTGATTGTGCAAAAGGGGTGGAAGATCGCACCATTAAATTAATGGATGTTTGTCGCTTACGTGACACCCCTATTCTTACTTTTATCAACAAGCTGGATCGTGAAGGTCGAGATCCAATTGAATTACTGGATGAAGTTGAAGATATTTTAAAAATTCAATGCGCTCCAATCACATGGCCAATTGGCATGGGTAAAGGACTTAAGGGCGTATTTCATTTATATAATGATTCCGTTCATCTCTTTAGTGCAACCCATGGAGGTAAGATCCAGCAAGGTGAAGTCATTCAAGGGCTTGATAATCCAAAACTGAATGATGCATTGGGTGAAAGTGTTGTTGCTGAATTACGCGATGAAATTGAACTGGTTAAAGGGGCAAGTCATGAATTTGATCAGCAAGCATTTTTAGCAGGAAAACTTACCCCCGTATTTTTTGGTTCAGCAACTAATAACTTTGGTATTGAAGAATTACTGGATTATTTTGTTTCTGCCGCTCCGGGGCCACAGGCGCGGGCAACGCATGAACGTGTAGTGAAACCCGAAGAAGATAAATTCAGTGGTTTTATTTTTAAAATTCAGGCCAATATGGATCCATCACATCGTGATCGGGTTGCTTTTATGCGAGTGTGTTCCGGTACCTATGAACAAGGTATGAAAATGAAACATGTGCGGATCAATAAAGATGTCAAAGTTGCAAACGCTATTACCTTTATGGCGCGTGATCGTGAAAGTGTTGAAGAGGCGTATCCTGGTGACATTATCGGCTTGCACAATC
>JALTJN010000380.1 GCA_027076405.1 Chromatiales bacterium
TGGTTAAAATAAAGTCTGCGGGGCCGTCTATTGAGCGATCAACGTGCGACTCGGCGGCAAGGTGCATAATGGCATCGGGCTGATATTGTTTAAATACCCGTTCCACTTCATTAATATCGCGAATATCGACCTGTTCGAAATGGTACCTGGGGCTATTGGATACACTTTCTAACGATTCTAAATTACCTGCATAGGTTAAGGAGTCTAAGTTAATCACTTCGTGATTGGTGTTTTCTATATATTGTCGAATGACTGCAGAGCCTATAAAGCCTGCGCCGCCGGTTACGATTACTTTCAAAATTAATCCTATATATTATTTATCTATCTTTACTGCACGTAATACGCTCAATAAGAATATTAGCATTTCGTTAAATTCCGATTACTAAAGGTTGATGATGAATACTATATATCTCTGCTCCCCAAGTAAATAGAGTTATGTCGCTATATGCTTACATATTTATATCGACAATAAAATTCGGCATTCAATACATTTCTGAAGGAATCAACTGACATCGTGCGTGTGACCTCATAAATAATGTCAGCCCTTCCTCAATGCCAGTAAGTTAAGCATATCTAAATTGGAAACGGGACTTTAGTCCCGCCTATGACGGGGCTAAAGCCCCGTCTCCAAAATACGTTAGGTCATAAAATAGCTTAACTTACTGGCATTGAGTCCTACCTTTAATATCTAAGGCGTAAAGTTTTAGACACTGATATGTTAAAAATTGTAAAAACATTCAGCTTTTACAAAAAAACTAAGACCATATCAGACCTCTCTAATGAATGCGCAATCCAAACCCCATCACAGAACTCAAATCCAGCCCTCGCAGTTTGAAATACAGCTGCGTATAATCCTCTCCAATTGATGATGTAACGCGTAGACGTAGAAAATGCCAATTTAAATAACCAACAAAAAGTACTTAAAAATGGAAATAAAACACAGTCAGGGACGTCGGAAATTCATCAAACAAAGCTGTCTGTTATTAGGCGGTTTTAATTTATATGGCTGTAGTGGTGGTTCGCCAGAGACTCCCTCCCCACCCGAACCTTCAACACCAACAGTCCCAGACACATCACTCACGATCCTTAGCCACCCCGTCAGCCAATCAGTCATTGTTGGTGATAATGCTGTATTTTCAGTTATTACAGATGGAAGCGAAGCCGAAAGCTACCAATGGCAGCGAAATGGCGTCGATATTCCCGGAGCGATTCGCGCGCAATACACACTTAACACCATCACACCTAATGATGACAATGCAAGCTTTAGAGTGATTATTAGCACTGAAAACGACACCATTACCAGTTTGGCTGCAACCCTTAGTGTTTTACCTGTGCCCATAGCACCAACCATTACACTTGAACCTGTTAATGCAAGCGCATTAATCGGAAGCTCAGTTACTTTTCAGGTGGCAGTAAACAGCAACTCACCCTTTAGTTACCAATGGCAATTAAACGGTCAGGATATTCCAGGGGCAACCGAAGTGGCTTATTCACTGGTACCCGCCAGCCTTCTTGAAAATGGCAACCAATACCGTGTAATTATTACAAACCCCGCCGGCATTGTAAGAAGCCGTGCAGCTATTTTAAGCGTAACATCTGTTGGCACGACCATTGATTCTACTGCCATTTTAATTGACAGCACTCAGATCACGATTGACACAGTTTAGGCTGGTGCGTTTTTATATTTTTTATAACTACGGTTTAGATAACTAATTATAGGTTTTTCGATTATTAAGTAAGCTAAATGGCCTATGTATATTGAAGCAAAAAACACGACAAATATAAATACGTTAAAATAATCATGAAACAATTTTATCCACACAACACCCACTGCATTTATAACAAATATGTGCGTTAAATAAAGCGAATAAGAACTATCTCCCAACTTAGCCATAAAATGATTAACTGGAAAAGCCCCCAACCGCTCAAGAAAAATAACGCCGAACACTAAAAAAACAGAGGGCACACCCCACTTGAGAAAACGCCCATACTCACCATAGGGAAGGGGCGCATTCATACCTAACATAGAAAGCAATGGCGTTGAGGTAAAAATAAAGCCTAACACGCCAAAAATTAAAAATGATAATGCCATTAATTTGCTAACTTGATAATTTTTTATATAAATTAAACCTATAATGCAACCCAGCAAAAATTCAATAACCAATGGTGAAGTGATAACAGATAACAGCACAATTTCAGTGCCATAGATAATGCCTAACAAAACACCGGCAAATAAAATAATAGATAAATATGCGATGAATCGTTTTAAAGGAAATAACAATAAAATAGAAAAAATTAAATAAAAATACATTTCATTATTAAGCGTCCAACCAACGCCTAGCAATGGTTTAACCATTCCAACATTATTTTCCCATGGAATAAAAAATAAGGACGCAAAAAAATGAATCACATCAAATTGTTTGCCGCCACTAAAATATTGCGGAAAAAAAACCAACAGTGCTGCAATAAGTAATGTGTACAGCCAATATATTGGAACTACTCTAATTACTCGGCGAATTACAAAGTCTATAGATGCGCCTGGCTGTTGAAATTTGTTTTTAGAGACAATGACCATAATAAAGCCACTGATTACAAAAAACACATCAACGCCCACACTTCCAAACTGGAAGAAGGGATTAAGCTCACTGATTTGGTTTCTCGCATGAAGAAAATTCTGACTGTGTGCTAATAAAACAAGTGCAGCTGCAAATGCTCTTAACATTTGAAGCGAATAAATGGTTGAATCACTCTTCATAAACCCTCTTTCGATACCTTAAATATTTTCAATTTATAACAATGTTAACGCACCGAAGAAGCAAGCATTTAATACTCATCCAATTACTTTGCCTTTAACATATCTGCCACAATCTGTACCTCATAATATTAGGCGTAGATCTCATTAATGTTTCTTTAAATTTAGAGGCGGTTCACGCCAAAACTAAAGAATAACCGCAGCTAGATTATAGAGCCCTTCGATCAACCTAAACAAGCTTACTCTCGTAAAAAATCATTACCGAACACCCGCTACTGTGATGACTAATAATGGCTTGCGCGTTTTCAGTACAGGAATACTCCCAAAATCATGAAACAGTTAACACCCAAACAACATCTTATTCAGGTACAATGAGGCCTAAATATGGGCGAAGAAGAAAACTATTAAGTATCAACCCATGATTTAGGTTGCTAAAAAGTAACCACATTATTGCCTGGCAGCTTCGTATTGCTAGCACCGCGCCTGTTTTTATCATTACATAGTAGCAATAGCAAAAAATTATAAATCTGCACCTCTGTAAAACGCATAACCAATAATTTACTTTAGACGATAACTCGTCCCCACAAATGTATTTAATATATAAAAAACAAAATAAGGACTCACAATGCCACAGGAAATCATCAATATCGGAAGTGACCCCGGAAACAACGGCGATGGCGATACACTAAGAGATGCCTTCAGCAAAACTCAAAATAACTTTGATCTCTTATTTACGCATGAGATTGTCACCGATACATCACTCAGTGACCACGCCGATGCTAGCGTGCCGGGAACCATAGCATTCGCACTGGCACGAATAGAAGCCAATGGCGGCGGCGCGGTTGTCATAGGTCCGGGAACTTATAATTGCTCATCTACACTCAGCCTCAGAGTAGACATTCGATTTATAGGCTCGAACGCAAGTGGCACAATCATCAATGCCCAACACGATGACAATGTAATCGAGTTGGGTACGGGCACGCAAGGCTTCGGTATTCGCTGCACACTTGAACACTTTACCGTTAACATGTCGAGCAGCTCGCTCGCCAGCGGCATAAGAAGCCTCAGTAGACAATTAGGAAAAGGCCATTTAGAGCACGTAGAAATAACAGGTGGAGGCGCCCAGTCATGGGGGATAACAATAGATAGCAGCAATGAATACAGTATAAGTAATTTTAAATATCTGGGCGAAGGAAATGGTCTTAGATGGATCAACGAATCAGGCCAACCCTTTAACTATGGTGACTCACAAATCACATCAACCGATATCAAGCTTGTCACTCCTAATACCATTGGTATTTTACTTCAGGGGAATTCAAATTCGGTCATCAATAACATTTTATTAAGCCGGGTTGAAGTTCGCAGCGACCAAATAGAACAAGGAACTATCGGCATCAAACTCGAGCGCATATCAAGAATCACTATGATAAATGTTGATATTGAAAACACCGATACTGGATTACAAAATGGCCCCAACT
>JALTJN010000381.1 GCA_027076405.1 Chromatiales bacterium
TAAAAATCTTAGCTTTCCCCTCTGAACCCTACCCCGAAAATGACAGGTTCACTATTTTATTAAAATCCGCCAACCAAAATTACTTTTATAAGTGATTGTGATCGGGTCATTTCTAAATTCTAATTATTTCTACGATTGTGCCCTGAACAGCAAAACTCCACAAAAAAACCAGCATCTAAAATGTGCCCCGAAACCATCATGTGCCCTGAATGTGCCTCACCTGTGTCAAACTGTATTTTGCGGCTAATTTAAAAAACACAAAATAGTTGAAATTTGAATACATCACTATTCGGGCGCGATAGCTTTTGGCACAAGTCTATTTTTTAGCGACATAATTTGTCGCTATCTTGTGGATAATAGTTGTTGTGTACTAATGAAAGGGCTTTTAAAGTCACTAAGTGAAGGATGGGTACATAAAAAATCAGGGGATCGAGTATGGAACATGTATTTATGTGTATGAACCCAAAAAAGATCGTTGATCTTATCGGGCATGCTCAATCAAGAATTGTATTTATTAATTCAGGGATTAATGAAGAAATCGCATCAGCGCTAATTATTAAGTCTGACACAATCGGTAAAGACAATATCACAATCTTCACAGATTTCTCAGAGGCCGTGTGCCAGTATGGATACGGAACCGCACTTGGATTTGATCATATTAATGATGGTGGGTTGAGTGTTCAAAAAATTGAGAATTTACGCATTGGTTGCTTGTTGGTGGATAACAGAGGTTGGGTATTTAGCCCAACGCCCCTTCTTTTAGAAGCAGATAAGCTCATCGATACACAACCTAATGCTATTGAGGTGACACCTGAACAAATTTTGGCATTATTAAATACTGCTGCGCCTGATTTAATAAAGCCTAAAGAAAAAGAATATATAGAAGATAAAAAAGCAGCTGAACCTGGAAAGCTAAAAGGAGAAAAAGTCACAAAAGAAGACATCAAGACATTGACGACAAAACTTGAGAAAAATCCACCCAAAAAGTTTGATGTATCAAGAAAGGTCAATGTGTTTAATACTATTATAGAATTTGTTGAGCTGAACCTAGAGGGATGTAGCATAGGGCGTAAAACGGTTTCAATTCCATCCAAACTTCTAATTGGTGGTGTTGATTCAGAAACCCAAAAACAATTAAAAGCAGGTTATAGAGTAGTGAGTTCGGATTGTGACTTAACGGGTAAAGAATTAAATAAAAAGGTCGAGAAGATAAGAAAAGCGTATACACGATCCATACAACACTATGGTCGGGTGGCTTTAAAAAGTAAATTAGGAAATCCTCCCATGGATCTTACGGGGCAAATAGAAGACGATAAACCAGATGAAGATCAAGCCAAAATGTGGCTCGATGCTGAACTCACTAATATATTTCCACAAGCGAGTGATTTAATGAAGGAGATGAAAATCCAATCGATTTTTAAAGGTGTGACCTGTGAGATTTTAGTAATGAAGAATTTCAAAAAAAGGTACAAGGAAATTATTGTATGGTCGATGGGGTAAGTTAGTTTATGAGTTTGAAGCGATCAGAGTAAAGATTAAGAAGTAAAACGGAAAAAGAGAGGAGTGTGATAATTCATGCAGGCATATGACATTATAGGTGATATACACGGGCAAGCGGATGAGTTGGTTAGGTTGTTGGAGTCTATGGGTTATGAGGTTGATGGCAAGGGATGTTATGCGCATGAATCACGACAAGTTATATTTCTCGGAGATTTTATTGATCGAGGAAAGAAGCAAAAAGAAACACTAAATATTGTAAGAAGGATGATCGAGTCAGGTGCTGCTTTAGCTGTGATGGGGAACCATGAATACAATGCTATTACATATTATTTTAATAAGCGTGAGCACACAGAGTCGAATAGAAAAACCCATATTGCATTTCTTAAAGCATATGAAAATGATGCGGCATCATATAGAGATATTATTGAATGGTTTATGGCGCTACCTTTATGGCTAGATCTAAAAGGTTTGAGAGTAATACATGCTTGTTGGGATAGAGAGCTGGTTGAAAAAGTTAAAAAAGCGTTGAACGGTGAGAGTGTTTTAACTCATGATTATATGGTGAGATCTTCTATTAAAAATAGTGAAGAATATGCAGCAATAGAAACGTTGCTAAAAGGTAAGGAGATCCCTTTAAAAGAAGGCTTTAGCTTTGATGACAAAGATGGAAAAACAAGACACCATATTCGAGTTCGCTGGTGGGATCGATCAGCTACAACCTATAAGTCTGCCTTTATGGGGCCTGATGATGCGCGGAGTCATATTCCTGATGATGATATAGAAGGGGATCATCTGGTCGAGTATGGGCATCATGAGCCACCGGTGATGCTTGGACACTATTGGATGGATAATGATAAGCCCAGTATCTTAGCGCCAAATATCGCTTGTCTTGATTACTGTGGCCAAACCAGGTGGCAAGCTAGTGGCCTATCGCTGGGATGGCGAACAAGAATTGAGTTCTGATAAATTTATTTGGGTGCATAGAGATGAAGAATAATTGAGATTGAGTAATTCGTGTGGTGTATTCAACAAACCCAAGCCTTAATAAGAAAGGATGAGATGGTTAATGAAGGATGTAATTCAATTTATTTTAGTCAGTGATGTAACAAGAGCGCGTTATTTACGGCGATTGATAGCAGAGAAAAAAACGGCTGTGGGTGTGGTTGTCGGTACATTTACTTCACTGATATCTCAAGTGAAGGATGCGTATCTTGTATCTGATTTACATACTGACTGGGACAAACAATTCCATGAGGCCTTGATGTCACAGAATGCTTTCTGGTCAGACAGCTATCAGGTGGCACCTGATGAAACATCCAATATTATAAAACAGGCGTTGGTTAATTTAATAACGGCTTTACCTGTATGCAGTGATTTGAAATTAGAAAATATAGATCGACTTTCATTGCGACCCCAGCATCATGTTAATGATTTAATCCAGCTTTATCGCTCATTGAGTAATACATTAGGTGATGATTACGAAATATTGCGTAAATGTATACAAGCAGATAGTCAAAAGGCATATAGGAAATTATATATTCATATTGATAGTTCAATGGGTAAGTTGACGCTTTGGCAGCAATCACTTATTGATAAAATAAATAACGATTCTAGTGAAGAAGATCATCCTGATTATTCACAATATTTACAAGCCACAGGTAATCAAGGTTGCACTACAGCTTTATCTGCTTTACAAAACCAGATATTTGGCCATGTTAGTCAAGCACGTGAGCTTGATGAGTCCATACAATTTGTTGGACTACGTGATTTTATGGAAGAGGCGGATGCTGCGGCTGGGATGGTGCAAGAAATATTAAAACAAGATGATGAATTATCACAAAGTGATGTAGGGTTATTGATACCCGATGATTTTGAGTATTCATTGGCCGTAGAAGATGCATTTATTCGTGCAGGTTTATCTTTATCTGGTTTTTCATTGGACTCATGGCAAAGAGATTTAGCACACGAAGCATTATTTCATTTTTTATATTGTCGTCAAAAGCCTGCACCGCTTATGGCGCTGTCTGTTTGTTTATCATCGGCACTGATGCCATGGAGTCGTGAAGAAGGTGCTCATTTAGCACAACAAATTATGGATGGTAATTACAGACTTAAACCATTAAAAGACGCATCTGATCAATCTTGTTCCATGTTAAAACTGATACAAAAAGGGGATGATACGCCTGCATCCTTACAACAAGCCTTACGTGATTTTGTTGGCTTGCTTGATGATCATGAACAATTTTCATCACATATTTTTCAAGTGCAAAAGACGGTTGATCTATTATGCGGTTTATTGGATGGTGTGAGCGATATTCCCTGGAAACTATTGCGTCGAACCGCCACACCAAAATACATCCGTAACTCAACTGAAACCGAATACAATCTGGAAGGGGTTACCGTCTGGCGTGAAAATCAAAATCCATGGAGACGTGTTCGTTATTTGATTGTCTTAGGCTTTTCAGAGGGACATTATCCTACATCAACGGGTACATCATCGGTATTTTCGTTGGACGATTTATCTCAATTAAAGCAGCACTGTGACATTGACGTGATAACAAGCGATGATGTTTTAGCTTATCGACGAGCATCTTAGGGTCATATATGGTCCACCCCGTATTGCAAGACAAAACTACCGTATAGCTAAAAAATATTGCTTCCATATATCCGGCCTTTTTATGAAGCGGTCTAAGCTTCTGGCCCTGATGGAATCTGCGCA
>JALTJN010000382.1 GCA_027076405.1 Chromatiales bacterium
GGTAACATCTAATTCAGTCAATTTGGCTGGTTGATAACCGTGCAAGCCTAAAGCAACTGCGCGATCTGTAGAGTGCCCCAGGCCGGTAAACGCCAGTGAGCCTTTAAGCGTGCAACGAACAAACGATTCCGTTAAATTTGAATCCATGAATTCATGGTTTTTTATTGCATGATTTTTTATGCGGTTGATAAAATCATAAGCGGCAACCATTGGACCGAGTGTATGTGAACTCGAGGGGCCAATGCCGATTTTAAATAAATCTAATACGCTAATAAACATTATCTCGTTCCCGCGTTTCTGTGTGGGAACGCATATACTGGCAGCATGGCGAATTCAGGTTGCAAGCACACGCTCTTCATGAAACGAAATACAGGGTCAGCCATTAACCCTAACCCAACTGAAAACGCACTTGGCCTGCTATTGTTTGCAGTTTCAAAATCTATAGCAACAAATTTACTCATTATCAAATTACTACCAATTTACGTCTTACGTAATTAATAAATCTAATGTCACACACAAAAAAGCATTTTACGTAAATGCCATAGCAACATTATAAACATATACACAAACTAATGTATTAACTTGAACATTATTTAAACATTCTGTATAAAAGTCTACTAACTCTTAATAAAAACACAATAACCATAATATTCATATTATTCTATTTCAAATAACGAGGCTTCGCTGTTGAACACAAATGACGCAACTTTTATAACTGCTCTATTCATATTTTTACCTGCCCTACTTTGGATGCTCTCATTAGCCTATCACGATTATAAAAGTTTAAAAGATGGTAATCATACTGATTTAAAATCTGTCATTATTAGTATTGGTGTCCTTGGGACATTTATCGGTATAGCACTTGGTCTTTGGGAATTTGATACTAATAATATAGATGAAAGTGTTCCTAAATTATTAGAAGGCTTAAAACTAGCATTTGCAACATCCATTGCAGGTATGCTTATCTCAATTATTTTAAGTAATATGCAAAAAAACGTTATATCTGGTGGTGATGATGAGCTTTCTATTCTAAGGGAGATCAATAACAAGTTATCATTATTACAAAATTTAGAAAAGATAAACGATAGCTTTAACGGTCTCCGTCTTGAAATACGAGATGAGCAAAAGGAAACCAGATCACATATCAAAATAGGCTTCACTGAATGCATTAGAGAATTAACATCAATTGATAAAAAACTTGACACACTAGCGACAACAGAATCTATAAACAAATTTAGAGTTGACGTACATGAAGAGCAATTAAAATCTCGAACCTTTTTAGAAGAACAATTTAAAATAACAAATCAAGCCCTGCAAGATGCTATTGATGTTTTATCTAAAGGCGCTACTGAAGAAATCATTAAAGCATTAGAAAATGTCATATCTGACTTTAACAAAAATCTAGTTAAACAATTTGGTGATAACTTCAAAGAACTGAACAAAGCTGTTGTAAACTTGCTTGAATGGCAACATAGGTTTAAAGAAATAATTGAAAAGGATTACAATCTTCTCATTGAAGTTAGAACCTCACTCGACACATCAAGTTCTACATTAGAAAAAATATCTAACCGTAATGAAGAAATAACAGAAGTCTATACTCAACTGAAAACTCTAATTGAGACATATGACACTCAATTATCATCACTAAATAAACAACTTGAAACTTATTCAACTATGGGAACAGAAGCATCTAAAGCATTTGAAACTCTCAGTACTGGTTTCGAAAAAGTACAATCTGGGATGGGCGCACAATCAGAGGCAATTGCCAAATTAACTAAAGATATATCTACACAACTTCCTCTATCACTTGGCCAGCTTGAAAATACACTTGCAGGCCTCACCACTAAATTCGGTAAAGATTACGAAGCCTTTCTTGAAAAATATAGAAACTTAACTCAATAAGGGTAAATAATGCAGACTAACAGAGAGTGGATTTCTATATCAGATATGATGTCTGGTCTAATGATGGTGTTTTTATTTATTGCCGTTGTCTTTATGCAAAAAATTCATCAAGACAAAGAGTCATTAGTAGAAATAGCAAGCGCTTATGCTGATACTAAAAGTAAACTCAACGAAGCTTTACATAAAGAATTTGACAAAGACTTAGAAAAATGGGGGGCTGAAATTCTTTCTGACAACACAATAAGATTCAATGAACCCGATGTGTTATTTGATAGAAGTAAAGCCGTACTCAAGAACAAATTCAAAGTCATACTAAATGATTTTTTCCCTAGATACTTACAGATATTAACTGATGATTTATTTATAAATGATATTATTGAGTTAAGAATAGAGGGTCACACTTCTTCAATCTGGAGAAAAAATTCTTCAATAGAGTCTGCATACCTAAATAATGCCCGACTCTCGCAAAATAGAGCATTTACAGTGCTCTATTACTTGTTTTCACTGACATCAATCCAGCAACACCAAGATTGGCTAATAAGTGTTTTTAGAGCTAATGGTTTAGCATTCGCAAAGAAAATAATTATAAATGGAGAGGAAGACTTAAGTAAGAGTAGACGGGTAGAATTCAGAGTTGTCACAAACACTGAAGAGCGAATCGAAGAAATCCTTAATAGATCAAAAAACCTCAGCGAATAATCCTGATGAAGTTTACAAAATTCGAGAAACTTAGCTATATTATCGCACAACTTGGTGCACCACCTGTAATTGCAAATCTTGAAAAGCAGTTATTAGGCGAAGGAATCCCCGTTGAACCAAATAAGGAAAGAATAGTAATTGGTCAAAATGGTATATTTCACATTGACCCATCTGGTATTTTAACCAAGGTTATTATCCATATTGTAGATAAAAACATCAATTTAAGATATGCTCTAAAAATAAAGCAACATGTAGAAAAAAATGAATTTGAATCACCTGATCTCATCAAAGATCTGCACAAATATCATCTCGTTAATTGTACTACAATTGAACGAGCGGAAAGAGAGGGTTGGCGGAAAGAAAAATATCGAATGAGTAGAAAACATGACGGAACATTTTATTATAGATTTATTGAAGATAATTCCATCGTATCTGAACAAAGCAATCAAAAATTGCTTGCTTGTAAAAATTGCTTAAAAGAAATAAACAATCTATTAAACAAACACTACACAACCTCAGACTTTGACCTAAATAACTTCCTATCGTCGGATCTTCAAATTACACATGGATTACCTAAAGAAGGTAATTATTCTGACATGTGTGCTCCTAATATTTATCAATCTGATTGGTCAGAAATATCTAAAAAGTATCGAGCACTCATCGGTTATCAATGTGAAAACCCAGCCTGCCCTTTTCCAGACCTATCAGAAAGTATCTACCACCAATTTCTACATACACATCATGTCTCACAGGACAAGTCTAATAGTAATTACTCAAATCTAAGAGCACTATGCATTTATTGTCATTCAAACCAAGCAAACCATGAACAAATGAAAAGCACTTCTGACTATATTAGATATACAAATTTAAGAAATATAACATAAAAAAAGGTTAACTATTAACGTCCATATAATGGGGTCAGCCATTAGCAGTTCCCAGTCAATAGGCAACAGTTATTTTTTTACGTTTTTTTCACGTAAAAAATTCATCTATAATGGGGTCAAGTCTTTGATTTATGACCACCCAAAAGATCACAAAGCATCACAGATCAATTCGGAACCGTAATCTTCACAGTAAACACCTGCCCCTGAAACGCAACGGCCACCTCTGCATCTCCCGCCGCATCCACCGTATATTCACCTGGCGTTCCCACCACGTCGGTAATGACATCGGTTGATAAGTTATTGTAAGTGACATTCACATCATCCGTTACATCACGGCTATCACTGTTTGCAAAATTCGCGGTGACCTGTAACGCAATTATGGCGGGTTGCACAGTCAACACTAACGCGACGTTATCAACCAGGTCTGCATCATTAGCCGTAATAGAAAGGGAGGTAATCGTTGCCGCAACAACCGACATTGTCTCGCTAGTGGCTACGCAATTTAGATTGCCTGCGGCACAACTCACCGGCGTTGTTAACACGACCCCGTTAGTGATTTGAGCACCTGTAACCGTTTGTTCAATATTGCCGCAAGCTGCAGAAAGGGTGGTTGTGGTGCCTGCGTTTACACCAACCACATCTAACTGTTGTCGATCGGTCGATAGTGCAATGGTTGCATTATTATTATCAATTCCCCATTTCGTTAACTCGG
>JALTJN010000383.1 GCA_027076405.1 Chromatiales bacterium
TTGGTGTTTGGAAATCTACTGATGGGGGTGTTACTTGGTCACAAACAGGATTAAACCCTAGCAATGCACCAAGTAGAATGAACGATATATATATCAATCCAACCGACTCTAATATGCTCTGGGTAGCTACAACTAGTGGTCTTTATAAAACTATTGATGCTGGTGTAAATTGGACACTTACACAATCTGGAAATATTAGAGATGTAAAAATTAAACCAGGAGATCCTAATACTGTTTATGCAGTATCTTCTTCTGTATTTTATAAATCTATAGATGCTGGTGATACGTTTACTGCTACGAGTACTGGTCTTCCTGCTACTTCTGGACGCTTAGTAATTGATGTCACTCCTGCAAATCCTGAATTGGTTTATGTAGTTAGTGCTACTACTGGAAATGGTTACCAAGGTATTTATAAGTCAACGGATAGTGGCGATACTTTTACAAAAAAGCTAAATACTGTTGATATTTTTGAAAGTAATCAAGCTTGGTTCGATTTAGCACTTGCTGTTTCTGATACAAATGAAAATGAGATTTATGTTGGTGTGCTTAATATTTGGAAATCTTTAGATGGAGGAGACACTTTTACACAAATGAATTCTTGGTTTCAGCGTACCCCATCTTATACACATGCCGATATTCATTTACTCCGTTTTTACAATGAAGAGTTATACACTGGTACTGACGGAGGCTTTTTTAAATCTGCTGACCAAGGTTTAACGTTTACCGATTTAACTGAGGGCATGGAAATTAGCCAATTTTATCGTATTTCTGTATCACAGCAAACTTCAGGTAAAATTGCTGGAGGGTTACAAGATAATGGTGGTTTTGGTTTTGCTAATAGCCAATGGAATCATTACCATGGTGGCGATGGTATGGAAGGGGTTATCGATCCTAATAATGACACTTTCTATTATGGATTTATGCAAAATGGACAAAACTTATTTGTTTCATCTGATTCTGGTCAAAATGGAAATCAAGCTTTTCCTGGCCCTGAAACTGGAAATTGGGTTACACCACTAGCGATAAATAGAGAAAGTGAAGTATATGCAGGATATAGTAAAGTTTATCAATTTAAAGATGGGGTTTGGACAGCAATTACATCAATAGGTTTTGGAACAAACATTGATGTTTTAGAAATAGACAATGGAAACTCAGATAATATATATGTAGCTATAAACAATACATTAAGAAAAAGTACTGATCGTGGTGTTTCTTTTTTAACTATGGAAACTTTTTCATCAAATATTACCTCTATAGAAGTAAATAATAATGATAGTAGTATTGTTTACGTAACAACCTCTGGAACTAATGGAAAAGTATTAAAATCTACAGATGGAGGAGATACTTTTACTGATATTACAGGAAGTTTACCTAACCTTACCAAGAACATAATTAAACACCAAGCTGAAAACCCTAATAACCCATTATACTTAGGAACTAGTGTCGGCATTTATCGTTTCGACGATATTACAGCAGATTGGACTCCATATGAGAACAATCTTCCAAACACATCAGTTACAGATTTAGCAATAAACTTAAACGATAATAACATTACAGCTGCTACTTATGGTCGAGGTGTTTGGAGAAGTGATTTACCTCCACTAGAACTATCTAGTGATGATGTAAAATTAGTTAGTATTAATAACCCAAACAATAGTGCTATTATTTGTGGGAATGTAAATCCGCAAATTCTTGTTAAAAATAATGGTTTAAATGACATTACAAGTATTGATGTTACTTATACTGTAGATGGTGGCACAAATAATAATTTTACTTGGACTGGAAGTTTAACTTCCCAAGCTACAACTACAATAGATTTGCCTGTATTAAGTTTAGATCAAGGTGCTCATAATTTAGTAATAACAACTACAATTACTAATGATGCTTTTCAAAATAACAACAATTCTACAACAACATTCTATACAAATAATAATGGTGTTTCCGAGCAAGTAAACACCTTTGAGTCTGTTGATGATGAACTTATTACTTATAATACATCTGGTGGTGCACCAATGTGGGAAAGAGGAGTGCCAACAGGAGTTAAATTAAATACTGCAACTTCTGGAACTAGTGTATATGGTACTAATTTGGATGGAAATCATGCTGATCAAACAAAAGCTTATTTAATATCACAATGCTATGACTTAAGTGTAATTATAAATCCAATATTAAAGTTCAATATGGCTTTTGCTATAGAACCAGATTGGGATTTAGCTTATGTTCAATACACTATCGATCAAGGTTCTTCTTGGACACTATTAGGAAGCTCAACAGATCCAAACTGGTACAATAGTTCAAGAATTGCAGGAGATGGTGTTGCTAATGATTGCTATAACTGTGTAGGAGGACAATGGACAGGAACAAATACAACTATGACGGAGTATAGTTACAATTTAGCTGCATTATCATCAGAGACAAATGTAATTTTTAGAATTGTATTTCATTCCGATCAAAGTGTAAATGACGAAGGTGTAATAATTGATGACTTTGTTGTAGATGGTATCACACCTGATGATGATGGTGATGGTATTGGTAATACTACTGATAATTGTGTTAATACTCCAAACCCAGATCAATTAGATACAGATGGAGATGGCATGGGAGACGTTTGTGATGATGACGATGATAATGATGGTATATTAGATGTTAATGATAATTGTCCTTTAACAGCAAATGCAGATCAAGCTGACGACAATAACGATGGTATTGGTAATGTTTGTGATACAGATAATGACACCATTTTAAATGTTGATGATAATTGCCCAGATACCGCAAATACTGATCAAGCCGATTTTGACAATGATGGTATTGGAGATGTTTGTGATCCTGATGCCGATGGTGATGGTGTCCCTAATGCCAACGATGCTTGTAAAAACACACCTGCCGGAGAAACTGTAGATGCTACAGGATGTACTGTATTTACACTACCATCAGATAATTTCCTTTTACAAATAATAGGAGAAGCTTGTAGAGTGAGTAACAATGGTGAAATATCCATTACAGCTAATGAAGCATTAAACTATACTGCACAACTTACAGGAAATGGAATAGATATTAGTAATACGTTTACTGATACTACTCAATTTACTAATTTAGAAGCTGGAAATTATATGGTTTGTATTACTGTAGAAGGGCAAACAACTTATCAACAGTGTTTTAATGTAACTATAACACAGCCTGATGATTTAGCAGTAAGTTCGAGCGTAAATAATTCAACTGAAGTAATCTCTTTAAGTATGAGTGGTGCAAATCAATTCTTTATAGAGTTTAATGGTGAAACAAGTACAACTACCGAAAACGAAATTACTCTTAATTTAATAAAAGGCGTTAATACTTTAAAAGTATATACTGATACTGATTGCCAAGGTGTATTTACCCAAACTATAAATAATTTTAGTTCTATTAAAATTTATCCTAATCCAATAAATGATAATAAACTTACTATTAATATGGCAAACAATTCATTAGAAACAGCCCATATTAAATTATATTCTATCATTGGTAAAGTTATTCTATCAAAAACATTTGTATTACAAAATGGCGCAGTGACCATAGATATACCAAATATCTCTAAAGGTCTTTATGTATTAGATGTAAACGACGGAACAACCACAACAAACTTTAAAGTCATCAAAAAATAAAAAAGAAAATGAAAAATTTAAGCATACTATTTATATTAGCACTACTTTTTAATTGTAGCTCAGGAGGTAATGATGGTGGAATAACTCCTCCTCCTCCAGTTCAAGCACCAAGTGCTGCTGTATTAACATTTCCCGATAATAATCAAGAGTGTAATCAAGGAGTAGAAGTAAATGCGAGTCAAAGTACAGTAACATTTACTTGGAATGTTTCTGCAAATACTGATTCTTACGATATTATTGTAAAAAACCTTGATAGTGGCACAAGTACAACCTTAAGCTCAAACACCAACGAAAAAGCCATCACTATTAATAAAGCAACGCCTTATTCTTGGTATGTAGTTTCTAAATCTACATCTTCAACTCAAACAGCGCAAAGTGCGACTTGGAAATTTTATAATGCTGGTGATGGTGTACAATCTTATGCGCCTTTCCCTGCAGAATTAATTGCGCCTACAATGGGAGCAAATTTAAGTGGTGTTTCTAATGTAACTCTTGAATGGTCTGGAAGTGATGTTGATAATGATATTTCTGGATA
>JALTJN010000384.1 GCA_027076405.1 Chromatiales bacterium
TTTAGATGCAAACATCCCCCACAAAACCATGCGAAAGAAACTAAACTAAATACCATGCAATTGTTTAACTCCACAAATTTTGAACGTCAGGGCAATACAGATAATGACACTCAGTTAAATAACAACGATGAGATTTGTGAATCCATTATTCAATTATCAAATAACGTATTAAAAAGCATAAAAATATTCACACCCGATTTAGAGCATCAACTGTATAACAACGATACTTTTCGAAAAAGCCTGCTTGATTTCACGCGGGGCAATCGACATGCACAAATTCAAATTTTAGTTTCAGACACTTCAAACGCAATACGTCACGGCCATCAACTAATTCGTTTAGCACAACAAATAACCTCATCCATGCAAATTAGAATTACACCTGATGAATACCAGAACGAAAACATATCTTTTTTATTAATCGACCAATCTCATTTTATATTTAAAGCGGATACAAGCAAAGCAAAAGCAATAAACTCAAACTGCAAACAACGCGCAAATAAATTATTAGATTTTTTTACCTTAGCCTGGGAGCAAGCGAGTCAGGATAAAAAAACACAGAGAATACAAATTTAATTACATCTACGCCTACGTGATACACCTAAAAGCGCAAACAGCCCTGAACCCAACAAGCACACTTCGGCAT
The DNA here is from genome assembly GCA_027076405.1 of Chromatiales bacterium. The sequence continues at coordinate 644 of JALTJN010000384.1, forward strand.
GAATCCCAGATAAGATTACGCCATTTCATGCAGTACCGACATCACTTTCAATCACAATTGCTGATGATATTGGCTTGAATTTATTTAAGAGTCGATAACAAATGACAAGCAATCAAAAAAATAATTGATTCTTATTTGTCACCAATCCCTTTCCTATAAGAACAACGATAAAGAATACGAATTATTTAAAAATGTAGGTGCGAATTTATTCTCACAATTAACCTGATAAATGATATGCGAATAAATTCGCACCTACATATAATCAATTACAGCCATTAACATTATTCTGTTTATAATATTGTTTTACAAACGCGTTATCGCTACAACAACATTATCAATAGTCTCTATGGTTTTAGTCGTTGTATTATAAACTAATGTACTACCAATTTGTGTACGCACTTCATCATCATTAATCATTGCAGTTGCCGTTGCTGCTATTACATTGCTTGAGAACATAACACCACCAGAAACAGGCGGAATGGAAGTATCTAATGGATTGTTGAAAATATTGGCCACTGTCCAACTACTTGTTATCCCCACAACAGAAAGAAATAACATCTCTGTAACCTGATGATTATTAAATGCTCCAATCGGTGACGTTAACGTTAAATTAACAAAACCAGTCCTTAAGCTTAACTGTCCAGCTATTGATTCGCCTAAGTTACTACCAAACCCTTTAGGTATCACTGCCAAAGCACTATTTATACCAGATACAGTTGACCAAACTACTTCTGGTACATCTACAAATTTCACTGCTGTAAGAGCAGCGTTATCGTAAGAGGTCACGCCCTCAATAACAGCACCGTTTGGAACATCACTTGTTGCAAATACAATATTAGTACCGCAAGTAAACATCAGCACTAACGCAGCTAAACTTTTTATTTTTTTCATTTTAATATTTTCCTTAGATTTTATTTTTACAGATATTTTTCGAATTTTAAAAAGTTAATTGAATATAATTACCTTCCAATTAATTGCACTTATTACTTGAAAGCACGTTTAATAAATTCACATCTACATACTGTATAAGGCACAACCATTTATACGGCTTCATTAATAATATGATTTTATAAACGCGTAAGCGCGACAACAACACCATCAATAGTCTCTAGAGTTTGCGTGGTTGAGTTATAAACTAATACACTACCTATTTCTGTATTCACTTTAGCTCCACTCACTAATGCAGATGCTGATGCGGTAATTACATTGCTTGAGAACGCGATCCCACCTAAAGTAGGAAATGGTGGCGTAAAAAAAGGAGAGCCATCTGCTATGCCAATTGTGGCTACACCACCAAAAACTTGCATTAATGTTATAAACGGAACTTCAGCACCAGCAGGAGAAAGATTATCGATTATAAGACCGAACATATCATCAGTACCATTCACAACGAAAGGACTAAATGTTTCAGAACCAAGAAGATTGCCAAACCCTTTGGGCAATACAGCTAAAACACTGTTTATACTTGTATCCTGAGACCATACCACATTAGGTATAGTCGATATTTTTACAGCAGCTAAACCAGGGCTGTCGAAGGTGGTGACTCCTTCAAGAAAAGGCGCATCGCTCGTAGCTAAGGCAAAATTGCTTACCCCCATTAGCATTAATGCCGACACACCTAAATTTCTAATTTTTTTCATTTTCAAGCTCTCCTTAGTTTTTATTTTGCACAGTTATTTGTGCGGGTTTTAAAAAGCAAAATGAGCAATGCTACTTCTCATCTTGCTTATCATTTTTATTATTAATTATCACTACTGCCCCGTTAAATTTATAAGCACCGTCATTCCTGCGTAGGCAGGATAAATTTGACTGGATCAATTTTAAGCATGCTCTGCATGACCCGCAGGGTAAAGTGCAAGGATGCACTTTATAATCTAGTGACTTTGAAAGACCGCAGACACTGGATACCTGCCTGCGCAGGTATGACGACGTCGATTTTTTATTTTCATGTTTAGCTGAAGTACTAAGGCCTTGAAATGCTTTTATATCAAGCGAATAAAATACTTCAATAATACTTAACGGGACAGCAATGATTAATTATTTAAAAAAACCTCTTTCGTGATATTTCCCTCATTATATTGTTTAATAGCTTTGGTGATTAACACCAATTGTAATGGCTCGGGTAAGTTTGCTATTTCGGGTGATTGTGAAAAGGTTTGTAAGTTTAGCGATGACACGTAGCTGGGGTCATCTAGTTGAATTTTTAATGTTTGAAAGGTTTCGTTTTGTTCGGGAGTTGGGTTTACAACCACCATAGGTGGGCGCTCCTGTAATGATTTAACACTGCGTGATGCTGTATGTGCATTCATTACCTGTGTTACGCTTGCTGGCTCGATTACTTCATTGGGTATAACGATGGTTGACTCTTCACCTTGTTGCTCGGCACTAGCCTGATTAATATTTTTAGCCCATTGTTGTTGATTGTTTACTGGCTGTTTATTATGGGTTTGATTTATTTGTTGTGTTAGCTGGTTAATATTGTTGTTGATTTTTTCAAGCGCATCTAAAAGCGGTTGATTATTTGTTTGGCTTGTATTCTCGGCTGGGGTTTCCTGCCTGATAAAAAGTACAACGATGGCGGTGAAGAGAATTACGAGGGTAATATTAACTGGTTTGTTCATTACTGATCCTTAGTATTATTTTGCTTACAATAATTTGGTGCTAAATTATTGTAATGTTATTTTAAACATTTTATAAAATTATAAAAGTGTGGATATTCACTTCATTCTCTATTAAAGATTTAAAATAAAAACAAGCAACATCCAAACTTTCACTTGGCCTGATTTTCACATATATATTTTTATATTGTCAACAATAATTTATCGTTAATTTAAAATAGTTACTTCTGGTAACACTGCTGTCCCGTTAACTTAAAAAATATCATTTCAAGGTACTTATTTCTGGATATCAATGCAGATTTATAAGTAAATGAATCGATGCAACCCTCACCCTAACCCTCTCCCAAAGGGAGAGGGGATCACGACGCTTATTACTCCCTCTCCCTTTGGGAGAGGGCTGGGGTGAGGGTTATAACAGTTTATCGCTTCAATCGATTAATTCAAATATCAATACGCCGTACCCTTTACAAACCCCTTCCTGATAAAATTGTTCGAGGCGACGATTTAAAATCATTTACAAATGTTTTGAATCATTATTTTCATGTCGTTAGCAACTAAATACTTAAAACAAATATGATGTATAGACTTATTACATTATTTTAAACTTCCTTAACGGAACAGCAGTGATTGTCAACAATAATTTATCGTTAATATCACGTTAGTTTAAAATAGTTACTTCTGATAATTAAAAAATTTGAACAGACTTTTCCTGCTCCGCTAAAGGCGCGTAACATAAACCTAAGGTATGCTTGTATCGGAGCCGTGTGATACGCCGTTTATGAAACTGATTTTTAACAAGAAAAAGACAACGCGAATGTACGCTAATAACCGCTAAAGGCGCTAATAAAAAATTAACCATAAAATAATGAGAGACCTTTGCACGAAACACGAATAATTAAAAAACATCGTCATTCC
>JALTJN010000385.1 GCA_027076405.1 Chromatiales bacterium
ACGGCATACTGGTTTAAAGCGAATCCTATTTGCTGGAGTTGGCGCGTTATATCGTGTTGAATCCAGTACGGGCAGGTATGACAAGAGCGGCTAAAGACTGGCGGTGGAGTAGTTATCGTGCAACTGCTGGTTTAACAGAGGGGCATCCTTGTTTAGAAACAGATTGGATGTTATCTGCTTTCGGAAAACAGAAAAAACGGACAGAAGCCAGTTGTCGAAAATTTGTACAAGCAGGTAAAGGGCAGCCATCGCCTTGGAAGGGCCTAAAAAAACAGATCTATTTGGGAGGCGATGATTTTGTTAAAGACATGTAAAGTAAAATAAGTCCAGAACAGCCTTTACAAGATTTCCCGGCACTTCAAAAACAAGCACTAGCAAAGCCGTTGGATTATTTTCTGGAAAATAACGAAGACAAGAAAGTGGCAATGGCCAAGGCTTATCTTAGTGTGGATTATACGCTTCAGCAAGTTGGTGAGTATTTTAATGCGAGTTATGCGACGGTTAGTCGCGCGGTTAAAAAGCTAGAGATGTAAAATGTACGGCCTGATACCATATTTTATAAAAGACGAAATAGCATAGATAATACGTTTGCTGGGGCTTATTCCGAAGTCATTAATTAGTGACACAGTAAAAACGCGTCGATAACAAACAAAGACAAAAATAGAAATTCGATAAGGGCACCTTTCGCAAGTCAGCTGGTTTCGTTCAACAGATATTTAAACACCATGCTGAAAAGGGCGGCGTTTAAAAGCTTAATAATTTAGCTTTTTGGTTGCAAACTAAAAATACTTAACAAAATCAATTGACTACAGTCTATTTTGTAGAGATTATCATCTTATAAATCTTTACTATTGAATTATAGTAAAGATTTATCTATTCTTACTATATTCGCAGAACAAAAGAGGTGTGATATGCCAAAGGTCAGTTCAAAAAGACAAATAACTTTACCCATTGAGCAATGTGAAGCTTTAGGGATTGAGCCTGGAGATGAAGTTGAGAGCTTTGTAGCAGATAACAAAATTACCATTGTTAAAAAGTTAAAGGGAGCGGCTAAGGGGCTTCTCAAGCAAGTTCAGGGTGATTCATCTATGACGGATGAAGAATCACTACAAAGCGCTTTAAAATGATAGCAATTGATACCAATGTGCTGTTACGTTACCTATTGGAGGATGACGTAGACCAATCATCAAAAGCAAACCACTTGATTGCTAATAAAGGGAAAGTGCTTATTACGGATGCAGTGCTGGTTGAAACCATATGGACTCTTAGAGGTAAAAAATATCAGCTCAGCAAATCTGACTTGATAGGCGTTGTCCAAGCGCTATTCCAAGAGTCCAATATTCGTTTTGAAAATGGGCAAGTTGTGTGGTTGTCGTTAAATGATTATAGGAATGCTAAGCCAGTAAAAGGTAAAGAGGCAGATTTTTCAGATGCGCTGATTGTCAACAAAGCTCGATATATCGCTGACAACCAAGGTTATAGCTTTGGAGGGGTTTACACATTTGACCGCGCTGCACAGAAAATCCCAGGAGCCAAAGCGCCTTGAGGAACTTGGGAAAGAAAAAGCTAATCGGGTAACAAGAATAGAAGAATAGGGGTCAAAGAACAAATAGGGGTCACACATATTGTTTAATAAATAAAATCAGTTTACACAATCTCATACCAAGACCTTACTGTATACAATATGAAAATGCCTTTTACCATGTGATGAATCGGCAGGTTCAAACAAGAAGTGAATCAAACCTATAAATTCTGGTTGTAACTCAATCAACCGAACCACCGTGGTTATCATAGTAGTGAAGTGTTTGACAGGCGACATCGATAGGAACATAGTATTACAGTATATCTATCGATGAGGTGATCTACACCCCATTAGTTTCATTAGTTTTGACCCTATTAGTTTCTAGAAAATGGGTGTCAGGTAGCATTGGTGCGATAAAATAGAGTTTTTCTACAGCCACGTTATAATTCACCAGATAGTTTTTACTAAATTGGATTTTAGTAAATTATTGTCAGCAGTAATTAATTCTATGTTTTCTAATATTGATGTTGCTACAATTATTCTATCGGCAGGATCTTTATTTATTTCTTTGCCAAGATTTACTGATAAATCTGCAATTTCAGGTGAGATTGGTTTGTAAACGAAATTTCTAGAATCAAGGATTGCGTGAATAAAATTTGATGGAGTGTCATCAATTTGAAGTCTTCCTTTTTTTATCAGCATTGAAATTTCCCAAGCAGAAATATCGCAGAAAATAAGTCCTTTTTCCTCGTGAGCTTTAATTGCTGCTTTTGCTTTCTTTGATAAACTTTTTGGTGATAGGGCATCCCAAATGATTGAACAAGTATCTAAAATGATCATTTCATAGATTTCCAATCTCCATTAGTAGGAGACACAATGTCGCCTATTACGGCTGTTTTAGATAGAGATTTTAATGCCTTTTTTGCCTTTTCCCGTTTATCTATTGGTGGCAGGATTGTAGCAAGTACTTCACCATGAGAGGTAACTGTAATCTCTTCACCATCATGTGCTTTTTTTAAGTAACTCAGTAGGTTAGCCCTTAAATCGCTGATATTTACGTTTTGCATAATTTACCTTTTTTAAATGGTACGAATATATTGTACAATATAGCATGATCATGGGTGAAAGTGAATTATAACAAATGTGAGGCCTTGCTCGATTTCGCGCCCCTTTTTCGCCGCGATATATCGCGCTTGCCTAAATATCAAACGTCACTCTCGCAGTAACTTGATCCCAATCATCAATAAAAGCATTTGGTGAGTTTTTATTCCTAATATCAAACACAGTTACGTTAAAGTCCAGACGCCAGAAATCGTTTATGGCATATTGAATGGCGATGCTGTGGGTAGTGTCTTTAAATTGAAGCTGATAGCTGATGTAATAAATGGTTGACAAGGTTTCGTGAAAAAAAGTTTTATTCCAGCGACCAATAATCTGACTGTTATTGGGCTTATACCCTATAAGGTTGCCCTGACCATTAAGTATGGTTTGATTGTATATTTCGATGGTCAGGTTATAGGCTCCATTGGCGTTGTAGTCCAGGCCGATGGCATTTTCGAAAGTATCTCTGTAAATGGCTTGTATGCCGGGAAAATAAACCTGATTTTTAAAAGCGGTTTCATATTTCCAAAGAAAGTTTCCGGCGCTGTAATTGGCGCTTAAACCCGCCAGCTCATATTGTGGGTAGCTAATATTAAATACCAGTGGTGTGGCGAACACAGAAGATGTTAGCTCAAATCGGGGAAAGTCACTCAGCACGCTTGCAAGGTATAAAGCAATATCACTTTTACCAACCGTATGCTTGTAGCGTAGTCCGATTTCGTAGTCGCGACCTACTATCGGGAAGTTTTCGTTCGCTGTGTAATTACTCGTACCCAACACGGTTTCTAAAAGTGATGAAGCTTCACCCCCTGGAAATCTGTTTGCTAAAGGGTAGGGTGTGTAAACAAATGTAAGACTGCTGTTTTTAAAAAAATAACTAGCGATGATGGATGCCTGCCCCAGTCGCGCATCTTCTGGAGTGGTAAAGGCAAATTCGGAATAATCCCAGGGTGTCATAACATCGTTGATGGGGACGCTGTCCATTTCACCCCATATAATAGTTTGATAACCGGTTTTTACACTTAATCGCTCAAACTGGGATTGAATATTCAAGTCGTACAATCGTAGGTTATATCCCCAATTGTTGTTTTTTTCGATCTGATCATCACCTTTCAAGCGAAGAATTAATTTACCATCAATTGACATATACCAATGGTCGTTTAATAATTTTTCCCAGCGAAGACGAGTATCGAAACGATTGCTGACAACTTCATCGGTATTGTTTAAATTCAACCCGGTTTGTTGGGCAATGCTTAATCGTAAGTCTTTATCGGTAAATAAAACAGGTGATTGAGTTGTACTAGACGTTTCAGAGTCTTCCGTAAACATGTCAAATTCTGCGGTAGCATCAAATGTTTCATCAACATTATTGTCGTTTCCTTGCGTTTCAGTTGCTTTTGCACTTATTGCAATGAATAATAAGGTTATCAATAGGTATGATCGGCTCATAGTTTTTGTTCGGCAATTTTTCTGAGTTTGCTCAGATGTTTTTCACGAAAAGCACGATCTGTTAAGGTGCGCTGTGACAATATT
>JALTJN010000386.1:0-2913 GCA_027076405.1 Chromatiales bacterium
ATCAACAACCTAAAAACCTCAATCAACTTAAGTACAACCCCATGCTTCGACATCAGAAGCTCAATACTATTTCTCAATAATAATCAGATGGACACCCATAATCAGATGGACACCCATGATTAAATGAAATTTAAATCTCAACGTTAATTTTGGCAAGATAAAAAACGACGGCAAACCCAGCAACGACAAAATCGCATTTGGTGGCGCACTCAAACTCCAGCAAGACAATAATAAAGCCGATGAATTTAGTGGTGAACGAATTAAATGAATAAAATAGACACCCATGTTAAATATTAATAAAAACCAACCCCTAATGACCTGCCATCTCAAAACAAAAACACTACCTAAAAATAAATATTTTTTAAATACATCAAAAATTCAAGAAAAAAGGAAAATAAGGCGAGACAAAACTTTACAAATAACTGGAGAAGTTAATGGTAGTAAAAAATTAAATGCGTTAAAGAAAGTGTCGCCCACAACTGCTCAAGCCAGGCGATCGTTGATAATTCAATCGAGAACAGGCCTCCTTTACATGAATGGCCGACCCTACAAAACCTTTAAACGCTGTTTCAAAACAACAGTTAAGATGTAGCCAACTATCGATATCTATGCCTAACCTTTGAAGAATCGGTAGTGAGGTATTGGCTACCACTCCCTGCTGCTTTTTTCGAAGCACTCTCCCTGACCAATCAACAAGTTCGATGTAATCAGTTAAGTAAAAGGGTATTCCCCGGGGCATGTTCTTTCTCGGGTTTCCTACAAACGGAAAAACCTGATTCACTTGTTGACGAATATGACTCGACCTTTTACTTTTCACAGCTTGAGCAATACGCAACTTAATAGACGTATGATCTGACGTTTCCGGTGAGACTGCCATTTTTGCACGTATTGGGTTTAAATCCACATACGCCATACAAGCGACTAATGCAGCTTCATCTAATAAAGCTTGCGACTTAAAACGACCTTCCCAAAAACGACCACTGCAAGCATCTTCTTCATTGGCCTGTCGAGCAATACCCTCATTTATAATTCGCATAAACCAACTGACATCCATTAAACGTTTACGCCAAACATTAACAATATCTGTTAATGTTTTTAATTCAGCCCCACCTAAGTTATAGCCAGAAATATAACGGCGTGAAAGTAGATTTCCCGAAAACAATTGATGCCAACGTTCAATAACTTCTTCAAACTCCCAATTATCCGCAGTTTTGTCATTAATGTGTAAAACGATATGATAGTGATTAGACATCACAGCATAAGCACAAACATCTATAGCAAAAATAGCACTGAGTGAAAGTATTTTATCTTCAATCCATTGTCGACGATGTTCATAGGAATTGCCCGTTAAAGAATCTGTGCCGCATAAAAAAGCTCGTCTTACACAACGTGAAATACAATGGTAATAGGGCGTAACCTTAAGTGATATTTGAGAATAACGGGGTTTGGGCATCATCGCTCCTTGATGTCGCTTTGGTTTAATTGGTGAAATTGAAGTTACGCACGTACGTTTTAGTTGTCAAATTTAATGATGGGTGTCCTGTTAATTTTTCTTTAATATTAATTCATCTACTCTTAATTTTCTAAACACTTTACATCATCTAATTTAACATCCGCGCTTTTAACAGAAGCGATGCAAACACATGTTCTATTTTTAACAATACCTAACACAGCGAAAGAACCTGGCTTGATATCATCTATTTCTAAAAGTGGTAACGTTAATTTAAAAGCGCCGCCACTTTCTCCGCTTCCAGACTTAATAACTTTACCCGACAATGTTCTAGGATCAGGGAAGTTATCAACGATTGATGGCGACTTAAAAAACCCAAAGAGTCCCGATTTTTTTTTATCGACACTATCTATTTTTACCAATAACTTATAGTCAATGGTTCTGTTTGCAGGCCATTCCCATTTCAGTTCGATCTCTGCAGACATAGCGCAGTTCCCAATCAATATTAGAGTTAAAAAACTAAAAAAATGCATCGAGAATTTAGCAAGTTTATTGATCGATGATAAGATCATACTTTTTTCCCGAAATATGTTTCGCACCAATAAACCCACTATGTATAACAACTCTACCAGAATGTTTTGCTTTGAGTTGTTTGTATAAATTATTTGGTGTGTCTAATCCTGGAATACCTGAGGCAACAATTTTAGCAGCAATAAATGCATCGGATGCATTTGTGGAACAATTACCACCAATAATATTAAACGTGCCAGGATTGAGGCTAAGGTTTTTCCAATATTGTCTAAACAAGTCGGCTTGATTTTTAGTGGTCTTAAGCAAAAGCACTGTAGATTTAACTTTATATTTTTTTGCAAGCATGATATTTACATAAGCAGGCCGTATTCGCAGAAGGTCATCGTGATAAGCGACAACACCTTTCATATTTAAGCCTGACCTATTCCAGGAGATAGAAGGGCCGCCGGCCCATGATTTAAGCGAACTGGCGAAACTTGATCCGCTCTCACCACTTGATGCGTCTCCATTATCACCAAAAAAACCAACTGGCTCTCCCTCGGGTAAAATACAATCAGCATGTTGTTCCATTTTTCCTGGACTATGTTTGTCGTTATTTTTTCCCCTAATAATTAAACCTATAACATTAGGCGCAATACTAAAAGTGGAAACCATAAAAAATCCTTTTACTTTTTTTAGAAAATTAATGTTATCGGTTTGCTATCAATTTGCCTACAAAACAAATTAAGAAGTATTATGGGCGCCCCGTTAACTCCTTGATGTTGTTTTTATCTGGATTGCTGGATTGACGTTACGCTTATGAATTTTAGTTGTCAAATTTAATGATGGGTGTCCTGTTAATTCCCTTCGCGTCAATAGCCCAATTCATTACGCTTAACACTGATGGCTTCACTGTCATATTCTTCATTATTATAAAATACACAGTCAAACAC
>JALTJN010000386.1:2923-4104 GCA_027076405.1 Chromatiales bacterium
GTATTATGGGCGCCCCGTTAACTCCTTGATGTTGTTTTTATCTGGATTGCTGGATTGACGTTACGCTTATGAATTTTAGTTGTCAAATTTAATGATGGGTGTCCTGTTAATTCTTACCACCGGCACGATTGTTGAACGCAACGGCGAAATATTTTTAGCGGGTCCTGGTGGTGATATTAGTAATATTGGTGATGTGGATGTCAGTGAAAACGGTGACGCAGGAACCGTTATTTTTGATGCGCGCAATATCAATAACAGCGGCAATATTATTGCCGACAGTGAAACCGAAAATGCTGGAAACATTACGCTTAATGCAAACGACACCACGTTATTAACCGACAACAGTTTAGTCTCTGCACAAGCCAAACAAAATGGCAACGGCGGTACAGTTCAAGTTTTAGGCAATCAAGTAGGTTTAACCGACAATGCACAAATAAACGCCAGCGGTGCAAACGGCGGTGGTGAAGTTTTAATTGGTGGCGATGTTCAAGGCAAAAACGAAAATGTAAAAAATGCCGAGGCGGTTTATTTAGGGGAAAACACGAATATTAAAGCCGATGCAACAAATGATGGCGACGGTGGAAAAATTATTGTGTGGTCAGATGACAGAACTCGGGCTTATGGTAGTTTAAGTGCAAAAGGAGCAGGTGAAGGCAAAGGCGGTTTTATTGAAACCTCAAGTAAAAATTATGTTGATTTGCAATTGGCTGGTGTGGATGTTTCGGCGGAAAGTGGGCAGCATGGTGAGTGGCTAATTGATCCAAGTAACTTAACTATCACTGGCATTGGTTCAGGAACAATCAGAACAGGAGACGTCTTTCAATCAACAACTGATGATTCGTCATTAAGTGTCAACACTTTAGAAACAGCCTTATCTACAGGTGTTACAATAACCGTACAAACCGCAGTCATCGGTGGCACAGACCTCCAACCCAATGGCGGCGACATCACCCTCAGCTCCCCCCTTAACCTCGACGACTTCCCCGACAACGGCATCTCATCCCTCACCCTGAACGCCCACCGCAACATAAACATCAATGCCACCATTTCAGAATCCGGCGGTGGCGGCAGCACTACCGGCAACGACTACCTGAACCTAACCCTCAATGCCGATTCACAAGACAGTAACGGCACAGGCGGTGTCACCATTAATGCCGACATAAACCTCGACGGCGGCAACC
>JALTJN010000387.1 GCA_027076405.1 Chromatiales bacterium
TGACCGTACAGAAAGAACAACGGCATCGATATCGCCATCTGTTAGATGGAGTATGAGTGAAACATCTCAGCTCAGCTTCAGCTTAAGTAGTGTCGATGTTACATATGATGAGGTTACGAATTTAAACTTTCAGGACTTCACAACTAATAGTGCAAATATGATTGCCTCCTGGTCTGTGGCTGAAGCACATACATTGGGTTTCACTTCATCATACACAGAGTTTGATAGTCCGGGTTCTAACTTCTCTTATGATCAGGTCGTCCTGCAGTTAGACTACACCTATGTAATAAATCCGCTTTCCAATATTAGTTTTTCTTTTGGTGGGAGAAGATTAAATTCTGTGCTGCCTCAAACGGTTATCACTGCCTGTAATGTTTTTATAGGTGGTGCTTTTTCGGGTTCCTTCCTACCTGTCGATGGTGGGTGCCCCGACAGTATAACTGACGGAGTTGTTACCGTACCCGTATTACCCGAATTCGGAGAGGTCGATGTTAAAAATACAAATAATGGTACAGTCGCAGATTTAACGTATAGCAGCCTTACAGAGACAACTTCACATAGCATTACAGCCAGCAGAAATGTTATACCATCGAGTTTAGGTGGGGCACAAGAGCAGAGTCAATTGACTTATATATTCAATGTTAGTAACACAGAACGGCTTTCGACAAATTTAGTATTGAGTGCATCTGAAACAGTAACGGTAAGCGGTGTAAGTGCAGTTAATGATAGAACGCGCTACCGTATAGAACCTTCAGTAAAATACAGGATAAATAAAAACTGGAATGTAGAATTTCTTTATAGGTACATCGATCAGCAATTCGTAGATAATACGAGAGACGGTGCCTCAAATGCAGTGTACATAAATTTTTTATTGCACTGGCCAAGATTGACAACAACTTATTAATAAGAATTTAGAGTATGGAAGATCAAGAAAAAAGTATACAAGATTATATCGCAATTGTTAGCCGTAGAAAGGCGTCGATAATTGTAACCGCATTAATTGTGTTTTTAGCGGGATTGGTTACGGCACTGGTTTGGCCACCAACTTATAGATCATCTGCCACTATATTGATTAAAGAGCAAGAAATTCCCACAGAATTAGTGCGCTCGACGGTAACATCATTTGCAGCGCAACGTATTCAGACCATTAGTCAAAGCGTAATGACGCGGCCTAATTTAATGGAAATTATAAAAAAGTATCAGTTGTATACAAAAGAAAGAAAGCACGACACAACAGAAGAAGTGCTGGCTCAAATGCGTGAAGATATTGGTTTGGATATGGTTAGTGCAAATGTAATTGATCCGCGAACGGGTCGTCCTGGAATGGCCACCATTGCCTTTACATTATCTTATGAAGGAAGCACACCAGCATCGACACAAAAAGTGGCGGGAGAATTAACCAGTTTATTTTTAGCCGAAAATTTAAAAACACGTAAAGATAAGGCCGCAGAAACCTACTCTTTTTTAACGGACGAAACAACTAAATTAGAAAAAAGAATTAGTGAGGCTGCAAAAAAACTTGCCGAGTTTAAAGAAAAGAATGCGAATAGTTTGCCGGATATGGCGTCAACCAATATAGCGATGTTAAATCGTACAGAATCAGAATTAGATTCTGTCGCATCCGAGCTTAAGATATTAACAGAAAGAAAAATTTTTTTACAAAGTCAGCTATTACAGGTTAACCCATTAACTAATATGCGATCTGCTACAGGTGAATCTATACTGGATCCTGCCTCAAGATTAAAATCACTAGAATCTGAATATGCAAGCTTGTCAGCAAAATACTCGGAAATGCATCCTGATATTGTAAAAATAAAAAGAGAAATTTCTGGCTTACAAAGCCAGGTAGGGAAAGGGGGGAGTACCCAGGAGCAGGCAATAGCATTAACTAAAAAACGCAGTGAGTATGCAGCAATAAAAGAAAAGTACTCAAGCAATCATCCTGATGTTGTTAAACTTGCTGCGCAAATCGCAGCGTTAGAAAAAACGATTAAAGAAACTTCCGCACAGCCTGAGAAAGAGGTGCTTAAGTTGCAGCCAGACAATCCCGCCTATATCTCTATTCAAACGCAACTAAATACAATAGAATCAGAAATCAAATCAAACAAGGCAAAGAAACTGAATGTCGAAAAAAAGTTGGCTGATTTAGATGAGCGAATTTCAAAAGCCCCCCAGGTTGAAAAAGCGTTTCTTGTTTTGGCAAGAGAGCAACAAAATGCCTTGCTACGTTTTCAAGATATCAAGGCAAGACAAATGGAAGCTGAAATAGGACAGGAGCTTGAAAAAGAAAGTAAGGGCGAGTCTTTTGTACTAATAGATCCTGCTCAATATCCAGAAAAACCAATTAAACCGAATCGAATAGCCATTGTCTTTTTGTCATTGATTTTTTCAATTGTAGCGGGCTTGGGTGTTGCTATCTTAAAGGAGACAATGGATAGTTCAATAAGAGGAGTTGCCAGTATCAATAAAATATTAACAGCAGCGCCTTTGGCTGTTATTCCTATAATATATAATACTTATGATTTGAGACACAGGAAACGTATAAGCCGCATAGTTGTAAATTCAATCATAGGCGGTATTGTAGTATTAATTTTATTGATTCATTTTTTTTGGACGCCGTTAGATGTGCTTTGGTTTAAAGGTATTCGTAAAGCCGAAAATGTGATGGATATATAGGGGGTTAGTTATGGAACGTATAAAACAGGCATTAGAGCTAGCTCGTCAAGAGCGTATAAAAAATGGTGGTAAGGTCACTGGTTCAATTGCAAAGCCAGATAGCAGTCAGCAGAGTGTTGAAGGACAAGATATAAAATATACCAATACCCGCATGGTGCCCATGCCAGTAAATGAGTTAAGAGAAAAACGTATAATTACAGAACAGCAAAATAGTATTTCTGATGCATATCGAGTACTGCGAACTCAAGTTTTACAAAGGCTGAATGAAAAAAACTGGAATACTTTAGCCGTTACAAGCCCAGGTGCAGGTGCAGGAAAGTCACTTACTGCAATTAATTTAGCAATGAGCCTTGCTCGTGAAGTTGACAATACCGTGTTATTAATTGATGCAAATTTACGCTCGCCTAAGTTAGATAAATATTTTGATTTTCACACAGAATACGGTTTGAGTGATTATTTATTACAGGATAAACCTTTGGGTGAAATGCTGGTTAACCCACAGGGGGTTTCACGTTTTGTTGTTTTGCCTGCAGGTAGAGCAATTGTTAACTCATCAGAAATGTTAAGCTCGCCAAAAATGCAAAGATTAGTCGAAGAAGTAAAGCACAGATACCCTTCGCGTATTGTTATTTTTGATTTGCCACCTTTATTAGAAAGTTCAGATGCATTGGCTTTTATACCTAATGCAGATGCAACGTTGGTTGTTATTGAAGAAGGTAAAACGCAAGAAAAAGAATTGAGACAGGCTTTTGAATTATTACAGGGCAATGAAGTGTTAGGTACGGTTCTTAATAAAGCGTATACAACAGATAAAGATCATGCAGGGTTACGTTTAAAACCGGGCATTATTTCACGGCTTTTATCAAAAATAGGTAAAAAATCAGCGCAAGATAAAGTTAGTATTTAATTAGTAATAAATTACAGTTGCACGTATCTTAAAAATATATGAGATGTAAATTGAAGCTCTCAATTTTTATTTTAATATTTATGACGTTGTTAAATACTTCTTTAAAAGCAGAAATAAACAACCAAACGTTGGCTGTTTTAGTCAATCGGAACGATCCAGAAAGTATAGAAATTGCAAAGTATTATCAGCAAAAAAGGTTAATACCCAATAATAATATTATATATTTAAACTTCAAACCAAAGCTAAATACACTAACTGAAGCTGAATTTAAACACATTGAAGCACAGTTAAAAGTCAGTTTGCCCGATAATATACAAGCTTATGCAATAGCATGGCGAAAGCCCTGGCGAGTTAACTGCATGTCCATTACATCTGCAATATCATTAGGGTTTAGCAATGAATATTGTGCAAAAGGATGCAAATTAACCAGGCCAGTTAAATATTATAATAGCCAGAGTCGCCAGCCTTATACCGATTTTAAAATGCGGCCAT
>JALTJN010000388.1 GCA_027076405.1 Chromatiales bacterium
CTTCCACTAGTTTTAATGCAGGGGGTGTTTTAAGAGGCGATGGCATAGGCGCATCTAATAAACGGCTCAGGCAATTAATAATATGCTGCTTAGAGACCTTGCCACTGACCAGTGCTTCTTTAACGGCCTGTTCAACTTTTTGTTCATCGTGCTGTAATACCAGCGCAAGAATATCTACCATCTCTCGATCACCACCAGGGTGTTTGAGTAATTGTTTCTGACACTGCTTAAAGCACAGGGGGAGCTCTAGAAAAGGGGCGCCATTACGAAGTGCGCCCGGTTTGCGTTGAATAACCGATAAGTAATGCCGCCAGTCATAAATCGTTTTACCGATGCTATTATGATCACGGGTAAACACACGTGTGTGCTGCGCTACCACATTCCCTTCGGCAACAAAAACGAGTTTGTCAGCGTAAACCTGTAAACTAATAGGACGATTAGCAAAACGGGCGGGGACACTGTAGCGGTTGCTCTCAAAGGTAACGAGACACGTTGATGACACACGTTTACTGTGCTCAATAAAACCATCAAACAGTGCAGGCACAGACATGAGTTGTGATTGTTCCTCCTCCCAAACATCAGCGACCGTTCTATTTTTAAACTCAGGATGTTTAGTCTCTTGCCAGAGTGATTTACAGCGCGCTTCTAGCCAGCTATTTAAATCAGTAAGATCTTTAAACTTCGGTGCCGTATGCCAGATGCGGTGACGTGCATCGCGCACATTCTTTTCAACCTGGCCTTTTTCCCAGCCTGCGGCTGGGTTACAAAACTCGGCTTCAAACATAAAGTGACTGACCATGACCTGGAAACGGGCATTAACCGTGCGTAGTTTTCCACGCCCGACACGATCAACTGCGGTCTTCATGTTGTCGTAAATACCGCGCTCAGGTACACCGCCTAACGCAGTAAACGCATGATTGTGAGCATCAAACAACATCTCATGCGTCTGATGAATATAAGCCCGTAGAAAGAATGCACGGCTGTGGCTTAATTTGAAATGGGCAACTTGCAGCTTGGTGTTTTTGCCATTAATGTCTGCCCAGTCTTCACTCCAGTCAAATTGAAACGCTTCACCCGGTGCAAACGACAGCGGTACAAACGTACCACTGCCTGCCACACGGGACGCTTCATTTTGTTGAATGCGCCAGTCTCGTGCAAAGGAGGCCACCCGATCATAAGAGCCGGTATAACCCAGTTGCACCAGATTATAAAAAAGCTGTTTAACTGATTGGCGCTGTTTGCGTTTACGCCTGGACTCACGATTTAACCAGTTAGTTAACGTTTTGGAATACTCATCGAGTTTACTCGGACCTTTACGCTTCGGATATTGAGGATCAACCACGCCATTGGCGAGATACTTACGAACCGTATTGCGAGACAACCCAGTTCTTCTGGCAATGGCCCGGATGGATATGCCATCACGGTGATGCCAGCGTCGAATTACACTTAATAATGCCACGTCTATCACTCCTGTTATCTCCTGCTGTATGTTCAGCAGAAGAGGATTACACGTGGGTCAATTTTCGGTGCAAATAGTTGGGGTTAGTGGGTCAATTTTGGGTGCAATCTAACAGTCTTTATCTTTATGAACGGCAATGCTTCTGGAAAATACGACTCATTATATAACGTCAACTAGCCATTTAAATATTAATTACCCACCTGGGTCTTCAGGTAATCGATTGCAGCGCTATGTGGCATGGTTATATCGTTATTTCGTAAAAAACTATTAAACTCCTGGTCTATTTCAATAATCTGAAAGCTCCTATGCTCATAATAGTTAGCGATGACTCTTAAGAGATAAGGAAAGCTATCGTCAAGTAGGTAGATTTCTTCGATTTGACAATGAGATCCCCACTTTCCTGACTGAGCTTCTTTAATGGCTCTATTCAAACTCATGTTTGCGGATACACTCGCTGAGTTATTCGAGTCGCGAACAATGCATTGTCGATAATGAGTTTCGATATGGTTCATGATGTTCCTAACGCCTAAAATGTTTTTCTGGCATGGTGGGTTTTTTACTCTGCAATACGCACATTAATGTACTCTCTGAAATATTTATAAGATTTGCATATTTAAATTTCATCATGCCTGTGTTTTTTCAAAATATTTGCTGATTAAGATAGGCTTAATTTTCAGTTAAATTATTCCATGATTTAACTGTTTATAATGTCTTTATACTGAGCATCTAAAAAGTCTTTTATTTTTTCTTTCTCAACATTGATTTTTTTATAAAGCAATTCGTTATCCTGAATTATTTTTGTTCGACAATCTTTCATAAACGTTTTAAAGCGTATTTTTTTGAGTACATTTTTGTCTGTAAAAACAAAGTAATGCAATGGGTAACCCGGAGTGCTTTTATTAATAATATAAACGCCATTTTGATTTTCACGATCACCTGTATCTGATATCTCATGCCGCGTCTTATCTAAGTAACTGCGAGCCCGTTTTTCAAGCTCATCAAGTACAGATTCCTTTCCGTTAGCATTTGTTTTTAAGTCTAGTATGTAGTATTCGCCATCTTTTTTTCCATCATTCTCACCTCTAACTATTTCATGGGGAACCAGCTGCTTGATATAATGTTGGCTAAACTCATCCACCTCACGGGCGATATAAATTCCCACCATATTCAGTGCGGCGTAGGTAAAGTGCTCGTCTATTAATAAACGCGTCCAACAAAAGTCCAATGTGCCTTGGTACGGTCTTTCTGGACTATCTTCGCCGTATGTAATCAGTCCTGCCTGAAACTTATAATCATCATAGTCATAATCATAAAGGGTTTCAAAATGAGTAATATCAACGTCATTGGCAAAATTTTCATTTAGAAAAAACAGGTCTTCTCCTATACCAACTAAGGGCATCAGTAGAGTGTTGAGTTTTGTTATCTCCTCATTTGTTTGATCGAAAAAAAGTTGTTCCAGCTCGATGGGTGATGATATTTTTACGCCATACAATTTTTCTTCAAGATATATGATGACGGCATCCATTTCATCCATTGGCATTGTCAGCCGATATTTCAGTTGTTCTTTTTCAGTCATTGAAAAATACAACGGGCAGACTTTCATCAGTGCGCGTGTCAGTAGTGGTGACATGTTGTTCGTTGTCTTATTCATATTGGCTGTTTTATAAAAGTTTGAGACAGGTGCGGTGTAGATGCGATGCGTGTATTGAACGAAGGAGTGACTTTTTCTTGCGCAAAGAAAAAGCCTCCCGATAGGAGGCTTTAGAATAATTCGGGGACTCTTGGTTATGCCAGTTCGCCTGGAACCCTGTTCGGGCGGTAAGTGAACACCGCTTGCGCAGCCCCGTGTATATCCACTTGTGGTTATTATAATCCTCAGTGTTTGTAAAGTCGATGCAGCTCATGACTTTTTTGTTTTTCCATGGGCTTTGAGTGATCCTAATATCCATGTCATTAAATGCTTCCTTACGCTTTTCATCCCCTTAAGTGAGTCGTCATAAAATGATTTTGGTGAGTGCGTTGCGGATTTAACCTTACTCATTGCGGGACTGTATCCATCGTTAACGTACACGGTTTTATTCGGGATATGTTGGGCTAAATCGATTTGGCTCGGTTCTATGACTTTGTCATCTGGGGAATAGCTTTTTTTGGGGTTCAGGTTTGATAATACGGGCAGGAGGATTTGTCGGGTAACCTGGTTAAACTCGTTGGCCAGCTCGGCCATGCGCCTGGAGGCGAGATCCGCCATGATGAGATCTTTGTTGTGGGCATAAGGTTTTAGGTCTATTGCCTCCTGATAGATTGCATCCCACTGTGTGGCGGTTGTTTCGCATTTAGGCCAGATGGCAGGCCAGACACCATCGTCTAAATCAATGATGCCATTCGGGTTAAAGTGTTCCAGGTTTCCATCGGTTGGTGCCGGTAGTTTGGTCTCGCCACCAAACATCTGAATTTCATCTTGTTTGAAGATTTTATCGCCATAGGGATAACCTCGGGGATTAGCCGTGACACGCACTCCTTTTACGGCATAATCCTGAACACGATGCGTGTGGCCGTGTATCCACAGATTTATATCATTATGGTATTTTTGTATTAACTCACTCAGGTCAGATGCATATCCCGCAACCCGAAATAAATCCAACCGGTCATACCGGTCTGGATACCAGTTTTCTTCGTTTAAGGCGAAATGCGTGTTAACCAGAGACTGTATCGAATCATATAACGGGGCATGATGAGTGACGATAACGGTTTTTCCATCATGGGGCTGATCCAGTGTTTTCTTTAACCAGCGTATAGCTTGTTTGTGCTTATGGTAGGCCGTGTGGGGAATAAATCGTTCACGGCATCTCTTGGGCAGCAAGCATTGATCATGTAGCCATTTTTCACCTGCTTTCTTACCGGCTTTGGTTGACCACCATTGTTTTGCAAAGATGTAGCGGTAATCATTGATACGCATCTGCGCCGCTTCCATTAGACCGGGGTGTCCTTTTCCATAGTTGGTCCACAGGGTGGTTCCCAGAAATCGGACGCCCTCAATGACCACGGAGTTGTTTTCTAAGTAATGAATGCCATAGGCTTTGGCGACCTTTTTCAGATCACGGTTCAGGTCATCAATATCAAAGCTGTAGTATTCATGGTTACCGGCGACATAGATGACAGGCTTATTTAGACGCTCCATCTGTTTGGCGGCCCAGATAATGCCGTAATAGCCGCTATGGATATCACCAGCGAGTACGATGACATCGGCATCAGTGGGTTCTATGTCGGGGATGTCGAATTTGTCCCCGAGGTGTTCCCAGTGCGTATCACTTAGAAGCTGTATTTTCATGATCAGTCCAAGGTGTAATATATATTACACTTTTAGGGGTTCAAAACGCACAAAAGCAGCCGGTTGCTGGCTGCTTTTGTCTGGGTGTAGCTTGTTGTTGGGATCTAGGTCATGCGGGATAAGCTCTGGGTTCGTCTGGTTGTTCCAGCTCACCGTCGATGAATTTTTTAATAACCAACATCCATTTATCCGCTTCTTCATAGGGCATGGGGGCAAAGACTTTGGGGTTGTCTATGTCATCTAGGTCGAAATAGAGCCCTGTCTTAAGTGAGGCGGCCTGTTGGTTGCGGTTATTTGCCTGGGCAATAGTAGATTGCTCTTCCAGTGTCGCTCTGCCAATCGATTCAAGCGTACTGTGTCCCGGTGAGTGAGCGCTGTAGCTCAGTACCTGTGATGGACTGAATATGCTGTTTTTACTGGCTTTATACAGATTTGAGTTATCGATTACGGCAATTTTGTTTTCTTTCAAATCCAGCCCGATACTGCCGATAGAGCAAGCATTGTAGTAGTCCGCCTGATTGAGCTCTTTTTTGACTACATCCACAAACCTGAGAATGGATTCATTGGTTTTTTTGGCCTGTCGTTTTGCAAGCTGATGGCTGAGAAAAACAGGTGTTATCACCGCAAGAGTACCTGCAACAAAGATAAACGCGGTGAAGTCACCGAGCTGCCAGCCTATCAATACAGAGGGTATGAGGCTCAGCAGCACAAAGACCGGAGTGAATATCATAAAGTTCCGAGTTCGAAATGAGGCGATTTGAGTTTTGCCCATTAATTCCATTTTTAGCTCCGTGGTAAACCTACATTTCTCATTAATTTAAATTACTTGCAAAGATTTGGAGCCTTATTGAAATAAGCCCAAAATAGCCTTTCATGACAGAAAACCAGTGAAAAACTAAAAATATCTTAGTATTTTGCCAAATACTAAGTATTCCTTAGTACATAGTCAAGCCAAAACTAAGAACATCTTAGCCATGTATTTGTACTTAAAGCCCAGACATGACTAAGCAACCACCTATTAGTAAACGACTTAAAGAATTACGATTGGAAGCAGGGTTGACTCAAGAAAAACTTGGCATACTTGCAGGCATTGATGAACACTCTTCAAGTGCACGGGTGAATCAGTATGAAAAAGCTAAACATGTACCTGACTATGACACTATTCAGCGTTTTGCTAAAATATTTAAAGTTCCGTCCTGTTACTTTTATGCAGAAGATGACTCTCTGGCTTTAATGATACGCCTGCTTGGTAAACGGCCCACACAGGAGCAAGTCAAATTAATCAAGAAATTAACTCATTCTTAGTGCTTTAGCGCAGTTTTAAATGATAATACTGGATTGATTAAATCAGCCTCGTTAGTGTCAAAACTTGAATCAATATACCGATTACCAGACTGAAGAATATATATAAAGGCTAATTGCTTTGTTCTTGACTTAGGCTCAATAGCTGTCCAAATTTCTTTTATAACATCCATCGCCCAACTATTCTTACCGTTTAAATATGCAGGTGAAACCAAATTAACTTCATTAATGTTTACGTCTTGAGATTGGCTCAAATCAACCAATTGCTCTATTTGTTGAAAAAGACTAATACAGGCCTTCTGACAATCACTTCGACGCTCATCAGTATAACTAACAAAGTACCAGGGCATGTGTAACTGAACATTGATTGTTGACCAAGCATGTTGGCCTGTCTTCCTGATTTGCTTTGGGATTGAAATTTCTGCTACATCGAAGCTTTCGAACATTATTGATCCCTTATTAATATGAAGAAGCATTATCCAACGAAATACTAAGTAATTCTTAGTTTTAGAGCAAGTTAAAAATGATAATTTTATTACTTCTAAAAAACTGTTAATTTACTTTGAACAACTGATATGTGACTGAATTAGACTTGTTTTTAACTTAACAAAAGACATAAAAAAACCCTCGTAACTCATTGATTACAAAGGGTTTTATTTGGCGGAGAGACAGGGATTCGAACCCTGGGTCGGTTTGACCCGACGCCGGTTTTCCGTCCCAGCTATAGCTTTCGCTACTGTCAAAATGACATTTGTGGGCTGGACTTTCTCTTTACCATGTCACAAATAAATGCGATTTAGGTAGCAGCCGTCAAGTCTCTACACTTTCAATAAATGACGAACATTTAAAGCTTAGCTCGGGATTGCCATCAGCATTACCTGTAAGGTTTCCCCGAATTTGACTGCATTCACACCAGTAGTTTCCAAACTGGGTGCTCGATTGGATCTATAAGGTCAAGACCGGTGCATTCGACCACTCTGCCATCTCTCCGATGCGGCGCATTATACAGATTAGGCTCAATCACGCAAGAAGTTTAATATATATTACAATGATTTATACAGTTGTGTCGGAATATCCAGTGCCTTATGTGGCACGAGTCGCTAAATTCCAGACACAGCATCCGAGAATGACAGAACTTTTTACGGCATAGCCTTATAACCAACTCCATGTTCCTAGGACGTGGTTTAAATTTTAAATAAAAAAATAGACGCTGTAAATAATTCTGTGTAACTGTCAGGTTAAATATAATCAGTTAAACGTCCTTCAAACTCAATCATAAACCGATTCAGTGCCAGCTTCCAGTTTCGAATGGGCATAGTCCATTTTTAAGAGGCTTGCTGAGTCGCTAAGTAAACCACTTTTTTAGCCGAGTCATCGGTGGGAAAGGGTTTTCGTTTTTTAATCACCTTTTCTAATTACGCTGTTTAACGACTCGATTGCATTGGTCGTATATATCGCTTTTCTTATATCGGCGGGGTAGTGAATAACGTGATTAAGTTCTGCCAGTGAGCACGCCAGGATTTGCTGATTTACGGATATTTTTCATCCCAGCGTTCGGCAAATTCATCCAGACATAACAGGGCATGTTCTTCGGTTGTGGCTTAATAAATTTTCTTTATATCGGCCGCTATCGCTTTGTAATCCTTCCACGGCACAAACCGCACGGAGTTGCGCACCATGTGTACGATGCACAGTTGGATATGGGGTTGAGGGTAGATCGTATTAATCGCATCGGGGAAGCCTTTAAGCCCATCGACACAGGCAATTAAAATATCTTTCACACCCCGTTTTGTAGCTCGGTTAGTACGTTCAGCCAGAATTTGGCCCCTTCGTTTTCGGAGAGCCACATGCCTAACAACTATTTTACCGTCAAAATTTAGCCCAGTGCAAAATAGACGGATTTGTTGATAACCCGTTTATCCTGACGAATTTTGAGCACAATGCAGTCTAAATAAACGATGGGGTAAATCGGGTCTAACGAACGGAATGGCCAATCAATTACTTGATCAATGACCGCATCGGTGATTTTTGAAATTAATGAGGGTAAAACATCGGCATCATAAAGCTCTTTAAATGTTTCTGAAATTTCTCGGGTGGATAAGCAGCGGGTATAAAAATGCATGATCTTGCTTTCATCCGAAGGCATACGGCGTTGACTTTTCTTAACCAGTTTAGGCTCAAAATCATCGTTTCGAACACGGGTGTGTCAAATTCAAACTGACCATCTTCGGTTTGAATAGTTTTACTGGTATAGCCAATACGGCTGTTTGCTGAGTCGGTTATCACATCTTTAATCGTAGCCAAGATGATCATCCAGCTCAGCATTTAAGGCCGCCTCAATGGGGTTTTAGATAACATTTTCGTGAGCTGACTTGGCCATGCCCCGTTTTAATGTTTTTGGCAGCCTCCTGGACTATGGCGAGTAAGTCTTCTTTTTTCATTGTCTGTCTATCCTATCCATTTCTGGTATTAATGATAAACAGTTACACAGATTTATTTACAGTCTCAAAATACGAATAAATACAGATCATTTTCACCCTATAATTGATTTTCATCTATTTAAAAAATCATTATCTTCAAGCCAATCAAACAAAGCCTTCACCTTATCCCCAGAAGCAACTATCTTTTTATTCTTACGAACAGATAAATCGTGAATTTCTCTTTTCTCTTTATCTAACAGTATAATATTAGAAACTCTTTCTTGAATTAATAGTAGCGACATACAAACATCAGATATTTTTCTCTCACAATTAATATTTTCACTCATGTTAATGCTTTTTTTATTATCAATGCTTACATCAACATGATGTTTTTCT
The DNA here is from genome assembly GCA_027076405.1 of Chromatiales bacterium. Next base: position 8,906 of record JALTJN010000388.1, read on the forward strand.
ATGTAAGAATACAATCGCTTTAAGTCATTTTCCTTTCTGCTTAGCTCTAATTTCATTGTTTTAATTTTAGATAATAGTAACTCACTATTTACTTTTTCATTAACATCTAGACAACCAGCACCTGCTTGGTGGTAGTAATATTCTTTTATGTCATGCATATAAATAAGGCTTCTTTCAATAGTTGTCCGGTGAACGTCTATTCTAGATGAAACCCATGCTATCATTTTAGATTCTGAGACAAAATATAATTTATGTCGTTCAGCCTCCTCTATTGCTAACTTAATCATAGCAAGTGTTTTTTGTTGTCTTTTTGTTCTCCATGAAGAAAAATTATCCTGTCTTTTTTTTGCACCCATTACCTCAATCCTTAAAAATGAGAAGTTTATTACTTAATGCTGTAGGTTTTCTATAATCTTGTTTTGTTAAAGCATCGGAAATATCACTAAATAATATTTTTTTTGAACTCATTAATGTATTCAAATATCCTGCTAATATTTCAACCTCGCAACCTATCTGTATATCAGCAAGTAAATCATCAACATTACCTGTTGAAGCTAAAAGTCTCATTCTTTCTTTATCAGCAATAGCTCGTATTTCAGGGTTTTGTAAAGTTGGGTATTCATTTGAACTAGCCAGCAAACGGAGCAACCATTCTTTCTCATTGCATTTTTTTGTAACCGCTATTAAATGTTTTCTTACCATTTCAGGTGCATCTACATGAACAACATTATCTATTTCAGCTTTATAACAATTCTTCAACTTATCTATAAGTATTTCTTCTGTTAATTGCCATGCACATGCTTCACTAAAATCGAGATTTTTCGTTTCCCATAACTCATCTAAAACCTCATCAGATTCACCAGATTTTTCAAGCTTTCTGATTAGCTCAGTGTTACATTTTGCTGAATATAGCAATGCATATCTTTTTTGTGTTATAGCCTTAAGGTGATCTATATGACTAACAGAAAGAGGACACAACCCACATCGTTTTTTCTCAATTATGATTTTCAATACTTCCTCAGGGCATATTTCTCCAACCGGGCATATATGTGTTTCACGAAAAACAATTAAACGCATTGGAGTAGCTCTCAACATTGAAATCCCATCTTCATCATTAGGATCAACAGTCATACGTATACTTACAAAATGATCTTGATTTAACACGGCACCACGATTAGACTCAAAAGCTGAACGTAAATATCCATGAGCACTATCAGCTCGCACAGCGTGACAATTACTACGGTCAAATGTTACTGAATCATGCTTAATATCAAACATAGCATCATCTGAGGCTTTTAATTTTTTTACTAAATCGTCAAACTCAGGTATAAAATAATAAGCCGTTACTATAGAAGAAGAATGCGCAACACATACTTTAATATCCTCTATATCTAAATATTCACGTTTTTCACCTATGAAGGTATTTCTGCTTCCATGTGGTGTTGTTATAGCTTTATGTGATTTTAAAAATTTCGTTGTAGGCGCATTCATATACGACTCCACATCAGCCTTTACATTTTTCTCGCTTCCTTTCTCATATACAAAACATGTATAATCTGCCTTACCAAGACTATTATAATAAAATTCAAAACCAACCAAAAGCCTAAGCCACTCTTCCGCATACTTTGAATCTGATATAGGCTTTTCACCTACCCCTCTAAACATAGGTATTATATTATCAAATGGATTTACTTCCCTATCTTCATAATTTATAGCTTTTAAATCCATATCTGTACGAGACAACTGAAATTGTTGTTCTCTAAGCAGAGCACCTCTAACCCTATAATTAATAGGAATTACAAAGGGGCCATGTGTTTTATCTGTATTAATATAACACTGTGAATAAGATGCAACCTCATTATCATTGGTTTTAGACAAATCCCAATCAAATAAGTCTAACCATTGCCATGACTGAACCCTTAAGCCTGTTTCAATAGCACACATGAATAGTCTAAGAACACTTAGTACTGGAACCTTCCTTGATACGTTATATGTTTTAGTGGAATACCCTCCTCTATTATTTTTATATTTTTTTGTTATTTTTAAACTTCTTCTTACGATTCTAAAAATATTTGGCACTTTAAATATCGGATATATTTTTCCCCTAGAAAAAACAATTGGAACATATTCAATATCACCTTTAGTGCCAGTATTAAAAACCTTCCTTGTTGAATCAGATCCTTGATACTTGTTCTCATACAACGCTTTTTCCGTCATATACATACCTAAAGACTCCAAGGCATATAGGTACTGAATCATATGAGGATAAACACCTTTTTGAAAAGGAATTTTTGTTGACTTTGCTGGTCTGGATGACACTGGTGAATCAAGTATTCTTCGAAATGGAATTGATCCTAATTCCCACACTTTTGAAACATCTGCAAATGCTTGAGATATATATAAAAAAAATATTTCCAAATCTCTTACAATAGACTGCATTGTCGTACGGCCGCATCTTTTTCCAATCATTGATAATAAAGTCTTTGGTAAGATAATCTTTTTATCTGATTCATCTACACGTGAAACAAAAAGATACCTTGAAAATTCCTTGGGTGATTTTGGTATATTAACAGCATTTTCTTTATTAAGCTCATTCCACCACGGCAAATACAATAAAATATAATCCATCAAAAACACGAATGCTAACCGAATGCCTTTATGTGTTTGAAATCCTTTTATATTACTTCTATGTTCAATATATGATTTGTATACCAAAAGCCATATTTTACTTTCCTTCTTAATATCAATAGCATTTTCTCTTCCTGGATAAAATGCTTGGGTCGACAACCACTCACTATTTCTTCTCATTTCTGATAAATTACAATAATATTCCTCAAGCAGACCTTCTGTTATACAGCCCCCTCGATTTGAAATATCTATAAGCTTATGATCTTTTGTATCTTTATCACTTGCTTTTCTTTTTCTTTTTCTTTTTCTTTTTTCATCATATTTTTTACATAAAATTCGTTTTTGCTCAACTCTTTCCATAAATATCAATTCAATATCTTCGTCTGTTTTTTCTACAAACTCTATTAACGATATTTCTTCCTGAATAACACTTCCAGCGTGTCTATAAAGAGAGTACCTTTCAAACTGTTCCTTAGTGAATGAAACCTCGTGTTCTTTACATAAAATAAGCTCCGATAATATTAATGAAAATGGAAAAGGAGATTTTGAAAACTTCGCTCCCTCATCTCCACGTTGAGAGCTTATCCTAGCATCATTTAATATGGCCATATCAAGCACATTAACATCCTTAAATGAATGCCAATCGGTAGACAATATAAGTCGCTTACCTCGTTTATTTAATTCATATATTGAATTTTTTGAAATTAAAGCAGCTTTTTCAGGTCTATGCGAAAGGCCTTTTCTATAAAGACCGATGAATTTTATTACTTCAGTATATTTTTTATCGAAAAAGGATTTATGCTTGTCTGTGACTGTATTATTGAAAATCGAAGGGATAATTATTACTTTATTACACCAAAGTGCTACAAGAATTAATTTTGAAAACATTTTGATTCTAGTGATTTTAGATACAGGTGTCGTGGGAATGTAACCTATGCTTGAATATGATATAAATAATTCAATATTTTTGACGTCATCCTTGTCTCCTCGATACCCTTTACCCTTTCCTATAGCTAGACTAGCCACCGCCTCTACAAAAGCAACATCTAAAACTGAATTCTCATATTGATCCGGTGAAAAATAGTTAAAATAAACCATTTCTCTGAGGTCTTGATAATACTTACATACTTTATAGTAGTTTCTACCTCCTTCAGCATCCTCAACCGAGTCCGAAATGATATCACCTGAATTTATAAGATTTGAATACAAATATTCCTTTACTTCTCTTAATGTTTTGATAACTGCATTATGTAAGTTTTTTCCATTTTTAATGAAAATCACCGTATCACCAACATTTACCATATTTAATGTCTCCTTGACTTTTATTTGAATTTATTTCACTTCTAATATAGGAAAATACTCACACATGTTATATTCAAGAATAGATTCATCCGACAACTCCTCAAACATTGCTCTATCTGCTTTTTCAAGTTTTTCATGTAGTTCATTCACTTTGTTTTTTGCATAGTGCCTGGTTGTCATTATACTTTCATGCCCCATCAACATCTGCACCTCTTCAAGTTTTAGGCCTTTTTTTCCATTACTTAATTGAATATCATTAAGCATATAAACTGCATAGGCATGTCTCAAACTATGCGGCGTCCAACTAAATCCTTTATGCTCGAAAGGCGTTTCAATTCCCGCACGTTTTACAGCTCTTTTAAATAAATTTATAAAACCTGCATCGGTAACCCCTACTAATGGTTCACCACGTTTTTTTCCGTATATATATTGAAAAACATAATCATTATTTCGTACACTCCCTGTATACTCATGCTTAAGATACATCTCCAACTCATAAAAAAAACGTTCTTGAAAAGACCTTATAAAATACGTCATTGAGTATTTTCGTCCTTTAAATCGAATATTTTCCTCTTTTGTCATTTGCTTGCCAAAACGAAGACCTTCTGGATCAGCAACCCAAACCTTGAGTTTATCTATATCGATATCACCCCACATCATATTCCTTACTTCTGAGCTACGAATACCTGTACCACAAGCCAACAACCACATTGCACGGTCCCGATGACTTCTGCATGCATCAAGTAACTTCCCAAACTCTTTAATAGGAAAGTCGAGCCTTGCAATATCAACCAAACCCACTTTTTTAGATCTGTTCTTCAACCCTGCGGGACGTGACATAGACTTCCCGTCAATTCTCAATACAGATCCGAGAACGGATGATTGTTTAATATTTTTCTTTTCTCGAGATGACAGAAATGAAAAACCATCAACTGCTTTAATTAATGGTTTTAATTGACTTGGCAAACCCTCTATCCCTAGAAACTTGGCTTTTTCATATTGTTCATTCTTAAATACTTCACAGATATTTAAGAATGTATTTATAGGGGCTATAACATTATCAAATGAGCCAGGCATTAGCCCGCCACCCATAAAGTCTAATTGATTAACAACATCTGGAACCCAGTTGTAATTCAAACCTAAATACTCATTTTCCGCCTGCTTACTGAATGTCACCCAATCGTACTCCTTACCTTTCTCAAGAATAATTGGATACATCTGAATTACTTCATTTAATTTACTCTGGGTCACTCCTGCTGAAAAAGCACCCGCTTCATACAAATAATCAATAAATTTAGAAACAACCTCAGCGTACCTTTTTCGGGTAGTAAATGGATGACCTCGATTAGCAAGGTTAACAGCATAATATTCAAACGCTAAAACACAATCACCGTCATCATCAATCAATGACCATGATTTTTTCCCATGATGAAAAGAGTTAATTCTCGTAACATTTTTTAATGACATTTAACATCCTTACAACCTTCTCTTGTAAGCTTATATTACTACACAATAAATACGCACAACGAAAACGCACTTATTTTCAGCGAACAGAAAAAACCACAAATGGCATAAATATTTGAAATAATTGACTTTAATTGATATTTTTAATGAAAAAGAGCTAAGAAATACTGATAACTATATAGATTTAAATACGCACAAGACATGTGTATAGATAAGAACCCTGGGTCGGGATAAACCGACGCCGGTTTTCAAGACCGGTGCATTCGACCACTCTGCCACCTCTCCAGGTTCGGCGCCCAAATATGTGGGTGTACGTCGAGGGGCGGTATACTACATAAAAAA
>JALTJN010000389.1 GCA_027076405.1 Chromatiales bacterium
AAGACCCGCCCGCACAAGCCGAAGAAAAAGCCCGCCGAGGCAAGCTGAGCGGCGGATCAGGGTCCGGGCCCGGGATTGATATACTCGGGCCATGACCCTGATCGATTCCCACTGCCACATCGACTTCTCCGAGCTCGATCGGGCGGCGGTGTTTTATAGTACTGCTGTTCTATATCATTCACGAGTCCAATGCAACGAATCAAGCCAACCTGGCACAGGAGTTCAATGTGTGGTTGATGATCCTATATCACGGTTATCACTACCCGTCTTACAAAGCACTGAGTATTTAGAATTCTGGTTAGTTCAATAAACTTCCCACTCGGCGAGGCCGATATTGACGGTATCCGGGCCAGTAGAATCGATATTAAAGCGTAAACTGGTAATGACCCGTGAAGGGAACGTGACTTCGGTGGCGGAGCCATCGTTATTGAGCGAAGGAACGGGAACGGTTGTGCCATCGGAAAAGACCAGAGTACCCCCGGTGACATGGTCGGCGACATTGGGCCGGTCGTAGAGGACGACCCTGTCAACGACGACGGGGGTAGTCCATTGAAGTTCAATCCATGCTCCTGCGGTTTCGCCGAGGGTTGCCCACTCACGCGTATAATCGCCGGGATAGCCGTCGATAATCCCGTCGATGACATTGGCAGCAAATTGACTGGTGGAGGTATCCTCGGACGAAGCGGATACGGTTGCTTGAGAAGCGATATTTGGCGACGGGTTTGCGGCAATAACGGTAACGACGACGCTATCCGGTGTGCTGGAAAACGTTCCGTCATTGACGACGAGTTCGAAGGTCAGATCGGTGTTCTGGGTGAGGCCGGCCGGAGCGACGAAGGTCGTGATGGCGGCGGTTGGATCGGCGAGGGTCACGGCAGGCCCGCCGATCTGGGTCCACTGGTAGGTGAGCGGGTCGCCATCGGGATCAGCGCTGGCGGAGCCGTCGAGCTGAACGGTGTTGTTCTCGTTGACGGTCTGATCCGTACCGGCATTGGCGAAAGGGGCATGTACAGTATTGGCTGAACGTACCGTAACGGTAACCAAGTCGGGCAAACTGGAATATGTTCCATCATTGACTATCAGCTGAAACGTTAGGCTTGTATCACTGAGAAGTCCGCTTGGCGCATAAAAAGAGGGTGTGCTTGTTGTGTCGTTATAGAGCAAGACAGCTGGTCCGTTGACTTGAGTCCATGTATAGCTCAAAGTATTGCCTTCTGGATCTGTGCTTGCAGTACCATCGAGTTGTACGAGGTTTCCTTCATCAACAGTTAACCCGGTTCCTGCTTCAACAGTCGGAGGTTGGTTTGCCTGATCGAAGCTTTCGGGCCAGAAAAGCTCATCCTTGTGTATGAAATCACCCAATTCTTGAGTAGGATCCACATGAACCGAAAGGGCTTGATACTTTGGGTTGACCGAAAGATCCGGATCTTGCATGGGTAATGGAACATCAATACTCTCTCGCAGATTCCAAGGTAGTTGTTCGGGTGGCAAGGTTGGAGGGATTGAATGATAAATTGTTGGATCAATAGGTGAAGGAAAATCCGGGTTCGGGGCCCACACAATAGTTTTATTGATAACGGGATTATAATTTGTGTTATTCTGCATTACACGTGAAACGGCCGCTCTAACAATCAAATATGTTGTAGAATGATCAGTATGAGCATCACTTTTATCTGTAGTAATAATCTGATCTGGAAGATATGTTGCTATGATACTTTCAACATCGGTTACTAAATTCTCCAAATTGTAGTTTGCTGGTGATCCAAATTGATAAGAGTGATAATCTGTTCTTCCAAGACCGCGATTACCATAAGTTGTTGATTGGTTATTAGGCGAAACATATACGTCGGTTATAGATGGATAATTGTTATAAATCTCCTGTAAATATCCATCCGGGTAACCCAAAAATATTAGGTTGTCCTCAATAGAGTCTAAAAACTGTTCTTGCGCATCAACAGCTTCACCCTGTCGTAAATATCCGATATCAATTCCTCCAAAATCACCATTTGTCATATATACAGTGATTACTGTATTTCCGGTGTAATTTGCATGCTTGATAATTCCAGACGAAGTTAAAATGTCATCATCTGGATGGGGAGAGAATACCATAATAGTTGCATGTGCATTTATTGATAATATGCATAGAAATAATAATAAAATTAATTTCTTATAAATCATTTTCTCTCCCCAATCCCTAATACATGATCCTGTTTATTTAGCTGTCATGGGTTGCCTCCCGTATAAACTATATAGTGATATAGACGATAGTTACGAATAATAAAATGTAACCTAAGTGATATATGCTGTTTCAACATTGCCAATCTAGAGAGGGATTGGATATTTTTATGTATTTTATAAATTTTTAATAGATTTTTTGTTGTTGATATTTCGATTCGTTACACAAAAATATTAAGCACTCGATTTTATAGTTATAATGGTAATTTTCTTACAAGTCCGGCTAGGGTTTGATGTTTGCAGCATACCATTCGATTAAAAATAAACAGCGTAATTCAGATTTTATTAAGCCTTTATTAATTTAGTAATCGCGTTTCGAAAACATATCCTTAGGTATTATCCAAGGATGAATGTTGTCATTCTGGAGATAAAGCAACAATAGTGTTATTTATTTAGTTTAAAGACAATGTTTCTTTAATGAAGTAACAGATTTTAGGTTATGGAAAGGGTCAAAGTAGATGCAAATATTCGATGTTAGCTGATCCCTTTTTTGAAATACTTCAACCTGTAATTGGTGTTTACTGATGGAAAAAAAACTACGGATTATCCATGCCTGTGGACCAGGGGATGTAATAGGTACATATTATTGGTGGAAATCTGGCATGGATGATCCGCATGAAATTTCAAAGACATATTCAGGGCAGTTTATGAATATATGTGAGAAATATAATGCAAGTTGTATTTTGATATCTAGCAATATCCATAAAAAAAAGATAGAAGAAGCCAGGTACATTATTGAGCATAGGCCAAATCCATGGATCTCAAAAACAGGTATAAAATATTATTTGGGGCAATTTTTGTATGGTATTCGATTTGTTTACGATGCCATTAAGGAAAAATCTGACATAGTTGTTGTCTCACTGGAGACGGTTCCGTTCTATTTGCTGATGATTTTAAAAATACTGGGGAAAAAAAATGTTGTATCTATTCATGGAATGTTATGGGCGCCGTTTAAGCCTATAAGTATTGCTAAAAGGATGTTTTTAAGTCTTGATAAATTATTTTATAAATATGGTGCATATGCAGTTATGGTTGCATCCAAAGACATTGGGGATCAAGTAAGGAAATTGGCGGATAATGAAAATCTGCCTATATTGGAATTTATGCCTACTTATCAAGAGTCAGATTTCCAAGATATTGCGCAGCCAAATTTTGATTCTTTCCAGAAAACATTCAATATATTATATGCTGGTAGAGTTGTTGAAGATAAGGGAATATTTGATCTTGTAAAAATTGCCAAAAAGCTAAAGAATTCAGATGAGAACTTTCACTTTATTGTTTGTGGTGATGGTGCAGATATTGACAGGCTCAAGAGTGATATCGATGCAAACGATTTGCATGATATGTTTACGTTAAATGGGCATTGTGAACGAGAAAAATTAAAGGAAGTTATATCTAAGTCGGCAGTTCAGATAGTGCCAACCACATCAGATTGTGCTGAAGGTTTTGCGATGGTGGTTGCGGAAGGAGTATTGTCTCACAGACCAGTTTTGGCCTCAAAAGTATGTCCTGCGGTCCGGTATTTTAATAAAAGTATTGTTGAGGTTGAGCCGGGTGATATTGATGCATATGTTAAAACTTTGATCGAGTTGAGGCGCAATAGAACTTTGTACGAAAACATGATTAATGAATCAAATCATGAGGCAGCATTATTTTATTCTTATAATGCTTCTTGGGAGGCGATGCTCTCGCAAATCATTGATGCTAGTTTGAATGATAGTGTACCTAAGTCTGTGACGTGGGTAGAAAATGAATAAAATC
>JALTJN010000390.1 GCA_027076405.1 Chromatiales bacterium
CAAATTATCTTCAGCATTTCTGGCTCCCCAACGGGAAGTAAGCACACTGAGCAAAACTTTTGAGTTACTCGCCACCTGCTGAGGAATCAAAGTACCAATGTAGTAGTAACCTAACAATACGGGATCAATGGCACCTAACAAAATCCGATCAAGGCGAGATGCAATCTGCAAAAAAACAGATAAACCAGTTTGCCGCCACCCCTGCGCAAATAATTTTGACTCCATATGCAAATCTATCGAGCAGTCATTTAATTTTCGCTGCACAACAAAAAAGCCTGCGCTCAATACTACTAAGCGGCTGAACAAATAAGCCGCAAAAGCCCATTCAGCCTGTTTTGTCAACCATGCAACCACGCCTGTAAAAAGCAGTGATAAAACAGCTCCCAGTAAACTCAACAACCGACTTGCTCGAAAGTCGCGCTTCCCCATAAGCACACTGTCATAATTCTGAAATCCCGACAGAGGTATACTGACAGCCACCAAAAGAAAAAAAACAGCTATTTTGGATTCAGCACCCTGATATAAATACAGAACGCATCCAACTGATCCCACCAAGATTGTCCCCACACCTGAAAACAGGAGACTTTTACGCAAAGCAAGCCAGTAAAAACGATCATAGTTTTTAAGCGCACTTTTCATCACCACGACGTTCATACCTGGCAAACCAAAAATGCCGGCAACAGTCACCCAGGCAAGCAGTAACTGATAATCACCCAGCCCCTGCGGCCCCAGAGTTCGAGCAAGAATCGCACTAGTCGCGAAGCCTGTCATTATAACCAGCCCCTGAACAATAGCTACCCATGCTGTATCCTTGAAAACAGGATGATGTAGAATGCTGGAGTTTAGTGACATGAAGATAATATTAACGATTTAAGAAAGGGTACACGCTATTTTTATACAAGTGGTACATATCCCACCTATAAGAAAAGATATAAAAATCACACCTACGTCGAAACACAACTATTTAGAATACAATGTGCTAAAACAGAGCTATTTGAGCGCAGCAACATACCAATCCATCACCTCATCAAGCCCTTCCCCTATTTTATGGCTTGGCTGATAGCCTAGTAACTTCTGCGCTTTACTTATGTCGGCCTGCGAATGCAAAACATCTCCCGCTCGAAAATCCCGGTAAGTAGGCTGTTTTGTTGTTAGTCCATCTACTCTCTGAATTAACCGCTCTTCTATCATTTGATAAAGCTGATTTAAGCTTGTTCGATCATTAAGCGCTACATTATAAACCTGATCAGTTGCTTCATCATTATCCACCATTGCGGACAGCAGGTTCATTTGCACAGTATTATCGATATAACAGAAGTCACGACTGGTCTCTCCATCACCATTAATGAAGACTTCTTCACCATTTAAAATGCTGGCCACCCATTTCGGAATCACAGCAGCATAGGCACCATTTGGATCCTGACGTTTCCCCAAGATATTGAAATAACGCAGGCCAATACATTTAAAACCATAAGTACGTGCAAAAACACTGGCATAAAGTTCATTTACAACTTTTGTAACAGCGTATGGGCTTAGCGGATTCCCAATATTATCCTCCACCTTGGGCAAGTCAGGATGGTCTCCATATGTTGAGCTAGATGCAGCGTAAACAAACCGTTTAACACGTGCATCTCTCGCAGCCACTAACATGTTTAAGAAACCATCAATATTGGCCTGATTTGTTCTGACGGGATCTTCTATCGACCGAGGAACAGAACCCAAAGCTGCTTGATGAAGAACATAATCCACACCGTTACATGCTTCATTACAATCTTCAATATTTCGAATATCACCCTTTATAAACTGAAAACTATCAGTGGATATTTTATCACTCGTTTTATCTAAAATGTTTGCTGCATCTTCGATAGCCTGATCAATATTGCACTGGTAGCCGGTTTCAAAATTATCAATCCCAACCACTTTCTGATTGAGGATTAAAAGTTTTTCTAGCAGGTTTGAACCGATAAAACCGGCAACACCCGTAACAAGCCATGTATATTGCTTTCCTTTAAGGTGCTCTTGCAACTCTTCATATTTGCTCATTCACAATCTTCCATCAACTTCTTCTGCATTCAGTAGGTACTTAATGTCATATAAAACGTGATTTGGTTTACCAAATGCTTTTATTGATACCGCATCCATTTCCTTAAATTTTTTGTGCGACACAGCCAACACAATAGCATCATATTCACCTTCAATCGGTTTTTCGATAGGAGATAAGTTATATTCATGTTCCGCTTCTGCTTTATCAACCCAAGGATCATAAACATCAACTTTACAATTGTAACTGCTAAGTTCTTCTATAACATCCACCACTCGCGTATTCCTTAAATCAGGGCAATCTTCCTTAAAAGTTAAGCCCATAATTAAAATTTTGGCATCTACCACGTGAATACGTTTTTGCATCATCAGTTTTGAAACCTGACCGGCAACATAACTACCCATATTGTCATTTAAACGACGACCAGCAAGGATCATTTCCGGGTGGTACCCCACCTCTACCGCTTTATGAGTTAAATAATATGGGTCAACACCTATGCAATGCCCGCCAACAAGTCCTGGGCGAAAGGGCAGGAAATTCCACTTGGTTCCAGCGGCTTCAAGCACTTCTTCTGTATTAATATCTAACTTGTTAAAGAGCATTGATAGCTCATTTATTAGCGCAATATTTACATCACGCTGGGTATTCTCAATGACTTTTGCTGCTTCTGCCACTTTAATACTGCTTGCTTTATGAGTACCCGCTACAATTATTTCTTTATACAAAGCGTCTATTCTATCCGCAGCTTCAGGGGTAGAGCCAGATGTAACTTTCTGAATTGTTGTTACGCCGTGCTCCTTGTCTCCGGGATTTATTCGCTCGGGGCTGTAGCCGCAAAAAAAGCCTTCGCGTTGCTGACTCATGTTGTTTTCATGAATATATTTTAAGCCAGATTGCTGCTCGAGGATCGGTGCGCACACTTCTTCCGTCGCCCCAGGATATACCGTCGACTCATATATGACGGTATCACCATTATTGAGAATCTTACCGATGGTTTCACTTGCTTTTATAAGAGGCGTAAGGTCTGGGCGCTTATGATCATCGATCGGCGTAGGCACCGTAACGATATAAATATTGCAATCGCTCGCTTTTTCAACATCCATTGTATAATACATATTTGATTTAACAGCGAGCAATTGCTCACTTTCAACTTCCAGTGTTCTGTCAACGTTTTGCCCAAGCTCTTCAATTCTTCGCTGGTTAACATCAAAACCGATAACAGAATACTTCTCTGCAAACGCAACGGCGAGCGGCAGGCCAACATAACCTAGCCCGATAATACATATCTTGTCAGTCATTAAAAATAGTTATAAATAAGTACGAGTTTAAGTGGCGAAGGATTCACATTATAACAACACGCCCCGCTTCTTGATTTTGACGCAAGTTTATCGGCAATTAGATAGAAATACTAATTTACATAACCTTAAATCTAAAACCAGTATTCAGAAACATGTCATAGCCATGTGCAAACGCAAAGATATTATTCTTAAGTCGTTTATGTTACATTCCTTTTTAACATTACGCTACAGCTAAACCGAATTTAAGATACATGAAAAACAAAGAGTTAGACAAAGTTAAGCCCATCTACGTCCATGAAGATTGCTATTCCACCGATGACGAAATCAACCTACTTGATCTAGTCCTGGTACTTGTCCGCAGAAAAATGCTTATCGGATTTATTTTGATTTTATCGACGATTTTTGGTCTATTTTACAGCATGACACAAACCGATACCGAAACGACAACATACAATTATGAGACTTCTATTTTAATTGGGCACCGCACCGTAAATAACCATACTGAATACCTTGAACCACCAAGCACATTGCTCTCCTATATAAAACACCTTTATATCCCCCTCTTTTTATCGAGCTCTGAATCAGAGAATGAATATAAAGTTACCGCGATTTTACCAAAAAACAGTGGCATCATCATCTTAAGAACAAGCAGTAC
>JALTJN010000391.1 GCA_027076405.1 Chromatiales bacterium
GCATTCAACACCTTTTGTAAACGCTACGCTATTTTTTAATAGTATTTGAAATCAAAAAAGTTACGACCTCAAACTACCCTACCACTTTCATCTCGATTGCTTAATTGAAAAAATATTTTGAAATGAAATTTATCCAAATATAAATACAAAACTATCCGTTTTTAATTTTATTTATTGCTGGCTTTCAAACCTATTTTTATCGTTGATGCTATTGTTCGCTAACGCCTTGCTCACCGGCAATTCAAAGTGGCGTGTTTTTGCTGCTTTCTTAGCAAAATAAGTGCCGCTTTGAATTGTCCGCGTGTAGCTATTTGTTAGCATTTTGTTTGAATAAACTAATAGTTTCCAGTTAGGGTAACTTCTAGATCTACGTTGACGTTAAATGTTTTTAGCTCTATCGAAACTCTTTCTCCATCTGGATTAATCAAATATGTTGTGGAAAATGTATTATCTAAGGTACCGAATTGATCATTTGTTTCGGTTAATAATATTAATTTCGCTTTACCATTAAACCCATCTTCTAACTTCCAAGTTAATGTTGAAATTGATCCATCATTGTTTGTATACATGCCAGCCGTACCAGAGTCGCCAATTTTAGCTGTTGTAGGAATTGTAGATGTAGTTGCAAAGACTGATGTTGCATCTCCGTCAACACCAAAGAAGCGCCTGTCGTTGGCATTTGTGCCGTAGTATTGGATTTCGGTTACTGCGGCAAAACCACCATTTGAAGCAGTAAAATTAATTTTAGTTTCTATTGGTACTGCACTATTACTTAGAAAAGTCGTTTCAGATAATGTTTTCTCTGTTATATTACCAGTATAAGTATTTCCCTTATTGTCTGATCCAGATAGATTCGCTGATACATCATAATCTACAAAATAATTATTCGGATATAGCTTAAAACTGATATTGGTGTCAGTAGGACTTCCATTTCCTCCTGTGCTTGGTGATGTACCACCACCACTACAACCTGAAATAAATACGCCGAGAAACACCATAGCACCAAGTAATTTATATTTATAAAATATCATATTTGTCTCCATTTTGACTTTTGTAGAATGCTAACGCCGAGTTCACCAGACCGAAAAGTTTCGTGCCTTTTGTGGCATTATAGCGAAGCGCCACAAAAGGCGCGTAACTTTTTGGGTCTGCGTGAAACGCCTTGTTAGCCATATTTTACTCGGTTAGTTGAAATATTATGAACTATGAAGCCAATGTATATTACAACGTCTTGAATAAAATGTATAAACCAAGCCCAAAATAGACCTTGTGTTTCTACAACTGCTTTAGCTAAAAACCAACCTAAGAAACCTGCCATAAACATGCCAATCAAACCATGTGGCATACCCCCGAAGTGAACCAAGCCAAATACTATTGCTGACAACAATATTATTTCTTCTACTCCTAGAATATTATATAAAGGTACAATAATGCCAAGCCGATATATTATTTCTTCTGAAAATGAATTACTTAAGGAAAATAATACTATCCAACCAATATATGGAAATATTTCCTGTGCTTTTATTTTTTGTTTTCGAAATTGAAATATACAAAGCTAAATGTTCCGAGTGTTATTAAGACACATAAATATAAGCCTGCAAATACCCATGTTTTCCCTTTGCTAATTCCAAACCACTCGACTGGCACTACAGGGGCAGATATATTTCCGAAAGATAAAAATAGTTTCAGGTTATTCGATGACTGAAAATATAAAAATAACAATACAATAACCGATAAGAATATCAATAATATTTGGTATTTGGCATGGCTATTTAAATAACTATTACCACTTATTTTTATATCAATTTTCGCAGCAATATAGTTGAGTTTAAATATTGATACGGATGCAAAAAATACAACAGCGATTGCAGCAATTACTTCCATGTCGAATCCTTCTTTGGCTAACGCTTTGCTCACCAGCAATTAAAAGTGGCGCATTTTTGCTGTTTTTCTAGCAAAACAAGCGCCGCTTTGAATTGTCTGGTGAAGCTACTGGTTAGCAACAACATTCACAGACCATGATACATGTTCTACTGCTGTTGCTGTTTTTCGATTCGTTCTACCATAACTCAAGCGCTGACTGCTTGTAAATGACTTTATTCCTTCTTAACCGATCCGCAATTATTCTGTTTATGTAAACAGAATGCTCATTCCGATATTAAAATTTAGTTCTACTTTATTAGAACATCAGTTCATGGTTTGTTTATTTGGAAGCATTCAACACCTTATTGTGAACGCTACGCTATCTTTTTAGATTTTGAGACCAAAAAAAACTCCGGCCTCAAATTACCCAAACCTCTTTTGTCTCGGTTGCTTAATTATAAAAAATAATTTGGAATGAAATTCATCCGATATAAAAACACAACCATACGTTTTTAATTTTATTTATTGTTGGCTTTCATACCTATTTTTATCGTTGATGCTATTGTTCGCTAACGCAGAGTTAAGCCGACCCCGGAGATGCTCGCCTTTTGTGGCAATATGCGCAGCGCCACAAAAGGCGAGCAGCTTTGGGGGTCGGACTTAAACGTATTGTTATGCGATTTCATTTAGTTAGTAGCACAATTACTTTTACAACTACAGGAGAGAATTCAAAGCTTACTGCTCCATATAATGATGTTTTTGTATATAGCAACCCCATATTAATTAGCCCTGAAACTATAATTTCATCTTTAGAATTTTCTTTAATTATTAATGAATCATTTTTTTCTGGGGCTTCACCAATAAAAATATGTCGGTATTTAAAATTATTTAATATAAATTTAATTTCATCACTTGAAATATCTCGTATTATTCTCGATATATAGTCCACATCATTTATGTCTATTTCAGAACTTGTAATTGTATTATTTATAACTGATTTTAAATATATGATTTTTTCATTATTTGTAGTTTGAAATATTGTTGATATTACTTCATTTATTAATTTGAACTGTGTATCTGATATATTTTTTATACTCTCTTCATGTAAAGCAAGTATCTCATTTATTTCATTTAATGCCTTATCTACTCGTTTTGTGTGTCTTCCTGTTGCAAGTGACTGCAATAGAAATGGAACAAATACAGCCAATGGCGTTGATGATGCCGCAAGGGTAGAAAAGGTATTTGCCGCGATTCCTGCACTAATGCTACCGGAGACTTTTTCTAATGTCGTAGGTTCTGATATTTTCATTATATTCTTCGCATAACGCCGAGTTCACCAGACCGAAAAGTTACGTGCCTTTTGTGGCATTATAGCGAAGCGCCACAAAAGGCACGTAGCTTTTTGGGTCTGCGTGAAACGTTTTGTTATGTGATTTTTCTTTCTTATTTTCATTTATTAAATATACCAAGTGATACTGCAACAATAAATAAAACATATGGAGTGTAATAGTCACTGGTAGCCTGATGTTTAAAAAATACTTTTATTAAATATATCTTTATTAAAATATAACCTTTAATTCCACTTAACTTAACTTCATTATTATGGCCAGAGTGTGCTTTCCAATAGTTGTTTATGTCATTAAAAATAGCTACCCTAGTGTATTTGAAATTAGGTGGGATTGTAGGTAACAAATAATTTCTTACCATGGCATAGTCAAGATTTGTGAATGCTTTATATTCATCTAGTGATTTACCATATATTTTTCTATTTGTAACGATATAGCGAAATAAAAACCAGCAAAGCATAGACCAAATCATTACTGTAAGAGCAAGCTTATTGGTAAAATGTATATTTAATAGAGGTAAATTTATAGTGTTAGAAGTAATGCAGCCACCACCAATATAAAAAATAATTATTCCAAGTGAAAGCACTGTAAGGTTTCGTCTTTCTGGATTGCTGTCTGAATATGGCATGTTTTATTCTTTTTTCACATAACGCAGAGTTAAGCCGACCCCGAAGATGCGCGCCTTTTGTGGCAATATGCGCAGCACCACAAAAGGCGCGTAGCTTTGGGGGTCGGACTTAAACGTATTGTTAGAACTTTGTGGTTATTCAGTAA
>JALTJN010000392.1 GCA_027076405.1 Chromatiales bacterium
GAGGTGTTTTTTCACTTTGCGGGACTTCCTGCACTTCACCAAACATCTCCGAAGTAGACGCTTGATAAAAACGAATTTTTGGATTAACAATACGAATGGCTTCTAATAAACTTACCGCGCCAAGCCCGGTGATTTTTCCCGTAGTAATTGGCTGATCAAATGAAACAGCAACAAAACTTTGAGCAGCCAAATTATAAACTTCATCCGGCTGCGCATTTTCAAGCAAGCGAATACTAGAACCTAAATCGGTTAAGTCGTATTCGGCAAGATGAAGATTAGGGTTATTTCTTATACCTAATTCTTCTATACGCCAGAAATTCGTTGACGCTGTACGACGATAAGCGCCATAAACGGTGTAGCCTTTTTCAAGCAAAAGCTCAGCTAGATATGCGCCATCTTGGCCAGTTATGCCTGTTATGATTGCTTTTTTATCCACTAGTTAACCTTCTCTTAAATATATTAAATTCTAAAATAGAACGACTATTCATTTCTATATACAATACAAACCTCCATCTCACCTATTTTATCCAATTTACCTTTCCCAATGAATGATTTTAGCTAATTACTAACTTATTGTTTTCATCCACACAGTCAAGGATATGTTTTTTCAGCTTCATTGTTATCTTACCACTGATAAAATATGAGATGAATACAATCACCCTATCCCCTTTCGGAGGGCACATAATTAGACAAACCATACACTGAAACCAGGTAATCACTCAAAACAACTTAAAAACAGTTATCTAGAACTCATTCTTTCTACAAGGAAGCAAGGTCGCAATTAGAAAAAACAATAAATCACCACCAACAGTAATAACTCTTGATATCAAAACGGCTAGTAACATGTCTGCCTCAGCAACAAGCCCATTCAAAAATAACACCAACATCAGTTCACGTACTCCAACACCCGCTGGAGCACCCGGTGTAACCATCCCCAATAGCAACGAAACTACAAATGCACCACAAAGTAATAATACCAGTTGGAAGGAAATTAAGTTGCCCCCTATAACAAAGGCAAATAGACCCGCAAACACCAAACCGGTAAGAACAAAGAAAACTGTATACAGTACTACGGCATATGCTATCTGCACACTTAAGTACTTTCCTAAACCAGCAACAACAATTGCTACAATGCTAACAAACATTATTAGCACCCAAACACCAGATACCGTAATGGAAAAGTATGGTAACAGTAATATACAAAAAAAGGCTGCTGACAGCGAAACAAGACCAAGTTCCCATGCCGAGGTTTTTGCCAGAGACCACCCCGAAATTCCGGATGCCATTCCCAATGATTGTCTACTAGCCAAATGTATAATATTTCCTGGAATATATTTGGCTAACTGAGAAACCCCAAAGATATTAATTGCACATAGATCAGTTACCTCAACTCCGAATTTTTTTAGCAATAATTTCCACGCTATAGCTAAAATAGTGACAGATAACGCATAAATAACTGTTAGAGCAATAATTATAAAAAAATCAAATATTGTAAATCGAGAAAAGTTAAGCTGTCCGCCATATTCAAATAACTTAAATACTACAAAAACAACACCTATAACACCTAAAACAAATCCAGCCCAGCGTAGAATTTTTTTCATAAATTTGTATATATAAAAAATTGTTTTAGCATTTTAACGAAAATTAATAAAATATTTTCTTAATATTGCGCATAAAAATTTCAAACCCTTGGTACTTTAAGTTTTTTTATTACTTTTGCAGGAACTCCCGCAACAATTGTGTAAGGCTCTACAT
This sequence comes from Chromatiales bacterium, assembly GCA_027076405.1. The sequence goes on from JALTJN010000392.1 coordinate 1,756, forward strand.
CTTTAGTAACAACAGCACCTGCAGCAACAACCGCTCCTTTACCAATACTGCTTACAGGTTCAAGTATTATTGCTTTAGCACCTATCCACACGTTATCGTTAATAGTTAGTGAAGAAGAAACATACTCCCATGACGATTTAGGTCCTGTATTCACCTTATGATCATGTGTTTCAATCAACACACTCTGGCTAAGCCAGACATCATCACCTACTGTTACGCCACCACTATAATCAATTTCCACGTCTCGATGGATCTTTACCTGTTGACCAAAGACCAGATCACCACCACCTACTCCATGAGGTCTGACAAACAAACAATTTGACCCCACCAATAAACCACCTCCAGCAGTAAACAGCAGTTTAATAACTAAATGACGGAGATTAAGCAATGGAGGCATATCTGCCAACTTAAAGCCGACGAGTGTTTGCATTAGCCTACTAAAGGCCTCAAAAATCCAATTTAAATAATATTTTTTTTTACTCAAAACCCACCTCTTTTAATACAAATACGCTTATGTAAATACAGGCACCTCCTACACACTCTTCTTTTTCGCACAAATGACTACCGTCAAGCCGAAAGGCAATTTAACACCATACTTAATAAGTTTTGATTCAATTTTTAAGATTCTATAAAAAACAAAACTCAGCAATGAGGATTTTGGAACCTTTTGCTTTTCTATTACTTTTTTCTTTTTAAAAAGCGATTTAACAAAAAGTAGGGAGCGAGCTGTAACTGCCAATGGAAATAGAAACATATTAAAATAGCTTTTCTTAACAACAGTAAAATCATCTTTAAACAAAAAAGTAAATCTGGACAAAGAATAGCGCCTATAATGCATTAACACTCTATCATGATCACCAAACAACCACTGGTAGGCCGGAGCTGTAGCAATTACTATCCCATCATCATTTAAGTGTTCAAACAGCCAATCTACGGCTTCTTTATCATTCTCTATGTGTTCGATAACATCAAAAGCACCGATTACATCATATTTTCTATCAAGCTTTTCAGGTATTGGTACTGTAATTAAGTTGCGTATAGAATCTATCCCTTTAAGTGACTCGATACCTTTTTCATTAATCTCAAGTGCGTCAACATTACCCCACTGACTTAGAACAGGTATATTTTGACCTATACCTGCCCCAATTTCTAAAATATCTACAGTTTTACCAGAAACATGCCTCTGCATGATCTGCTTTATAAGCTCCATCCTTCCCTTGTGCAACCATGAAGTTGACTCACTTATATAGTCACTATATGCATTATCCTCCATCTGTATGTCCAATCTTGGTTTCAGACTCACTAACAACAATGTCATTATTATCTCTTATACTAGTTGAGCGAATAAAAAGCTCACCAATCAGGCCAATTGATATCATCTGTACTGACAGAATACATAGCATCACTCCTAATAAGAGCAGAGGCCTGTCTCCTATAGGCCCTAAATCAAGAACCCAAATCACAGATAAATAAGATAATATTCCCCCGCCAATAACCCCTGACATCACCCCTAAACCTCCAAACAGGTGTCCAGGCTTGTGCAGCCATCTTGTAGTAGCAAGAACCGTGATTAAGTCCAACATGCCTCTAACATATCTCTCAAATCCATATTTAGAGACCCCGTGCTCTCTTGGGTGATGCTCTACTTCTATTTCACCAATATTAAAGCCTACATCATGTGCAAGCACTGGAATATAGCGATGAAGTTCTCCATAAACACGTACCGACTGAATAACCTCTTTTTTATATGCTTTATAACCACAATTAAAATCGTGCAATTCAACCCCAGTAGCCCATGACGTAACCTTGTTAAATAACTTTGATGGCAGCGTCTTTGATATTGGATCATAACGCCTTCGCTTCCATCCCGAGACCAAATCATACCCACTATCTAACAATTCCAGAAACTTTGGTATTTCTTTAGGATCGTCCTGTAGATCCGCATCCATAGTAAAAATAACCTGGCCTGTTGCCCTACGAAAACCAACATCAAGCGCTACTGCTTTACCAAAATTCCTACGTAAACGGACTGCAATTATCTTGTTTTGATAGCTATCTGCAAGCTTACTCATAACAGACCAGGTGTTGTCCTTACTACCGTCATCAACAAAAATAATTTCAGTTTCGTAATTTTTTTGCAACCCTTCGACCACACCCATGATCTGTTTAGCAAGCACTTCCACTGTATCCTGTTCATCCATAGCTGGAATCACAAAACTTAGGCAGTTAATTTCATCTATATTCTTACTCATATAATTATCTCAAGAATTTATTTTATTGACTAGTTGTTATCTATTTTTGGTGACAACGAAACCTTTTGTAAAGCCATGCCTAAAAATCTATAATCATTACTTCCTGGCTGACTCGGATTAAGTACATGAAACATCAACTTTATATTACCTTCATCAGAAATCATTTCCTTAGGCAATGTTGCAGTTAATTTTACTTGAACACCATCCTCCCTGCTAAATTCATACTGGTCAATCATAACGCTATTAACAAACAGCTTTACTTTAAGTGGCTCTTTATCACGAGGATAAAAAGGCTTAAACCAAACATTCATTTCTAAATCATTAGATACTGGTTCTGACAACTGAACATTAAAGCCCGCATAATGACCTGATGACCAGTAATTGAGCGGGTCGGGCTGCCAACAAAAAGTAGGGGATATTCCATTTGACGAAAATTGATCACTACCAAGAACCTCACCAAGTTTGTACTTGGTGCCTAATATTTCTTTCTTTACAAATCCAATATCCAGAAGAGCCGGGATAGCAGTTTCATCCCCTATTAAATGACTACGAATTTTCAGCTCCTTCCACTTAACATCACCCTTAATTCTGTCGTTATATACTTTAGTGTATACATCCCCTAAATCTACATTAACCAACTTATTACTTTTAGCTAACACACTCGCAAGTACAGTATCATTATCAATAAACTCGACCTGCATATCACGTGTAGCATACAAATACATCCTCGATACTGGCTTGATTGACCCGCCTTGAAACAATACCAGCTTATCAAGCTGCATATCATTTTTAACTAAATAATTGTAGCAGTTTTTATTTTTCGCCCCGGTTCTGAAAATAGCATCTCTACCACCGTCACTCCCCCCTGAAAAACGTAACGGCATAAGGAGATACACAGAAGGCAATAAAGATGTTTCTAGCGAAAACACCTCACCCACAGGTGACAACATATAATTACTTGGACTTTTAACATTATCTTCTGTCAACGGAAATACGTTTGACTGTACAGCTACAGACACCATAAGACCTGACATACAAACTCCACTAACAAGGCCTTTCCTTGATATTATTGATTGAAAGAATGCACTCTTACTAAAGAACACAAAAGCAATAACAATCATTGGTAACGCCTGCATCGTATATCTAGGGCCATAACTACCACTTCCTCCATATCCATTAGTAGGAAAAGCCAACCAATAAATTACAAGATAAGTAAAGAAAGCACCCACTAACATTATGCTTCTCCACGTCAACCCACCCAGCAGTAGAAGCACTAGCAAAACAGCGACTGGAAAATACGCCAAAAGCCCTGTCTGCCTGCCAACAAAAAGATCAAGTGTTTTTTCTGGCAGTAGCTCGACATTTGATAAAATCGCATTAAATAATGTCATTGCGTTAAATATTTTATCCGTCAAACCATGATCTGGAACACCAGGCCAATCCTTCTCTAATGGATATGTACCGATAATGCTTAATGATGTAACTTTAAATCTGAGCCCCTGATAAGGAAGAAGATTACCATCCTGAAACAAATGAACACTCGTGGGTAAGAACCACCCGACTAGCATTACCACCCCCAACATGAGCCACAGTCGAAATCCGACTAACGAAAACTGCGAAACCATTAAGGCCATAGCAAATATAATAAACGTGGGTTTTTCGTAAACTGCCATACCCATAATAAAAGCACCTGACAGCTTATATAATATAACTCTATCTTCTCGATCACTCAAAAGGAGATAGCCCCCTAATATTAACAATGTAGCTATAAAAATATCTGGGTGTGATACTGGCGTCCAAGCCAGATATGGACTGAACAGCATTAGCCCACTAACCAACATTAGGGCATTTAAGCCACCAATATGCCTGGTTAATATTTTTATCGAAATCAAACCAATCAGGCCGACACATATCATATTAAAAATAAGGAACCCAACCAGTCCAAACAATCCAACAAATGGTGATGTAAATAAAGCATATAAAAAAGGTTTAGCGTAATAAAGCTGATTATCATCACCAACTTTCAAGAAAGCCCCTCTCGGCCCCGTCTCTGAAGGCAACTCCCCCCTAAAACGTGAAAGATCTGCTAGTGTGTATACCAAATCATGGTCATACCACAAGCTTAGTGCTCCTGCTATATGAACCGCTTGATCACTATATAAATGTTTTGCCCCGGCTGAAGGATAATTGACAATCCCAACAGCCATTAATATAAGAATTACGGACAGCCATAAGATTAACGCCAGGTTATCATTATCATGTCGACTAAATATTCGAAGCATTTTGTCTTTGCGAATTTTTTTATTTAAATTAAAAATAATTCTTTGAAGGTAGCTCATAACTCTTACACCTTAATATTGCTCTTATGTTGCAGCATCATTTAATAACAAATAAATAATCGCTATCACACATGCTCATTATTTGAAGAGTCAAATTGTATCGTATTAATTTCATTTTCCCCGAGCAATGCTCGTGTTAATTGCTCTGCACTTTCCTTCCAGGTCAACCATTTCATATGAGCAGATTGAGGCGCATTACCAGCTTCGTTTAATTCAATCCAAGACTTGATTACATCTGAGATAGACTCAGGTGAAAAACCATCAAAATACAAAGCATGGTTACCGGCAACTTCATGAAATACCGGAATGTCTCGCGCTATGATAGGCAGTTTATGCTGAGCAGCTTCTATCAATGGTAAGCCAAAACCTTCTCCCTCACTAGCAGCAATCAAGCATTTACTATTTTCATACACTGCTAGTAGAAATTCATCACTCACACCTTCAAACCAGAACAGCTGCTTATTAAGACGGCTGTGTATACGAACACTATCAATGAAATCGTCAACAAGCCACCCAGCTTTACCGACAATCACTAGTATTATATCTAAGCCATCATCCCACAACTGCTCAAACGCCTGCAGCACCTGCTTATGTCCTTTACGTGGTTCAATAGTTCCCACCATAAGAAAGCTCATCGAATCACTCAAATCGTCAAGAACACCTATATCTTCATTGTCCTGTAATTTTGTAGGCAAACTGTTTTCAATATCAGCTCCTAAATAAAAATACTTAATGTTGAGACTTTGCACCCTATCAGGCTGGTTACAATTCAACCAATCATAAACTTCTTCAGCAACAGATCTCGAAATACAAATATAACACGATGCAATATCGGATGTATTATGCAACCATTGTTTAAACATAACACTACACTCTTTCTGCCACCATTCTGGATGCTGAACCAACAAGATATCATAAACCGTGAAATTCAATTTCACGCCATATAATTTCATTTTTTCTAATATTGGGCGAGTTATTTCAGAGGTACTATAATTAAGATCCAGTGATAAATAAATATCGCGTGACGAATATTCAATGCATTGATCATCAATAACCCTTTTCTTTCCATTCTTCAATGAATTCACAAAATCATCTGCGTAGTAAAACTTCCCCCTCCTGTAATATATAGGCCTAACATCGTACTCATTTGAGTCATCACTAAGCAGCTCCATTAATAAACTACGTACAACCCTCTGAATTCCACTTTTTGCATCGACACCAACAATTACAGAAACATCAAGAAATAACTTTACACTATTTGCTAACAGCGACTTATTGAGCGCAACACCATGAGATAAATTTATAACATCCTGCTCAAGGCATTCAAACTCATTACAACGCTCAATCAAAGATAGTAGCAAGCCATCAACATTAAATTTTTTCATATCATGACTAAAGGCTTTTAACTTATACAATTTTTCATATTGATCTACAGTTATGCGAGCTGGGTTAATCTTTAAAAGCATAAGAGCTTCACTCATCACATATTGTTTAAGTGAATCACGGAAATCACATGAGGAAAACACTTTCACTAATACTGAAAACACATCTTCAGCACTTTTGAAATTAACAAGGAATTCTTCCAATGTAATAATGTCTGTATACTCATTACACTTTGAACCTATAATAGGAGCACCACACAGCATCGCCTGCTCTAAACAAATTCTATCAACTGAAGGCAAACCCAAAAAAACATTGCAAAAATTAAATAGATAAGCTAGTTCCTGATTCGAAACATCTCCAAGCACAACCACCATGTTAATATCAAGCGAATATGATTCCAGACACTCGACTAGCAACGCATAATCCTTTGCCTTCACTTTTCCAAACATAACCAATTGAATGGCACCCTTAATCTCACTTGAAAAACATGAAAGGGCTTCAATTACATTATTCATACAGTTATCATGAAAAATATTTTCAGTAGAACACAAAATATATTCTTTATTAATACCCATAGATCTGAGGATTACATCTTTTTCATTAGCCGGCATTTCATGACACTTAAACACTTTGTCTACAGCATATGACGTGTAAACCACCTTATCTGCATCCAAATCCAATGAATCAGTTAAAATATTTTTTATTGACTTAGAACCAGTTAAAAGACAATCTGCACTATTAAACAAAACTTCATTATTATTGAAGACACTCATGTTTATTGAAGATATTTTAGCATCATCACTCATTAAAGACTGTTGACTTGGAACTGAAATAACCAACGAATAGTTCCTTTCATTAATTATTACTGAACTTAATATATCTAAATCGTTTTTATTTAATGGTGCGAACAAATGCACAATATTAGGACTCAGTGCTGCTAGAATACTTTCACGAACATTACTTAATACACATGAATGCCATTCATCAAATACGTCAACCACATCTATACAAGCAGAAAATACAATAAATTTATCATGCGACAAAAGCCCATCAAACTCACTCCGTATAATTGACACTGCTTCAGGATACAAATCATTTAACATAACCCAAACATCATCCGATGACGCTTGCTTAAGAATTTGTTTTGCATATTCAAGTGAATTATGTAGCACACCAAAACGCACAGGCTCCATCTGACATGCCTGCAAATCTAGTACTACCTTCATCAACCTTTTCTCACTTTAATGTGTTTAATAAGATTTTTATATATAGCTTTAGCTGATGGATTAAGATCTTCTACGTTCTTAGGATACATGTACTTCTCTACATACCCTTTCTCATTAGAGGGCAACACATAATAGCGACCCTTTAGACATGTAGTGGCATTAATCAATACCTTAACAACGTGCTTTGTTCGTGGTTTATCCTTTAAATAACGCTTCACATACCCAATATTTTTTTTTATTACATTTTTAATAAAATCCAAAATTTTTCGCAATGGTGCACTACCCCTCCATATTGTACTTTTCTTAATACTCTCTAGCTCATTGCTTAGATTAAATTGACATTCATTAGCTATTCGCAATTCTTCTTCAACCTGCTCGAGCAGATCACGAACTGACCCAAGCTTTGAGTACATTGCCGAAATTTCAGATTCAGATTGATAAAACAGCTCACGCATTCTAAATATATCCTTTATATCAGGTGCACACGAATTATCATTTATATCTCTATAACGCCTGTTTTCAAGCGTCATACTTTTCAATTTATTTATTTCTGATGTAGTATATCCATCCCTCGTAAGATATTCGTATACTTGCTCTTCAACATTCTTAAAAAACATTTCATCATCATCACCATAGACAGATAAGGAAATGGAGCAGTCATCAAAATTCAACCCTGAAACACCAAATTGCTCAAGCCTTTCTATCGTAAATTCACGATACTCAATAGATTCACTTAAAGCATCGATGCTAATCGCCATATCACAATTAGGCATAGCTTCAAGCACCGCATGACACCAAAGTGCATAAAAAACCTTATAACTATCAACTGAACTTAATTTAATATTACATTCGAACTCAGCACATACGCTGGCGTTTCCGCAATCAATTATACCCAATTCATGCCGTATAGATTTTATATAACCAGGCAGGTTATCAGCACTTGATATTAAAATATTACATTGATCAAAATATGGATCTTTTTTATATGACCACCATTGATCCCATGGATTTCTCCATAGAAACACATGAACACCGCCTATTTCTGATTTTAATGACTGAACTCGACCTGCTGTACGGCAGCATTGAAACACCGGACGCCCTTTGGAACCATTAGCCAAGACCTTGAAATAGCTAATCAATTCAGCGCCAACTTTCAACTCATTAGAAAAATATTGCTCATATGAAAAACCTTTTCGAAAGCTCTTACCGACCTCATCAGCGATACAGTAAAACTCATAAAAATATGGTTTTTTCATTTCAGGATGTCTTAAATATTTTCCTTTCTCTTTGCTGATTTCCAGGAGACGCTCTGGCTCATTTTTCGCATGCAATAAATACTCATTTAATGGTTCCTGATAGCACCAGTAACCATATACCGACTGTCTAAACACATTAAAAATATATGTGCTACCTGACCGAAACAATGAGTGTATAAATACAGGCGAATCAATTTGTTTATTCATAAAACCATTACTTTGAAACAATTGTTTCGGGGACTTCTGAATAGCTAAATTTTGCATCAAGATCCACAAGCCCAACCTGATTAATATCTGTATTTTTTTTGACTTTAAACATCAACACATCGACTCTTCGATGCAAAAATACTACGCTCTCCCCATCATTATCACGAACGCCACAGTTTACAAAATATGTTCCTGGTGACAGATGATTATCAAGACTGAATGTTACATCCACTACGTTTCCAGACTCATAGACTCTAGTCTGTTTTTCAAGCGACGCACTACTATCACAACCATAAAGAGATATACCTTCCATTGTCTTTATTAAGAAAGCAAAAACAGGATGATTAACACTTGAATAAAAAGAAACTCTGTATTTCAGGTGAAAAGTATCACCTACCTCTATAACATTAACTCTAGAACCACTATCATTTTCTAGCCAAACTTTTTCTATTGTCGCCCTACCATCACCATAGCTTAAATCATTAACATTAAGTATTTCTAAATCAATATCTGAATTAACTTCTTCAACTCCCATATTCAGTCCATCTTCTAATGAACGTTCATTAGAGCCAAACAGGTACTGCTCATAGGCATCACACATTTTTTTGGCTTCGCCGTAGCCTTTCGCTTTTCCATTTTCAAGAAATAATACGCTTGAGCAGCTTTTTTTAATACTCTCTATATCGTGGCTTACCAATAGCAGAGCCATACCATCATTAACATACTGCTCGATTCGACGATAACATTTACGCTGAAATGCAGCATCGCCAACAGATAGCGCCTCATCAATAATCAGAATTTCAGGACGAACTGCTATTACAACTGCAAACGCCACTCTCATCTGCATTCCACTAGAATATGTTCGAACAGGCTGATCAAAATATTCACCTACATCTGCAAACTCTTCGAGTTCGGGCATCAATTTTTCAATTTCAGGGTGACTGTATCCCATTAAACCAAGACCATGTCGTGCGTTCTGACAACCCGAAAACTCAGGATTAAACCCCATACCCAATTCTAAAATAGCTGCTATTCGCCCATTTATAGATATACTACCTTCAGTAGGGCGTTGCGTGCCAGTAATTAATTTCAAGAGAGAACTTTTGCCTGCACCATTTTGACCAACTATTCCAATAGCTTCTCCCTGTGAAATTGAAAAACTGATATCACGTAACACCCAATGCTCTTCAATCGGGCTTACAGGAAAACCAAACCAAGAAAGCACGCGACGTAATTCCGACCTGTAAACACGATATGCTTTACCTAACTCAGTTACATTAAGCAAACTCATAACACATCAACCATTTCGGAACTTGCACGACGGAATAAAAAAACCGCTATACCAAGCAATAAAATACTGCAACCTAACACCACTAATAAACCAAACCATTCTGGTGGCCTGGAGAAAACCAGTACATCCTGATACGCAGTAACAATATGGTACATAGGATTTAGCACCAACCACTCTCGATATGCTTCTGGAATTATACTTTGCATATATACAATAGGCGTAAACCAAAACCCAAACTGCATTATCACTGGCATTATCTGACCAATATCCCTCATAAACACGTTTAATACGCCTAGTATCAAACCGACACTCAAGGCAAACGCAACAGTAATCACAAACAGTACCGGCAGCCACAGCATATTTATACCCGGGAAATGCCCTAACAAGGCAAAAATCACCAGTATACAAGCCAACATCAATATATTATTTATTAATACTGACCCTGTGATAATTAATGGTAAACATATTTTGGGGAATACCATTTTTTTCATTAAATTACCATTGTCTATAAAAATAGTCAGACAGCGTAATATTATTTCAGAAAATAGTGACCATGAAAGTATTCCTGCTGTTAGATAAATGGCATATGAAAAACCACTTTCTATTTCCGGTAATTTAACAGAAAGTACTGCTGACAATACGAGCGCATACATTAATACCTGTGAAAGAGGATGTAAAACCATCCATGCACCACCTAACTTGCTCCGTGCAAAACGTGACTTAAAATCATTACGGATAGACGAAAGAATAAAATATCGGTAGCTCCATATGGCCAAAAAGAACCCATTCATTTTAAAACTTTTCCAAGTTACAGTATTTTTCACCCTTTAATAAATTTAAACAGCTATTCACTAATTTATTTTGAATTAGTCTAACATTCTGCAATTTATAAAATACAACAAAAAACATCAACACCGCCCATAAACATCATCAAACCGCACAATGTCATCTTCACCTAAATACTCGCCACTTTGCACCTCAATAAGCACCATATCCATTTTTCCTGGATTTTCCAAACGATGCTTGTGCCCCGCAGGTATAAAAGTAGACTCATTTTGTTTAAGAAGTATTTCTTCATCACCATTTACAATTTTGGCCGAGCCACTAACCACAACCCAGTGCTCACTTCGGTGATAATGCATTTGCAATGAAAGTGATGCGCCCGCCTTTACAACAATACGTTTAATTTTAAATCTTTCACCTTCTTCAAGTATTGTGTATGTACCCCAGGGGCGCACGACAGTTCTATGAAGATGCGCCGCATCATGACCACTTGATCGCAGATGCTCAACAACCTGCTTCACATCTTGCACCCTGTCTTTATCAGCAATCAACAACGCATCTTCTGTATCAATTACAACTAAATTTTTCAGCCCAACACCAGCAATCAACCTTTGCTTACTTTGAATTAATGTATTTTCAACATCAACCACCACCACCTCTCCATCAATTCGGTTGCCCGCTTCATCCGCTTCAATCATGTCACCCATAGATTGCCAGCAACCGACATCACTCCAGCCAAAATCGGAGGGCACAACAACGACATCTTCGGCCTTTTCCATTATTGCGTAATCTATCGAAATATCTGGCACTTCCTGAAAGCTCGATAAATCCAGCCTCATTACATTAGCATCATAAGATTCATTATTCTGACTAGCACTAAAACAAGCTAAGGCGGCTGAATGAACATCGGGAGAATATTGTTGAAGCGCATTAAGTATTGTGTCAGCCCTAAAACAAAACATGCCAGAATTCCACAGATACCTGCCGGCTTGAAGGTATTGCTCGGCTGTTTCTAAAGACGGTTTTTCTACAAACTGTTTGACTCGATGCGCTGAAAGGTTATTTTCGGATGATGAAGCAAGCTCTTTACCGGTTTCAATATAGCCATAACCGGTTTCTGGTTTATGGGGTTTTATACCAAAAGTAACCAGATGCCCATCGTTTGCTAAATTAGTTGCAAAACTAACGGTTTGCTCAAACTGTTCTTTATTTTCAATAATATGGTCGGCAGATAAAACCAGCATGATAGTATCAGGGCCATATTGCTCAGCTGCCATCAAAGCAGCCATTGCTATTGCCGGTGCCGTATTTCTGCCAACAGGTTCTAGCAAAAAAGCCGTTTCAAGATATGGATGAGACTGCTTAATAAAATCCAGCTCGTCCTTACTCATATAATAGTAATCACTATTCGTTATGGTGAGCAAGCCTTTTGCATTCGGTAACTCTGCCGCTCTAAGATAGGTTTTATGAATTAATGTTTCGCCATCGGGTAACTTCACAAAGGGCTTGGGAAATGCTTTTCTAGAAACGGGCCACAGTCTGGAACCACTGCCGCCTGATAACAAAACTGGTAGTACTTCCATCTTTAATTGATAGCCCTTTAAATTACTGAAGATTAGAACAATTGTTTTTTAATACTTAAAACAAGACATGTAAGAACTTCAAATTAATACTTTATTTTTAGAACCAAAGAAATTAAAACTTATAAATACTAATTGAGAATATGGTGGAGCTATGCGGGATCGAACCGCAGACCTCAACACTGCCAGTGTTGCGCTCTCCCAGCTGAGCTATAGCCCCGAATTAAGCTGCGAATTTTAGGGGATATTCGCAACAGAGTCAAAGCA
>JALTJN010000393.1 GCA_027076405.1 Chromatiales bacterium
CTGATTTCACCATCATAGTATTGAGCAATGGATCATCAAACCAGCCGAGTGTCGAATACGCTCTGGCTCCTGCTACATAGACATCATAGCCTTCTTTTTTTAATTCATTGGCATATGTTGTTGCCGCCTCTTTTGAAAAATAGCCCCGATAACTCAAACAACCAACAAACAGGAAACACCATTTCTTCGGTTCTACTGAAAATTCCTTTGCAGCCACCACATTCCACACCGCATATTTGCGTTTTAGATCAGCATACATTCGATAACTGTCATTATCCGGGAGATCGAGGTTTTTTGAGGCAAAATCACGTATATTTTGGCTATTTTGTAGCAATTTACGTAATTTTGCTTTTGTGCTTTCATCCGCAATAATCTCGGAAACTGGTTTTCTCTGTTCCAGTAGCTCTGAATGCCCCGCCATGAGATCCATGTAATAGCCAAATGACGAACAGGCTGATACGGTTACAGCACTTACAACGAGAACACTGATTTTAATAATATTCATACTCATCATGGTAAACGAACAATTTATCTAATTTACGGTCTTATCTTCACTATATAACTAACTGCCGGGCTTATGAAACAAAACAATCACAGCACCCAATTAAAAAACATTCTTGATTCTGCCAATCGTATTATTTTAGGTAAAAAACACAAACTGCGCTTGGCTCTCACCTGTATTTTGGCTAAGGGTCATCTTCTTATTGAAGACTTACCCGGTGTTGGCAAAACCACATTGGCACATACCATGGCTAAATTACTCGGCCTGCAATTTAGCCGTATCCAGTTTACCAGTGACATGCTACCGGCAGATGTTCTTGGTATTTCAATTTATGAACAAAATAATAATCAGTTTACTTTTCACCCCGGCCCTATTTTTAACAATGTGCTTTTAGCCGATGAAATTAATCGTGCCACACCAAAAACTCAAAGTGCGCTGCTTGAAGCAATGGAAGAACAACAAGTGACTTTAGACGGCACAACACGTGAATTACCAAAACCTTTTTTTGTTATTGCTACGCAAAATCCTTCTGAACAAATTGGCACCTTTCCCTTGCCTGAATCACAGCTTGATCGTTTTTTGATGTCTATTTCTCTGGGTTACCCTGATGCACAGGCAGAACGACAATTACTGATTGCCGATGATCGCCGTGATCTCTTAAACACGCTTAATGCCTGTTTAAATGAAAATGAACTTCAGGAAATGCAAAATGAGGTTCAGCATATAACCGTAACTGAAGCCTTACTCGATTATGTTCAGGCGCTTATTTCTTATTCCCGGGAATCCGGTTTATTTGAATATGGTTTATCACCCCGCGCAGGTTTGGCTTTATTGCATGTGAGTAAAGCATGGGCAATGTTAAATGAACGTGATTATGTTATTCCTGAAGATGTTCAGTCTGTACTACCGAGTGTCGTTCGACATCGTTTACATCCGATTGATCCGGATGCCACACAAACACTCGATGCATTATTACAAGATGTTGCGATACCTTAACGAATGTTCACAGCTTTAAAAACAAAATTTGATCTACAGCGTTTTTTTGTCGGCGAAGGAGCGCGTAAAGCCCCTTATTTATTAACCGGGCGCCGTGTTTATATTTTACCAACAAAACAGGGCTTGGCTTTTGCACTTCTGCTTTTTATTATGTTACTGGGTTCAATAAATTACAGTAATAGTCTCGGTTACTTTTTAACTTTTTTACTTGCCAGTCTTTCAGTTGTTACTATTTTTCACACTTATAATAACCTGCTCAAACTCAGCTTTGGTCCAGCGATCTGTCATCCTGTATTTGCCGGCGAAGATACCAACTTTATTGTTCAGGTCAATAATTCAAATCATCAAAGCCGTTTTTCTGTTAATAGTTATACCCCTCAAAAATTGGTCATAACAACAGACATTGCGGCAAACAGTATTTCAAACTTAAGCATTAAACATCGTTTTGAAAAACGTGGACTTATTCCCCTGCCCCGTTTCACTGTCGAAAGCCGTTTTCCTTTTGGATTATTTCGCGCCTGGGCACTAATGCAATTTGATCAAAATCAGTTAGTTTATCCAAAACCTTCCCATCACTCGGCTTTACCAATTAAAAGCACAGGCTTGGCAGAAGGAAATAAACAAATTGATAACGGTACAGATGACTTTAAAGGACTTCGTACTTATATAGAAGGCGATGCCTTACAACACATTCACTGGAAAAGCTTTGCTCGTCACCATACCCTGCAAACAAAAGAATTTTCTTCTACTACTTCCAGCGAACTCTGGCTTAATTATAACGAAACAACAGTAACCGGTACTGAATTAAAGCTTTCACAACTCACTCGCTGGATTTTACTCGCTGAAAAACAGAACTTGAATTATGGATTACGCTTACCTGATAGTGTCGTTCAGCCAAATTCAGGTAAAAAACATTGTGATGCCTGCTTAAAACAACTCGCTTTATACGGTTTGCATGAAGCTGCTCAATAAATTACAAAATCCGAATGTTCAACCGGCCGCTTTAATTTTATTGCTGGGCTTGTTTTTGGTTTTTATTCCACATTTTACTCATTTACCCTTGTGGTTAAGTGCCGTCATTGTTGCGCTTTTATTATGGCGTGGTGCATTTGAATTACAATTCTGCGCTATACCCGGAAAACTCATTCTTTTTTTACTCACCATTATGCTTTTGACCGGTATTGTCTTTAGTTACCATACTTTAATCGGTCGTAACGCCGGCTCTGCCATGTTACTTGGTTTACTGGCATTAAAACTTTTTGAAATTAAATCTTTTCGTGATGTTGCTCTGATTATTAATCTCGCTTTATTTTCTATTGTCATTAACTTCCTGTTTAATCAGTCTATTCCTGTTGCATTTACCATGCTGCTGGCTCTACTTTTTTTATTTACATCTTTAATTAGTTTTCAGCATGATTACAAAATATTAAATACAACTAATCCAGTCACCCTAATGGATATTCGTTTTAATGAAAAACAGCATTTTAATCTCGCTTTTAAGATGTTATTACAGGCTATTCCTTTTGCGATTGTCTTATTTGTTCTGTTCCCTCGTGTTAATGGTCCTTTATGGGGGCTTCCTGAAGATGCTTTTTCTGCCAGCACCGGTTTGTCAGACAAAATGTCTCCCGGACGGATTAGTCAATTAAGTGATAACAATGCGGTTGCCTTTCGGGTTAAATTTGATTCTGTTATTCCTAACAGCAGTCAACTTTACTGGCGCGGCCCGGTACTATGGCACTTCGATGGCTATGACTGGACCGCTCCCGGTAAAGATCGTGTTGCGATTAATCGTTTTCAATTCACTGCTAAAAGTTCTAAAACAAGTTATACCGTAACACTGCAACCACATAATAATTTCTGGCTATTTGCATTAGATATTCCGGCATCATTACCAGTAAACACTCAGCTATCAACCGATATGCAAGTACTATCATTACTGCCTGTTAACAAATTAAAACGCTACCAGATAACGTCTTATACACAATATAACTTACCGGCAAATCCGAAAGTGTCGATGGCACGCTACTTAAAGTTACCGCAGTCTTATTCCAACGAACCCGGTAGTCAGCTATATCAAAGTCGAAAGCTGATTAACAAACTCAAGGTTGCTGGCGATCCTCAAACAACGATAAATAATGTCCTAAAATATTTCTCAACAGAAAATTTTTATTACAGCAGGAAGCCTCCGCTTTTGCATCATAATCCTGTTGACGAATTTTTATTTGAATCTAAACGCGGCTATTGTGAACATTACGCCTCAAGCTTTACTGTATTGATGCGACTTGCAGGAATTCCGGCTCGTATTGTCACGGGTTATCAAGGAGGCGAAATTAATCCTATTGATAATTATATGACTGTTCGTCAGTCAGATGCACATGCCTGGTCTGAAGTTTTTCTTGCTAAGAAAGGCTGGCTGAGGATTGATCCAACTGCTGCAATACCGCCGGGCAATATAGAAAATAGTGATGATGCCCGCCGCTTGAATTCTAATCTTAAACGGGCTTCACGTATTTATGATACAAACTGGTTATCCAGACAAATAAAACAAATGCGTTTTGCCTGGGATGCAGTTAATAATCGCTGGAACCAATGGATATTGGGTTACGATAATAAAAAACAAAAAGCATTTTTTGCTGCAATTGGTATTCCTGATATTACATGGCAGGGCTTATCCCAATTATTATTCGGCATTTTAGGCATTCTCACGGCGTTGCTCGCTTTCATTATTTTTTCTGCCAGACAACACAATGATTCAGCACAAAAACTGTATGATAAATTCCTTAAAAAACTGACCAGATATAAATTAGTGAAGGAACCATCAGAAGGAGCTGATGATTTTTGTAAAAGAGCGGTCATTGCTCTTCCAAAAAACAAAGCAGATATTGAATTGATCACACTATTGTATCAAAAATTGCGCTATTCTTTCCCTGACAAAAATCTGGAAAAACAACTTAGTAAAAACATTAATATATTTAAAATTCATTAACACGCCATTTACTATGAAATACCTATTCTTTTTCTTATTGTTCATTTCTACTGCAACTTATTCCGGTGATTTAAAACCTTTTACATCTGACGGCTGCAGTGCTTTTCCGGATGGCACTCTTAAACAAAATAATTTATGGCTAGGCTGTTGTATTCAACATGATATCGCGTACTGGAAAGGCGGTAGCCGAGATGAAAGAAAACAAGCCGATCTTAAATTAAAACAATGTGTTGCAAAAGTTGGCCAGCCGGAAATTGCTAAATTAATGCTTGCCGGCGTTCGTGTGGGCGGCACACCCTATTTTCCAACCACTTTTCGCTGGGGCTATGGCTGGCCTTATTTTAGGGGGTATAAAAAATTAACTGCGGCTGAAATCGAAGAAATTAAACTTAAATTTAATAATAGCCAATCTATAAAGGACAAATGAATATGGAAATTGGAGCAAGTTTATTTCCTAAACACTTTCATGAAATATTATCTGACTCTCAATCATTAGGATTTAACCAGTTATCTGATTCCTCGATCGGCTCCCTTTTATCCACACTATCTGCTTCAAAACCAAATGGTCGCTTTATCGAGCTTGGCACGGGAACCGGTTTATCGACATCCTGGTTATTACACGGTATGGATAAAATTTCGTCTCTGATTAGCGTTGATGAAGATCAGCAGCTTTTATCAATTGCTAAAAAATATCTTGATTCTGATGAGCGGGTAAAATTTGTTCAGGGAAAAGGAGAAGATATTATTTTAAACACTGAGCCTGGTAGCATTGATTTTATTTTTGCAGATACGTGGCCGGGTAAATATTATTATCTTGATGAAACCTTATCTTTATTAAAAACCGGGGGATTGTATATCATAGATGATATGTTGCCACAGGATAACTGGCCCGAAAAACATACTGAAAAAGCACAAAATTTAATTCATTCTTTAGAAAATCGAAGTGATATCATTTTATCTAAATTATGCTGGTCTACCGGTGTTATTGTTTGTACTAAAATAAATCCGATTTAAATTTATTATTAAGCTATTTACCAATACAAAAGCTTGAAAAGATTTTTCCGAGTAACGCATCACTACTGACATAACCGGTAATTTCTCCTAACGCTTGTTGTGCTTGTCGAAGATCTTCAGCGAGCAACTCACCGGCTTTTGATTCCTGTAATTGAGTCTGACCATTTACAACAAACTCTTTAGCTCGAATTAACGCATCTAAATGTCGCCGACGGGCAAGAAATACCCCTTCGGTTAGTCCTGTGTAACCCATGATCTTTTTCAGATGCTCTCGTAATAATTCAACTCCCTCACCTGATTTTGCCGAGAGGAAAATTTCATTGTTTTCTTCTTTTGCCGGTGAATCTGTTAAATCAATTTTATTATGGATAATGGTTACTTCTAAAGATGCTGGTAATTTCTTGCGGATCTCTTCATCTTCTGCGGTTATCCCTGTTTTATCGTCTACTAATAAAAGTGCCCGATCAGCTTGTTCAATTTCAATCCAGGTTCGTTTTATTCCTTCCTGTTCAACCACATCATCGCTTTCACGTAATCCGGCGGTATCAATAACATGTAATGGCATACCGTCAATATTTATTTCTTCTCGTAAAACATCACGGGTTGTTCCGGCAATATGAGTAACAATGGCAGAATCACGACCCGCCAATGCATTTAACAAACTGGATTTTCCGGTGTTTGGCTGACCAATCAACACCACTCGCATTCCATCCCGCAACAAAACACCTTGTTGTGCCGATGCAAATATTTTATCCATTTCCGCTAAAATATTATCCAGACTTTGTGTCACATGGCCATCCGAAAGGAAATCAATTTCTTCTTCGGGGAAATCTATCGCCGCTTCTACATACATACGCAGGTGAGTTAGCGCTTCCACACTTTGATCGATGCGCCGTGAAAAATCTCCCTGTAATGACTTAACTGCTGATCTTGCTGCCTGCTCGGATCCCGCTTCTATTAAATCTGCTATGGCTTCTGCCTGCGCTAAATCAACCTTATCATTTAGAAATGCTCGTTCAGAAAACTCACCGGCTCTGGCAATTCTTGCGCCTAAGTCAATGACCCGTTTCAGCAACAAATCCATCACAACCGGACCGCCATGGCCCTGTAACTCCAGCACATCTTCGCCGGTAAAAGAATTTGGTGCGACAAAATAGAGGGCTAAACCTGAATCGATGGTTTCTTGATTTTGATCTAAAAAAGGAAGGTAATCTGCAAAACGAGGTTGTGGGATTTTGCCTAATATTTCATTGGCGATATTTTTTGCTAATGGGCCGGAAACCCGAATAATACCCACACCGCCCCGACCGGGCGGTGTTGCAATTGCTGCAATGGTATCAGTATTTTGCTCTATCATTATTTACCGTCATTTCGGTAACCGTTATGACTTTATAACAACCCGCGTGATATACCACTGTTGTGTAATTGATAAAGTATTATTTACCACCCAGTATAAAACCAAACCTGACGGGAAGAAGGCAAAGAATATCGTAAACACAAACGGTAGTGCCGACATGATTTTTGCCTGCATCGGATCCATCGGTGGTGGATTTAACTTTTGCTGAATAAACATTGTTATACCCATTAATAAAGGTAAAACAAAATACGGATCTTTTGCAGATAAATCTGTGAACCAGAAAATCCAGTCTGCCTGTCGTAATTCTACACTTTCCAGCAAGACCCAATACAGGGAAATAAAGACCGGTATTTGTACAAGAATAGGTAAACAACCACCCAACGGATTAATTTTTTCTTCTTTGTACATTTTCATCATGGCCTGATTCATCTTTTGACGATCATCACCAAAACGTTCTTTCATTGCCGCGAGGCGTGGCTGCACTTTACGCATGTTAGCCATTGATTTATAACTGGCTTCAGACAGTTTATAAAACAGCAGCTTAATAAACATGGTTAATAAAATAATTGACCAACCCCAGTTACCAACAAAATTATGTATTTTTGTTAACAGCCAAAAAATAGGTTTTGCTATAAAAGTCAGCACTCCGTAATCAACGGTTAATTCCAGACCAGGTGCGAGCTTCTCTAATTCTTGTTGAATTTTAGGGCCGGCATATAAGGTATTATTTAATTCCTGCGTTGCACCATTTGCTACATGAATTTCTTTTGATGCTTTCATTCCCATAATATAACGTGAATCTTTTAAATCACGGGTAAAGTAACTTTGCTCACTGTCAGCAGGTGGAATCCAGGCAGCTAGAAAATAATGCTGAATTATTGCTGCCCAACCACTTTTAACATTACGATTTAAATCTTCATCTGACATATCCGAAAATTTAATTTTTTCATATTTTTCTTCCGGGCTATATAAAACACCGCCCGTATAGGTATAAATGAATGATGACTTATTTTCATCTTCATAATCTTTACGTTGTAATTGTTGATATAAATTACCGCGCCAGGTTTTGCCGCTCTTATTAATTATTTTATGCGAAACAGTAATATCATAATGGCCACGTTTTAAGCGGTATGTTTTTATAAATAAAACATTATCCGGGCTAGTCCAGTATAAATTAACTTCTACGCTATCTTTTCCATCAACCAGTTTGTATTGAGTTTTTTCTACTTTATATATCGTATTATGGTTTGGTGCAGCAATCACTGTTCCGTCATTAGCCGGACGTTTACCGGCAAAACCTGATTGTGCAATAAAGATGTCTTTCGTTGCGTCATCCATTAAGCGGAATGATTTTTTATCATCCTTATTTGTCTTTGGATATTTTATTAAATCAACAACGCGTACATCTCCACCATAAGAATCTATTTCCACTCGTAAAACATCAGACTCAACAATAACTCGTTGTGCGTGTGGTAAAGCTTTTGCAGATAAATTCTCTGCGGGTCTGATTGAGGTTGGAATAGCAGAAGTGGTATCAACAGTAGAAGGTCTGTCTGAGCCAACAGGAATATCTGCTGCCGGATTCTGTGTCGAATTATTTGTTGTTTGTACGGTAGTAACAGGTTTAGGTGCAAACTCTAGTTGCCAGGCATCATACGCAAGATATAAAAGAAAAAATAAACCAATTGTTAAAAATAAACGTTGTTGTTCCATATTAAAACTTCTTCTTATGTTAGTTTTCTAAATGATTGTTTTGTTTTTTATCGCTATCACTTTCCGGAACCGGATCATAACCGGACTTACCCAACGGATGACAGCTTGCAATGCGTTTTATTGCAATCCAGCCACCTTTAAAAATACCAAACCGCATAACAGCTGTTTGTGCATATTCAGAACAAGTGGGTGTATAACGGCAACTCGGACCTAAAATCGGGCTTATCAGATACCGATACAACCCTATTATACCTGAGATTACTTTACGCATTTTTTACTTAAGATATGCCAGTTTTTTGATAACAAATCGAGCAGTTCCTGATTTGTTTTACGCAATGCACCCGCTCGAGCAACAACCACAATATCAATACCTTCGATGATATTCATATGTTGACGGAAACTTTCCCGGGTAAGACGTTTAAAACGATTTCGCGAAACAGCTAATTTAAGCTGTTTCTTTGCCACTGCGAGGCCTAATCGAGCCGTTTTGTGATTATTCTTTATACCTAACATCAACATACTTGCATCGCCCTGTTTTACGCAGGGTTTTGCAAATACATTTTGGAATTCAGAAGCTTGGGTTAACCGTTGCTGCCTGGTGAAACGACCGGTTAACATAGAAATGATAAACCGTATTAAGGAGCGAGACGCTTACGGCCTTTTGCACGACGTGCATTGATAACCTTGCGGCCACCTACTGTCTTCATACGTGCACGAAAACCATGAGTACGAGCGCGTTTTAAATTACTTGGTTGAAATGTTCTTTTCATAGCGATAACCGTTCAATAATGTGTTTTAGACTAAAAATAATCTCAACAACTGTTCAAAAAATAGGCGCGAACAATACTGCTCAGAGCGCATAATGTCAACCTAATTCAGTATTTTTACTGTTTTTAGCAGTTAGTCGCTATCTGTTATATTTCTTTCAATGCCTGTGGATAACTTTTTCAGTTGAGGTTAAACTCCCTCATCAATTTTTCGTCATTTATTATCAATTCGGGGGTATGCTGTGTCCCAACCCATTTGGGATCAATGTATCTCACAACTTGAAGCTAATCTAAGTGCTCAACAGTTCAGCACCTGGATTCGTCCACTTCAGGTTGTTTTCAGAAAAGACAATATTTACTTACTTGCACCCAACCAGTTTGTTCGTGACTGGGTTAGTGAGCACTTCCTTAATGATATCCAAACTATACTAGACGGCCTGGATAAAAACCCGCCTTTAGTCTCTGTTGAAATTGGCAGTGATAAATTATTAAAGCCTTCTGAAGATTCACGGCCAGACTTTAATTCAATAACAGCTGAGCCTGCAAAACCAAAACGAAATTCTACACTAAACCCTAATTTTACTTTTGAAACCTTTGTTGAAGGTAAGTCTAATCAACTTGCTCGAGCTGCTTCTATGCAAGTGGCACTCAATCCGGGTGAAAGCTACAACCCGATGCTCATTTATGGCGGAGTTGGTCTGGGTAAAACACATTTAATGCATGCTATCGGCAATGATCTTATCAAGCAAAACCCTGAAGCAAATGTTGTTTATCTGCATTCAGAACGTTTCGTTGCTGATATGGTTAAAGCTCTTCAGCATAATCGTATTAATGAATTTAAAGCTTATTACCGAACTGTTGATGCTTTATTAATAGATGATATTCAGTTCTTCGCTAAAAAAGAACGTTCTCAGGAAGAATTTTTTCATACTTTTAATGCTTTATTAGAGGGTCAAAAGCAAATTATTATGACCTGCGATCGCTATCCAAAAGAAGTGGAAGGTTTGGAAGATCGCTTAAAATCCCGTTTTGGCTGGGGACTACCCGTTGCCATTGAACCACCCGAACTCGAAACTCGAGTCGCAATTTTATTAAGCAAGGCCGCTTTATCTGATGTTGAGCTTCCAAATGAGGTCGCTTTTTTTATCGCAAAACGTCTGCCTTCCAATATCCGCGAATTAGAAGGTGCTTTGCGTCGAGTCATTGCTAACTCATCATTTACCGGTAAACCCATTACTTTGGATTTTGCCAAAGATGCTTTACGTGATTTATTGGCCTTGCAAGCAAAATTAGTCACAATAGAAAATATTCAAAAAATGGTCGTAGAATATTACAAAATCCGCCATGCTGATTTATTATCTAAAAAGCGTACCCGCTCTATTGTTCGACCGCGACAAATGGCGATGACTTTATGTAAAGAACTGACGAATCACAGCCTGCCTGAAATTGGCGATGCTTTTGGTGGACGTGATCACACAACGGTTTTACATGCTTGCCGTAAAATTGCAGAATTAAAAGAAGAAGACACCATGGTTAAAGAGGATTTTACTAACCTGTTAAGAACACTAACAACATGATGGGTATATCCTGTGGATAACTTTTCTAAACTTTAAAAAGAGCTGTTCTTCACATGTTATCCACAGGATAATCAGTATTTATATTGTTTTTACACACATAGATATCATTTAACTAAGTTATTGATATTTATATACAAAAATACGTTATACACAGATAACGCGTATACTAATAATA
Source organism: Chromatiales bacterium (assembly GCA_027076405.1). The sequence continues at coordinate 11,091 of JALTJN010000393.1, forward strand.
GTAATAATAAGTTAATATATATATTAATAATATATAAGGACAAATATGAAAATCAGTATTTCACGTGATGCAATACTAAACCCGCTTCAAATGGTTAACAGTGTTGTAGAACGCAGACAAACTTTACCCATACTTTCTAATATTTTAATTTCGGTGAAAAACAATCAACTATCACTTACCGGTACTGATCTTGAAGTTGAAATTATCAATAGTTGTCCAATCGAAAGTATAGAAGAAGGTGATACCACTTTACCTGCACGCAAACTACTTGATATTTGTAAAGCATTACCAGAAGGCTCAAATATCGAAATACTCATTGATAATGAAAGAGCAACCTTAAAATCTGGACGCAGTCGTTTCACTTTATCAACCTTGTCTGCAGTTGAGTTTCCCAGTATTGATGCATTAATCTCACCATTTGAATTTACTGTTCCACAAAAAACACTTAAAAAGCTGATTGATCAAACTCAGTTCTGTATGGCTCAACAAGATGTTCGTTATTACTTGAATGGTTTAATGTTAGAACTTTCAGATGATCAAATGATTGCTGTCGCAACAGATGGTCATCGTCTCGCCTTCTGCAAGGCTAAAGTAGATTTAAAACCGGCTGAAGCCCGGCAAGTTATTATTCCTCGTAAAGCGATTAATGAAATTTCCCGTTTACTTGAAGATAGTGATGATGAAATACAAATTTCTTTAAGTGAGAATCACATTCGAATTAACTTTGAAAACATCATTTTCACCTCTAAACTTATTGATGGTAAGTTTCCTGATTACCAGCAAGTAATTCCCCAAAAGTGTGACAATGAAGTTCGCAGTTCAAGAGAACATTTATATCAGGCATTTAACCGTACTTCTGTTTTATCGAATGAAAAGTACCGTGGCATGCGTCTGCAATTAAGTGAAAATCAGTTACAGGCGACTGTACACAATCCGGAACAGGATGAAGCTGAAGAAGTTATTGAAGTAATTTATTCAGGTGATGAATTTGAAATTGGCTTTAATGTTGCCTATTTACTAGATGCCTTAAGTGCGATTAAATCTGATGAAGTGGTTATGCAATTAACAGATTCAAACCATAGCTGTTTATTATTTGGCACAGATGACATTGATAGTAAATATGTTGTTATGCCAATGCGCCTCTAATTATCTACTTTTATGTTTTTAACTCAACTTGATATCCGTCAAGTTAGAAATCTAAAAGAAGTCACCATCAATCCGAGTCAGCACTGTAATTATATTTACGGTGCTAATGCCAGTGGTAAAACGAGTGTCCTGGAAGCCATTTATCTTCTTTCAATTGCTCGTTCTTTTCGCACCACTCATATCAAACATGTTATTTCACACGAACTACCTCACCTACAAGTATTTGCACGTGTACAAAACAATAATGAATCTACAGCTGTTGGCTTGGAACGTTCTGCAAAAAAAACACGTATCCGCATTAATGGCTCTGATGTAAAGCAAGTTTCAGAACTTAGTGCACTTCTCCCTGTACAAATTATTAATCCAGATGTGCATAAACTTTTAGAACAAGGCCCTAAATATCGTCGCCAATTTATTGATTGGGGTGTGTTCCACGTGGAACATGATTTTCTTCTAGCATGGCAACAATATTATCGAGTCCTGAAGCAACGAAATGCCGCTTTACGTAAAAAATTAGCACAAAATGCGATTACTCTCTGGGATGAGCAACTTATTCAATATGCCAAAGAAATTACCCTTTCACGAGAAACTTACTTATCCGGGCTTTTACCAATATTCAATCGTTATGTTGAAAAACTTATGGGATTGTCTGTCGAATTAAACTATCAACGGGGCTGGAACTCAGACTTTACTTTTACAGAGAGTCTTGCGCGTTCTTTTGATAAAGATATTTATAAAGGTTTTACCAGTTTGGGACCGCATCGTGCTGATCTTGAAATTAGTCATAATGGCACGTTGGTACAAAATTGCTTTTCGCGTGGTCAACAAAAATTACTGGTTTGTGCCATGCGTTTAGCGCAGATTACCCATCTCAAAGCAGAAATGAACCAGCAATCAATTCTCCTTGTTGATGACCTTGCTGCTGAACTAGATTTAGCACATCGACAGAATTTAATAGAATTACTGGTAGATACTAAAGCCCAGCTATTTGTTACAGCGACAGAACAAAATTCCTTTGTTTTACCTGCTGAAATTGAATCAAAAATGTTCCACGTGGAACACGGGGTTTTAAAAGAAGTGGTACAATAATCCTCCAAAATTAGGAGCTTCAACCGTGAGTAATGAAAATTCATACGATTCTTCAAGTATTAAAGTCTTAAAGGGATTAGATGCTGTTCGAAAACGACCTGGTATGTATATCGGGGATACGGATGATGGCACAGGTCTTCATCATATGGTTTTTGAGGTAGTAGATAATTCAATTGATGAAGCGCTTGCGGGTCACTGTAATGAAATAAATATTATTATTCATACTGATGGCTCTGTTTCTGTAAAAGATAATGGACGCGGTATTCCGGTAGATTTTCATGAAGAAGAAGGTCGTTCCGCAGCAGAAGTTATTCTTACCGTTTTACATGCTGGCGGAAAATTTGATGACAGTTCCTATAAAGTATCCGGTGGACTGCATGGCGTAGGTGTTTCGGTGGTGAACGCCCTTTCAGAAACATTAAAACTCACTATTCGTCGAAATGGTAAAATCTACCAGCAAGAGTATTCCCTGGGTGATCCAGTAAATGAGTTAAAAGTCATTGATGATACTGAAAATACCGGTACAGAAATTCGTTTTAAACCCAGCACCGAAATCTTTGCTATTACAGAATATCATTACGATATTATTGCTAAACGTGTACGTGAGCTTTCATTTCTGAATTCCGGGGTTTGCATTACTCTTTTAGATGAGCGTGATGGAAAATCAGATCGATTTATGTATGAAGGTGGAATTAGAGCGTTTGTTGAACATTTGAATCGTAATAAAACACCTTTGCATCAATCTGTTTTTTACTTTAATACAGAAAAAGATGATGTTGTGGTTGAGGCCGCCCTGCAATGGAATGATTCCTACCAGGAAAATATCTTCTGTTTTACTAATAATATTCCACAACGAGATGGTGGAACACATTTAGCAGGTTTACGTGGTGCATTAACGCGTTCAATGAATAACTATATTGATGCACAAGGTAATGCAAAAAAAGCAAAAGTCAGTACTTCGGGTGATGATGCGCGTGAAGGTTTAACCTGTGTTTTATCGGTAAAAGTCCCTGATCCCAAATTTTCTTCGCAAACAAAAGATAAACTGGTTTCTTCAGAAGTAAAAAGTATTGTTGAATCCGTTATGGCAGAAAAGTTTCAGGAATTTTTATTAGAAAATCCTGCAGATGGTAAAGCGATTGCCTCAAAAGTGGTAGATGCAGCACGAGCGCGAGAAGCAGCACGTAAAGCACGCGAAATGACTCGACGTAAAGGTGCACTGGATATTGCCGGTTTGCCCGGAAAATTAGCAGATTGTCAGGAAAAAGATCCGGCACTATCTGAATTATTTCTGGTGGAAGGAGACTCTGCGGGCGGTTCCGCAAAGCAAGGTCGTAATCGACGCACTCAGGCTATTTTACCGTTGAAAGGTAAAATCTTGAATGTTGAAAAAGCACGTTTTGATAAAATGCTCTCTTCTGTTGAAATTGGAACTCTTATTACTGCACTTGGCTGTGGAATTGGCAAAGATGAATTTAATGTCGATAAGTTAAGATATCATCGAATTATTATTATGACCGATGCCGATGTCGATGGATCTCACATTCGAACGTTATTATTGACCTTCTTTTATCGTCAAATGCCTGAGCTTGTTGAAAATGGTTATATTTATATTGCTCAGCCTCCTTTGTATAAAGTGAAAAAAGGCAAGCAAGAACGCTATGTAAAAGATGATATTGAGCTTGCGAGTTATTTACTCCAGGTTGCTCTGGATAATACCGAGTTATTTGTTGATGTAAGTGCCCCTGCTTTAAGTGGAAAAGCGCTCGAAGCTCTGGCAAACCAATATATTGTTGTGATGGAAAGTATTAAGCGTTTATCTCAACGTTATCCGGCAGCAATTTTAGAAAAAATGTTAACTATGCCAGCATTAAACAGCAGTATGAGCAAAGAAGAAGCTCAAGACTGGTTTAAGGAATTGGAAAATCGTGTTGCAACCGATGAAACCAACTTAGGTTATCAAATTAGTGTTGATAATATTGAGGGTGAATCAAACCATTGGTGTGCAAAGATTTTGGTTCTTCGCCATGGAATAACAACAGAAAAAGTGATTGACCGTGATTTCTTTGATTCTGGTGAATACCAGGCAATTAAAACCCTGGCAAATGAGCTGGATGAATTTTTAACTGATACGGCATATATTCAACGCGGCGAACGTAAGCAGGAAGTTTCTTCATTTAAACAGGTGATGGAATGGTTAATGGAAGAAGCAAAACGTGGTCAACATATTCAACGTTATAAAGGTTTGGGTGAAATGAACCCGGAACAGTTATGGGAAACAACATTAGACTCTGAAAATAGACGTTTATTACAAGTTCAGATTGAAGACGTGATTGCTGCGGATGAAATTTTCACAACACTTATGGGTGATCAGGTTGAGCCGCGTCGTGACTTTATTGAAACAAATGCATTAAATACAGCAAATTTGGATGTTTAATTATTATTGTTTTAATCGTGAAATACGAAAGAATGCTTGAATAAAAAGTAGTGACAGAAAAAATGTTGGGGAGTGTGCATAGCTTTTATTAGCTAAAACTCCTTAACATTAAATGAAATCTAAAATGCCATTTAATAGAGTGAAGTAAGCAGAGTAAGTACCTACTTTATTGGTTAATTTGGTGTGGTTTTTGTGAAAATTAATCAATATTTACCAGCATGATAAAGTTTAATAACTACGCAGCTGCCCTACCAATAACCCCTGAATTTTTACTCGAGATGCATCAAAAATCATAGGTTCAAGATTCTGGTTTTCAGGGCTTAATTCAATAGTGCCATCTTTGAGCTTTTTATATCTTTTTAAAGTTGCTTCCTGATCATCAATCAAGGCAACAACAATATCGCCAAATTGCGCTGTATTTTGCGGTTCAATAATCACAATATCTCCATCAAGAATACCAATGTCGATCATGGAGTCGCCTTTAATTTGTAAGGCGTATCTATCTTTACCAACAAACATTTTACTTAGATTAATTTCCCCATGATCGTGTATCGCTTCAATGGGATGGCCCGCGGCAATCCGCCCAACTAACGGGAGGGTTGTGGAGTTACTCAGTGCATCATCAGTAAGACGAATACCGCGCCAGCCACGCTCGGGTGGTGCCAACAAATTTTTATTGCGTAAATTTTGAACATAACGATGAATCGTCCCTTTCGAATTAATATCCATTGCTTTACCTATTTCAACCAAAGTCGGGCTATGACCATGTTTAATAATAAAAGCATGAATAAAATTTAAGATACGTTTTTCAAGTAATGTTGGCATATTGTTCTCTAATTGTTCTCAATGAAAACAGTGTAGAGGACAAAAAGAGAACTTTCAAGCTTTTGGTGAAAATTTTATTAAAATTAATTTGTAAGACAAATCTTACAAAAAATTCAGATATTGCTTACAGATAATAAAATGAACTCTGGGTAACATTGTGAAATACAAAAAGGAGAGCTTAAAGATGGAAAACACAAATACAACGATGAAGCGTGATGGGGAAGAAACAGATGCTGTTTTTCGTTCCGGGCGTTTTTATTGTGTTGAAACCGAGTGGTATTTTTCTGTAAGAGAACAGAGTGATCAGGGCCCTTACTCTAGTAAACTTTCTGCAGAACAGGGGCTGAAAACATATTTATCTGATTTTGAATATTTTAAGACAGACAATACTCGTTTATTAAGTGAAACGATTAAAATTATTTAATTAGAAATTTTTCCAAATACTATTTGTTATTTCTTCTGTTTTTTTTTCTGATGTTTCAAGCTTGTCGGATTGATTAGCTCCTTTTTTTGGTTCATGTATTTCATAGGCATCAAAGGCCGTTGTACTTAAAATTTTATTTTTCAATGAAATTTTTGATTGTTGTCCCTGATGTTCAAGCTGAAGTTTCATTCCGTTTAAACTGGTTGGCAAGATAGGAACAAATAAAATCAGTTTTTGTTGATCTAGTCCTAATAAGCAAGGTAAAGGTTTGCAAAGTGTATTATTCACAGAGTAACGTACATGGATTGGTAAAACATGATGAGTTAAAATACGTAAACCAAATTGCATGTCTCCCTTTTCAGAAAAATGTAACCACTTAACTTGTGCGAGCGCCCAGGGTGCTAAAGCATGTTCACGCACAGCAACCAGTTCATTGTGTCTTAAACTGTCAATGGTTTTTACATTAACACTTAAACGATAGCCATCTTTGCTGTAATCAAGCAGAATACTTTTTGTAAAACTAAAAACCTTGAATATTCCGCTTTCAGTCCAGTTAGCTTCGGGGACAGGTTCATTTATACTGCTTTCGAATACTTTTCCCCAAACATCTTCTTCCTGTTCTGTAGTGCTTAAAAAATGATCCAGATTTAATGTTTTATTAAGAGCAGGATTATTAATAGGTTCAATTGTTAGTGTAGATTCAAAATCAACGGGTTTTACCGGTTGATCTGTAGAAACTTCATCATAGGCAGGTTGTTCCTGCTGATTTAAAACAAAGTGAATGGCAGTAATTCCGGTAACAATATCAACAAATCCGGTGCCCTCTTTGCGAACATCAACTCTTAAATGGTTGCGGGTCCAGTTAGATAATAAAGATAAAATGGTGGACTTGGTTAAAGAATTTTTACCCACTTCAATTTCATCATTGTTACCCATTTTTTCTATATAGCCGTTTAATAAAGTTCTTAATTTTGCAGTAGAAAAAAAGTGGCGATCTAAAGTTTGTGAAGTTTTGTCGTTACGAGTACCTACGAGGTAAGGCGGGACATCACTTAATAGATTTAGTGTAAAGCATGTTTCTTTTGCATCGGGTTCGTTAGTTAATATTTCCGAGTGCTTAATCCATAGTGGCATAAGATTAAGAACATCTTTCATATTTTTCTGACCAAGGTCATTAGTCGGAAGTAACGAAAGTAAAATGAGTTTTTTAAACTCGTGTTGAATAGTTGTCTTTTGTGGTGTTTGTGAAAAATCAGCAAAACTTTTATTCAGCAGTTTGAATTGTTCTGCCTGTTTATAGCACCAGAAAATTTGTTGCCAGGTGCCTTTGGAATAAGATTGATAACTTAAACGCTGGGTACATAAAGTCTGGGAGGTATAAATAAGTGTACGATGCAATGCCAACGCGAAAGGTTTTTTCCAGCCAAAAGGTTTTTTTGTGATTAATGTTTTCAGGGCAGTTTTATAACCTTTTAATACCTGACCGAGTAGAGAACTCGTAACGTGAATAACATTGCGGGTTTTCGTTGTTAAAGGCAAAGACACATCAGTAAAGTAAATTGCTAATCTCGTATAGAGCGTCATGATAGTGGGTGCAATAGCTTCGAGAAAATCCAGCTGTTTACTGATCGAATTATCCTGCTGATTGACTCTTTTTATCGTATGGTAAAGTTGTTTGCTTGTTTCACCGGTGCTGCCAAGTGGCAATTCTTCAATCCATTTTTTTACTGCGGCAGGAGAGATATTAATCTCGGCAGTAGACTGATTAGGTTTTTGCTTGGCCACAAGGTTATATTTTCCATATTTATTGTAAGTGATATTAGTTGTAGTCTAAAAGCAAACCGAGACTAATTCTAGTATTAGGTATAATTTTAGTAGTTATACTAACCATTACTCAATCTATCTATGTGATATTTAACAGAAATTTGCATTCATGAGTAATTTACTCAAATGATATTTGGCTAAACTTTAGGCAGCCCGTACAATAGCGAGCCTTAACTTTTTAAATCGTAGGTAAATTTGATTCATGTTTTATCAGCAACAATTTGACGTCATTGTTGTCGGCGGTGGCCATGCGGGCACTGAAGCGGCGCTTGCTTCCGCACGAATGGGAATGTCTACCCTATTATTAACGCATAATATTGAGACTTTGGGTCAAATGAGTTGCAATCCTGCGATCGGCGGTATTGGCAAGGGTCATTTAGTGAAGGAAATTGATGCTTTGGGTGGATTAATGGCCAAGGCGATTGATAAAGCAGGGATTCAGTTTCGGATTTTAAATGCCAGCAAAGGGCCCGCCGTTCGCGCAACACGTGCTCAGGCTGATCGTGTTCTGTATAAACAGGCTGTACGAGAAGTACTGGAAAACACACAAAACCTGACTCTTTTTCAACAAGCGGTAGATGATTTGATTGTTGAAAACGATAAAGTGGTTGGTGTTGCGACTCAAATGGGGCTTAAATTTAAAGCAAAAGCCGTTGTTTTGACGGTTGGGACATTTTTGGGTGGCTTGATTCATATCGGACAATCAAATTTTGAAGGTGGCCGAGCCGGAGATCCTCCTTCAAATGCCTTATCACGGCGGTTACGGGCATTGCCATTTAATGTGCAGCGTCTTAAAACAGGTACCCCGCCTCGCATAGATGGCAAAACGATTGATTTTAGTCAGCTTGAAAAACAGCCTGGTGATACCCCTACTCCGATATTTTCTTTTTTAGGCAAGCAGGAAGATCATCCACAACAAATTAGTTGTTTTATTACGTATACCAATGAAAAAACACATGAAATTATTAATGGCGGGCTAGATCGCTCACCGATGTACAGTGGGGTCATTGAAGGGGTTGGACCACGCTATTGCCCGTCTATTGAAGATAAAGTGGTTCGATTTGCTGATAAAAGTGCGCATCAGATTTTTGTTGAGCCTGAAGGTTTAACCACACACGAGGTTTATCCTAACGGAATTTCTACCAGCTTACCTTTTGACGTACAGCTGGATTTAGTGCGTTCGATAAAAGGTTTTGAAAATGCTTTTATTATGCGTCCGGGTTATGCGATTGAATATGATTACTTTGATCCACAAGAATTACGTCCATCATTAGAAACAAAGTTTATTGAAGGATTGTTTTTTGCTGGTCAAATTAACGGAACCACCGGTTATGAAGAAGCCGCCGCCCAGGGTTTAATTGCCGGAATGAATGCAGCATTAAAAGTGCAAGATAAAGAATCATGGACACCGCGCCGGGACGAAGCCTATATTGGTGTGTTAATTGATGATTTGATTACCATGGGAACATTAGAACCCTATCGTATGTTCACTTCACGAGCAGAATATCGTCTGATGTTGCGAGAAGATAATGCAGATTTGCGTTTAACTGAAAAAGGACGTGAGGTAGGCTTGGTCGATGATGAACGTTGGCAGCAGTTCGAAACAAAACGCAACGCAATAGCTGCAGAACAGCAACGTTTACATGATGTGTTTGTGCGGCCGGATAAAATATCCATTGCAGAGCAAGAACGCGTTTTTAAAAAGCCTTTGCTTCGAGAAGCGCGGTTGGAAGATTTACTACGCCGTCCAGATGTTAGTTATGAATCACTTATGAGCTTAAGCTTAACTGATACCAGCCCGGAAATAGATCCGGTTATTGCGGAACAAGTTGAGATTCAGGCGAAATATTCAGGTTATATTGAACGTCAGCGAGATGAAATCGAGCGCCAGCAACGTCATAATGATAAGCTTATTCCAGAAGCCTTTGATTATTCCACTATTTCAGGTTTATCAAATGAAGTGATGGAAAAACTGGAGAAAATAAAGCCGACAACCATTGGCCATGCCTCCCGGATTCAAGGCGTGACACCTGCAGCGATTTCATTAATATTAGTGATGTTAAAAAAACAAAGCCGCTCCGGTTCGGGCGGGAAAGCGGTATCGAATATATAAATATATTAAAGAAGAGTAATGATTTTTTATTAAATAATTGGGAATAAAAACCCATTATTGAAGTCATACTTCATGGAAATAAAAATAAATAACCCAAGGAGAACAAGATGAAACATTTATTGGTGATACTTAGCTTAGTTATTTTGGCACCAGCACTATCACAGGCGAGTGATAATGGGTTGATTTCAAAAAAGAGCCATTACAGTGTAAAAGTGACTCTCGATCGTTTGGAGAATGTATTACGTAAAAAAGGTATTACCATTGTCACACGCTGGAGTCATGATGCCGGTGCAAAAAAAGCGGGTATTGCATTGCGTCCGACGGAGTTATTAATTTTTGGCAACCCAAAACTCGGCAGCCATTTTTTTACCAGTAAACAAACAGCGGGTATTGATTTACCAATGAAAGCACTGGCCTGGAAAGATAAAAAGGGCCAAGTGTGGTTAACATATAATGATCCGTCTTATATCGCGAATCGCCATGGTATTGATAATCGTGCAAAAATAGTGAAAAAAATGACCGGCGCATTGAATAAATTAACCAATGTGGCGACAGGTAACAAATAAAGTATGTTGTTTTTGTGAGTCAGTCAGATTTAAATGAAATATTGTCAAAAGGTTTGCGCCAGCTAAATTTGGCGCAGCCAGTTGATGACAGGCAACAAGCGAGCTTAATTAAATACGTTGAGTTATTAAATAAGTGGAATAAAGCATATAACCTGACTGCGGTGCGTAAACCGGACCAAATGGTGACTCGCCACCTGCTCGATAGTTTATCGATATGTCCCTATCTTCGTGGAAAACAGGTGTTAGATGTTGGAACGGGTGCAGGTTTGCCCGGTATACCTTTAGCGATTATCTTCCCCGAACGCCAATTTACGTTATTAGATAGTAATAATAAAAAGACAAGATTTGTCGTACAAGCTGTTTCAGAGCTCGAGTTACCCAATGTAGATGTGGTACAGTCGAGAGTCGAAGAATTTGAATCAAAAGCGCTTTTTGACACCATTATTACCCGTGCCTACTCGACTATTGGGGATATGATTGGGCAAACTTCGCACTTACTAGCGTCGGATGGTGTTTTTTTAGCAATGAAAGGCACTAACCCCATTGCTGAAGTCGATGAATTAGCTTCAAATTATCGTGTTGAACAAACTCATAAAATAAAAGTGCCCGGTCTTGAAGAAGAAAGGCATTTGTTAGAAATTAAAAGCGTAAATTAAATATACCACCAACAATCAGGAGTGGTCTGAATGAGCAAGATAATTGCCATTGCAAATCAAAAAGGCGGTGTAGGTAAAACAACAACCTGCATTAATCTTGCGGCATCATTAGCTGCGACACATCGCAATGTTTTGTTGATCGACTTAGATCCTCAGGGCAATGCCACCATGGGCAGTGGTATCGACAAAAATTCAACAGAATATTCTACCTGCGACCTATTGCTGGGCGAGGTTGCGCTGTCTGATTTAGTTGTGAAAAAAGCAACAAATGAAGATGTTGAATATGATATTTTGCCGGGTAATGGTGATTTAACCGCAGCAGAAGTGGCGTTAATGGAAATGCCCAATCGCGAACGCCAATTACGTAATGCATTAGAAAATGTGCGTGACCAGTATGACTATATATTAATAGACTGCCCGCCTTCATTAAATATGCTGACTTTAAACGCATTAGTGGCTGCCAATTCTGTCATGATTCCTATGCAGTGTGAATATTATGCGCTGGAAGGTTTATCGGCATTAATGGAAACGGTTGAAAGTATTCGCAGTACAGTTAATCCGGAATTACATATTGAAGGTTTATTACGCACCATGTACGACCCGCGAAATAATCTGGCGAATGATGTTTCGGGCCAGTTGTTATTACATTTTCCGAAAAAAGTTTATCGTACCGTTATTCCGCGTAATGTTCGTTTGGCAGAAGCTCCGAGTCACGGTATTCCGGTGATTAGTTACGATAAATCATCACGTGGCGCCCTCGCCTATTTGGCATTAGCCGGTGAAATTTTACGTAACGATGAAAATGCCACGTTAGTGGGTGCAAGCGCTTAAACTGCGTTTTTAAAAAAAGAGATAGGTTAGTAGTTAAAAAATGGCTAAAAAACGTGGATTAGGAAAAGGGCTGGAAGCATTACTGGGCTCTGGTGTGACTCACTTAAAAGAAGAAGCGGCAGTGCCTGTTGCGGCAACAGATACAGAACAAACTTCATATAATGCAGAATTTCAACGTTTAGCCATTGACGTTATTCAACGTGGGCGTTATCAGCCACGAACGAATTTTAATCTTGATGCCCTTCAGGAATTAGCGGATTCCATAAAAGCACAAGGCGTTGTGCAGCCGATCGTGGTTCGTCCATTATCTGCTACACCCGGTCAATATGAATTAGTTGCTGGTGAACGTCGCTGGCGTGCAGCACAACTTGCCGAGCTGCATGAAATTCCTGCCATTATTCGTGATATTTCAGATCAAGAAACTATGGCAGTGGCGTTAATTGAAAATATTCAACGTCAGGAATTAAATCCAATCGAAGAAGCCAAAGCACTGGTTCGTTTAGTTGAAGAGTTTGGTTTAACACATCAGGAAGCGGCTGATGCAGTAGGTCGTTCACGTGTATCTGTTTCTAATCTTTTGCGTTTATTGACATTACAAACGGATGTACGTCACATGCTTGAAGATGGCCAAATTGAAATGGGCCATGCTCGTGCTATATTGGGATTAGAAGGTACAACACAATTACAGGCAGCCAAAGAAGTTGCTAAAAAAGGCTTATCGGTTCGCGAAACAGAACAACTTGTTCGTCGTTTAAATAAACCCGAAGAAGCAAAGCCAAAAAAAGAAGGGCTCGATCCGGATACCCGTCGTTTACAAGAAGATCTGTCAGAAAAACTGGGTGCAAAAGTTGTTTTTCAACACGGTAATAACGGTAAAGGTAAAATGCTAATTCATTACAACAGTATTGATGAGCTTGACGGTATACTGGATCATATTAAATAGCTTAAAAAGTTTTACGAGGAAGAAAATAACACTTATTATTTAATTTAAACAAAATTTTTATACGGACATTTGGAGAGGTTAGGATGACTTTACGATACACATTAATTTTATTTGTTTCTTTTTTTGTTATATCTTGCGGTGGTGGCTCATCTGGCACCGCATCTGTTACACCTGCTAGCAATTCAACGCTTTATCTCGGTTATTACACGGAAGACCCAACAGCGGATCCTAATGATCCAACACCGGGCGTAATTTATATGTATGTACCGGATACCGACAGCAGCTTTAATGGTGAATTATTTTTTTCTTATGTTGGTTGTGTCGGTTCATTTGATACCGCTTTGGTGAATGGAGCGAGGACAGGAAATAATTTAGCCGGTACATGGTCAGGCAATATTGACGGTATAACCTCTTCCGGTAATTTTACGGCAACAACATCAAATGCAAGTAATAGTTATATTGGTAGCTGGACACGCAATGGTGGCAGCCAAAACTTCAGTTTTGCTAGTAAACCAAATATATGTAGTTATACCTTTGCAGGTAAAGGTGCTTTTAATTTATATAAAATTGCTAATGGTACTACACCCATCGCGATTGATATGACAAACCCGTTTAAACCGGTGTTTAGCTGGACAAACAGTGCCAATGTTAAAGCTTATGGCTTAAATGTTTTTGATAAAGCATGCCTGGTAAATGGTGGAACAATCAGTACATGTACTATGTGGGGTGATGTTGGTGGGGTTTCTACTTCGATTACTTATGGCGCAGGGAATAGTAATTTTTCTGCGAAAAATTTAGTCTCAGGAAATACCTATGTTGTCGTTTATGTGTCTGCTGATACAAATGGTAGTGTGCTGGATTTTGCCAGCAATGAATTTTTAGTCCCTTAAGCAAAATACTTACAATATAAATTAAAGCTAGGTAATAATTTTTAGTAAATAAAATCCGTTATTATATTTTATAATAACGGATTTTTTATTTTAGAAATACTTAGTGGGTATGACCATCATCATGGTGAGAGTTTGATTTTTTTATAACTGGAGCATCATGATGATCCGTGGATGGTGTGGTATTTGAATGATGATGCCCTTTAGCTGAAGCATTGTCACCACTATGATGATCGTCACTACCTGATTCAGCATGGCCACCACCCTTATGAGTATGTGAGCCACTTTCTACCAATGCTTGGTATTGTTCGGGTGTCATTTTGCCCATGGCAGAAATAGTCGAGATTAAATCCCAAATCTGTTCATCACTATTATAGATGCCCCATGCTGGCATGCCTGTCATTTTAATACCGTTTTTAATGACCCAAAAAGTATTTGTTGCCGGCATTTCAGAGAAGTGTTCATCTTTATAGAGTACAGGCGGTTGCGGATTGAGACCTTCAAATAATTCAGATGTTTTTACGCCGGGAGCTAAATGACACTGCGCACACATGGCATCATAATTCGCCGCACCGCGTTGAATACGCGCTTCATCGGTTAAATCAGGAACATCAATATCATCTGCACGAGTACTGATTGAGCGGTTACGAACAACTTCTAAAAATTCAGTGGTTATCCCCCAGTGTTTGTCATTTGCAGCGACATTGAAGATACCAAACCAGATAAAGCTGATACCTGCAATCGCAGTGATGGTCAGGAGAATGATAATTTTTTTAATACTCAACATTTTAGTTGTTCCCGGAATTTATATTTAAAATAGTTATTGGCACTGTAGAGTGAACCTTGATTGAAAAGTTCCATAGATAATGGAGATATTCAATCTTTTAGGTTGATGATATTAAAGGTTTGAGTTTATTTTGGATATGGTTGAGAGAAATAATAGAAGTTAAGGCAGCATAATGTTTTTGCTGCCTTATTGTTAATTCTTTATCCGCATTTTAATGCATTCACTTCTTTATTTAATTCATTCCATAATGGATGAGATCTGTTTTGAGGTGAAAGTGAATAATGAATGGCACGATGGTTGTCAGAACAAAGCCAGGTTGTAATTTTAGCATTAAGCTTTATGGCTTTGCCGGTTGTAAAAGAGTCAAATATTGTCAGTTCAAATAATTGGCTACGACGCTTACCGTTGTCTTTAACTATCCAGTCAGATTTAGTCGTTACAATAATTTTGTTTGCAGGATAATTTTTGTTTTGTTTATCACCGAGTCCTCTGGCTAAACCGGTAAAGTAGTGATGAGTTTCATCAATAAGTTCATTGGTTGTTGGAACAGATGTTTGATCAACCAGTAATGCAAAGGCATATGTCCAAAAGCCGTTTGAAGCTGCATCATAAAATCCCTCATGAAAGCGGATCACTTCCCGGCCGGTATATTTCATATCTTTAGCAAACCAGGTTGGTACGTCAAAGATCCCTCCTTCCCAGCCATTTGGCGATTTCCAGTTAAAATTTTCATATTTTGTTTGCGCAGCAAATGAGCTGGTGGAGCTCAAAAACAATACAAGCGATATAGCGGTGACTAATTTAAAAATAATCATTGTGTTCTTCATATTAATGTCCTTTTTTTATTTCCTTTAGTGAAGTGTTAATTGAGTGTACTATTGTTGTAATAATTGAATATATATATGAAATAGCAATTTAATTTTCTATATTTGGGATAATAGGATGAGTTATGGACTTAAATGCAGCGGCACTGTTCGTAAAAGTGGTTGAGTGCAAGAGTTTTTCGAAGGCCGCAGATAAAACAGGCGTTTCAACCTCGTCGATTAGCCGGAAAGTGTCTGAGCTAGAGGCAAGCCTGAATATTCAGCTATTGGAGCGAACAACGCGAACACTGCGTTTAACAGACCAAGGCAGAATTTTTTATGAAAAAGTACACCCCGCTGTTTATATGCTTGATTCTGCAAAGCTGGAATTACTCGATAACAAGCTTGAAACAAAGGGCACACTAAGAATAACCGTGCCAGCCGGGTTGGAAGAAAGCTTAATTATTCCCTTATTGGCTGAATTTCAAAAAATATATCCGGATGTTTGTTTAAAGGTGATTGCATCAGGTGCGAATCTAAAATTTGTCGAGGACGGGATAGATATTGCACTTAGAGTGGGTGAATTAAAAGACAGTCATACCATTGCACATACACTTTTAGAGTATCACCATATTCTGGTAGCAAGCCCATTATATATAAAGAGTAACAAGAATCCCGCTCAACCAGCAGAATTAGCTGATCATAAATTAATTTGTGGTACTAACTGGCATAACGATACTCAGTGGGTATTCTCGAAGGGTAAAAATAAATTCACCCTGGAGGTAAATGAGGCCCTTTCTCTCAATCACTATGCGGCCATACAACTTGCAGCAGAAAAAGGGATGGGGATTGCCGAATTACCCATGGTCAATTGTGCTGAAGCGATTGAACAGGGTCGTCTGGTACCGGTTATGCCGGCCTGGCGAATCAGTGTTTATGGTGCAGAGACGCTCAAGCTTTCAATTATTTACACATCGAACAGATATAACTCTAAATTAATTACCAGTTTTAAAAATTTTTGTCTGGCGTATTTTAGGGGGGATCAGCCAATCTAAATGGAATAATGCATAATTTTTGTCAATTTATTGGGTTATTAAACTAAGTTATTGACCCCCCTTATAGCCTCGATTATAATTCGCGCGCCTTGAACCTGTAGAGCACTTTTAGGAAGATGTTTGACCATGCAATCCACTGCAAATAATGCATTTTCCCATACTCTACGTAAAATATTACTGGTTCAAACTGGCTTGGTATTAATCGCTGCGGCGGTTCTCACTATAGTCAAAGGAAACGAATTTTTTCTGGCAACGCTGTATGGCGGTGCTGTAATCATAGTCAGCACAATTTATTTTGGCTGGCGGCTAAAGATCGCAACACAAGCAGTCGACAATACCCCTACTGTAAATTCAGTGGAATTGTTTAAAGGTATTTTCCTGCGTTTTGTATTAGTGATTGTTTTACTCGCATTGGGACTGGGTTGGCTCAAATTAGCACCCGCAGGCATTTTGTCTGGTTTTATTGTTGCCCAACTGGCATTTTGGTTTAGTCGCAGTAGCTATGGAGTAACAAGACGCAAATAAGCGCTTGTTTAACAACAAATTTTTCAAAATTTTTTAGGTATAAGAATCACATGTCAAGTGAAGCAATTTCTTCTGCAGATTATATTAAGCACCATTTAACCAACTGGACCTATGGTCAATTCCCTGAAGGTAGCGGTGAGCATGCCGGTCAATGGGGGTTTGCGCATACCGCAGCCGAAGCCAAATCAATGGGCTTTATGGCGATTCATGTTGATACCATGTTGTGGTCTATCATCACCGGTTTAATTTTTATTTATTTCTTCACCAAGGCAGCTAATAAAGCGTCAGCTGGCGTGCCGACGGGTCTGCAAAATTTCGTAGAAATGATTGTTGAGTTTATCGATACCAGCGTGCGTGGTTCCTTTACGGCCAAAAATGATATGGTTGCCCCGCTTGCGTTGACCGTATTTGTCTGGATTTTCCTTTTGAACTTAATGGATTTAGTCCCTGTAGACTGGATTCCATCACTGGCAGCTTATATCGGTGAAACATTCTTCGGCGCAGATCCACACCATGTATATATGAAGGTGGTACCTTCAACCGATCCAAATGCCACTATCGGTATGGCGTTCTCTATTTTCTTCCTGGTGCTATTTTACAGCTTCAAGAACAAAGGTATTAGCGGCTTTACAGCTGAATTAACTTTGATGCCTTTCCAGTCAAAAAATAAAGTGGTTCAGGGTTTATTTATACCGGTGAACTTTATTTTGGAATTTGTTTCATTAATCGCAAAGCCTATTTCACTGGCTTTACGTTTGTTCGGTAACATGTATGCCGGCGAAATGATTTTTATCCTCATTGCAATTATGTTCAATGCGGGATTAGTAATGGCATCGTTAGGTGGTGTGCTTCAACTCGGTTGGGCCATTTTCCATATTCTGATTATCACGTTACAGGCGTTCATTTTCATGACGCTAACAATCGTGTATCTCGATATGGCACATAGCGAACACTAAAATGTTTTATAGATTTTAACTTTTTTAAATTTTTGTATTAGGAGAATAATATGACTGACGCAACAGCAATGTTATACGTCGCAGGTGCTTTAATGATGGGTTTAGGTGCATTAGGTGCTGCAGTAGGTATCGGTATTTTGGGTGGTCGTTTCTTGGAAGGCGCAGCACGTCAACCAGAATTGATTCCAATGTTACGTACACAGTTCTTTATCGTTATGGGTCTTGTTGATGCGGTACCTATGATTGCGGTTGGTATTTCAATGTACATCTTGTTCGCAGTTGCTGCGGTATAAGAAACGATTGAGTTTATTAAATCCAACTTTAAATTAAAGTAAGGCTTTTATAATGAATATAAACCTCACCCTAATCGGACAATCGATTACGTTTATTTTCTTTGTCATGTTTGTGATGAAGTTTGTCTGGCCTCCATTGGTGGCGGCATTAGAAGAACGTAAGAAGACGATTGCTGACGGACTCGCAGCTGCTGAAAAAGGCAAGCTCGACGGTGAACTTGCTAAGCAAAAAGTACTAGATACTTTGAAAGATGCAAAAGCTCAGGCACAGGATATTATTAATCTTGCCGAGAAGCGTGCGAGTGAAATCGTTGAAGAGTCAAAAGAAACTGCACGAGCAGAAGGCGAACGTATTATCGCTGCTGCAAATGCAGAGCTTGAACAAGAAGTGAATCGTGCTCGCGAACAATTGCGAGGACAAGTTGTGTCGTTAGCAGTCTCTGGTGCTAGTAAAGTACTTAAGCATGAAATCGACGAAAAAGCGAACGATGATCTATTGAAAGATCTGGTTGCTCAACTGTAATTAAAGGACGCAGACAATGGCAGAAAACAGCACAATTGCTCGTCCCTATGCTCAGGCCGCTTTTGATATTGCTAATGAAAAAAGCGATTTAAAAAACTGGTCTGACATGCTGCAACTTATAGCAATGGTTACATCTGATGCTGTAATGAGCGATATGATCAGCAACCCTTCTATCGAAAGAGAGAAGATTGTTGAAGTTATTGTTGATGTTTGTGGTGATAATCTAAATGACCTGGCAAAAAACTTTGTTAGAGTTTTAGCTGATAATGGTCGTTTAAATATTATGACAGAGATTGCTCTTGGGTTTGAAGAGCATCGCGCAGAAGCAGAAAAAACAGTTGAAGCAGAAGTGACTTCCGCTTTTCCATTAAGTGATGCACAGATTAAATCAATGACAGAAGCGTTGAAAAAACGTTTAGGTCGTGAAGTAACATTAAAGACAAGTATTGACGAATCCATCGTTGGTGGCGCAATTATTCGCGCAGGTGATTTAATGATTGATGGTTCTGTCTCAGGTCAGCTAGATAAGCTGGCAACTACCTTAATGAAGTAATTGAGTTTGAAGTAAGTTAGCTTGATTTAACTATATTAAGTAACAGTTTCTAAATATTTTATAAATTTTAAGGATTACAACTATGCAATTGAATCCATCTGAAATCAGCGAACTGATTAAGAAACGGGTCGAAGGCTTTGATGCGAGCACCGAAGCACGCAATGAAGGTACCGTTGTTAGTGTGGCTGATGGTGTTGTACAAATACATGGCTTAAACGAAGTTATGTCTGGTGAAATGATCGAGTTTCCTAATGACATATACGGAATGGCGCTTAACCTGGAGCAAGACTCTGTAGGTGCGGTAATCTTGGGTGATTACGAAGGTATTTCTGAAGGCGACAAAGTTAAATGTACCGGTCGAATTCTGGAAGTTCCAACGGGTGAAGCAATGCGCGGTCGTGTTGTTGATGCGCTTGGTATGCCTATCGACGGTAAAGGTCCGATTAAAGCGGAATCTTCATCACCAATTGAAAAAGTTGCACCTGGCGTTATGGCACGTAAATCAGTTGATCAACCTGTTCAGTTAGGTTTGAAATCAGTTGATGCAATGGTGCCAATTGGTCGTGGTCAACGTGAACTCATTATCGGCGATCGCCAGACAGGTAAAACGGCTATCGCTATCGATGCCATCATCAACCAAAAAGACACAGGTGTTACTTGTATCTATGTTGCGATTGGTCAAAAAGCCTCTTCAGTTGCGAACGTTGTTCGTAAGTTAGAAGAACATGGCGCCATGGAACACACCATTATTGTTGCGGCGAACGCATCTGATTCAGCGGCAATGCAATTTATTGCACCTTATGCCGGTTGTTCAATGGGTGAATATTTCCGCGATAAAGGTGAAGACGCTTTAATCGTTTATGATGATTTAACCAAGCAAGCATGGGCTTATCGTCAAGTATCATTATTACTACGTCGTCCTCCGGGTCGTGAAGCTTACCCTGGTGATGTTTTCTATTTGCATTCACGTTTATTAGAGCGTTCAGCTCGTATTAATGCTGAAGAAGTAGAAAAGAACACGAATGGTGCGGTAAAAGGTCAAACAGGTTCTTTAACTGCTTTGCCGATTATCGAAACTCAGGCTGGTGACGTATCTGCATTCGTACCGACTAACGTAATCTCAATTACCGATGGTCAGATCTTCCTGGAATCTGATTTATTTAACGCAGGTATTCGTCCAGCGATTAACGCCGGTCTTTCAGTATCGCGTGTTGGTGGTGCGGCGCAAACTAAAATTATCAAGAAATTAGGTGGTGGTACTCGTTTAGCACTTGCACAATATCGTGAATTAGCAGCATTTGCCCAGTTCGCTTCAGATTTGGATGAAGCAACACGTAACCAGATTGAACGTGGTCAACGTGTTATGGAGTTGATGAAACAGAAACAATACTCACCAATGAAAGTCGCTGAGCAAGCATTCTCTTTATATGCTGCGAATGAAGGTTATCTTGATGACGTTGATGTAGCTAAAATTGTAGATTTTGAATCGGCGATGCAAGCATATATGAAGTCTAACAATGCTGAACTCATTGCTAAAATTAACGACACTGGCGATTTTAATGACGAAATCGAAGGCGCGATGAAAGCGGCTCTTGATAAGTTCAAAGAAAGCGCGACTTGGTAACGGAACCGGAGATATAGGCCATGGCAAGTGGTAAGGAAATCCGTACACAGATAAGCAGTGTTCAGAACACGCAAAAAATTACGCGCGCAATGGAAATGGTTGCGGCGAGTAAAATGCGTAAAGCACAAGATCGTATGCATGCAGCTCGTCCCTATGCGGACAAGATACGTGCAGTTATTCATCATCTTGCGTTTGCACATTCTGAATACAAACATTCGTATCTTGAAGATCGTGATGTTAAGCGAGTAGGTTTTATTATTGTTTCTTCAGACCGTGGTTTATGCGGTGGTTTAAATAATAACTTATTCCGTAAAACATTAAATGCCATGCAAGAATGGCAAGATAAAAATATTGATGTTGACCTGTGTACGATTGGTTCAAAAGCAACAAGCTTTTTTAAAAGTGTAAATGACATTAAAGCATCAGCAACACATCTGGGTGATACTCCCGGAGTAGCCGATATCATCGGAACAGTAAAAGTGATGCTGGATGCTTATGACAACGGTGAAATTGATCGTTTATATGTTGTTTATAACCGTTTTGTAAATACCATGACACAAGACCCGACGATTCTTCAGATGTTACCTGTTACACAGGAAGAAGAAGATACGGAACTTGTTCATCACTGGGACTATATTTACGAACCTGATGCAAAAGTTGTATTGGATGGTTTATTGATTCGTTACATCGAATCGCAAGTGTACCAGGGTGTTATTGAAAACGTGGCCTGCGAAATGGGTGCACGTATGGTGGCAATGAAAGCTGCTTCCGATAATGCGGGTGACTTAATTGGTGACTTACAACTGGTTTATAACAAAGCGCGTCAGGCAGCGATTACACAAGAGCTGTCAGAGATTGTTGCTGGTGCATCTGCTGTTTAACCTGCTATATAAGGTTAAAAGTGGATAAAAAGAATTGCTAAAATTTATAGGGGAACTGAAATGAGTTCTGGAAATATTGTACAAATCATTGGTGCTGTTGTTGACGTGAAATTTTCACGTGATGCAATGCCAGCTGTATATAATGCATTGACTGTTGCTGACACAGGGCTAACGCTTGAAGTTCAACAACAACTTGGTGATGGTGTTGTTCGTGCAATCGCGATGGGAACCAGCGATGGTTTAAAGCGTGGTATGGCGGCGTCAGATAATGGCAAGCCAATTCAAGTACCCGTAGGTCAAGGTACACTTGGTCGAGTTATGGATGTTTTGGGTAATCCAATCGATAACGCAGGCGAAGTTAAAGCTGACAAATACATGCCGATTCACCGTAAGCCACCTGCTTATGATGAACAATCATCTGCTGTTGAAATTCTTGAAACAGGTATCAAAGTAATCGATTTAATCATGCCTATTTCCAAGGGTGGTAAAATTGGTTTATTTGGTGGTGCGGGTGTTGGTAAAACAGTAACACTGATGGAACTCATTCGTAACATCGCAGTAGAACACAGTGGTTTCTCGGTATTCGCCGGTGTTGGTGAACGTACTCGTGAAGGTAATGATTTCTACTATGAAATGGAAGAAGGCGGCGTTTTAGATAAAGTTGCTCTTGTTTATGGTCAGATGAATGAGCCTCCAGGTAACCGTTTACGAGTTGCATTAACGGGTTTAACCATCGCAGAAAACTTCCGTGATGAAGGCCGTGACGTATTAATGTTCGTTGATAACATTTACCGTTACACATTAGCCGGTACTGAAGTATCCGCCCTTCTTGGTCGTATGCCTTCAGCGGTAGGTTACCAGCCTACTCTTGCTCAGGAAATGGGTGCGTTACAAGAACGTATTACATCAACCAAGACCGGTTCGATTACCTCGTTCCAGGCAGTATATGTACCTGCGGATGATTTAACCGATCCATCACCTGCGACAACATTTGCTCACTTGGATGCAACATTAGTACTGTCTCGTCAAATTGCTGAATTAGGTATTTATCCTGCGGTAGATCCTTTGGATTCAACTTCACGTTTGCTTGATCCATTGGTTATTGGTGAAGAGCACTACAATGTAGCGCGTGGTGTTCAGGGTACTTTGCAGAAGTATAAAGAACTAAAAGATATCATTGCGATTTTGGGTATGGACGAATTATCTGAAGAAGATAAGCTTATCGTAGCCCGTGCTCGTAAAATTCAACGTTTCTTATCACAACCTTTCTTCGTTGCTGAAGTATTCACCGGCGCACCTGGTAAATATGTATCAGCGAAAGAAACTATCAAAGCCTTTAAAGGCATTGTTGATGGTGAGTATGATCACATGCCAGAACAAGCGTTCTACATGGTGGGTACTATCGAAGAAGCAATTGAAAAAGCGAAGACTATTAAATAATCTTTGTTAAAACTTTTGGAGAAATAGTATGGCAATGACCATGCATTTAGATATTGTGAGTGCCGAGAAAGAGCTATTTTCCGGCCGAGCAGAAATCGTTATTGCACCGGCAATAATGGGTGAAGTGGGTATTCATGCCCGCCATACACCCTTATTGACCCCGCTTAAGCCAGGTGAAGTTCGCATTACTAAACAAGGTGGTGAGGAAGAATCCATTTATGTCTCTGGAGGCATGATGGAAGTTCAACCTAGTGTGGTTACTATTTTGTCTGATACTGCGGTACGTGCGCAGGATTTGGATGAAGCTGCTGCAATGGAAGCAAAACAGGCTGCTGAAGAAGCGATTAAAGATCGTGATGGTGATATGGATCTTGCCGAAGCACAGTCAAAATTGCTTGAAGCGGTTGCACAACTACGAATGATTGAGCGTTTTCGTAAGCAACGTTAATTTGTAGGCAATATCGTAATAGAAAGGGCAGATAAATCTGCCCTTTTTTGTGCCTGCTGCATATTACTGATTAAAAAGAAAACAAAAAATCCGAGAACATCGGGAAAAATGGTTATTTATGTAGAGAAATAGCAAAAATTAGAAACCTCTTTGCTGCAAGTGATATAATATTTGCAAATTATTGATCAAAGTTCAGGTTTAGAAATGTCAGAATTAAAAGTAGAAAAACATAAGGTTGTTACCTTCATTAGCAGTATTCTTAATGATAAAGGAGAAATTGTTGAGAAGAATGATACTCCTATGGAATATGTTCATGGTGCAGACAGCGATAATGCTACTGATGATATGAAAGCAGTTGAAGGTGCCAAAATTGGTGACATTATCGATATTGAGTTACCACCGGAACACGGTTTTGGTGAAATTGATTCAAATAAGCGTTTTCGTGACAAAGTTGAAAATGTGCCGGCTGAATTTCAAAAGATTGGCGCACAAGTCAGTTTTCAAAATGATAAAGGCGAAACGATGTTAATGACCGTTGTTGCTATTAAAGATGGTGAAGTTTACCTTGATGGTAATCACCCTTTCGCCGGACAAACAATGACGTTTAGAATAAAAGTGTTGGCTATTCGTGATGCAACAGAAGAAGAAGTCGGTTCGGGTATGGTGGCCGGTGATTCGGCTAAGTCGGCAGTTCACTAAGATAAAATAAAAAATATGTCAGATAATAATAAATTAAATATCATTATTCTTGCTGCCGGTCAGGGTACAAGAATGAAATCTGCTTTACCGAAGGTATTGCATTCATTGGCAGGTGTTCCTTTAGTTCAGCATGTGATTAATACATCAAAAGAACTGCAACCTGAAGAAATTAATGTTGTATATGGTCATGGTGGAGAACAGGTACAACAAAAAATAAATGACACAACTATTAATTGGGTGTTACAGGAAGAACAGCTTGGAACAGGACATGCGGTTGATCAGGCAACCGATCGATTAAAAGATGATCAGCTTGTGCTAATTTTATACGGTGATGTGCCTTTAATAAAACGTGAAACACTAGAAGAGTTAATTGAACAGGCTAAAGATGGATTTTCTTTGTTGACAGTACAACTGGATAATCCAAAAGGTTATGGACGTATTGTCAGAAGTAAGAAAAACCTGGTTGAAAATATTACCGAAGAAAAAGATGCCAGTGATGAAATTAAGAAAATCAATGAAGTAAATACCGGAATCCTGGCAGTAAAAGCCAAGCTATTAAAAAACTGGTTAGCTCAACTGGATAATAATAATGCTCAAAAAGAATATTATTTAACCGACGTTATAGCAATGGCAGTGAAAGATAATTTTATTGTTCATACAACGCAGCCTGAAAATGAATATGAAGTAATGGGAGTGAATAATCGTTTGCAGCTGGCAGAGCTGGAACGTTTTTATCAACAAGAGCAAGCTAATCAATTAATGACAGATGGCATTACTCTGGCGGATCCTTCACGAATAGATATTCGCGGTACGATAACTCATGGTAAAGATATTTCGATTGATATAAATACTGTTTTTGAAGGGGATGTATCCATTGGTAATAATGTTTCTATTGGTGCAAATTGTGTTATCAAAGATTCTAAAATTGCGGATGATGTTGTTATCTTACCGATGAGTGTTTTAGATAATGCTTCCGTTGGTAAAGGCAGTAAGGTCGGTCCATTTGCACGCTTAAGACCAGGAGCGGTATTATCAGATGATACACATGTTGGTAATTTTGTTGAAATTAAAAAAAGTTTTGTTGGAGTTGGCAGTAAGGTTAACCATCTAACTTATATTGGCGATTCAATGATTGGTAAAAATGTAAATATTGGTGCTGGTACAATTACCTGTAATTATGATGGTGCGAATAAACATCAAACGGTCATTGCTGATAATGTATTTGTTGGTTCATCTACACAGTTAGTTGCACCTGTAAAAATAGGGAAAAATGCAACTATTGGTGCCGGCTCAACCATAACAACTGATGTTGCTGAAAATGAATTAGCGATTACCCGGGTAAAACAAAAAAGTATAACTGGCTGGAAACGACCAGTAAAAATTATAAAGTCGAATTAAGTAGAGAATTAATATGTGTGGCATAGTAGGTGCGGTTTCTCATAGGGATATTACTCCGGTTTTATTAGAAGGATTAAACCGTCTTGAGTATCGGGGTTATGATTCAGCGGGTATTGCAGTGCTGGATAATAACGAATGCATAGAGCGTGTTAGGGCTGTTGGTAAAATAAAAAATCTGGAAGCAGCTTTAAAAACAACACCGGCAAATGGATTTATTGGAATTGGACATACACGTTGGGCAACTCATGGTGAACCAACGGCAAAAAATGCGCATCCACATGTTTGTAATGACAGTGTAGCTATTGTTCATAATGGCATAATTGAAAACCATGAAGCATTACGCGCAGAGCAAATTAAAGCTGGATTTAATTTTACATCTGATACTGATACCGAAGTTATCGTTCATCAGATTGAAAAATATCTGGAGCAAGGAAACAACTTGCTTGAAGCGGTAAAAAATTCAATTAGTGATCTTGATGGTGCCTATGCGTTAGGTGTCATTAGTAAAGCAGAGCCCAATACCTTGATTTGTGCACGAAAAGGAAGTCCGTTAGTCATTGGTGTTGGTAAAGATGAGAATTTTATCGCATCAGATATGTCGGCTTTATTATCAGAAACCAATCAGTTTATTATTTTACAAGAAGGTGATATTGCGGAACTTAAACCTTCGACAATTGATGTCTATGATGAAAACGGTGATGCTGTCAAAAGAGCAATACACGAAAGTCAGCTTTCTGATGATGCGGTTGATAAAGGTGAATATGCTCACTATATGCTTAAAGAAATTTATGAGCAGCCCATTGCCATAGCAGATACCCTAGAAGGTCGGTTAACTAAAGACAAGGTGCTTGATTCAAGTTTTGGACCTAAAGCAATTGAGATCTTTGATAAAATAAAGTCGGTACAAATAATTGCCTGCGGAACAAGTTATCATGCAGGGCTAATTGCAAAATATGCTATAGAATCTGTCACAAAATTGCCCTGCAATGTTGAAGTTGCGAGCGAGTTCAGATATCGAAAAGTAGTTGTACAGGAAGACACCTTATTAATTACTATTTCACAGTCAGGTGAAACAGCAGATACTTTAGCCGCGCTAAGAAAAGCAAAAGAAATTGGTTTTAAACATACCTTAGCAATTTGTAATGTGCCTGAAAGCTCATTAGTGCGAGAATCTGAACTGAGTATGATGACACGCGCTGGCCCGGAGATTGGGGTAGCATCAACAAAAGCATTTACCACACAGTTAGTTGTTATTTTATTGCTGGTAACAGTCTTGGCTCGACGATTCGGTTTTCCGGCAAAAAGTGAAGCGAAAGTGGTGGAACAATTGCGTCACCTGCCCGGAATTATTGATGATGTTTTAAAACTGGATGATGAAATTAAAGAAGTGGCAAATGATTTTGCCGATAAAAATCATGCTTTATTCCTTGGCCGGGGTATGCATTATCCGGTAGCAATGGAAGGCGCGCTAAAGCTGAAGGAAATTTCCTATATTCATGCAGAAGGTTACCCCGCAGGTGAATTAAAACACGGGCCGATAGCATTAGTTGATAAAAATATTCCTATAGTCGCTGTTGCACCTAATGATAAATTAATTGATAAATTAAAATCTAATTTACAGGAAGTAAAAGCGCGTGGCGGACAGTTATATGTGTTTGCTGATAAAGGGACAAACCTCAAATCAGAAGAAGGCATTAAAGTCATTCAAGTTGCACCACTGGATATCGCTATCTCGCCGATTATATTTACGGTACCGTTGCAACTGTTATCCTATCATGTCGCTGTTTTAAAAGGGACGGATGTAGATCAACCGAGAAACCTGGCAAAATCAGTTACCGTTGAATAATAAATATTAGCCACCAAGTAGAAGGTGAAACCTGAGGTAGAGAGACTGGCCTGGGCCACACGAAGAAGATCAAATTATAACCATGGCGAATACTGTATACACGAGTAAAGTTATAATTGATTATCTAGTAGTGAAATTTTTTGTTTTCTTGCGGTTCTTTGTGTTCTTTATGGCAAAATTATTTAACGTCGCCAGAATGCAGGCGTTAATAAAATTAAAATAGTAAATAACTCAAGTCGGCCTAATAACATACAAAAGGCCAGAATTAATTTATTGCCGTCACTCAGTATCTGAAATGAAGAGCTGATCTCGCCGAGTCCGGGTCCGAGATTATTAATTGCACTTGCAACCGCAGAAAAAGCGGTAACCTGATCAACACCACTTGCCATAATGGCAAGCATGGCAATAGAGAAAACAGCGATATAAAGAGCAAAAAATCCCCAGACACCGTTTGTAATCGAATCCTGATAAATATGGTCTTTAATTTTTAATGGGTAAATGGCAGCCGGATGAATCAATCGAAGAATTTCCCGGTAGCCCTGTTTGATAAGTAATATGAATCTAATAACCTTGATTCCACCAGCCGTTGAACCTGAACAGCCACCAATAAAACTAATAAAAAAGAGTAAGGTGAATACGAAAGGCGGCCAGAGCGAAAAATTTTCAGTGGCGTATCCAGTACTTGTGATGACAGAGACAGTGGTAAAAAGACTATGACGCAATGCTTCTGTATAGCTAGGGTAAACATTATCATAAAGAAGTTTTAGACTAATAATAAATACAGTACCAAGAACGATAATGTTAAAAACTTTAACTTCCGGATTGGAAAAATAATTAGAAAAATCATTTTTAAAAATGGCAAGGTAATGAATGCTAAAATTAATTGCGCCCACGTACATAAAAAAGACTGTAATTAATTCTATTGGTAAACTATTAAAGTATCCGATACTGGCATCATGAGTAGAAAACCCGCCAGTGGAGATAGTTGACATGCTATGAGAAACTGCATCATAGGGAGACATACCTGCAAGCCAGTATGAAACTGCACATAGCGATGTCATTAGTAGATATATGAACCAGAATATTTGTGTTGTCTGCGCTATACGAGGGGTGAGTTTTTCCTCTTTCATAGGTCCTGGCGTTTCAGCGCGATAAAGTTGCATGCCACCCATTCGAAGTATTGGCAGTATAGCAACAGCTAAAACGATAATCCCCATGCCGCCTAGCCATTGTAACTCTTGCCGGTAAAATAAAATTGAGCGTGGTAAAAGATCTAAACCGGTCAAGATGGTAGCGCCAGTCGTTGTAAATGCGGATGCCGCTTCAAAGAATGAATCAATAAATCCAAGGTGGGGGCCAATGATAAAAGGGAGAGCGCTAACAATAGTTAAAATAAACCAGAAAGAGGCAACAATTAAAAAACCTTCGTGTCGCAGTAACTCTGTAGAATCATTTCTATTTGGATACCATAAGCTTAACCCCATAAAAAGGGAAAACAAAAGTGGATAAAAAAAATCTAATATATGGCCGTCGGAATAAAATAGTGAAATAAATATCGGTGGAAGTAATCCCAGGCTGTGAAAGACAAGGAAAAAACCAATTATGCGAAAGAGTGGTTTATAACGCATTTCATTAACGTCGCCAGAATGCAGGTGTTAAAAGAACCAGTAAAGTAAATATTTCCAGACGTCCTAATAACATGGCAAAAGATAATATCCATTTAGCAGAATCACTAACTCCGGCATAATTTAAACCGACTTCATTTAAGCCGGGCCCGAGATTATTCATACTGGCAGCGGTTGCAGAGAAAGCGCTGATTTGATCCAGTCCTGTAAGCATAAGCGCAAGCAAGATGATAACGAAGGCCGCAACATAGGCAGAAAAGAAGCCCCAGACTGCCTGAATAATTCGATCAGATAATGGTTTACCACCAATCTTGATTACAAACACAGCATTTGGATGAATCAGGCGCTTCACTTCACGCATGCCCTGTTTAAGCAAAAGTAAAAAGCGAATCATTTTCATGCCGCCACCGGTGGAACCGGCACATGCGCCGATAAAACTGGTGAATAATAATAAGATAGGTAAAAATCCGGGCCAGTTATGATACTCGTATGTCGTAAATCCTGTTGTTGTACCGATAGAAACAGTTTGAAACATACCATGTAAAAAAGCGTGCTCGGGTGCAATAAAGTGGTTGGTATAATACAAATAAGCAGAAGAAATAATGGTGACAACAAAAAGGAGTGTGATATAAGTTTTAAATTCTGAATCAAGCAAATAGGCTTTAAGAGAACGACTACGCCAGGATAAAAAATGCAGAGAAAAATTTATGCCTGAAAGTAACATAAATATGATAGCAACAACTTCTACCATAGGCTGTTCATTAAAATATCCCATGCTGGCATCATGTGTAGAAAAGCCGCCAATCGCAACGGTTGAAAAGCTATGACTGATAGCGTCAAAAGTATTCATACCCGCTGCCCAATAAGCAAGCGCACATGCAATTGTTAAGGTTAAGTAGATATACCAAAGGGCTTTAGCTGTTTCTGTAATGCGAGGTGTAAGTTTATTATCTTTCATTGGTCCGGGTGTTTCTGCTTTATAGAGTTGCATACCACCTATTCCTAAAAGCGGCATAATGGCAACAGCTAAAACGATAATTCCCATTCCACCAAGCCATTGTAGTTGCTGGCGATAATACAAAATAGATTCAGGAAGTTGATCCAGACCAACAATGACGGTTGCCCCAGTTGTTGTCAGTCCGGATAAAGATTCAAAAAGTGCGTCTGTTATTGAGATATCAATTTGAGATGACAGTATAAAAGGGATAGCACCAAAAGAAGCTAAAACGGTCCAGAATAAAACGACAATCAGGAAACCATCTCGAAGCCTTAATTCATTTTTATAATTTTTAACAGGTAGCCATGCAATAATCCCGGTAATGAGAGTAACTGCAAAGGCATCAAAAAATGGTTCAAAAGAACCATCAAGATAAATGATCGAAACAATAATGGGCGGTACCATGGTAAAACTGAATACCATGAGTAAAATGCCAAGGATGCGTTGTATAACAAAAAATTGCATAGTTGATTAAATAAAAGTGATACCAACCTGGAAAAGTTTTTCAACTTCTGAAATATATTTTTTATCAATAAGAAAGAGAATGACGTGATCTTCCGGTTCGATAATCGTATCGTGATGGGCAATAATGACAGTGTCACCACGCACAATAGCACCTATGGTGGTACCGGTAGGTAATTTAAGATCGCAAATTTGTCGACCGACAACCTTTGATGTTGTTTTATCGCCATGGGCAATGGCTTCGATGGCTTCAGCGGCACCACGACGTAAAGAGTGAACCTTAACGACATCGCCACGGCGTACATGAGCCAGCAAACTACTGATGGTGGATTGTTGTGGTGATATAGCAATATCAATTTCACCACCCTGAATAAGATCAACATAAGCTGCCCTGTTGATTAAGGCCATTACCTTACGGGCGCCTAGACGTTTTGCCAGCATGGCGGAAAGAATATTGGCTTCTTCATCATTTGTGACAGAACAAAAGATATCGGTATTATCAATATTTTCTTCGATTAACAAATTACCATCGGAGGCATCACCATTAAGTACAATGGTTTTATCGAGTTCTTTAGCCAGATTATGTGCGCGGACGGAGTTATGATCGATGAGCTTGACCTGATAATCATTTTCTAAAGCTTTGGCAAGTCGTTTGCCGATATTACCGCCACCGACAATCATGACGCGTTTATAGGGCTTATCAAGACGGCGAAGTTCGCTGATCATGGCACGAATACATTTAGGTGTAGCAACAAAAAAAACTTCGTCATCTGCTTCAATCACAGTATTGCCATGAGGAATGATAGCGTGATCTCGGCGATAAATAGCTGCAACCCGTATTTCAACACTTGGCATATGTTGCTTAATGGTACTTAATTCATGCCCAACTAAAGGGCCGCCATAATAAGCTCGAACACCGACAAGCTGTACTTTTTTATCTGCAAAATCAAGTACTTGTAGTGCACCAGGATGTGTGATTAAACTCTGGATATAGTCAGTAATAAGCTGTTCCGGGCTAATTAAGACATCAATGGGCAAGGCTTCCTGCTGAAACAGTTGCGGGTGTGACAAATATCCGAGTGCGCGAACACGTGCTATTTTAGTTGGCGTGTGAAATACCGTATAGGCAACCTGACAGGCGACCATATTTGTTTCATCACTATCGGTGACAGCAATAAGCATATCAGCATCATCGGCACCGGCGGAGCGTAAAATATTAGGATGAGAAGCCTGACCGGCAATGGTGCGTAAATCTAATCGGTCTTGTAATGCTTGTAAGGTTTTTTCATCCTTATCAACGATGGTTATGTCATTGGCTTCACTGGTAAGATTTTCTGCCAGCGAGCTGCCTACCTGCCCTGCACCTAGAATTATAATTTTCATTTTATATATCGTATTGTTATTTTATTTAGTGTCAACCAATAGAGATTTTGGATCAATATTTAAAGCACGTAATTTTCGATAAAGATGAGTGCGCTCCATTCCGGTTGTTTTGGCAACTTTACCAACGCTACCTCCGGCTTTGATTAAGTGATGAATTAAGTAGTCACGTTCAAAATGTTCACGAGCATCCCGTAATGGTAGATCATAAGTGACAGAAATGCCTTCTTCTGTGTCAGATATTTTTTCTTTTTGATCGATTGCTGCCTCAACCTCTTCTAATGAAATTTCATTTTCAGCAGCAGTGATGAGTAAGTGTTGCACCAGGTTGGTTAATTCAAGAATATTGCCCATCCATTCATAATTTCTGAGACGGTTTTGCGCAGCAAGACTAAAATGTCGATACGGTAATTTATCCTGTTCAACAAAGATATTGGTATAGAACTTAAGCAAGTCTGGAATATCTTCACGATGCTGGCGTAAGCTGGGAATTTGCAGAGGGACGACATTGATAAAGTAAAACAGGTCTTTTCTGAATTTGTTTTCTTCAACCAGACGTTCAAGATTATTATATGAGGAACAAATAATTCGTGCCTGAAAAGGAATGATAGAAGAATCTCCGATATGCTGGTATGAGTTACTTTGCAAAAGGCCAAGCAAAAAATTTTGTGTTAACTCATCAGCGGCATCTATATTTCTTAAAAATAAAGTTCCGCCCTGTGCTTTATCAAGTAGCCCCTGTTCAGATGAAGTACCCAGAAATTCTTCCGGATGTTTTTCATAACTTAAAGATGAGAGATTAGCTTCGATGAAATTCTTTTCATGGTGGTGACTATTTGCATGTAAATAGTGAGCAGCCACTTTAATGCCGCTGCCAGCTTCTCCGTTTAATAAAACCCAACTGTCATGTTCGGCAATACGTTTAATTTGCTCACGTAAACGCTGCATAACCGGGCTATGTCCAATGGGTTCATAAACAAAATGGGTATGAGATGGAAGGTTGACGGTTGAATGTTCTTTTTTTTCAAAACTTAATGCTTGTTCAACAGTTAATAACAGTTTTGCTAAAGAAAGAGGTTTTTCGATAAAATCATATGCCCCCAGACGGGTGGCTTCGACAGCTGTTTCTACGGTGCCATGTCCGGACATCATGATAACAGGAACTTTTAAATTTCCATTCTCAGTCCATTCTTTAAGCAAAGTTATTCCATCTACGTCCGGCATCCATATATCAAGTAATATAAGATCAGGCTGGTGTTGCTGGTATGCCGCTTTTGCGCTGGCCCCGTCTTCTGCGACTTCGACGTTATACCCTTCGTCCTGAAGTATTTCCTGTACAAGATGCCGAATATCAGGCTCGTCATCGACCACCAGAATTTGCGGCATATTAGGGTCGAGCAGAGGTGTAATTTCATTTGGCATAGTTTTAGGCTGCTGCATCATTATCTTGGTTTATATTATCAGTTTCAAAAAGAGAGCTGGATGTTTTTTTAACCGGCAATCTTATTATAATACTTGCGCCGCCTTCTTTTGCGTTTTCGGCAAAGATCATACCGCCATGTTCTTCAACAATTTTCTTTACAATGGCAAGACCTAAACCGCTGCCTTTAGGTTTGGTTGTCACATAAGGCTCAAAGAGCTGATCAAACATGTCCTCAGCAATTCCCGGGCCGGTATCGGTAATTTTCAGCTCAACATAACGACAAGCATGTTCTTCAGCGCAGCGTGTTGAAATATATATTTTTTCATCTTTTGTTTCGCGTTGAGATTCGGAATGATTTTCCTGATTAGCCTCAAGCGCATTTTTAATCAAGTTGTGCAGCAACTGACGAAAGCGTCCGATGTCTGCTTCAATTTCCGGATTACTGCTATCGAGGGTAATGGAATACAGAGTGTCATTATTGGATGAAACATATAAATCGAGAACTTCGGTGATAATTTTATTCAGGTCGATAGTATCGAGCGTTAATATTGGCATACGCGCGTAGTCAGAAAATGCTTTAACCATTTCTTTGAGTGTTTCAACCTGTTGCACAATAGTATGGGTTGAACGATCAAGAATATCGGCATCCTCAATATTCATTTTTTCAAGATATTTATGGCGGATACGTTCAGCCGAGAGCTGAATAGGAGTTAAGGGGTTTTTTATTTCATGAGCAAGACGACGTGCAACCTCACCCCATGCCGCATTTCTTTGAGCTTTAACAAGCTCGGTAACATCGTCAAAGACGATAATACTACCGTTTTCAAGATTTTCGGTATGAGTGGATAAAGATATTAAAGTACCGCGACAAATTAGAATTTTTCGAGTGCCGCCGATAAAGAGTGTGACCTCTTCCTGCCACTGTTTTTCTTTTGCTTCAATGTGTGGATAAATGGCATCAACAAGCTGCTGTAGCTGAGGATTTTCTTCAATGGCATCATCCAGAAAATGACCAATGTAAGGTGTTAAAGATGCACTCAGGATGTGGTTTGCAGCATGATTGGTTGTCTGTAAAAAATTATGCGAGTTAAGAGTGATAACACCGGAAGATAAATTACCAAGTATTGACTCGAGATAACCATGTTGAGTTTCTGCCTGTTGCTGACTGATTCGTGCACTCTCCTGAGCCATGGCAATTTTTTGTGTCATTTCATTAAATGAACGCACTAAAAAGCCAAGTTCATCTTTACCGGGTAAAGGCAGTCGTTTTTCATAGTTACCGGCAGCAACGGCTCGAGTTCCTTCAACCAGATCAGATATAGGGGCGACCATACGACGTGCCGCAAAAAATGCCGCCCAGATAGAAGTTAAAATACTGAGTAACAGAATAAGCGATAAAGTTAATATAAAGCTGTATTTAAGAGGTAAACGCAAAATGGTTAATGATCTGACCGCACTAAATGCTTGTTGAACATTTTCTGCCAATTCATTAATACGCGGTGTAACCGGATAAAGTAATTGCAGTATCCTGCCATCTAAAGCCGGATCGGGGTTTTCCATATTAATAGAAATACGAATATGTAAACCAATTTCAGGAATAGGGACTAAACCAAAATCATCTTGTCCAAGTCTTAATTTCAGTAAGGTACTATCTTCGAGTTGCTGTGGTAGTAACCGGGTAGTTTCGCTAATACTCGAGGCAATTATGCGGCCGTTATTAGAAAAGAGAGTGAGTTCATTTGCCCCGCTTTCATTTCTCAGTTCATTTAAGGTGAGAGTTGTTAATTCGTTCGAGATGGCATTTAAACGAGGTGCCATAAGTTTAGTTTGTCTGAGTAATTCGCGCATACGAACACCCAGAGATGTTTTACTTAATTCAAGTGCATCGGTTAATGCATTTTCAACCCGCACATCAAACCAGCTATCAATTCCGCGCTGGAGAAAATCCAGAGAGAAATAATAAACAACCGAGACAGGTGTAGTAGAAAGAATAACAAACATAATAACCAGACGAGTGGTTAAGCGTGATCCTGTTTTCCCTTGCCGGTATTGTTGTATTAGGTGCCAAACGCTTTTTCCAATCAGGATGATTAATAAAATAGTTGCAAGTAAATTGAT
>JALTJN010000394.1 GCA_027076405.1 Chromatiales bacterium
GTGCTTGTTGTCCTGTACACACTAGGTTATGTCTTTTTAGTTCATACAGTATTCAAAAGCGGTTACTTTGCCCCCTTTGTTGGCAATCAACAAAATGAGCTAAGAGTAGGTAATGGGCCATTATTTATGTTTTCTGAACTATTCGTTTACGGACTGATTTCAGCGATTCCACTGCTGTTTGCACCACGAGGAGAAAGGAGAAGGTGGGAGTTTTTCATATTCCTGACGGTATATATATTCGGGATTTCATTGGCAGTTTTTATGGGTATTGCGATAACTTCTCGAAGAGTCATGATAATTATACTATTCTCGATTATTATTGCATGGTTATGGATATCTCCAATGAGTAAAAGTGTAAGGATTTCCTTGTCAGTAATTCTGATAATCTCTACGATACTCGGGGCGCCAGTTCTTCAAAGTATGCGATACATATTAACGCCAAATACATTAACGCCAAAAACGGACAATCACGATGGATCTGTAGTAAATAAAAATATTCCAAGTTATTGCAAATTGACTAGGGGGGGGGCAGTACCACAGAAGAACATTACTATACTAGATGATAATGGTGAAGAGAGACTGTTGACAGATTTTGATGTAAGTGTTGCAAAGAAATTATGTAAAAGATCTAATCAAAATTTTTATTTTTTCTTACAGACTATAGCATCATCGTATGGGTTGATAGATCACATCACAACTTTCCTTCAAAAGATGGAACCATTAGAGTTGCTTTTTGGAGTGGATTACGGTACTGCGTGGGGGTACAATATTATACTAGCCCAAGTGCCAAGGGATATATGGCAAGAGAAACCTCTACACTATGGTAGTGTGGCTATACAGAAATGGCTGTATCCTGGCATGTACAAGGAACATGCCGTAACGATGACGTTGCCGCCTTCTTTTATCGTTGATTTTCTATACGGCTTCGGGATGTTCTCTTTGCTTTTTCTTTCCTTTGGGTTAGGTCGATTGTTGGCATGGGTCCAAGCAGGTTTGCAGGGCGGAATTCGTTCTAACAATCGTATTACCTTCGTATTTAGCCTGTTTATTATGGCAAACATGTTCAACATTGTACGTGGTGGTACGGGTTTCTTGCAGACATTGTTTCCGATGATGTTTGTTTTCATTTTGATTTATGGATTTTATCCAATCAATAATTTACTTCGTAAAGAGAACAGATGAAACGAAAATAGTAATTCAGGTATCTTGATGTAATATATCTGATTGCTTTTTGATTTCCGTATTTTGTCTCACACATTTAACACCTTGTTATTGGGTTTTTGCTACATGCTTAACGGTCGGAAAAAGTATAGATCAATGATTCAAGTCAGCTGATAGGTAACATGCGATTAAGTGTCGTAATCCCTGCGTATAACGCATCCGAACACATTAATAAGGCGTTGAAGTCAATATATGCCGGTTTTGATCAAAATACTGGCGACGAGATTGAAGTCATCGTTGTTGATGATGGTAGTAATGATTCGGAGAAATTGAAACGAATTTGCGATGAGTATCAAGATGTAACGCTCATAAGACACGAAGTTAATCGTGGGATGTGCTCTGCTCGCAACAGTGGTATTGCAGTCAGTAGTGCAGAATATCTCACACTATTGGATGCAGACGATGAATTCGTCACGGATTGGTATAACCAATTACAAGAAATTATAAATGAATGGCCGGTTCATGCGAATGTCTGTTTTACGCCTTGTATAAATGAACGCGGAATATATACTTGTGCAGAACCAGGATATCGTGGATGGATGACTGCAGAAGATATGATAAAGGAAAGATATTCCGGAGAATATAACCCGATATTTCGCGGTGACTATATTCGAACTAATGGATATGAAGATTTGGGAATGCGGAAATCGTGTGGGTTGCTGACATATTTACGTATGATCAGAGAGGCATCATTTTGGATATCAGACAGAGTTATGCGCATATATCACGATTCGGTTGAACAGTCTGTTACATACGGATGGACAAACCCAGATAAAGCCGCAGAAACGATGCGATGCTATGTTAACGTCTTGAAACAACACGGTGACTTCATCCGAGATGTTGACTCCAAAAAATACAAAGAAATATATCATAAGTTGCTGATTTATAAAATGTTATCACTTGAAGGACGAGATCTTGCAGGTTTGTGGCATAAACGTTGTTGGAGTAAATCCTGGTTCATCACCTTGCTGCTTTTACTGGTCGGGGCCACAGGGACAGCACGTCTATTGGGAACGGCAAAACGAATGGGGCTGGTCAAAAGATATGGATGATAAACAGCGACATGTGAGTACCAGAATGTGGTGGATTTGATAATGACAAAAGATTTGCGATTTGGTTTTGGTAGAAATTGGAAGCGTTATCTTAGACGGGTCAATAACAAGGAAGTTGAAAATGCAAAACGATCACTATCTGTTGTTCTAAATTATATTGATACGGGGCAGGCAAGCTTTCTGGACATCGGAAGCGGAAGTGGATTGTTTTCGCGTGCTGCTCATGAATTGGGTTTCAAAAAAGTGGTGTCGTTTGACTATGATATAGATAGTGTTGACGCAACCAAAATCATAAAGAAAATGTCAGGTGCTGATGATGATGTATGGTGTGTTTTACAAGGGTCAATACTCGACCCGATTTTTATTAAAAAGATAGGTTCTCATGATGTGGTCTATAGCTGGGGTGTGCTGCATCATACTGGAGCAATGTGGCAGGCATTGGATAATGCAGCAACAATGGTAAAACCGGGTGGTATACTCTTCATAGCATTATATAACGATCAAGGATGGATTTCCCGTTACTGGCATTCAGTAAAATACTACTATGTGAGATCGCCGGGTTTTATTCGGCTATTTTTGCTAATGATATTTTGGACCTACTTCGGGGTAGGTTTGTTTTTGGCAGATATTGTTCGCCTACGGAATCCATTACAACGACACCTCCGAGATGCAAGAGGGATGAAATTCTTTACTGATGTTGTCGATTGGATAGGTGGTTACCCTTTCGAGGTTGCTTCTCCGCAGCAGGTTATAACTCGTTTACGTGAACAAGGGTTTAAGTTAGTGTGGAAAAGACTAGTTGGACGTCGGCATGGATGTAACGAATATGTATTCCGGCTTGAGCGAGGCGTATGAAACAGATACCTGCATTGCTTGAAGTAATGACGGGTCGAATGCGCCCAAGACATCGTCGATTTCAAGAGGCACTATCGGAGCTGTGCTCTCAGATTGGAGTAAGTTTGAAATCTCGTCCTGTCACTCTCCGTCAGCGTTTGGAGATGCGGACGGTAACACACTGGCGTGGAGTTCGTTCTGTAAAACTGGATACGCCGGATACCTTAGGACTGCTGCACCAAGCTCTTAATCGTGGCTCAATGCCTTATTTGGCAGAGTTTGATGTTCCTTTGGCGTTGCATGGTTATAGTATTTCTTCGCATCGTAGATCCGCATTGGAAGCTCGTAAACTACTGGAACGACCACAATTAAGAGCGCTCTTGACATTCTCGGATTGGGCAAAGCGGTCCTTTGAATTGCATTATGGACCAGAAGTTGGTGAAAAGTGCCAGACCATTTATCCTCTTGCTTATAAAGGTGCGCGATGCGGTGATTTCAGAATCCGTCAATTTGATTTCTCGTTTGTGTCTACAAACTTTCGAATAAAAAGTGGACCAGAGGCAGTACGTGCCTTTGTGCGCGCGCGTCGAAGCGTTGGTAGTGACGCAACCATGTGCGTTGTCACATCGTTAAAGCAAGCTCGCGAACTGATGGGCGATTTGTCCAATT
This sequence comes from Chromatiales bacterium, assembly GCA_027076405.1. The sequence continues at coordinate 3,777 of JALTJN010000394.1, forward strand.
ATCAAGGTGTGGTATGGCGTAATGCCATGTTGTCAGAAGAAGAAATTGCTGAACTCCTCACAAACACACGTTGCCTAGTACATCCCTCATTGAGCGACAGTTTCGGTGTAGCGGTAGTTGAGGCACTTGCAGCCGGATGTGCAATTATTGCCACGGATTTTG
>JALTJN010000395.1 GCA_027076405.1 Chromatiales bacterium
CCTATAGTTGCTAGTAATATGGATACTGTAGGTACATTTGAGATGCAAAGATCTCTTGCTCAACATAGATGTATTACATGTTTACATAAGTACTATGATATCACCAAACTTTTAGGACACTATAATATTGATTTTGAACTTACGTTCTTTTCTTTTGGTATGAAGGAAAGAGATTTAAATAATATTGAAACATTGTATGACTATTGTATTAATTATACAGAATTTATTCCTCATATATGCTTGGATGTTGCCAATGGTTACACAGACAAATTTGTAAGTTTTGCTAATAAAGTAAGAGAAATAGCAAGCAAATCTATTATAATGGCTGGAAATATAGCCACACCACAAATGGTAGAAAGGCTAATAAGAGAAGGCGGTGTTGACATATGTAAGATTGGAATTGGACCAGGATGTTTTGTTACTGGTACTAAGGTTGTTACATCAGATGGTGTAAAAAGCATCGAAGATATACGTGTTGGAGACCTGGTTTTAACTCATAAGGGTAATTTTAAAAGAGTGTTAGGTATTAAATCTAGAAAGGAAAACAATGAAATAATCGAAATTAATGGTATTAGATGTACAACAAACCATAAGTTCTATGTTATACATACTAAATATAAAGACATCGTTAATGAAGACAATATTGAGGATTATGCAGAGTGGATTGAAGCGAAATATTTATATTATGACTACTGTTTGGTCAAAATTATTCCTGGGCCATTGACTCTTTTAGATACAGCCTTATCTTACTATAAGTATAATCATAGAGAAGAAAGACAATTAATGGTACAAGATAATCCAAAAAGTATTGTTAATAATGGTACCAATTTTGAATTGGTCAAAATTCATACGATCAAAACCATGTCTGTACAACATGAAGATGTCTTCGATATTGAAGTAGAAGACGATAATTCTTTTTGTGTCGAGGACGGTATAGCTGTCCATAACTCTGCATGTACTACAAGAATTGTTACTGGTATAGGATATCCCCAGCTATCAGCGATCATTGAATGTGCAGATGCAGCACATGGTACTTCAAGAGGATATGTGTGTGCTGATGGTGGATGTAAAACTCCTGGAGACGTGTGTAAGGCATTATGTGCTGGTGCTAATTTTGTAATGTTGGGCGGAATGTTGGCAGGTACTGATGAATGTAACGGAGAATGGGAATTTAATAATGATGGAAGTAAGAAGCATTTGACATTTTATGGTATGTCCTCATACGAAGCCCAAGACAAATATAATGGCAAATCAGACTATAGACCAAGTGAGGGCAGGTGTGTAAAAATTCCATATAAAGGACCAGTTTCTAAGGTTATTCAGCAAATTACTGGAGGAATACGAAGTTGTTGTACCTATATTGGAGCTTCTGAAATTAAACATATGTCTAGATGTGCAACGTTTATTCGTGTTAATAATACACATAATAGAGTTTATGAAAATTTTGACAAGCCTAGCACCAGCACCAAATAAGTCTAGTGTTCAACATTTATCCATTAATAGCTGGAAGGCTTTGGGATTTGATGTCGTATCATTGAATTGCCCAGCCGAAATTAATAAGTTGAAAAATGAATTTGATGTAGAATTTTGTCCTGTTAATAAAACTGCTATCGAAATTGTTGATTTAGACAAACCATATATTCCCATATTAGCATTTATAGACTATATACGAAAATGTAATGATATTTGTTGTATAACTAATTCTGACATAATACTAGACAATAAAGCAGATATAGCTCAGGCTATCAGCTTATCAGAGAAATCCATAGTATTTGGTAATAGAGTTGATATCAAAAGCCCAGAAGATCGGTCTGGAAACAGATACGATCCTGGGTTTGACTATTTTATAGTGAGGCCACAATTTGAACATATATTTTTTGGTTATCGTCCTTATGTTTTTATGGGTAGACCTTGGTGGGATTATTGGATTCCTCTTATCTTCATTAGGGCAGGAATAAATCCCATTTTGTTCAAAAGAGATATAGCTTATCATATTAAACATGACCAAGTATGGGACGAATCAGATATTATGTTTTTTGGTAAGCTGGTAATTAATATGTTAGGTCTACAATATATAGATAATATAGATGTGCAACATATGATTAAAATTATATGCGATACAATAGGAAAAGGATCTGAAATATATGAATAAAGAACTTAATTTACTAGCGCCCGTAAATACATTGGGATATGGCGTAGTAGGATTTAATATACTCAAAGCTATGGTAGAACGAGGTTGGAATATTGCCCTATTCCCAAAGGGAAACGATCATGGCCGATCAGAGTCAGAAGCTATGCTTATTTTCTCTGCTACAACCCAAGCTAGATTTTTTCATTATGATGCGCCATGTCTTAATATTTGGCATCAGTTTAATTTGTGTGATCGGGTTGGACGAGGAAAATATATTGCGTGGCCGATTTTTGAGCTAGATACATTTGATGAAGTAGAAAAACATAATCTTAATTATCCAGATGAACTCATAGTATGTTCTAAATGGGCTAAAGATGTATGTGAACAAAATGGTATCAATATACCTATATATATAGTCCCATTAGGTGTAGATAGAACAATATTTAATACTGATGTTACCACACCTTCTGATGACTGTACAAATTTTTTTAATGCTGGTAAATGGGAAATTCGCAAAGGCCACGACATATTATGCGATGCTTTTAATCAAGCATTTACGCCAGAAGACAATGTTAAATTATATATGATGCCACATAATCCATTTCTGTCTAAACAAGACGCCGATAATTGGAAAAATATGTATCTTGATAGTCCTATGGGTCAAGCTGGAAAAATTGAGATTTTACCCAGACAAATAGATCATAGATCAGTAGCAGCGATTATGGGACAAATGACTTGTGGGGTTTTTCCCTCTAGGGCCGAAGGATGGAATTTGGAAGCTCTAGAAATGTTGGCATTAGGAAAACAGCTAATTATTACTAACTATTCTGCACATACTGAGTTTTGTGATGAATATAATGCTATGCTTATAGAGCCTACTAATTTAGAACCTGCGTTTGATGGGAAGTGGTTTTTTGAACAGGGTAATTGGATGGAATTTGGAGATAGTCAAATGGAACAATTAGTTGAATATATGAAATTGGTACATGATAGAAATCAAAGGCCAGGAAATATTATAAATGAAGCTGGCATAGAAACCGCCCAAAAATTTTCGTGGGATCATTCGTGCGATCTTTTGGAAGAAATACTTGAAAATTCCGCATCTTGTGTTAAAATGTAATTAACCTATAGAATTTAGCAGGAGAAAAATATGCACACTACGTTTCCCACGCTTTTTAAGATGGATTCCAAGGGCAAAATACGAATGTGGAAGATTTATGTGGGCGAAGATGATATTGGGCCATTTTATGAGCAAGAGCATGGTCTGGTTGATGGTGCTCATATTGTAAATAGAACACATGTCTTAGAAGGTAAGAATGTGGGTAAAATTAATGAGACTACTCCACTAGAACAAGCAATATCAGAAGCTCAAAGCCTATGGAATAAAAAGAAAGATAGAAGTGGATATTCTGAATCTCAGCCATCTTCTATTCCTATTCGTCCCATGTTAGCCACCAAGTATGATCCCAATAAGGCCAAATTTCCACTATATGTTCAGCCCAAATTAGATGGTGTTAGATGTCTAATCTATTATGATGGCGCCGATATAGTCCTGGAATCTCGCCAAGGCAAGAGATTTACGGCCCTATCTCATTTAGTCACTCAATCAATGAGGAATTTTTTCCTGCAACACCCTTCTGTTGTACTTGATGGTGAACTATATAACCATGATTTACATGATGATTTTCAGAAGTTAATTTCGGCTATTAAAAGAGATAAGCCGTCTGATTATACT
>JALTJN010000396.1 GCA_027076405.1 Chromatiales bacterium
TTTTGATCTGTTACAACAGAAACATTGCCAGCCTTAGTTTCCCTCCAAATCAAGTTAAATCGTGCACTGCGAAATGGACTGCTCCCACCTAGCTCTATTTGATTAATAGTCGGTATAGTTCTATTTGTTGTCAAAAAACCATTTGGGTTAAGTAAAGTAACTTGAATTTGAGACGTACCATTTCCCAAATCCGTCGTTGTCGACATCAGTTGAACGTTGGGGTCATGATTAGCAGGTACCACCTTTAACTTGGTTGCGAAGTCACTTTGCGAATAAATAAAGGTAAAACTGCCACCTGCAAATTCAACTGCAGGTACCGCCGATGGCTCAACAATAATTTGCGGTAAAGGCTCTATAGCCTTTACAGGATCATAACTTATCGGCCCGACATAATTCAATGTATTGGGCGTACCTTGCCCTGCAATAATTTCAATATTAACCGAAGCTAGGTTTCCATTTTCCCAATCAAATTGAAATGCTGGTCGAGAATATCTAACATCCGGATCAATCTGCTCTATTGAGCTAACTGAAATTGAAGCTGGTCCAATTGCCAGTGTAGGCAGCACACCTGTAACTGGATCAATCAAATCAATAATAGCTATCCACTGTCCAATTAATGGTGGCGTAAATGCCGACGGTGAAGAACCAACACCTGTTGGCAATGGGGTGCTCGATTCAAAAACATATTCGCTGGTATGATCTGGATAAACGCGAAACAAATATTTTAATGAAACAGGGTAACTATTAGATGCTGAATCAGTAACCGTAATTACAATATCTTCTTTTTTTAACACTTCAACTAACGCATTGCTGTCCTCAGTGCCGCCCAATGCAACCGTAACCGTGTCTCCTGTCCTCGCATAGCTCGACATAGACTGCATGCCTGCACAGCCAGAAAAAAGCACTACCACCAACCCTAAAAATACAATCCTATGCATGTTGTTTATGATTTTCATTTTATTGCCCTCCCAGCACTTGTTGCTGTAATAATAATATATCTGAAATTGTTAATTGACCATCCGGCGCATTCACTGGGTAGAGATCACCCAATGCAAATTGAGAGGTCGTTAATGTTATCTGACCTAATAAATGACGTTGTGCGAGTAAAATATCAGTTAGATCTACGACACCATCTAAACTGATATCACCCGCCACACCATTTACTGTCAAAGTGTAAACTTGCGTATCTGATGGAACACCATTCACAGATGCTTTAACCGATATATTGTGAACCCCTATATCTACAATCGTAGTAGTCCAGTTAATTGATACTATGCCCGCATTATTTACAATGCTTACACCCGCCGGTGGCGATATTAATTCATACGTTATGTTTGCCTGATTACCCTGCAACACATAGGCGTAATCATTACCTGCCTGACTTTGAGTAATTGGCGCTGATGTGATTCTGACTGAATAGTTAAGCGCGTCAGTTGGGTTTGTTCCCGCATTAACTTCATCACCATCAGTAAATCCATCACCATCCGTATCATCACTTTGCGCCAGTGTGCCGTAATGACGTTCTTGCGCATTATTTAATCCATCCCCATCACTGTCGATTAATGCGTCCGTCGGATCATTAGGATTTAAGCCATTATCAAGCTCCCAATCATCAGGCAATAAATCTCCGTCACTATCAATAACGTTAGCCACTTGACTGTTTAGCGCCTGTTGAATGAGTAAAACATCTGATAAATTGATAATTCCATCGCCCATAGCAGGGTACATATCAGACCGCCCAATAGCGGCTGCATCCAATGCCTGGCTGCCCAGTACATGCTGCTGTGCCAGCAAGACGTCGACTAGCGTAAGCTGACCGTCTCCATTTACATCCCCATTGGCGATTGAACAAGGTAAATCAACGCCATCACCATCTTGATCTATGCCATCACCACAAATTTCGGGTGCTCCGGGATACACCGTGCTATCAAAATCATTCAGGTCACCCTGCGCCACTGTAAATCCATCTCCGTCTATGTCGTCATCACAGGCATCACCAAATGCATCATTATCGAGATTAGCCTGTGCTGGATTAGGATCCTGTGGACAATTATCAACGGCATCAACAATATCATCGCTATCCGAATCGACGATAATTGTGATACCTGTAATTAACGATGTATCCGTATTCGAATTGACTTGAACTGTTGTTAAATTTGTAGCTCCATCTAAACCTGCAAGTGTCAACACATCCGAACTTCTTAAATCGAGTGATGTAATGTTCTGCAATTCACCTTGCGTGATGTTATCAAACGCATTATTACCTAATTGTGTGTTGATTATGGCGCGCAAGCTCTGATCAGTAATACCTGCTGCTTGCTGAAAATCATCTACATCCATTCCCAACACAGCTGACAACATGCGCATCGTTACTGATGTTGTATAAACATCACCCCAATCACCCTGTGCAGATTGGCGCAATAAAAGCACTGTAATAATTTGATCAACTCTCGCTGATAAGCCTTGCGAATTAAATAAAGCCAATGCAGTTTGCGCCAGAACGAGACTACTGCTCGTATCAGGGGTTACCGAAAGAAATGCAGTTGAATTAGTTAACATTGCTGTGATTGATGTACTCGGTGATTGAACAGACGCTAAAACCGTATGCACATACGCACTAATCCACGGATCTGAAGCACTCGCATTAACAAGAGACCAACCTCCATCTGCCAATTGATTTGCTAATAAAAAGCTGATTGCACCTGATTGCCCTGCCACGTTCGTGCTGATAATTAATGCATTTAAAGCAAGAACCGTATCTAGGGCACTGCTTTTATAAGCACCACTAAGCCCCCAACCATTTTGAGTTGGATCCTGTTTTGCTGTTTGTAAATAATTTAAATCATCCGCCAGATTATTTCCGCGCCCACTTAAGCTCGCAATTTTTCGAGAAATAAAATCAACATTTGCAGCCTGATGATTTTCCAACCATGCAATACCTGCATAATAAGCAGCCTTATATTGATTAGAACTTTGTAATGCTTCGACAACATTTGCTGTCATCAAGTAATGAATATTATCATTTTCACCCCAACTACCATCCGCATTTTGTTGCGACTCAAGCCAAGGAATTGCACCCGTTAATGCTGCTCGGTTTGCCGCTGCATCCGATAATAAATTGTTTGACACTAAACATAGTATCGAACCAATACTGTAACAAAGTGTTCTTCGATTATTTTTTTTCATTACCACCCCCCTACCGCCATATCAACAGACATAAGCGCCCGCAACCTGGAAGCTACACAGGCCTTATTGCAAAAGCTAAACTCACAAAAACTAGAGAACGAATACTCTACGATTATGTATTTTCAGTTTGTTTATTAAATTATTTTTTGAATTACTTCGAGAAGAGAATCAACATGACAATCCTTTTTATTTTTATTTTTATTTTTATTTTTAAAAACAGAAATATTACTGTCCCTTTGCGATAAATAATAAACAAGAAAGCTAGGCATTGTCAAGAACATATTTAGAAACAAAATATTCATAATTAATTTATCAACGCATAAATTTCACTTTAATTTTCAAAAAAATCTATTTATATTGATTTTTTAGCTACAAAAAAACACAAACCAACAACCAAAAATATCGCCTTACCCCCCTTAAAACCATTGTTAAATCGCCTCACGCGCCAACATACTCTGCGCTTTGTACTGCACTGCATAAGCCTTTTTTTCATAACAATTCTGCCAATAGCCCACGCGTTTGCGCTCGATTAAATACTTGATCCAAAATAAAAAAGGATCTCCATAAAATGATTCCACATGCACCAACTCATGGCAAAGGTGCGCAACATCCTCGGGTTGCTTCGTTAAAATAACAAAACCGATGGTTAAGCCTATCCAGTTTTTATT
>JALTJN010000397.1 GCA_027076405.1 Chromatiales bacterium
TATACTTATGCTAGTGTTGGTGTGATGTTTCGCTTAGGTAATAATTTGCGCCATGATTTAAGCCCGCCAAATATACGCCCCGGTTTTCTCGGATCATCCTATTTCCAGAAATCAAAAACATCGAGCTTGTATGTTTATTTAGGATTTGAAGAACGCTTTGTTTTAAGAAATATTTTTCTCGACGGTAACAGTTTCACAAAAAGTTATAGCGTAGAAAAAGAACCCTTTATAAGTGATACCCAATACGGGATTACGTTCATTTTTGACAACGTTCGTATTTCACTTAGCAATATGGTTCGTTCAAAAGAGTTTACCACTCAGCAAGATGTGACAAAATACGGTGCGATTAATTTTACTTTCAGGTACTAAATTATTCTGGCCGTTTAAAGCGCTTGCGAGCCCGTTCAACCTTTTCTCTGCTCACACATTTTTTAACATGATCATTGATTAAACCCATTGCTTGCATAAAAGCATATACCGTTGTTGGGCCAACAAATTTCCAACCACGTTTTTTAAGTTCTTTTGATAAAGCAATAGACTCTGCCGAAGTAGACCCGGACTGCGGTTTTGCCAGTGTTTTTGGATTCGGCTCATATTTCCATATAAAAGAGGCTAGCGAACCTTCTTGTTTAATTAATTCCTGCACACGCTGTGCATTATTAATGGTTGCTTCAATTTTCCCGCGATGCCGGACAATACCTTCATCTTTCAGCAAACGATTAACATCACGTTTGGTAAATTTTGCAACCTTGTTAAAATCAAAATTATGAAATACGGCACGAAAATTATCGCGTTTGGCTAAAATAGTGCGCCAGCTCAAGCCACATTGAAAACTCTCTAAACAAATTTTTTCAAATAACTGCTGATCATCGCCAACAGGGAAACCCCATTCCTTATCGTGATATTCAAAAAATTCCGGAGCAGCCTCACACCATTTGCAGCGAGGTTTACCATCCGGACCTTTTATTGTTTCTTTCATAAAACCCGCTTAATCCGCATGCTAAAGAAAATTTAAAAAACTTTAGCCAGTAGTTGATTTGTTTGTATAGGCTCTTCAATAACCCACTCATCACCTTTTTTACTATATGGGTAAACAAATAAAACCGATGTTTCTAACGTTTCTATTTGCAGACCAATACCCACCTCGTTATCAGCTTCAAGTTCTGTAACATAAGCTGTTGCATAGATGTTTTCGTTTGCAACAAAGTCTTTTAATTCTTTTACAACATTATCAACCTGCACTGAACTATCTGCCTCGGGTATTTTGTCGGCAGGACAATTCATTTTCATATCTTCCGAATCATTAAAACAACGAATACCAAATGGAATAATAACACCATACTCTTTGAGCATTTCTCTAGAGGTATCAATACATGTTAATACTAACTGTTCAATCTGTTTTTGCTGGTCCACCTGTCAATCCTATTCATCTGATAATAAATTAAATTCTTCTTTCTTGCCTTCAAACCAGGCTTTCATGTCTTCCGGCTGCTGCATCAGTTTTTGGATTTCACTCATCGCTTTTAGATGAGCTTCATCCTGTTGCTGAAACATTTCCATTCCATGTTGTTTGCTCATTTCCACAATCTCATCGAATGAAGAAGCATGAAATACTTTATCACATGCTCCGCCAAGTTGTTTACACGTCATCGATTTCATATTTAGCTCCTTTTAAAACCAGCGTTCAATCAGCTAGCCGGATTAAATTATCCATATAATATTAGTATACCGAAGGGCTGAAATATAGATAACAAGTAAATTATCGACATTAGTCCTTATTATTGAAATACTTGCTAATACCACTTGACCAATCTGCCACAAATTCTTCGATAGAGTCTACAAAATCCGGATCTTCCTCTTTTTTATCAATAGTACAATGAAGAACAATATTTTGATCGGCATCATTTTTCGTAATAGTCCATGCCAGAGCATGTGGACAACTAGTTAAAGCAAAACGTACACCGTTTTTAATTTCTTCGCGGCTAAGTTTAAACGCACCCCAAAGACAATAAATATCCGCCTGATTTTTACCGGCCGCAGTAACCTCAGTGATTGATGAGCATAAAGTTGTCAGGTTATTAATTGATAATAATTTTTTAAGCTCAACAATGCTCAGGTCAGAATGATGTATATCTTTAAAAAATTCCATACTCTCGTTTATTTCAATTAGTTTATATCGATTACTTCTTCTGCTTTGCCAAACCGAATAGCATGATCAAGAACCAATTTATCCATCAATATCGTTTCCCGAGTTGTGATATTTCTTGTTTCCCATTTATCGCCTGCATCAGAAATAATCTCGACGTTCATTCCAGAAATAACAAATTTTTTACCGATTAAATTTTTCATACTTTAATTATTCCGGCTTCTCACACTGAATATCTTCTGCACCAAGACATTCAATTAATCGTTCGACCTGATTAATACAACAGCCGCTTCCCATAGTAGCGTAAGTCTGCTTCCTAACTTCAGCGACTGTTGTTGCGCCATTAACAATAGCATTAATAATATCCATTTTGATCACTTCATTACAAACACATAAATTTTGATCCAGATTTTTCTTAAGAATAGACGGCAATCTATCCAGCGGGTTTGTAACAGGATCATTTTTCAAAACAGTATTACTCTTTACCACAAAACAAATAAAACAGTATCCGGTGCTCTACCCCATAAAAATGTAAAGCACCCTAATATTACTTTTGCCTTGTGATTTTTTTAATTTTATCCAAATCCGCATATTTAATGTAATTGGTTAAGGCTTTCGTAACATTCTTATTACTCATTAGTTCTTGCATAGCAACTTTGCCTACTAAACCAAAACCATTTTGCAACGCTCTTGGATTCGATTTACTTGCAGTATTGAGTTCACTGGGACAATCAACAGTTAAAAGTTTGGTAATCAACTTTCCAATATATTTATCGCTTTTTTGTATGTCCGCTTCACTTGCGCTTGAAAGAGGCTTAATTTCCGGATGTGCTGCCATTGCCAGATAAATCCACTTGGCCAGACTTTTTCTTTCCTTACCATTTAAATTATCAACCAAACAAGTTGCAAAAACATTTGTCGGTGAAGCCGCAAATGCAGGTGCCGCAATAATTAATCCAATTAATAGTGTAAAAGCCTTAATAGAAAATTTCATTATGATTCCTTTTTATAATTTATTCTTTATTTATAATGTAGTTTAGCATAGCAACAACCTGTTCAGGTGTTGTTGCCCAGGCCATTGCCGCAGCGTCAACTTCTTTAAGTGGATGAATAATATCTTCATCATGAAGCGTGATATAAGGCGTTCCCAATGCAGCACAAAAACCGGCATCAAAAGCAGCATTCCATTGTTTGTACCTGTCACCAAAACGCACTACCGCTAAATCACAATTCTCGAGCAAGGTTTTAATTCTTATCGCATTCACTTTTGCCGATTTATGATCACGCCAAAAACTATTGTCTTCAGCCCCCAGTAAATCACCCGCCGCATCACTTGCTTCATGGTCTGTCACCGCAGAGCTGAATGTCACCGGTAAATTGTTTTCCTGACAACCCTCTTTTATACGTTGTCTCCAGTCAGAGTGAATTTCACCCGAGAGGTATATGTTCCAGTTCATCTTTATTCCTATACAATTGATATGCGTGATTTCTATTCTATATTAACCTTTGTTAACTCTGATTTTCATCTCTTTTAAACATAAATCTGTCAGGATTATCCAACCCTGAAAAACCAAATTTTTCATATAAGCCATGTGCATCAGCCGTGCCTAAAAACCAAAGCCTTACTTCAAACTCCGGCTCCGCCATGATGTGTTTGACCAGCTTTTTACCTAAGCCTTTACCTCGATACTCCGGAAAGACAAACAGATCCATTAAATACGCAAACACAACATAATCCGTAATAACACGAGCAAACCCAATCATGTTATTTTTATCATCGTATAAACCGTAGCAAATAGAATTCTCGATTGATTTTTTAACTCGATCCAGACTCCGGCCTTTCGCCCAGTATGATTGATGACATAAAAAATCATGTATGGCTGCTACATCCAGTTTTGACTTATCTGTAGATATTGAATATTCCATATTCTTCCTGCTCCCTTTATAAATACCTTAAAAACATTACTGGTTAAACATCATCATGAAATCAGACCATCAAAACCTGTTTATTTAATTGCCATTTCTTTTTGGATGAGCGAGAACAGCTCATCAAACTTTTCGACATAATAATGTGGTGTTGTTTGTCCCGGGCTGCTTGGGTTTTCTTTATTTATACCGTAGGCGAGGCCCTTTTCCGTTAATGCTTTATATTTTTTAATTTTACCTTCATATTTTGAACTCGGGCGCTCTTTTTCTTCAAGTAATCCCAGTGCAAGCAAAATTTTATTCGCCTTCACAACCGATATTTCAGCGTTGTGTTGCTTTAAAAGGTTTGTCATTGAGTCTGTTTTCATAAGGGCATACTCGTAGTAATAATAAACACGTAATATCTAAATTACGCTAATCCTAGTTCTCGCCAAAAATATCATCAGGTATAAAAGTATAAAAATAGGGTACATAAGTTAAAACCGTTCCCTGATAAATCCCCAGATTGCGCCATATCTCAGCAAGTTCATTTAAAAGTGATCCACTATCCGGGCTTTGCTGTAACCCTTCTAAAATAGGTATTAAAGGTTTAATACAGTCTTCCTGAGCATATTCTTTTAACATTTGAATCGCATTATCTATATCGTTTGTATCATTTATCATGCTTGTTTTTATCCATTTACATTCTTAAATTATTTTATATTCGGCAAGAAAAACTAATCCAACTACCCTTTATTTATTGCATCAAAGGACAAAACTATCATTCCTGCTCTTTGCTCGTTTTCTACTCTTTGATGGGCTTGCACAATATCATCAACTGTATATATTTTATCAATAACAGACCTGACTTTTCCCGACTCAATCATTGTTTTTAACTCGATTAATTCTTCTTTCTTTTCACCCGCTAACGCGAAAATGGCTTCTTTATTTGTTAAAGTTGATGTAACAAAAGACCGCAGCATATCAAATAACCTAGGGTTACCCATCAAATAACGGCCGTTTGGATTTAGCATTTTCACAAAATCAGAATACCGGCTATTGGCAACCATATTAAAAATGACATCATAAGTCTTATTCTGTTTTCTCACATCTTTTTTTGTGTAATCAATAAAAGAATCCACACCTAACTGGCGCAATATTTTCTCTTTTACAGGACTATCGACCACCGTTACTTTCGCGCCCATATTTTGCGCAATTTGAATAGCAAAAAGACCAATACTCCCACCGGCACCATTGATTAAAACTGATTCACCCTGCTGAATCTTTGCCTTTCTCATAAAATGCAGCGCATTCAAGCCACCCAGAGGAACAGCAGCGGCTTCTTCATAACTCATATTACCGGGTTTATTCACAATGGTATAACTCTGCGGCAGACATAAATACTCAGCGTACGCACCAAGTCGCATTTGTGCAGAACCAAAGACCTGCTCACCAACCGTAAATTTAGTGACGTTTTGTCCAACCGATTCAATCTCACCGGAAAAATACCCGCCCAATACATTTTTCTTTGGTTTAAAAACCCCAAACATCAGCCTTAGTGGTAACCAAAACCACTTAACAGCAAAATTAAAACTCCTCATCTCGCAGTCTGCTTTTGTCACTTCAGCAGCATGTACTTTTATTAATACTTCATCATCTCCCGCTACCGGTTTTTCAATTTCACCAAGCTGAAGAACATCTGCCGCACCATATTGATAGTACACAATCGCTTTCATAGATCACCTATATTATTATCTTTAAGCGCAGCAAGCAGTTTCTTTGCTATCAGATTTTAGTTCGCAATCAATCTTTCTGAATGCCTTTTTATGATTTTTAACCAAGAAGAAGCCTTGCCAGTATGGTTCACATTATTACTACTCATTATTGAACTCATTAATACCGGGCATAAAAGGAATGTCAGTTGAACCAAAATCAATTCCAAGCTGGCTAAGTAAAGTCGTTACCTGCCCCCGATGATGTGTTTGATGGTGAAACAGATGATGAACCAATGACCAGTACGGAACCGACCTTTGTTTACCATCAACATTGCTCGTATAAGTGTAAGTTTGATTTAACCGATTCTCGTTTAGAGACTTAACCCATATATCAATTTCATTATCAGTATCCACCCTCGATTTTTTCAAATCATTCCAGTTTTCATATAAAGCCGAGTTAATGTCTCTGGGTGTATATGTATTATCTTTTAAACGTTCTAACCACGCCATATCACCATAAAGAATATGATCCAGCGTTCGATGAATAGAACCAAAGAAAGCACCCATATCTTTATTTCGTTCCATATCGCTTAATGAATCGCATATATTAAAAATATTTTCATTCATCCATGAATTATATTGAGCCAACATTTCAAATTGTTTTGTCATACTCATAGCGAATAGCTCACTTTATATAAATTTTCAGTATTTCATAAGAATGTTTTTTGAACAGCAACCCTATCTAATATTGTCTTTGATTATAGTGAAATTAAAACACATCTTGATGGAAAGCGTTTTCATATATTCGGCCTCTTGGGCTTAATGTGAAATGTAAGGCCTGACCCCGTTCTTCACATTATAAAATATTACTACGGTTCTATTTTTGTTATTCTTAACTAAAAATTTGCCATATAGCGGCCAATAATGTTAATAACACTATCAATAAGCCAAAGAAGAGTGGTACGTTTTTTTCTGTGGAGGTAAAAGATTTATATTTAGTAGGCCGCAAACCTTTTCCTAGAGATACCCATTCTGCTGAGAAAATTTGAGCACCAAGATCTTTTTCCAATCGTAAAATAACGTCAAATTTAGACTTATTTAGCTTTCCGTAGTTATCAATAAGATTTCTCCATGAATTACATAGAAGCAAACCTACTACAGAGAAACCATATAGTATTCCAATTGAGTCCGAGTTTAACGAACCTGTTTTAGCTAAGAGTCCGGCAATCGCAAGCAAACTTCCTATAACAGTTATAAAAAATGCATTTGTTTTTTGCCTACGCTGAATCAAACTTTCTGAAGACTCAATCATTAATTTATATAGCTCGAAAGTATCTTTGCTATCAGGTGAAAAGCAACTCTCAAACTCATCTTTTAGTTCATATAGAGATTGCAATTTAATCAGTGCGTTAACATTTTCATTATTACTGCTAATATCAATTATTTCTTTTTTAGCTTCCTTGGATTTTTCAATTTCCCATTTAGCATTTTCTGATTCTTCACAAGTTTTCTTATTAAAAACAATAACCGCTTCAGACTGTTCAATAGCACTTGCTGCATCATGTTTCCATAATTCATCTTTACCAGAACTGTCTAAAAAAATAGGAGATATTTCTAAAGATAGATCTTTAGCAAACTTTGCCAGGGATTTTTTAGCTTTCTTTCTATCTTTAAATCTATGTATAACAAATAATTTCATAAGTAAAAATTTATCCTATCTGCCGCCGCCAATAAGTGTTTTAAGATTATCCCACGTCCAGTTATAAACCTTATCTGATGCTGAGGCAGATGTAGGTTTAGTACATGTTTTATCCGAGTACGCCGCCAACAAGAAATATGGCTTACTTTCCCCTTTGGCAATCGATAATTCATCAGCCACACCTGATGCGGTATGAGTCATTGTGCCGCAAAGAATTATAACTACATCAACATTACCCATACGCTGACGAACTTTCTCCTTCCAATCACCAGTTAAATGTTCTTTAACAGAATTATCCTTAAAATCAAATGGACTATCTGGCAGTTTAGCTTGACCTGCAAGCATCGTTTTTGCTCCTTCATCATGGTCAATATCAAAACTGATAAAAGCTCTTTTCTTAGTAGCCATATATTTCTCCTTTTGTGACTAATTTTCCCATTAAGAAGTCTTCAAAGACTTTTCATTTATATATTTAATAAAAAAGGCAGCCGAAGCTGCCTTTGAATTTATACTACTGACTCCGACCCTTTTATGAGTCTTTTTATTTTTATGTTTTCTCCCCCATTGAACTCTTTTTCACTAACCATATTACTGAATCCTTTTAGTAACAACGTGGGGGCTGCGTTGTTTATCTGTTTTTAATTTAACTCACTTTAAATTCTGGATTCCGGCTCGCACTTTGTTTGGCCGGAATGACGTTTTCTTTTATGTCTCTGCGTTAGACTGATACCCTCTTTAATATTTTTGAAGAGGGGCACTACGATTCTGACCTATGTTTCTGTCTTTTGTCGGCCTGAAGACCGACCTACATTTCGCATTACTACTAAGAGCAAGCGAGGGAGTTAAAGACAAGGCGCAGTGCCATTTGAAAAGCGGAGCGTACAATAAGGCCGCTCTCGCACTTCCTTGTGCTTCACGGCATAAGAACATCCATGTTCAAATTCGTGAGTATTTTAAAAAATGATTACAACGCCGTATTTAACTTACTCGCGCCGCTCTTTCTTGATACACAGCTAGAGTTGTGAGTACAAGGCGCAGTGCGATTTGAAAAGCGGAGCGTACATTCAGTACGTGAGCATTTTCAAATTGTGCTGCAACGCCGTAATCGCAGCTCTAGCGAAGCATCAACCGCATTTGGAGTCGCCGCAATTGAGACACGTCATACACCCATCCATCTTGATCACTGCCTTAGTGCTACACTTATTACACAACTGTGCACTTGACGGAAAGTCACTCGCGCCTTCTGCTGTTTCTTCGGCTTGTTTGCTTTGGCCTTCTAACTGCGCACGTTTTTCATCAACCAGTTTTTGCTGGTGTTCATCCAGACCTTCATCTTTGATCATGCCGATCATACGCAGGTGACATTCGATTGCATCGCCAATTTCTGCGACTAATGAAGGCATGTACTTGCCGCCTTTCTTAAAGTAACCACCACGCGGATCAAACACGGAACGTAATTCGTCAACCAGGAACGTAACATCACCACCTTTACGGAAAACGGCAGAGATGATTCTTGTTAGTGCAACGATCCACTGAAAGTGATCCATATTTTTTGAGTTAATGAAAACTTCAAACGGACGACGTAGCTCGTGCTCTGTGTCCTGATTTAAGATGACATCATTAATGGTGATGTATAACGCATGCTCTGATAAAGGTGTTTTTACTTTATAGGTTGAACCCAGTAGCATTTCCGGACGTTCAAGCTTTTCATGCATTTGGATAACATTTGTATCTTCTTGCTCAACACTTTTTAATGCCGCTTCTGCTGCTGCATCATCTTCGTCTTCTTTTGAGACGGCATAACCAACAATTTTATTTGCTATTTTTATGCTCATTTTTCCTTCCCCACTCTTGTTCTTTTGTCGACCTGAAGGCCGACCTGCATTCTTGTTTTAATTTGGTTCTGATCGAACCGGATAAATGAAAACAAGTTTCAACTCTTATTCGCTTGTTTTAACTCATCCGATCCGTTCAGATTCTTTTTTGCCGGAACAAATTTAACCGTTTAGGTTTAGCTGTTGTTCCAGCTTCTGCGTCGGCCTGAAGGCCGACCTACATCCAGCTTAGCCCCTCTTTAATATTTCTGAAGTGGGGTGGTTACGTCTAGCCGGCTTATATTTTTTCAATTTGTCAGAATGAATTCTGACCTACAATTTCACCACTGTTTTAAGCAAGCAACCTACAATAAATCGTAGTGTTTTAGGCAAGTTAGCGGTGCGTAGACAAGGCAAAATTGAATTTTTGAAACCGAAGCTTATGATAAATAAGTGAGGTTTCGAAAATTTAATTTTAACGCCGTATACGCGGCGCTAACGCCGCCTAAAACTTGCCGTAGTAGCCTTCTTTTAGGGCATCAAATAAATTTGCGGCCGTATGCATCTCGCCATCATACTCAATCTCTTCATTACCTTTCACTTCAACAACGTCACCGTTGTCTAATGTGAATTTGTACATCGTATTTTCCAGATCTTCTTCTTTTACAAGAACACCCTGGAACGCTTCGGGGTTAAAGCGGAACGTGGTACAACCTTTTAAACCCTGCTCGTAAGCATAGGTATAAATATCTTTAAAATCTTCAAACGGATAATCGGTTGGTACGTTTGCCGTTTTAGAAATACTTGAGTCGATCCACTTCTGTGATGCGGCCTGAATGTCAACGTGTTGTGCAGGTGTGACATCATCGGCTGCAATAAAGTAGTCCGGTAATTTTTCATCTTCGGCTTGTGAAAATGGCATGGCTTTACTATTGATTAACTCACGATAGGCAAGCAGTTCAAACGAGAAAACATCGACTTTTTCTTTTGTTTTCTTGCCTTCACGGATGACGTTACGTGAATAGTGATGCGCAAATGAAGGTTCAATACCATTACTTGAGTTATTCGCTAACGATAAACTGATGGTGCCTGTTGGCGCAATTGAACTGTGGTGTGTAAAACGCGCACCAACTTCAGCGAGTTCATTAACTAGCAGCGGATTTTCTTCTGCTACTTTTTGCATGTAACGACTGTACTTGGCATGCAACACTTTGCCTTTTACTTTGTCGCCAATTTTGTAACCGTCACGTTTCATTTCCGGACGCTTGCGTAACATGGCACCGGTGACTTTAAAGGTTTGTTCCATGATAGGCGCGGGACCTTTTTCTTTCGATAACTCAAGAGCCGCTTCCCAACCTGACATGGCTAATGTTTTACTGACTTCTTCGGTAAATTTCACCGACTCAGCACTGCCGTACTTTTCACGCAGCATAGTTAAGGTTGAGCCCAGACCTAAAAAGCCCATGCCATGACGACGTTTATCTAAAATAGCTTCACGTTGCCCTTCGAGTGGCAGGCCGTTAATTTCAACCACGTTATCGAGCATGCGGGTGAAAATACCGATAACTTTCTGAAAACCTTTCCAGTCAAACTTGGCTTTTTCAGTAAACGGATCTTTTACAAACTTGGTTAAGTTAATTGAACCTAGTAAACATGAGCCATACGGTGGTAATGGTTGCTCGCCACAAGGATTGGTTGCGCGAACATTTTCACAGAACCAGTTATTGTTTTTTTCGTTGACCTTGTCGATAAGAATAAAACCCGGTTCAGCAAAGTCATAGGTTGAAGACATAATCATGTCCCACAAATGTTTTGCTTTAATGGTTTTATAAACTTTACAGGCGACTAAGCCTTCTTTGTTGGTGATGTAGCCTTTGGTAATTGGCCATTCACGCCAAATAACCTGATCAGTATCTTTTAAATCTAAATTATCTTCTTCAACTTCTTTTTCGGTAACGGGGAAAGCCAGTTTCCAGTTATCGTTTGTTTCAACGGCTTTCATAAACTCTTCGGTAACGAGTAAAGAAAGATTGAACTGACGCAAGCGACCGTCTTCACGTTTTGCGCGAATAAAGTCCATGACATCGGGATGACCCACATCAAACGTGGCCATTTGTGCACCACGACGACCACCGGCACTTGATACGGTGAAACACATCTTATCGAAGATATCCATGAACGAGAGCGGGCCTGAAGTATATGCACCGGCACCGGAAACATAAGCACCTTTTGGACGTAAGGTAGAAAATTCGTAACCGATACCGCAACCGGCTTTTAAGGTTAAACCGGCTTCGTGTACTTTACCTAAAATATCATCCATTGAGTCAGACACGGTGCCTGAAACAGTGCAGTTAATGGTGGAAGTGGCTGGCTTGTGCTCTAAAGCACCGGCGTTTGAAATAATGCGTCCAGCAGGAATGGCACCATGACGTAAAGCCCATAGGAATTTTTCGTACCATTCCAGACGGTTTTCTTCATCTTCAACTTCTGCAATTGCCTGGGCAACGCGTTGATATGTTTCATCCATGTTGTTATCAACATCATCACCATCTTTGGTTTTAAGACGGTATTTTTTGTCCCAAATATCAACAGATGCATCCTGGAAGGGAATGTCTTGTATTTTGTTCGTTTTCAAGGCTTTTAGCTGTGCGCTCATGATCGGCCTGATCCTCCGTGTAACAAATCACTTTGTTATATTAAATAAATAGCGCAGTGTCTTTTCTCGGGGCATGAAAAAGCAGACTGCTATGTTAACTAACTGATTTAAAAAGGTTCTTTCGTCCCATTTTTATTATTTTCAGGTGTTTTTTTTAACTTTTTAGAAAATTCAACCTGCCAAAAAACAGGTTATGTGGTGTCTATTTCTTAAAAACACTACATGTTGTGTTAAGCCACTAGCTTATTGCTTAGCGACCATAACTGTCAACAATATTTACAGTTCTATTACTATCTTAAAATATTCAGCAAATACAATAACTTATGTTGTTTTTAAAGCACAAAACAATGTCACAAAATGTTACAAAGCGTTAAATTATTTTTTCACTAAATACTATATGTTGTGTTATTAATATAGCTGTAATAATGCATGCTGCCGCGTTAGGACTTACTCACGTAAAGTGACTTTTAAAGCAATATCGGTATACAGGGCGACACACTGGGGTTTTACAGTTAAAGAAATTAGGTAGATACTAAATATTAACAAAATTGATAAAAATAACGTCCTCGGGATAAAAATATGATGTCAATTAATGCTAATAAAATTAACAAGTTACAGTCTCGCTTTAGCCAAAAAAGTTATTTTTCCATTTTTTTATTTTTGCCCTTATTTTTTATTTCGTTTCCCGGTTTTGCCACAGAAGTAAGTGAACTGATACAACATATTGATAAATTATGGCGAGGTGAAACCTCTCACGCAAAAATGACCATGCAGGTCAAAACCCGTCGCTATGAACGCAGTATGACTCTCGAAGCCTGGTCACGCGGCAAAGACTACTCACTCATCGTAATTCGCAAGCCGATTAAGGACAAAGGCATTGCCACCCTTAAAGTGAAGGAAAATATCTGGAATTACCTGCCCAAAATTAACCGGGTGACTAAAGTGCCCTCGAGTATGATGTCGGGTTCGTGGATGGGCAGTCACTTTAGTAATGATGATCTGGTAAAAGAAAGCACGTTTGAAGATGATTACAATTCCAGCATTAGCTTTGAAGGTAAACGTGATGGTGTCAGCATTTATGAACTGACCTCTATTCCCAAACCCAATGCTGCAGTGGTATGGGGCAAGGTCGTAATGCAGATCGATCAAAAAACTCTGGCACCGCGTATCGCCTATTATTACGATGAAGAAGGGACCCTAATTCGTACTATGAAGTTTGACCAGCCTCAGCTCATTGGCAAACTCACCGTCCCCATGCGCCTAACACTAAAACCCGAAGACAAGCCGGAAGAGTCTACCGTGATTACTTATCAATCTATTAAGTTAGATATTCCTTTGAGCGCTTCTTTCTTCTCGCTGCAAAATTTACAAAAACGTCACTAAAACAGTGAAAGCCACACCTAACAATAGCTCTTCTTTTAGCCGCTTTCCCATGCTCACTTTTATTGCCTGGCGAAATTTGTGGCGTAACCCGGTACGCAGTGTCCTGACTATTTCTGCACTGGCAAGCGGATTAATCATGGTGATTCTCTATGCCTCGTTACTTGAGGGAATGACCCGGCAAATGGTGCGCTTCGCCACCGAAATTTCAACCTCACATTTACAGGTTCACCGGCAAGCATTTATTGATGATCAGGATATTTATGCCACCCTGCCCTGGTCTTACTTAACCAAAATGGAGCAGGATTTTCCTTCACTACATTTTACTCCCCGGCTTTATGCTGCCGGTTTAGCCAGTGCCGCCAATACCTCGACCGGTGTTCTGATAAAAGCGGTTGACCCCAAACGTGAGCTTGCCGTAACAAAACTGTTTGATCATATTCGCCATGGCAAACTCGAACTCGGCATTGCAGATAAAACAGAAACCGGTTTTAAACGTTATAACGTGGTGATAGGTGCGCAGTTAGCAAAAAATATGAATGTGAAAATTGGTGATGAATTAGTGCTGGTGACTCAGGCTGTTGATGGCAGTATCGGCAATGCACTGTACCGTATTGCCGG
>JALTJN010000398.1 GCA_027076405.1 Chromatiales bacterium
CAGAACTAACACAGTCGATGCAGGTACTAGATGATCACCAGTTCATGGGTATCGTCTTCAACAAGGCTGATCAACTCGATGTCCTACAATATGGATATTGAAAATATTTTTTATTTAAATAATAACTATCAATATACAAATTTATAAAATAGAAATATGTGAAACAAATGAATGATTACTTTGTATATTTTCATGGAAACTCTTTATTTCTAACATATTTATATTGACATTCGAATGAATATTATTTGTACATTAAAAAGAAAGCATATTTACCAGATCGGTAACACTCCCTATTTGTCTGGCCAGATATCATAATACTTTATAAACGTCGTTTTATAATGCTGTTTATCCCTATATATTTAACCTGAATATATTAGAAAGTACGCAATAATGGAACCACAACATTTTGGTTTTGTTGTCATTGGTAGGAATGAAGGTGAAAGGCTCAGACATTGTCTAAACGCACTCCTGATTTTTTCTAATCCAATTATCTATGTAGATTCTGGCTCATCCGACAGCAGTTGCAAAATCGCTCGTTCAATGGGCTGCATAGTACATGAACTATCAGCAGATAAGCCGTTTTCGGCGGCTAGAGCACGCAACGAAGGATTCGATAAATTAATTCAACTATATCCAGATGTTTCATATGTTCAATTTCTAGATGGAGATTGCATCATTGATTCACATTGGCCATCCCATGCTGAAGAATATCTTGACACACATCCTGAATGTGCAGCAGTTGTCGGTATTTTAAAAGAAATTAATTCAATAAATAATATCTATAAAAGCCTGATTTCTATCGAATGGGCAAGAACATCTGGTGAAATTGTAGATTTTGGAGAGTTTCTTGGTAATCATCTCATACGTTCTTCTGCATTTAAACAAGTTGGTGGATTCAACCCTAATGTCATTGCTGGTGAAGATTCTGAATTAGGCGTTCGTTTGGTACTCGCTGGATATCAACTACACAAAATCGACATAGACATGTGCAAACATGATGCAGAAATAAAGAATTTTAAACAATGGTGGCGACGTTCTGTTCGAGCAGGCCATGCCATCGCTCAAAGGGCATACCTCAATGGCAAAACACCTTTGAAGGATTGTATTCGAGAAAGGCGTAGTACGATTTTTTGGGCAATTATTATTCCACTAATCACAATTTCAATGGGCCCATTCATCGGTTACTATAGTCTGATACTACTATCTGGTTATCTACTAATAGGATATCGAACATATCGATATTCACTTGCAAAAGGTGCAACACATAAAATTGCTGTTTTACGTGGTATAGATATAATTTTGACAAAATTTGCTAATGCAATTGGTCTAATTCTTTTCTATAAAAATCTAGCGAGAAACAATTACCAAATCATCGAATATAAACGTAATTGAGAAGGAATATCTAATATGAAAAAATACAATGTTGGTATTCTCGGCGCTGGTTTTATCGCTGATTATCACATACAGGCATTGATGGAACTATCAACTGTCAATGTCACTGGTATTTGTGATAAAGATACATTTAAATCAAAGACTCTCGCTAAGAATTTTGGAATTCCTAATGTATTTGATTCATTGGATCAAATGCTTGAATCTGATATTGACTGCATACATGTACTTGTCCCACCAGATCTTCACTATCCACTAACAAAAATAATACTTGAATCTGGAAAACACGTATTTCTAGAAAAACCTATGGCCGAAAAACCATCTGAGTGTCAAGAACTTTCAAAACTGGCAAACAAAAAAGGTCTAATACTGGGCATTAATCATAATTTTCTTTTTTCTGAATCATTTACTGAATTAACTGACAAGCTTAGGAAAGGCTTTCTAGGGCGCCCAGATGACCTGAATATTAATTGGTATTCAGAATTAGGATTTCTCAAGCATGGTCCTTTCAATATTTGGATGCTCAAAAACCCTACAAATTTGTTAATGGAAATTGGGTCGCATACTTTGGCATTCGCACGATGCCTTGTAAATGAAATTCATTGGCAAAGCGTCTCTATAACAGACAAGGTCTCCTTGCCTGGGAATAACGAGACATTTCGTAAACTTAATATTATAGGCTTTAATGATGAAACTAGTATTCGCATTAACATCTCGTTTAAACCCGGCTATATTGACAAATCTGTAACCATCAAAGGCACTTCCGGCATAGTCAAATGTGATTACGAAAATGATTTTTTTATCATACAAAAAAGCACTAACCACTCGATGCTTTGTGAAAGCTATTTTTTGGGCAAGGAATTGTCGAAACAATATAGTAAAAACAGCAGAAAACAACTCCTGCGCAATCTCACAAATACTTTAAAAAAATCTGTATCTTCAACACCCTTTGGCTCCAGTATCTACAATAGCATTTCTACATTTTATGGTAATTTATCAAAAGGAGTCGTTGACGACAGGCACAATCCGAATTTTGGCGCGTTGATCATTGATGATTGTAAAATATTGTCTGAACTGGCTGATTTCGACAAGCAATTTGTCCAACAAGAATTTACACCATCCCCTCTACAAACCAAGAAACCCGCGGACATACTAGTCATCGGTGGCACAGGTTTTATTGGAAGGGAGTTGGTCAGTGAACTTATCAAACAAGGGCATTCTATTCGAATACATACTCGTGATATAAACAAGGCTAAAATTCTGTTTGACAAAATGCCTGTTGAACTTGTAACAGGTAAACTTAATGATAGCAACGATCTAAATAGTATTTTTGATGGGATTGATATCGCTTATGATTTAGCCAAATATGAGGGTCATAAATGGCAGGAATATCTGGATAATGACGTTGCCGTTACTAGAATGATCGGAGAAAAAGCTGCTGAAAATAATGTTTCGCATTTCATCTATACAGGAACGATTGATTCTTATTATTCTGCTGATGAATCAGTTACGATTACAAATGATACCCCTCTAGATGCAAAGATAGATTCTCGTAATTTATATGCTCGTTCAAAGGCATATTGTGAACGTGAACTTCAAAGATTACAAAAGGAGGCCGGTTTAAATTTAACCATTGTCAGACCTGGAATAGTAATTGGTAAAGGTATGCCACCCGCACATTGGGGTGTTGGCAAATGGGATGGACAAAATTATGTCGAATTCTGGGGAAATGGTAATAATAAACTTCCTTTTGTATTAGTTGAGGACGTTGCAAAAGCCCTATCAAAAATAATTGAAGTTGATGACGATCTTGTTAACGGCAAGATATTCAATATATGTGATGAACCTTTTCTATCTGCAAGAGAATATGTAGATATAGTTTCTGAGTTAAGCGGTATAAAAATTGATGCTCGACCAACGCCAATACTAAAACATTATGCAATCGACATGCTTAAGAACATGGTAAAGTACATCATTCATCACCCAAATCGTCGCTTTCCAACCTACCGAGACTGGGACTCAAGAGCACATCGCTCTCATTATGATTGCACCGCTACACGTCAGATTCTTAAATGGCATCCTGCAGGAACGCCTGATTTAATCATTGAAAATGGGATAAAAAAATCTGTGCAGGAAATGCTCAGATAATGAATGTCACAATGAGCACAAGCAAAGCATCAAATGACTCCCTTGATATCTCTTATTATACAGCAACTTTGGTAGAACCCATAGAAAATGATAATCTTGTAATATGTTTACCCAATCATTGCATAAATTCGCGCCGTGATGTGTTCATGCGACACGCTGGAGGGTATTCAGGTAATGCAACAACTCGGACCTAACGGCGGGATTTGCCCTCATGGTAAGGGTGAGCTGTCCCTGTGGCCGTGTCAGGCGGCCGGCGCGCTGGATCAGT
>JALTJN010000399.1 GCA_027076405.1 Chromatiales bacterium
TCAATTGATAGCGCGGCTATTCGCTCGATTAGTCATCAGGGTTTTGATATTAACGAGTGGGGGCAACGCCCGTTTAGATCGCCACACCACACGGCATCCGGCGTGGCATTGGTGGGTGGTTGTAAGACTTCTTGCTATTTGCAAATGAACCACAATAAATGATAATAGATCACATTAAATGATAATGGAATTATCCTAAAATGGCTTATAAATCTTATAAAAGACTAACAAAGTACCCTGGCATATGGCGTGTTGACGGCATTGGAGAGGTTTTTCCTTTTGAAAAAAGTAGACCTCATTTAACCGTACACTTCTCAGGCATAAAAGAAGATGCTACATCTTCTCCTTACCATAAAGATGCCTTAAATAATAAATATCTACATTTCAAAGCTCATCCTGCTTCAATCACTCACTTCACAGTGGGCTCGCTATGGGAGAAAGGTAAATCAATATATATCCCAGAAACAATAGGTAAACGTTATAAAATAGATGCCAGTAGAATGAAGCTATTTAGACTTACAGACGAACTCTGGATAAAGAATCAAAAGCTAAACACCATCCTTCCTGAGCGCTTTTTTATGCTTGGCAAAAATCGAAAGGAGCTTGCCAATACTTTTTATGCATTGGTCCCTACAGTTGATAACAAACTTACTCAGTGGTTAATCATACCCGCTAGCGAGCTTTTTCGATTTTATGTCGGTACTAGTTACTTGTTAATGTCTAACGCATTCTCTGGGACGCTTCGAAATCTTATCGATATCAAAAAGTGTGTTTATGCTGCTGATGGCCCTGTCCTCTACAGAAAAAGGTATATTCCTAGAGACGATTACTTAGCCCTGTTTAGATACCTATCATCCGAGTGCGGGAAGAAAGCTTTAACTTGTACTCATAAACACCTCTCTGCGGTTCATGCTAATAACGCGTCACCCGATGGTGATACTCGACCACTGGCCATTAAAGCCTGCTTTCCATTCGATGGGTACACAACCCTAACCATTGCTGGTAAAAACATTCCCTTGACACCCAAGGACAATGAGGGAAAACAAGAATGGGCTGTGTTTACGATGGAAATACAGCACTGTAATCATCCTCCAGACTTCACCAACCCATTAGTAAAAGACACGTACAAAACCAATAAAATCATCACCGGAAGCAAACCAACGAAAAACCATGGCTCAGATGATATCCCCACTCGAGATGAAGACGATGACCCACTAATTGAAGACAAACCTGCCGACAAAAGAATAAGACGGCTAGCTATTCACCAATATAGCGATCGATTTTCTGCCATGCGTTACTTAACGTTTCCTCGTCAGCATGAATACCAAGAAAAAGACGCACCCAATATTACAAATCACACTGATGCGACTGATACACTTTCAACGGAAGAGGGCTCTTACTCGAAAGATGCAGAGGGAAACACAGGCATTTCATCTACAGACATTAATCTGCCAGATATGAGCCGTTCTCTCACTCATTTTATTGAAGCCATGGAACATCTAAAGGAGTTAATTCACACTAAAAAATGGACCATCACTACTCGAAGACTCTCTGATTCAATTGTCTTAAAAAACGTCAGTATTTCGTTATTCCCACTTATGGAATCTAAAAGATATACATGGCACTTCATAAATGACAATGGCACCAATAGGCCAAGACAAGTTGTAATAGTAGAAATTTGCTTGAAAAAGGATAAAGAATACTTATATCTTCTTGAAATGGAACTAAAACCAAATGAAAGTGGGCAATGTACCGCTCTGACTTATAATAACGATCTATCAAACATGAAAAACACCGATTTCGAAAATTTGCTCGAATTAACAACGGCTAATAATCGATGGCCACTCAAAAATGTACACTGGAAAAATGATAACCATAGATTTAAAGCCATACTTTTTTTTAAATCCAAGGATGTTCGAAGAATAGGTCACCCTCGTCCCACAAAAAAAACAACAGACCAAGATTCAGCAGAAAATAATATTTTTGAAAGAACCAAGCCTAAAAAATGGGCTGAGATGCTTTTAGATAAAATCAAAGAAGAAATTCCAGAAATCACAACTAATGCTAGAGCCATAAAACATGAATAAATTTAAATCCACGTTTGATAATATCTGCCCCAATATCAGGTTAGCTCTATCACTTAACTCTAGATAAATTATCTCATACCACAATACAACCAAAACTAAAAAAACACAGTAGGGAAACCATGAAACAATTAGAACCATCTGAATTAGTCCAAACTCTTCACTTTAAAAACTCTTTAGATATTGCGCTTGAAAATGCAGTTAAGCGCTCAAGCGAGCTTCTTGAAGAAAATGAAAAAGCATTAAAAAATGGAGAAGACATCACAGGAAAGGAATTTAAATTTAGAGTAAAGGAGATTGCAAAACTGAATAATATGTCAGCATTACAGATGCGCTTAAATGAATACAGAGCAAAAGCAAGCTCCTCCGGTATAAAAGAAAGAGCATTAGAAGCATCAAAAACAAATCCAAATGATAATTCAAGTATATTAGCTAAAAACCTCACAGCAAGTGGAAAATTCAAGCCCAATTCAAATTGGGAAGCCCACCATATAATTTGCTCAAGACAAGAAGCACATTCTGCAAACAGATTTATACTATTTTCTATGAGAATAGACCCTAAGCAACCCAGAAGCATTCACAATGTACATTTTACAGATAATATGCGCTATGGCATTAATGACCCAGATAATGGGTGCTGGCTACCTAAAAAACATAAACACGCAAAGGGAACAGTACATGCTCATGCTGTTGGTCACAGGCATATTCACACCAACTTGTATGCGGCCTGGGTAAACAACCTAATCGCTTCTTCATCTTCAATACAAGACTTACAAGCACGCTTAAGCATTATTGAAGGAAAATTACAGCGATTTACCGTACAATTAAGCGAGAGAATACTAACCAAGAAGGGGCAGTCTGACTTTACCTCTCAGAATAGAGAATAAGAGCATGAAAAATATATATCGAATTTCAATTAATTTTCATGATTTTATGATGTTCACGCTAGATGAATATGAGCTTATCACTAAACTCGGCGAGGATTTTACGCCTCAGCATTTTGGCACAAGCATAAAGGATATCTGGAATACGGTTGACGCTAAGTTTATTGCATCAGATAGTGGTTCAATAATTTCACCTGACATCTCAAGATGGATGCCTAATCTTCTCATTTTCAATCAAAAGGCATACGATATACTCTCAACCCACCTAAAAGATTATGGTGAAATGTTAGACATCAACATTGACTCAAAATCATATTATTTATTTAATATAATGAAATACATTGATGATACCGCTATTGATCAAACGAGCAGTAAAAAAGCAATTGTAGATGGTATTGAAATTGGCGTTCAATCATTATGCTTTAAGCACGAAAAAATATCAGATGACATTCTTCTGTTTAAAACAAACTACGACAGAGGGAGTAATATATTCTGTAGCGATAAGTTCAAACAGCTAATAGAAGATAGCGATCTTACGGGTATGAGTTTTGAAAAAGATCTGGCCATTAATCCATTATAAAAAAGCCAATAAAACCTATGCACATCACTTCAAAACCCGCCATATTTTATAATATACCATGCTTCTATCTGCTTTAAGATAATTCACCTAAAAATGAAATTCCAAAAATCACAACTGATGCTAGAGCCAAAAAAACATGAATCAAATAAAATCATTACAATTAATACTATAAATTTAACAAATACAACCATTTGACCATATAGACAAGCCTAAAAATAATCGCTTGCTATTACACCATTTAACAGGGCAAAACTTAATGTCATTTTTTTTAATCATACTCGGCTGCATGTTATTAGGTTTTGCCGTTCTCGTAGGTATACTCTACCGTAATAATAATATTAAAAATCATCATAGAAGCCAGGTAAGGCATCATAATTTATCTAAGGATTGATCCGTTGCAGCATTTACGTTCTATTATTTTTCTCAGCCTGTTTAGTCAGGTCATTTACGCTGGCATTGTCGAGATGCCCACCGTTGAAGAAGCACCCTCACTTCATGGAAAGTCTGTCTTTGAAAACTACAATATTCGCAGTGTTAATAACCGTAATCCAGATGAACGTATCGGACCGCGTTTATGGGTTAAAAAAATTAGTGTACAGGGCATAGCAAATTTTCCTGAACTGGGTATTCGCACGCTTGAAGTTGAAGCCTATATCGAACGCCTTCGCTTTGCCATCATGCGTGAAAATGAAATAGAAGAGTATGGCTACAGCAAAAAAGAACTGGCCGACATTGCCAACCTGCTTAACAAGTTTGATGTAGAGCGAAACTATGAGCACATTGGCGATGCTCATTTACAAAACTTTTTATACCTAGTGAGAGAACAAAAAAACAAACGCGGTTTATCCATTACTGAGATTGAGGGCATTGCAGAAAAAGTAAATGATTACTATCACAGCCGCGGATTAGAGCTGGCAACCGTTTTATTACCGCGACAGGTTGTACGTGATGGGGTTGTTATTTTCACAGTCAACCCCAGTACATTGGGCGGGGTTACCGTAGAAAACAATCAGCTCTATAACAGCAATATCATCACCCGTGTATTCGATGATATTCTCACCGTACCGGTTACCTTTAAAAACATTGATGAGCGCAGTTATCTGGTTAACGATTACCCCGGCCTGAGTATTAATGGCAACATAACCAAAGGCGATCAAGTGGGTGACTCTCGTTTGGCTTTAAATGCCGTGCAAGAAAAAGCCCTTGAAGGCACACTCCGACTGGATAATCACGGCTCAGAACTCACCGGCCAATATAGAGGCTTTGCTGAATTTTACTGGAACAATCCAACGGGTTTTGCTGACCAGTTAAATCTCTCAATATTACAATCATCTTCACCCGATAACTCAACCTATGGCCAACTCGGCTACCGTATACCCTTATACAGTCCACGTTGGTATTTATCACTCTCCGCTTCCACCAATCAGTTTATTTTAGATCAGACTCAAAATGCATCTGGCACGATCAGCCAGCTAGGTATCACCGGTAAAACTGAGCAAACTAACATTGATCTCAGTTATACCTTTAAACGCAGCCGGGAATCGTCTATCTGGTTTAGCCTGATAAGTGATTCTACTCGCACTATTTTAGAGAGTGATGAATTTGGTAATCTGGGGCTGGATGATGATATACGCAACCTCCGCCTTTCTGCGCGTTTTGATAAGTTAAATAGTAAAGGAAAAGTCTTACATTTAGGCTCAATGACACTGAGCAGCGGTGAGTTTCTGGAAGGTGCCGGCGTAAGAGATACGAAATACACTAAATTTAATGCTGACTATACTTTGATGACATTCGTGCCACTGCCTTGGTTTGATACTCGCACCCGATTATTATTTAAAACTGAATTTCAATATTCCGGTAATGCATTACCTTCTGCCGAGCAAAATGCATTGGCCTCACCCACCAAAGTTCGCGCTTACCCCGTTAATCAATTCTCAACCGATTCATCTTTATATCTGGGCACTGAGTGGGTGTTTAATACACCGGAACTCTTTAAATCAGATTGGTTACGGGTGCATAATATTTCGCATAAATTACAACCTCTGTTTTTCATTGATGCGGCTAGCGGCATTCAAAATACAACATCTGAAGCCGATGATGTCACCGGCACACTGGTTGATGCGGGTTTCGGCCTGCAATATGATATTGGCAGGCATATACATGGCAACCTGCAATTTGCATTTCCCCTAAAAGATAAATTTAGTATCGATAGTATCAGCGCACCGGATGATAGACTGAAAATCGTATTTGATTTTCAGTATCAGTTTTAACTAGAGATAAGCACTATGAAAAAAATTGATTTCTCACAATACAAGCATATTGTTATTCTCACCGGTGCGGGCATATCCACCGCATCCGGTTTGCATACCTATCGTGGTCAAGGCGGTATATGGGAAAAATACGATGTCGAGGAATACGGACATGCTGATCGCTTAAACGACCACCCAGAACACATTTGGACATTATTTGGCCCATTAAGAGACGAGTTAAAATCAGCCAAACCCAATGCTGCCCATAAGGCGCTGGCTAAACTGGAAAAAAGCCTCGATGCATCGCAGGAATTTACCCTGATTACCCAGAATATAGACGGTCTGCATAAACTCGCAGGGAGTAAAAACCTGATTAATTTGCACGGTTCCATCCACCTCACCAAATGCTCAAATCCAGAGTGCGACTTATTAGCCTATAACGATGATGATGCGCATCAAAATGAAGCCCCCCGTTGCCTTAAGTGTGGCAGCCCATTGCGACCTGATATTGTGCTATTTGGTGAAATGATACCCGGCGGAAGAGACTGGACAGTAAAACGCGCATTGCGTGATTGTGACCTGTTTATCTCCATTGGCACATCAGGCTCGGTATATCCGGCAGCCAACTTTGTACGCTCCGCTGAGTATGCCGGAGCCAGAACCATATACATTAATTTAGACCCCATGATGCCACCCAACCCATCATTTAAAGAGGAATATCTCGGTAAGGCTGAAGCGCTATTGCCTGAACTATTCAAAATACCCATTTAATCTGTTTAGTAAAAGCGTAAATCACGTATTTCTTCGCAATAAAAGGCCATAATTAAAGAGCTTTATAGCCTTACAGCTAGGGGTTTGGTAGGATACGACAGATAAAAACAATAAATATCAAATAGGGCTAACAGAGCATGCTTAATACAAATAATAGCCGCGCCCTAAATCGAAAAATTAGGCATTAATTTTAAAACATCGAAATTAACGCAACATGATATAACAGGGAAGTAACCATGCCATTAGAGTGTGACATTGAAAAACAGGAACCAGGCAAATCCATACCTTTAGGGCCAATTAAAGACGCCTGCTGTTTTTTACCCGGCTCTATTATTCGAGGTACCGTATTTTTTGGTGGCGCAGGGCTTGATGGCAAATATATAAAAGACATGGTCACTGCATTCAGAGAAAAAGGCATTAGAAGCGCACAATATGTGGACTCAAAGAAATGGTCATCAGGAAAAATAACAGATGCCGTTTTAGGTGTAAGGGCATTAAGTGAAGAAATGCCCCGCTTCCCAATGAGACTGAGAAAACTAAAGGGCTTTGGCTGTCAATTCAACCTAATCGGTTACTCTTTTGGCTCACTGGCTGCGGCACAATTAGCTGCTATCTATGCCCGACGACATACTGTGGTTGACCATCTAGTTTTAATTGGCTCACCTATTAGTAAACGTTTTTTAAATACCTTAAAAAACTTACCCAATATAAAAAAAGTCATTGTCATCAATCTAACAGAGCATGATGACCCCTTATACGCAGGAATGCCTTACTATAAAGTAGCACTATCTGCATTTAAATTACAAAGCCAGATGGAAAGAGGTACAGGGCACTTTTATTATGCCCCATCATCAAGTGAAGGCAAAAAACGTAGACGTGAATTAGCAACAACACTTTTTAAATTAGGTTTAAGGCAATATGATGAAACGCCTTAACTATGCTAAGTTTTTTTACAGTTTAAGTGGTGCCATTGTGTTAGCTAGCACAACTTATACTACTTCAATTCAAAATGAGTCTATAACCCAGCATTTAAGTATCGGCACATTTGCTTCGATGTCATTAGTATTTAGCATTGCACTTTCAATTTTCTTATTAAGTATTGCTAATTTTATAAAGCCACTTTTAAAGTGGAATATATTTGTCATTATTCTGATACTAATCCCTTTTACTATGCTGTTTTTTTTAGATGTACAATTTTATGTCGAATAAAAATCACTTACGGTTAATGTTAAACATGGAGGATATATATCGTGTCAAATGAAGATTTTATTAAAAATAAATTATCTCTTATGAAGAAGGATAAACAAAACACCTTTGACGATCTTATCGACCCATTAAATGAGATGATCGAAAACAAAGAAGCCAAAAAAATTATACAAATACCATCTGATGGCAACTGGTTCGAGGTATCATTCAACTCCGTTGAAGTTAAAAAAGATAGACTGGTCATTTCTGCAAAACATCAAAAAAATGGCATATTCCCAACAGATCATGACCCGACAGAAAAAGAGTATATTGTTACTTTTCAAGGTACCAGAGCAGCGTACATCCGTGGTTTTTATAAACAGAGACACCCAATGTTTGGTTGGCCATATATATCATGGGATGTCAGGTCATACGCAAACCATCCAAATAACGACCAAATTAGAGTTTATGTGCAAAATTTCAGAGCACACGAAGAAATAAGAAAACTTATTGTAGCAATGGAACGCATTTATGGGACAAGCAATATTTTAAATAAATATATCAACGATAATTTATTACGTATTCAAATGGGTATTAAAGCTAAAAAAGCACCTCATCAAATTGAAAAAGAATGGTCGAAAGGGTTAATGGAAAGCCTTGGTTACAAACACGTAGAAGTAAAGGACACTGGTTATCCCGAAGGTAACTGGAGAGATGCCGCTGCACATTGGTGCAAAAACAAAAAAGATTTGAGGTGGTAACATGACTAAAGACTCTAAGCCTGATCTATTTTTTGTTTCAACTAAGCCTATTTCTACAATTCCTCAAGAGTCATATGAAGAATTCAAGACCTGGGTATTAAGTGATGGCTTATCTCCGTCTACAGCAATTAGAAAACTCATGGACAAATATAATTGCCCTAAACTAGATGTATCAATACCCATTCATTTAATTGAGCTTACTTATCCAGATATTGATATAACTAGGCAAGGCTTTAGATTCAAAATTATAGATTCAGCTTACCCTAACAGCGACCCTAAACAATTCAGTGACAATGATTTTGATGAAAGCATCAAAGAGCTTTTGTCACTACCTCCAATTAATTGGTAACTTTTTACACAAATTAAATCAGGAAAATTAAATGAAATTAATAAAAAATTTAACAGTTATAACACTAGCCACAACAATTATATCAGGATGTGGTGGTAGTGGCGGCGGTAGTGGTAGTAGCACAACCGCATCACCGAATGGTATTTATTCTGGCAATATAACAGGTGGTGAAACACTTGCTAACGGCATAGAAGAAAAGGGAATTATTTACAATAATAGATTCATGCTCTTTTCAACCCAGACAGTAGGTAACTCCCAAATCTTTAATGCCGACCTTACAGTTACTGACTTAGCCTTATCAGGTACAGGTGAGCGATACTCTAGTGATTCGATGCTAAATAACATAAGTTATAATGGGACATTTGTTGCTTCACAATCAGCATCAATTAACTTTAGTCGAACTGACAGCGGAGTTAATACTTTAACTGATGGTACGATGAACCTCACATCATCTACATCTTTATACGCTAAAGGTTCCGCCAACAGTAGATTGCTAGGCTCTTGGACAGGGACATTTGATACGTTTGGTTCTCAAATGGATTTAAATTTTGACGCAACCGGAGTAATAACATCTGGTAGTGACCAGGCGCCTTTAGATTGTGCCTTCACGGGAAGTATCTCAGCAGCCGACACCAGTGTTAATGTTTACAATGTAACGATTAATAGTAGCGGTACATTATGTACAATCACTGCTGGTACCTATACTGGCTTAGCATGGACTGAAGGCGACACCGATGGAACATTAGTGCTTATTGTATCTGACGGCTCTAAAGCCCGCGCAGTAATATTAACTAAAAACTAAGCACTAAAAGTTAGAATGAAATCGACGAACCACTATAAAAAACTCACGCAACATATTCGCGCAGTTTTATGTAATTATGCTCTGCCAGTTTTTTTGGTGCCATTCGTTTTTTCACATTCAGCCTTCGCCAACCCCGAAGGCGGAAATATAGTTGGCGGCTCTGGCTCAATTGGTAACAGCGGAACCATCACCAACATACAACAAAACAGTTCTAACCTAGCCATCCAATGGGATAGCTTTAATATTCAGCAAAATGAAACCGTTAACTTTCAACAACCTAATCGCTCAGCTATCGTATTAAATCGCATAATGGATGTTAATCCATCTCATATTCAAGGCGCGATTAATGCCAATGGACAAGTGATTATCGCTAACCCAAACGGTGTTTTCTTTGGGCCAACCGCTAATGTTAATGTCGGTGGTTTATTCGCCGCAGCACTTGATATAGACCCAAACGATTTTATGAACGGAAAGCTGGATTTTCAAGCACTTGAAAATACCAGCGGCCTCATTGCTAATGAAGGCACATTAAAAGTTATTGATGGCGGCACACTTGCATTAATGGGCAAGCAGGTTAAAAATTCTGGCCTACTGGTTGCCAATTTCGGCCTGGTTAACCTTGCCGCGGGTCACCGCATTTCTGTTCACTTTACAGATTATACCCACGTTAATATTTCCGTTAGCCCAGACGATTTAGCTAATATTTTAGAGTTGGATTCAACTGAAGTTTTCAACTCTGGCTTAATTGAAGCGCACGGTGGTCGAGTCGTGTTAACCGCACAACAAGCCAGTGATATAAAAACCAGCCTTAACCCCAGAGATGAAAGCAATCAGGCAACTCAATTTATTGAACAAGAAGGGGTTGTTTATTTAACCGGCAGTGATGGGCGTATTAGTGATTTAGGTGGGATTGATGTATCTAACGATAAGGGTGATGCAGGCAGCGTGAGCTATAAAGCTAACACGATACAGCACAATGGCAGTATTAATGCTGATAGCCAAAATGGAAATGGCGGCAAGGTTAGTTTTGATGCTAATGATACAACGCTGCTAACCGGTAACAGCACCATCTCTGCCCGCTCAAACAAAAATGGCACTGGCGGTGAGGTTAAGGTGCTGGGTAATCACGTTGCCCTGACGAATAATGCCAATATAAATGCCTCAGGTGCAAACGGTGGCGGCCATGTTTACATTGGGGGCGGCTACCAAGGCAAAGACCCAAGCTTGAAAAATGCGGATGCGGTTTTTATGGGTAAAGACACTCGAATAGAAGCCAATGCCACAGAAGATGGCGACGGTGGACAAATTATAGTTTGGTCTGAAAAAGCCAGCCGTGTGTATGGAGACTTAAGCGCAACAGGTGGAATAAAGCGTGGTGATGGCGGTCTTATTGAAACCTCAAGTCATCAGTATGTTGATTTAAATCCAAACATAGATGTACATGCCAATAATGGATTACATGGTGAGTGGTTGATTGATCCGGCTAGTTTGGTAATTCAGAGTGGAATCGACTCTAATATCGGTGGTGGACCAGTCGGCCCTAATTTCTCTTCAACAGCCAATACATCAATTCTTGGTATTACAAGATTACAAAACGCTCTAGTCGCAGGCGCAAACATCACCGTCCAAACCAACGTCAATACCGTCACCGTTAACACCCCAATTGGATGTGTCGGCGCTGCCTGCACGGGCACCACACAAATAGACCCGAACCTTGAAACCTCTGCCGTGGCCAATAATAGCTTTGGCGACATCACGCTTGCGGTTGATCTTGATTACGACAATGCCGGTACCACCACCGCACCCAATTCTGACAACGCATCTTCCTTAACGCTGCGCGCCCATCGAGATGTTATTATTAATGGCCGCATTTTTGATTCTGATAGCGACAATGGTAACTCTCCTTTTGTGCCTGATGTAGATATTTTAAATTTAACACTGCAAGCAGACTGGGGTGGTAATGGCGGCGCGAACCAATCGGGCACCGCTGGCCGGGGCACGGTTCGCATTAACAATGACATTGATTTACAAGGCGGCAACTTTACTGCCAGCGGCGTCAATTACATTCAATCGGCGAGTGCCAGCATAGACACGCGCATACCCGCATTAACCGCAAGTTCGGGTTTTGACCCTGTGGTTGAATTGGGTGCCAGCGCACCTTTACCGAATGGCAGCGTCACTATTACTGTACAAAACAGTGCCACGCTCGGTGATATTACCACCCGTGCGGGAACAGGCACCCTCACCGTGAATGCCAATAATGGCACCATTACTGGCCCCGGTATTTTAACCATTGCAGGCACCACAACCTTATCGGCCACTGGCGATATAAACCTTAACAATGGCGCGAATGATTTCAATACCATCCCGATTGATATTAGTAATGGCGCAAATGTCACACTCGCCGATGCCAATAATCTCACCGTAAATATTAACAATAATTCAGTAACCCGCATTTCCACCAATACGGGTGGTGATGCGGTGATTAATGATATAGATGTCGCCGGTACAACACTCGGCGCAATGACCGTAGGCGGAAACTTAGATGTAAATGCGGCGGGTAGTATTACCACGGCAGGTATTGTCACCATTAATGATAATGGCAGCGGCAATGGAAATGGCATTTCAGAATTTCGTGTCCCCAATGGTGCAAGCATTTCACTCACTAACAATAATGCCTTAAACGGCACCTTAAATTATATTGCTAATACTGGGCAAATTAACAATATCAATGTGGTCAACACAAGCGGCATTAATTACCAAAATGGCTTGGGCGTTGCCGGTAACTTAAGCCTTCGCAGCCTTAATCAAAATGTGACGCTGAATAATTTTACGCTGGGCAATGCAAGCACTTTAACCCTAACCGCCGATAACGGTGACATTATTCAAAACAATGGAATTAATCATGCGGGTAACACTGTGCTCTCTGCGGCCGGTGATATTTTTGACCCCGTGATGGCCAATAACCCTATTAATAATTTAGCCAATGTACAAATTAATAATGCCACCAATGCAAGTATAAATAATGGCGGCAATGCCATGGTACTTAACGGTGTAAGTAACACGAATAATTTAAATGTCATTGCACAAGGTGGTGTATCTGAAACCGCTGGCATTACTGTTGCCAATAACGCGACTTTTGATACCGGCACCAATGCATTGTCGCTTAATAGCAGCACCCATAATTTTAATAACTTACAAATATCCGCTGCCGGTAGTGTTCAAATAAATGAAATGGATAACCTAAATATAGCCGGTAATATGAGCAGCCTAGATATTACCACTGGCATCGGTGGCGCTGCGAGTACGCTGTCTAATATTACCGATTCACCACTGGTGGTCACCGGTGCAACCAACCTGATATTACAAAATGGTGGCTCGGTTAATTTTGCGAATTTTACTGGCGCACTGCGTAATGATTTACAAAGCATCATTAATATTACCAGCACGACAGGCTCGGTAAACAGCGTTAACTTACAAAACACATCCGATATTTTATTAGGCCCATTAAACGTTAGTAATATCTTAAGTTTAGATAGCAGCGGCAATATATTACAAACAGGCAACTTAATTGTAAACGGAACCAGTGCCCTACAAGCCAATAACATAACACTCACTCAAAACAATAATTTTGTTGGCGCGGTCTCCATCACCGACAGTGGTGTTGTGCAACTAAATGATACAACCGGTGGTATCAATGTTATTGCGGTGAATAATAATGCCAGTAACACAATAGACTTAAGCGTAACCGCAACCGGCACGATTGGTGTAGAAGGTGAACTGTTAAATGCTAACATCGCAACCACAACCGGTAATATTCAAAGCACCGCTAATCTCTTAGTCACTAACAACACCACACTGGATGCCGGCGCATCTGGTAATGTGGATTTTCAGACTAATCCGGTAGATTTAGAAAACATCAATATCACTCAAGCAAATAATGTGCAAATCAATGATGTCGATAACCTAAGCATAATCAGTGCGATGGTGAATGGCACCTTGGACATTACCGCATTAGGCCCGGTATCGGTTAACGGCACCATTAATACACTGAACGTAAGCACCAACAATGCAATCACACTCTCAGGTGTACTCGCTAACTTAAGTGCCACAACCACAGCAGGTGGCATATTAAATGGCACGGGTGCTTTACGGGTAACTGGCACGAGTATTTTAGATGCAGCCGGTTCAGATATTAATCTGACCCATGCTGCTAATGATTTTAATCGCTTAACGATCGTCAATGCACAAGACACCACGATTAATGATGCAAACCGTATTATTCTGCAAGACATCAATACCCGTGACTTTAACCTCACCACAGCGGGCAATATCACGCAGTCTGCTGGCACCCAAGTTGTGTCGACACGCAATGCCAATATCAACGCCAATAATGCTGACATCACGTTAACCGAAAATAATTTATTTACGGCCATCGGGTTAAATGGCAACCGCGCTACGCTGGTAAATAACCAGGCGTTAACGTTAAACGATTCAGCGGTTTCTGATGCAATAACCGTATCGACAAATAACGGTAACCTTTCAATTAATCAACTGACTGCGGCTAATACCATCACCCTAACAGCAGCCGATCAATTAATTGATGTCAACGGTGATGATGTAGCCAACATAATAGCTGACACCGCTAAACTGAATGCGGCTAACGGTATCGGCATGAGTTCGCATATTGATACACGCGTGCGTTTTCTTGAGGCGACGAATGCAAATAACGGTGACATTAATATTAAAAACTCAGGTGGTGACATTACGCTAAACAATATATTTAATGGCGCAACCGATACCGGCAATTTTAATTTTGAAACCACCGATGATGTTTTGATTAACCATATCGAATTACAACAAAATCTAACCGAAGCCTTTTTTAGCAATGGCACCGGCACCGCCAACCTCTTTACAGCAGATGGCAGTTATTTAGGGCTGGGTGATGCGGATATTACTGACCCGGATATTACGGCGACTAATGTGCGTATTATTGGTGTTAAAGGCACACTCGGTACAATTAAGCGACCAATCGTGATGGATGTATCTGGTAAAGTTGAGCTAGTGCTTCGAGCTAGCCTTGACCCGGTTTATGTTGAGCCTGTTCCCGCACCCGATGACATACGCGATGAATCTATTTTACAATTTACCTCCGGTAACATCTTAAGTGCCATTAATGGTTTAACTTTAATAGATGTTGAAAACCTACTCGATATTAGCCCGGCAATTTTTACAGAAATATACTTGTTCGTCGTTGACTCTGACCCAGTGATGTTACCCAAAGATCAACGCTTTGATGATGGCTATACGGATGAGGAAGATGATGAGTATTTCAGGCAGGTGACAGGTGATGAAAAACATACAGATATTTAGTCCAAATATATTTGGACCTACCTTCTACTAAAGCAAACACATTATGAGATCATATTTCTTTATAGTTTTATTCATTTTTTCATCTCTTGCTCATGCAGAATCTGTACGCATACAGGTCATAGATGTAGGGCAGGCTGATGGAATCGTTATTCGCACGCCCAACAAGCAAAAATGGATTGTGATAGATGCTGGCTCTGGCGCTATGTTTTCGAACTACCTGATAGACATGGGTATAGAATCTCTCGATATTGCTATAATGACTCACCGCCATAAAGATCATCTCGGCGGAATGGATGATGTTATTTATAAGTTACCCATTAAAAAATTCATTGGGGTGACTGAAAAATGTACGGAAAGAAAGTTATTTAACAAAGTACTAAAGGCTCTTTCTGAACAATCTGTACCCATACAAGACTTAAGTAGCACCCCTGAAGTTCATACTGTAGATGGTGTTAAAATAACGATATTTCCTTTACCTGATCGCGCTGATTGTATGAAACATGAAAATCTAAATTCAATTGTTATGCGATTAGACTATGAAGATTTTTCTATGTTATTTACAGGTGATGCTGAAAAATCTGAATTAACATGGCTAGTTAACAACTATAAAGATTTGCTCGATGTAGACATATTAAAAGCATCACATCATGGTAGCAATAATGGCTACACTGATGATTTTCTCGATGTTGTATCACCGGAGCGGGTAATTATTTCTGCTGGCGTTAACAAAAAATATAAACATCCTATGAAACAAGCCGTCGAGAAATATTTATCAGAAACTAATAACCGCGTCTACTGCACAAACAGACAGGGGAGTATTCGGGTTTATGGATATAAAAATGGAAATTCAAGAATTTACAAACAGAATAAAACAACTAAGAGCTGCATCTATGATGGCACCCTTTACTAAAAAATTAATTTGTTTTATTTAAACACTCACTTATTATCTTCTCATACTTCTTGCTTCGACTAAAATATTTGTTTTTTAAAATTACATATAAAGAAACGGCTACAAATACGAACACAGCAATGTTTATTTTATCTAAAACCAATAAGAAAAAAATTGTTGCCGCTGAAACAATAAGCACACTCATGAAATCGTCTTGAGCTAAAGACACATATTTCAGTGAATTAAAATTGACATAACCCACTAGCTCTTCGCCATAAAAAACAAGGGTTATTTCATGCTTGTTTTTTACTTCTAAACTCTGATTTTCAAAATGAAATTTTTTCTCGCTTCCATCATGAAGAATCAGCCAAAACTCAGTATGTAACGTAGCGTTTCTTCCACCACCATGACTTTCATAACGCTCATGAAAATTACTGACTATCCCTTTTATAATTTCAGTCATAACATCCTATATTTTAGATATATTTTTACTTTAATCGTTAGGCCAATGTACAACACGAACCCTTACTACCCATTGTCAACTAAACGACCTCTCTCAAATCTTCAAGAAACTCCCATCCAGATGAAAGTCCAGAACCCTCTATAATATCTTTAAACTTTTCAGTGCAGTATTTATATACATATTCATGCATAAGATGAATTAAATACATGTAAACCCTTCACTTTATGTTCTATAAAGGCACTTTTCTACACCAATTTCTATGCCGTCAAAATGTTCTTTTTTACTATTAAATAGATCAATCGCATCAGTTGAATTTAACAAATTAAAAATATAATAATCATTCCCATCTACTGAAATTGGGAGGAATTCACCATACCGACCAATTATCGGCCTCAAATAATCCAACGCTTTGTTAGAGACTATAAAC
The DNA here is from genome assembly GCA_027076405.1 of Chromatiales bacterium. The sequence continues at coordinate 16,818 of JALTJN010000399.1, forward strand.
TCAAAAACACTGGTTGTTAGATCTGGAAGAGGCAGCTGTTCAGGAACTTCAGAACCATAATATAAGCTAGCGTCCAACTTAACCCATTGATCTTTCCTTAATAAACCAGGAACAAAAGCGCTCTTTCTCGTCCTCATGTATTCCAATACGAGGGCAATCAACAACTCTGTAATTCAACCTGAAAATTGTCATAGTTTATTTTTCCATAACTATGAAAAACCTTGCTTTCTTTCTACTTTCGAAATATAACTAGAGAAAACACGCTCAGATTCGAGCGACATATTCCCATTAAATTCGAATGAGTTTAGTATATTCGATATAATATTATTCCATTTATTACTTTCATCATATCTCGATATTAACTCTCTTACTCGATTTAAAGTCAATTCAACAAACTCAGACTTGACATTATATATTCCGTGCGTTAAATACATTTTATTTCTTACAGCCTTCAAGTCAAATATAAAGTCTTTTGTATTTCTATCAAAAATTATATTTTGAAGTCGTGGTAATTTCTTTATCAAGCCACCCAAATACACATCGCTATTATTATCATCAAAATAACGAACCTCTCCACCTACATTCACTAACGAACCCTCCTTAAAGCCTAGACTAATAAAGAAACACTCAATCGCCCTAAACATAAGCAATACAGATGCACCATAAGAACTCTTCAAACAATTTACCTTTGACAAGACAAAAAAATATAAGGACATATAAAAAAATGATTTGCTACTATCATCTGACTTTATATTGATAAGCAGCTTTTTAAGACTAGAAATAGCAACCTTATATTTTAAATCAATATTAGGATGAACTGACTCCACCTGAATTGACGCATCTAAGACCAAAGACAGCACATCAACATACTCACTATTAAGCCTCAGATCAGATCTCTCCATATCTGAATTATTATTTGCCACATACGCCGTACGGCTAAACATTTCCCATATAATTTTTTCTGAAAAAAACAATATGTAATTATTTATATCATGAAACGTTTTAAATCGGAGCGGTATATATTTTTTTATTTTATTTACACAATCCTTAGCCGCTTCTATATTTCCACCATTAATTGACGCTATAAACCGTCCATAGTCAAAACTAAAATCATTATCAACAATTATACTCACTTTACCTGACAATAAACTAATGTAACAAACTAGAAGTTCTATTATTTCATACCCGTTAGGTTCTACAATATATATATCCTGAGGTGCATCTATGTCTTCCTCTATAGAATAATATGCCTCTAAATCATCTCGCCTAACCAATAGTGCGGAAAATGTTTTGTCGAAATTTTCGGCATCCCATACTCCAATGCTGTTTTCATTAATCAAGAAAACAGCTCATTTGTCGCTAACGATAATAAATTACTATATTCGTCCTTTGCTAAAGAGATCCTATCCTCTGACAGCTCGTCAATCTTAACATCAAATTCTTTTTGAGCTTCAGCATCACTATTTTGCTTTTCCATTAAATATGTTTTTATTTGCATGTCATAATCTTTATATTGCCAATTATCAGAAATATCAGTTTTAATTGCTCTAATATATTCGACAAAATAGCTAGCTTTACATTTTTTAGAAAGCTCAATCACATCTGCTTTCAATTCTGTTATATCACTTATATCAGCAAGATCTACTATTTTATTTACAAAAGAATTCAAGACGTCTTCTTTGATAAAAGTAGATAACATCAAGTTTGAAAGGCCTTCCTTCACTATCTTACTTACATTTACCGCAGTGGATTCTTTTTTATAAATCAATATCTGCATATAGTTTTTATGAGGCGAAAACATCATTTTTTTCTCATCAAAACAAATTAATTCAAATGAATCGACCATACTTTCAGCTATGAACTTCGGCTCAATTTCATATTTGATTAATTTTTTACATAATTCGGCCCAAGATCTAAATAACGCTTGTTGAAATATATTTAAAAAATAGAATCTATCTTCATTAGCTTGTGATGCACTTTCAAACGGCGCTAAAAAATCATTTTCTTCGGTCTTTATGCTATCACTATCATTGCTTTTACATGACCTAAATTGATATAAAATATCTTCTTTATACGTCGCTGCTGACGTACTTCCTTTCGAAATTCTTTCGTCAAGCGCTTGAACCTGCCCCTTGTACAAATCTATCAATTCTTTATACGGCCTTGGCTTTGTTAACAACACATCTATTGCAGGCGTTATGTATCTGCTAATCTGTTTTCTTAGAATTGGCGCCTGATCAAGAGAGAACGTTGATTCTTCAATACTACTGATATCAGGACCATTTAACTCTTCAAATTTTGGGATTGCAGACAAGTTAAGAATTATTTTTGTCAATCCTCCTGATCGCTTCTCAAAAACATATTTCCTTAATGCCTCTGCGATAATTGAAATTGTAGTAATAGAAATATCGCTTTGTCTTTGATGTGCCCGCCTTGCTTCTCTAGTATTCCATTCAAGCATTGGCAATATTGAAAGGGCACTTTTATCATCTCCTTTCCATAAATTTGCTATGTCTCTAACTGATAATGACGCCAAACTATTATCTTTTAGCAAATCAAGAAAGTGTCCGCTTACTTCTTTAGACTTTTGGTTTATGGTAATAAATAATTCCCGAACATCTACCTTTATGGTTTCCTCACTTTCAGCATTAACTACGGCATCTGGCGAAAAGAACAAGCATATAGGAACTTGAACATCAGCAATATGTTCTTTTTTACTCGGATCACTGTGTATTCTTCTCAGTGCTTCAAAACGATGCTGCCCATCGATGACTACAAGTTTGACTACTTCAGGATTATATTTTACTGTTACAGCATAATGAATATAATTATATATTTTCCCTTCGGATGTAATCTGATACCCCGTATTTTCTTCAGTGAGATTTATTTCAACTTTAAACTTGTCCCCGCCCCATATTCTAGTTAACAATATAGGATTGTCATTTTTATCCTTTTTTATTTCATCAACTACACTTGAATATTTTTCTATTGGCTTGCCATTCTCTACACTAAGGAGAGTTACCAATAGAGGAGGAAAGAAAATAACTTTACCCTCATCTTTCTCTAAGTAGCCTTCAATTATCTCGTTATCAACCCGATCATAATCAACATCTCTTTGCATTAGTTCATCAAATGTAATTGCCTGAAAGTCTAATGCTTCTGCAGCAGTTTCTAAATCTCTAAGCCGGTTAACTCTGAAAGATGCCATTAAATAATCAAGCTCAAAACTTCTCGCAGTTTTAAACCGCCCATATACTCCATCAATAGATGCGGTGAATACATCCTTAATTGCTTTTTTGGGTAATGTCGCCATTGTAAAGTCCTAAGTTAATCAAGTGAAAGTTTTGGTTTAAATATATTTTGAAATAGTTTTTCAACTTCTCTATGTTTACCCGGATAATTTTCTGGAAGTGGCAAACAATGAAAAGTAAGGTCTGACATACTTAAATGAAAATAGGATATTCTATCAATTAATTCTGTTTCTCCAGAAACATGTTGCTTAAGTCTGCTTTGTAGAGACTGGTCAGCCGTCATCCCTATATAAAGAGGAGGCAGTGAATCAAACATTCCTCTCATAAACTCAACAATATTAAGTATGAGATCATTATCCATTTGACAATCAAGCACATTGAACAAAAGGTCATCTACTTTATTGAAATCAATATAAACGGCATTTATTTTTAAGCCATTTCTTAAATGAAGCCCTTTCTTATTATCTATAATATCGCCAAAATAATTTTGATCTGTTAATATTTTTTTAAATTTATTGATATGAGCCAACAAATTAATTTTATTGTCATGCTCGACGTTACCATCACATAAACCGAGCTCATAGTTATTTGGAAATCGAAGCTTAAAGTAGTAAATACCACCTTTTGTTTCAGGTACTTGATCTATATCCGATGTTAGTTTGTATGTTTTTATTAGTAAACGATCCACAATTTTATTATTTGATCCATAATTATTATCATGAGCACTTCTTTTTACCCTTTAACACCCTGATTAAACGTATAAAGACTGAGTATTGTCGACCTCATTGACCAATAGGTTAAAATTTTTTCTATATCAATAAATCAACCATTAATGGAAGGTATTATTGACAATATTATTACTTCCATCTACAATAAATTGACTTCCAAATTGCCTATTTTCTCAGATGAACGACATTGAATTTTGCCATACATTCCCTGCTGTTAGAGGCATCCAAGCAGGAAGACCATGCTACATTGCTATGTGCCCCATGCGCATAGTCCCAAAACTCTTTAAATTTGATGAAGATGAGGTTCCGCCTGAATTAAGAGCACAAAGATCATTAAATAGAGGTAGAATACCAGAAATATCGAGTTATTTAATTAATAATTCATCCAATTACACACTTTCATCCCTCACCGCTTCTGTAGACTCAGCAGTCAACTTCGAACCTATGTCTGATACCGGCCATGGTCAAAATATCGGAACACTATCTATACCAATGGAAGCACAAATATTAATCAATGACGGTCAACATCGTCGCGCAGCCATTGAGGAAGCCATTAAAGAAACCCCTGAATTAGCATATGATAATATATCAGTTCTGTTTTTCATAGATGAGGGTCTTTCTAGAAGCCAGCAAATGTTTGCGGATCTCAATAAGCATGCTGTACGCCCTAGCGATTCTATCAGTACACTTTATGATCTTCGTGACACTATTTCAGACCTAAGTCGACACGTTCAAAAGCATGTCCACGTATTTAGCCGTCTCACTGAACTAGAAAAATCTAGTATATCTAACCGTAGCATTAAACTGTTTACACTTAGTGGCATCAAGAATGCTAGTAAAGCGCTATTACACAAAGGCTTGAAAGACCTCATCAGCAAAGAAGAAAAGGAACTGACCGTACAATTTTGGAATGAGGTTGCCTCTAATATGCCAGATTGGCAGTTAGCCCTAAGTAAAAAAGTCAACTCATCCGAATTAAGAGAACTATATATCCACTCTCACGGCGTCATGTTGCAAGCAATGGGACAAATTGGACATGAATTACTAAATAATCAAAAAAACTGGAAAAAACCACTTAAACAACTTAAATATATTGATTGGGCTAGAGCAAATGAAGACTGGGAAGGTCGCGCCATGATACATGGGCGCATAAGCAAAGCTAGAATAAATGTACTTTTAACTGGAAGTTACATAAAAAAACACCTAAATATACCACTCAACCCATTAGAAGAAGAGGCCGAGCAGGCTTTTATGTCATGAGCAGTAAAAAAAAGAATAACTTTATATATAGTACTCACGCCAAAATGCTAGATCAACTATTTATAGCTGAACAAGATTTAAGTGAGTTAATTGATAACATTAAAAAGCTCTACGCTAGTGACAAACGGCCATGGATTATTGGCTTTAGTGGGGGTAAAGATTCGACATGCATTTTATCACTTATTTACAGCGCTATACTCCAATTAAGCCCTTCAAAAAGACACAAACCAATATATGTCGTTTCCTCTGATACACTTGTGGAAACACCTGTTGTCGTTGACTTAATAGACCACATCCTAGAACTAATAAACAGCCAGGCAAAACAAAACAACTTGCCTATGAGTGCTCATAAAGTCACTCCCTTAACTGAAAAGTCATTTTGGACAAGTTTATTAGGCCGCGGTTATCCCGCACCTACAAAATCATTCCGGTGGTGCACAGAAAGATTGAAAATCGATCCTGTTAGTCGTTTCATCAAAGAAAAAGCTGATCAATTTGGTGAAGTAGTTGTAGTTTTAGGCTCAAGAACACAAGAAAGCTCTAGTCGAGCACAAACAATACAAAACCATAAAATAGAAGGCTCAAGCTTTAGTCGCCATGATTCTTTACCAAACGCATATACATACATGCCCATTGTTGATTGGAGCGCAGACGATGTATGGCAATATTTAATGAGCGCACCTTGCCCATGGAGTGGCGACAACCAAATTTTATTTGATTTATACAAGGGCTCTAATCAAGGGGAATGCCCCTTAGTCATTGATAAGAGCACACCATCCTGTGGAAATTCACGATTTGGTTGCTGGACATGTACCGTCGTAACAAAAGATAAAGCTCTCCATGGTCTGATTGAATCAGGTGCCACTTGGATGAAACCCCTTCTAAATTTTAGAAATATGCTTCATAAAACTACCGCCCCGGATAAAAAGTCCCAATATCGCAACTATAAAAGACGTACAGGTAAAGTTCATTATTATAGCAAAAAGGAAAAGACTGATGTCAGAGACAAAAATGGCACTTTAATTTCTACCCGTAAACCAGGCAAAATTGAGAGCATGGATAGCAAACTTAGCCTTGGCCCATACTGGATGGAATATCGTCAAAAATGGCTTAAGCAACTATTAGAAATTGAAAAGTCACTCAAAGAAGGCGGCCATAACTTTGACATACTCACCATTGAAGAATTACAGGCAATTCGCCAACAATGGTTAAGAGACCCGAACGAGCCTGACTGGGCAGATACATTACCTAAAATTTATTCCGAGGTATATGACACTGAAGTAGAATGGATTGAAAATGATGCAGGAGCCTTTACAGAACCAGATGCAAAGCTACTTAACTCCCTGGGTAATAAACATAATGTACCAGCAGAACTTATCATGAAGATGATTGAAGTTGAACTGACAGCCAGTGGGCTAGGTAAACGCAAAGGCATTTTGCAAAAGCTTGAAACCGTTTTGAATAAAGACTGGGAATCACTCGAAGAAATTAATACACGAAACATTCAATCAGCCAAAAACAATACATGGAAAGACAAACTAGAAGAGCTTAAAGCGGAATACAGCAGAGTCCCAACATAATGATTTTAGAGCAATTAACTTTAAATAATTTCAGAGTATTCCAAGGAGAACATAAATTTGACCTGACTCCTAGAGTGAAATACGGCAAAAAACGACCCATAATCCTATATGGAGGCTTAAATGGTGCTGGAAAAACAACTACATTAACAGCTGTTAGATTAGCCCTATATGGCAAGCAATCGATTGGCTTTGGCTCCTCTCAAAAAGATTATAATAATTTCTTAGAAAAATCGATACACAGATCAACTAGCTCAGTAACTCAAGCAAGCTCTGCTTGCATTCAATTGTCTTTTAGTTATGCCAATATGGGCATTATTAAACATTACACTGTTAAACGACACTGGATGCTTAACGGAAAAAAAGTAATTGAAAAACTTTCTATAGCAGAAGATGGCAAAGAATTATTAGAATTAAATGCTGAACAATGTCAGGGATTCTTAAATGAACTCATCCCAATTGGTGTTTCTGACCTATTTTTCTTCGACAGTGAAAAAATCGCTGAGCTTGCAGAAGACACCGGTGGCTTTGCGCTTGGTGATGCCATAAAAAAACTTCTAGGCTTGGATCTCATTGATACGTTGAATGCTGATCTTAGCGTCTTACTTAGAAGTGAATATAAAAAAAACATCACATTAGAAACACAAAAAGAAATAACTAAGTTAGAAAAAAAACTTTTTTCACAAGAAAGTAAAGCAGAAAAAGAAACTCTAGCTTATGAAAATGCCAGAATAAATGTTTCAGAATCAGATGTGATTCTAGAAAAACTTGAAAACGAACTCACATCACGAGGCGGAGCATGGGCGATTTCTCGCGAAAAAGAATTGAAAAATCAAATTTCGCTTAGTACAGAAAAAGATAATTTACAGAAACGCATACGTGAAATTTTAGAGAGCAGCTACCCTCTATCTTTGGCAAAAACATTTGTTAAAAAAACGTTAAAGCAGTTAAATAGTGAAAAAAACCATAAAAAAAATATAAATTCTGCAGACGCTATTAACAAACATTTAGTTTCCTTAGAAAAAAACATAAAAAAAATACTTAGCAACTCTGAATTTAAAAAAATAAATAAGATTATCGATAAAGAATTCAAACAAATATCACGCCCTAATAGCAATACAAACATAATACATGACATCTCTGACAGTCTGCTTGACTCTATTGAAATCACTGTTGATGATGCCACTAACAATCAAAAGAAAAACATCCTTAAACTTGGTAAAGAACTTCAAAGTATAAACAATAAGCTTGATATGGCAGGAAAAAACATAGCCAGAGCACCAGAAGAATTATTAATCAAACCATTAATAGATAAGGTAAAAAAAGAACAAGACAAACGTGCCGATGCACTTGCCAAACAGCGCACATATACCGAAATACGGAAACGGCACCTCCGAGATGCAATTGAAACAGTTCGTACTCTAGATAATCTATCCTCCAAATTCACAGCCGCTGATACAAACAACCGTACATTGGAATATATTTCAAACTCAAAAAACTTACTCAGTGAGTTTGCTGCTGAAATGGCGAAAAACAAAATCAAGGATTTAGAACATGAATTTATTAATTCTTTCCATAAACTAGCAAGAAAAGAAGATATCAGTTTGCGAGCAGAAATAAACCCTAAGGATTTCTCTGTTAAACTAATAGATGATAATGATATTGAAATAGACAAAGATGAACTATCGGCAGGTGAAAAACAAATTTATGCTATTTCTATTTTAGAAGCATTAGCTCGCACATCAGGCCGAAAACTACCCATTATTATTGACACCCCTCTGGCTCGCCTTGACTCAATACATAGAACTAAGTTAATTAAAAATTATTTTCCGTATGCAAGCCATCAGGTCATAATTTTATCGACTGACACAGAAGTGGATGAAGAATTTTATGAAGATTTATCAAGCAGTATTTCTCATGCTTACAAGCTAAACTATGATTCAAAGAAAAAATGCACGTCAGCTAAAGAAGGGTACTTCTGGAAACATAATAAAAATGAGTCTATAAAATAATGTTACCCAATCGTGTAAAACTTTCAAAAAATGCCACAAAAAAAATGCAATATTTAAAGTCCAAAACGGGAATCACGCCAAATATATTGGCGCGCATTGCATTAATGCTCGCTATTAAAGATAATAACAATCTTTATAATGCAGGCGTTGAAGACCTAGAAGGGCAAGTTCTTGACAAAAGCGTTTTATTTGGAGATCACTCGGACATCTATGATGTACTTATTAATCAATATATTCATGACAACGATATTGACTTTGGCCTACAAAAAACTATTGCCTCTTTAGTTGAAGTGGGTATCAACAAAATGCGCCACTCTAAAAATTTAATAGATATTTGCAATCTTAAATAATATCCTTTACATTCGTTTTTACATCGAACCATTAAACTCACCACAAGGGTATTTACATGAATTCATATGAAGAAAAATTAAATGAAGTAACTAGCCATACATATGTTACCGATTCAGGGCCTATATTAGAGTTTATTAGACTTTTAGCTGTCGATGGAGAGTTAGGCAACATCTCAATATTCACTCAAGAATATATTAAAAAAGTCCCTTCGAGTAAATCATATATTATCTCCAGCTTACCAGCTATTATTTTAAATTCTTATATTTGCAATCATGTACAAATATGCTTTGATGAATTCTTGGAATGGTCTGCATCTGACAGCACATGGGCTAATGAGATACAAAATTCTGCTTTAGACTCTAATAAGTTCGTAGATGTAATAAGTAATATTCTTACACGAATTAGGTTACATAATTCAGTATTCCCTGTAAATTGAATTACATCAAGAAATATATCAAATCATAATTCATTTGTTATACTCTAAATAATTCAAAGAATAAGGTATTAAATATGGAAATTGTTTCGATAATTAATTATAAGGGTGGAGTAGGAAAAACCACTGTCACCTCAAACTTAGCGGCAAACTTAGCGTGGAAAGGAAAAAGCGTACTAATACTTGATATGGATGCTCAGGCCAGTCTGACCTTCTCATTTATGACACCTGACTATTGGGATAAGACATTAAAAGAAACAAAAACAATAAAAAGCTGGTTTGACTGTATCAGCCAGGGAAACCCCACGATGCCATTGTCTGAACTAAGAGTCAGGCCAAATACTATCAACAATTTCCTACAATCTCGTGGCAGATCTGGCTGTGTTGACTTAATATCATCACATTTAGGCTTAATAAATGTTGATTTGGAGCTAGCCACACTGCTTAGTGGTGCTAGCCCACTACAAACACAGAAAAAATATTTAAAAGTACACGGTAAGCTCCGCGAAGAACTTAATGCTCTGTCATCTGAAATGAATTACGATATAGTCTTAATTGATTGTCCTCCAAATTTCAATATCGTGACTAAAAATGCCTTAATCGCTTCTGATAAAATATTAGTACCTGCAAAACCTGATTACCTTTCTACTTTAGGTATTGACTATTTACAGAAAAGCGTTGATTCATTAATTAGTGACTTTAACTGGTATGCCAAAAAAGATGACTTACATAATGAATCAAATCCAGAGTTTATGGGTGTTGTCTTTACCATGATCCAAATTACGTCAGGAATGCCAATTTCAGCACAACAACAGTATATTTCTCAAACAAAAAGATTAGGTGTACCTGTTTTTGACACCATGTTTAGAGAAAACAAAACTATTTTTGCTGACGCCCCAAGAAATGGCATGCCTGTAGTTATGAATTCATACTCAAGCAATACGCACTCAGATATAGTTACTGAGATTGAAGAGTTTGTCAGTGAATTCAGTGATAAGCTAGGAGGCATATAGTGTCTAAAAAAGACGCCATAAGCAACCTATTATTATCCGTCAACATGATGGTCACAAAATTATCAGACAAAGAAATTAATATATTAGAATCAGGTGATTTTGAAATATCACTAAATATAAAAAAACCTATGAAACCAAAGAAAGATCTATCTTCATATGCAGATGTTGATAGCACTGTTATTAAAAAAATATGTGCTGAACTAGAACAAGCAAACTCTAGAGAAGACGGGTTAAGCATATTAGAACGTCATTTAAAAAACAAAAAAGAATTAGATTTATTCGCTAAATCTATTGATTTAGCTGTAATGAGAAGTGACAAAATCGATACTATCAAAAATAATATTGTAGATGTAACTGTAGGTGCGCGGCTTAGATCAGAAGCAATACAAGGGAAAAAAACATAACCTCACCCTATCACAAATAACTGAGACTGTTCAAAATTCTGTGTCAGCATAGCCGGTTAAATATCGAGCACGTTATCTAACCGACCTTCAAAATACACCGACAACTGGGACAAAGTCAAATTCCAGTTATGGATGGGCATTGACCATTTTTTTGATGCATTTTGAGTCCCTACATAAAGCAGCTTGAGCAAACTATTTTCGTTTGGAAAAGCGCCTTTCGTTTTTGTTAATTTGCGGAACTGGCGGTGAACAGATTCGATAGCATTGGTTGTATAAATCACCCGCCTAATGTCTTCTGGGTATTTAAAAAATACGGATAAATTTTCCCAGTTATTCCGCCATGATTTAATGACTATGGGGTATTTATCACCCCAGCGATTTTCAAGCTCATCCAGCTCCATTTCAGCCGCTTCTTTACTAACGGCTTTATACACAGGTTTTAAATCGGCCATAAATGCTTTTTGATGTTTTGAGGCAACGTACTTTAATGAGTTACGAATTTGATGTATCACACAGAGTTGAACTTCTGTCTCAGGATAAATCGTATTAATCGCTTCAGGGAAGCCTTTTAAACCATCAACACAGGCAATTAAAATATCATCCAGTCCACGATTATTTAAATCAGTGAGAACGGATAACCAAAAATTTGCGCCTTCACTTTCTGATAAATATAAACCGAGTATTTCTTTTTTGCCTTCTAGATTTAGCGCTAAAACGGTATAGACCGCCTTGCTTCCATAACGCCCATTTTCTTTTACTTTGTAGTGAATTGCATCTAGCCAAATAAAAGGATAGAAGCTATCTAATGGGCGCTGTTGCCATTGCTTTAGTTCGGGAATAAGCTTGTCTGTAATGCTGCTAATCGTCGCATTGGAGATGCTTATGCCGTACATGTCAGCAATGTGTGACGACATATCAGCGTAGCTCATGCCCAGTCCAAACATGGCAATAAGTTTACGTTCAATTTCATCAGTTAAATGTGTTTGGTGCTTTTTAACCAATTGTGGCTCGAATGAGCCTGATCGATCCCGTGGAGTTTGAAGTTCAAAATTACCGCTGGGTGATTTAATGGTTTTAGTGGTAAAACCGTTTTTACGATTGGGGGTTTCAGTTTCCTCAAGGTGAGTATCAAGCTCTGCTTTTAAGGCCGCTTCAGTCAGCTGCTTAATCAACGGCGTGAGTATACCGTCCTTTCCTGTGAGATCCTGGCCATTTTGTAAAGCAGCCAACGCTTTGTTAAAATCAAATTCTTCAGACATGTATCATTCCTCTTACTTTCTATTGTAATGAAATGACACAGAATTTCTAACACTCCCAAATAACTTCGTCTTAACCATCATCAAAATACACCATTTACCTGATAACTCAATAAAGAACTATAGATTAATCTATTTGTACTTTAAAAACACCTGCATTAACATACATTATATGGAATAACGATAAGTTTATGCACAAAAGATTAATATCTTTATAGTAATTACTTTTATGATAACCTCAATAAGTTTGCTGCTTCTTGAAAAACACCAATACCTGACCAAACAGCATGATTTCCCACAATGTATAAACGCTGTTTAGCTCGAGTAACAGCAACATTAAGTATATTAGGTGTGCCTCCAGCCCATACTCGTGCGCCATTAAGTTCCTTCAACGACGCACCCAATACAAAAAATACCGCTTCAGCTTCTTTCCCCTGAAACGTATGAACAGTACCGACATGACTTGAAATCCATACCCACATTAATTGATAATAATTTTTACGATCTACACTTTTGAAATAATTAATTATAATTTCATTTTTCGATATGAGTTGTCTTAACTCATTTGAAATCATTTTAAATGGCGTAATAATATACAAATCTGGCAGTTCGTTAGTTTGCGTTATATAAGTAGTCAGACCTTTAAGTACTTTCATGCCTTCAGTCGGGGACCATTTTTCATTACAACGCCCATCATCTTTTATGTCTATCCACCTCGACTCACCTAAGACACTACCAATAGCGCTATGTTTCGGCTTCACGGCCTGAATCATCTCACCACCATAAGCTATGTTATTCGCTATATTAAACATAATATCTTCACATCGCCGATGTACATTTAAAGGCATACCAATCCAAATATCACCAGATGAACCGAACGTTTCACATCCTATCCAACTACATTGATCAGCAAAGTACTGTGCCGACTTGTTAGGTGCCGCATAAAGGTCAGCATCTAAATTATAATGTTGAAACACAGCCTTTAATAAGCCTTTAGGTGATGAGGTTACAGGTGGTATTTGTAAGGGATCACCCATTACTATTGTTCTTTTCGAACGATATATAGCCCCAACCGCCTGTTGTGGTAACGCCTGACCCGCTTCATCAATCAAGAGCCAGCCAATTGCTTCTCGTGGCAATTCATCAAGCAACCGAGTGACAGATGCAAATGTAGTTGATATAACCGGCACCACCATGAACATTGTCGCCCAAAGATCGGCTATGACAGACTCTTCTTTACCATCAAGACTTTTACCTTTTAGTAATTCCATCATTGATGATAAATGATACTTAATGGGTTCAGCCGCAGCTTCAATAAATGCTTTATGGACTGCCCAGCTAGATTCAAATATCTGATCTCTTAACGCTTGTATAGCACCTCCACTCCAGGGTAAACTTTTTTGTAAGTCATCATTTTCTTTATCCCAATATGCTTGATCTGCAAACGTATCCCCGACTATATCTCTTGCTAATGAAATTTGACTCGTTAACTCATCTAGTTTTCTCTGACTCTTAACGACTAATGCAGTCATTGATTCATGCTGCGAATTAAGTTGTAATATGTTTTTTTTGATATCTGATATAGGTACTTTGATGGCTTTGATCTCAGATTTATAATGCTTAACTTCAACTTTTATTTCGTCTAGTGCATCTAACCAATCCTGTAAAACATCTGTACGTTTGAACCAGGCAATAATTCGTGACAGAAGGTCTGGTTTTGCTAAGCTGTGAATTTTTCTGTCTTCCAGTAACTCATCATTCTTTTTGTTTAAACTAGTTAATTCAGTTTGCAAATAAGTATCTTTATCTCGTTCGTTAGCAAGATCTTTATCAATCTTTTCTACTTGCTCCTTAAACTTGATAAGGTTGCATTCCTCAACTGATAGTATCGGTAGTGCTTCATAGCCCATTTGCACCTGACTTATCAGATCTTCGAGCCCTTTCTTTAAATCGAGAAATTTTTTCTTTTCTCGCTTCCAATTATTAATGGCCATTTCTTTAGATAAAGGTGGCTTTTCTTCTTGTACAACCTTAACAGGATCACCCGTTATACTATTTAATTTAGCTCTACGTTTTATAATGCTTTCAAGGATGCTGCGGAAACCATATTCATCATTAAACCAGAACGATGAAACAAAATCATTTCGGTTTCTTGAATTCCCCAATACTGCGGCCGATAGACCCCAGCTGTGTGAACCAAATGATTCATCCTTTTTCTTACCCGAGGCAATCGCATCAGCCACTGTTTTATAATATGTTAAATTAGGCTCAAATTGATCACATACCGCCTTAAGCTCTGGCAACTCCAAGCTAATATTTTCAACCGCTTTATTATTTGCCGATGCAACTACGATTTCAAATCCGTGTAGACGGTGATCCAGGTGGCTCAGCTCAACTTCATAATTACCTATTGATGCTTTCACCATTTTTTTAAAAGCATGGTTAGGATCATTAAACTCGGTCATAACACAGGCGCGCTGAAAGACCACCTCTGCGACCACGTCGCGTAATAGAGTGGTTTTACCCGTGCCAGGCGGCCCATTAACACCTATAACACCACCATCACTAAGATCATCTATTGCATGATTAACAGTCGCTTGCTGCATTAATGAAAGCGGATGTCTATCTCGGCCTACCCAACGAGATAAAGGGGTGCGACAGGGCTGCAATAATTGTTTAAGAAGGTCTTTATTTTTCTCAGCGCGTATATCGACTGCATCATATTTACGCAGTGATAATAAATAGCGTTTTAGTCCCTCTCCAATATTATTTTTTTTAACTCTATTAATTACCATGTCCAAATCGGAAATAAAAAAGCTATTTAAAAATTCAGGAGTCGGTGTATCGGGTTGCTTTGACTTTGATGGCACCCTGATGACAGTAAATGCTTCTTCAATAAACTGATTAGGTAATTTAATTTCAGAGATGTATCGATCGCACATCTTAACTAATAGTTCTCGTGTAATAGGGATTTCATTACCTTCATTATCATGCGCTTCGGCTTGTACATTAATTGAGTTTTGATTAGGCTTCTCTATTGATGGGAAATCACTTAGATGATCTAACTCATCATTTAATACCTTTCCAGCACCCCAAACAAAACTCGAAATATGTGTTGCATCATCAATTAAAAAACCGCCTTCATTTAACACCAACACAATTGAACAACATTGGCCTTGTTGGTTTTCTTTATCTTCAAAACCTGTCGAAGGAAATTTATCCCTTAGTGAGTCACTCAGGCTTGCTATATCAATAAGGCCAATACAAACAAACCAGAATAAATTCTGTTCATTTTTATCTGCTTTTCTATTCCATTTAGGGTTATTCCAAGGTTCAATTACTTGGGCATCTCGAATAACCTCTCTATCAAATGGCTTGAGTTCATTCTTTTTAGGTATAGATTGAGGGGTAAGCACTTCCTGCACTAACCATGCATTTAATAATTGGTCAGTAAATTTTTTATCATCATTATTCAGCTGAGAAGTAGAGATTTCAGAATTGTACTTCCATTTTTCAAAGTCAGTTTTTTGAAGTGGGGTGGCTCGTTGTTTATTAGAGGTTTTAGGGCTGATTAACGTATCTGTGGATTCCGTAGTTTTTTGTTCCATATGCTTAATTTCTGATCTTATAGCTCCTTCAGTTCGTTCCATCATTTCAGCTATCTTCCTGACTGCCATTTTATTCTTAATATGTCCACGTAATTGGTCACGCTGACACTCATCCCATCGCTGACCGGCATTTTTTGGTTGTTTTTTGTTCATTTCAATTTGGCTTTAATAGCAATCCATTATAGTAAATAAATTAATAAAACTTATACAAACCGTATAAGTCAATAACATAAATAACCATTAACTCATTGATTTAACTGCTTATAATATTAAGCATCATTAGAATTCCATCTTACTTAAGATCTTTTATGGCTATATTTTATTTAGTTTAAAATACATAGTGATTAGGGACAATATTTAATGAGACTTACCCCATCAATTATCCGTATCAAAAAACGGAGCCCTATTCAGCCACTAAGGTTTGCCTAACAATGAATAATGGCGTAATTAACATCCATGTCACCATAATAATTGATATCAATGCATGCCTATTCCAAAACCTGAAGCAAAACTTAGATAGCATAGTAACAAATTATTGCACTACGTCTCGTACTCTCGCTATAAATCTGCTATCTAATCTGTAAACTCAGATAGCTTTTTTGTTTTATCCAGAAATAATATTACGTAGTAAGTACCACGTCAGATAGAATTGAAGCTATCTCAATGGATGCAAGCTTACTTGCCATTCAGATCACTCACTTTATAGCTTACCCAGACATGAATCAAAGTGACTTACAATATTAATCTTATTTAATTAAATGAATATGCGTTTCACTACATTACATTACATTACATTGGCACAATTGCCACACTATGCTTATTTGCCATGAAGCATTTTCTGGATGAAATTATCCTGAAGGCATGATAATTTATTTACTCAAATATCTAGACAAAAATTAGGTATAAAGCCTGTAATGTTTTCACCCGGATACCCAGCCTGATTAGATACAATGCGTGTATCGCTTACTATCGCATCTAAGTTTGAATGCGTGTGTCCATAAACCCACACATCAATTGAGTAGTCATTAAATATTTGTGATAAATCAGAATGAAACCCTGTGCTCATTGGGCTGACGTTAAATGATTTATTCTGACATATCATATGTGGTCCATGATGCGTCACAACAATGGTATTACCATCAAAAGACTCTTCAAGCTTATGGATAATAAATTTCAAATCTTTTTCGTGTAGCAACAAGGCATCATCAGGGGTAAAGCGCTGTTTTTTACCATTATTATTAATTGAGATAACGCTATGATCATTTAATGCATTGCCAACATAATGCATATTGTCTGACTGTGAGATTGCAGGATACGCATTATAATCTGTCCATAAGGTTCCACCAATGATACGCACATTATCAAAGATAATTTCACCCGGATTTAAAAAAGTCACATTTGTGTTTTGTGTAAGCTCTATTATTTTCTTATTTATATCGTGTATTTCATATGAGTAATACTCATGATTCCCCGTGATATAGATAATCGGTTTGTCCAGGCGCTCTGATTCTCTAATCGCCCATTCAATGCCGTTTGTTCCCACATCAATATCACCGGCAAGAATAATCAAATCTGCGTCAGTAACTGGAATTTCAGCTTTCCAGATATGCTCAGGATTGGCGGGTCTTCCGTGTAAAAACTCATTATGTAAATCGCTTAGTATCTGTATTTTCATATATTTCATGCCTGTGTTTTTTCTCAAAACTTTTTACTGATTCAGATAAACTTAATTTACTATTCCATTATTTAACTGCTTATAATTTCTTTATACTGAGCATCTAAAAAGGCTTTTATCTTTTCTTTCTCAACATCGATTTTTTTATAAAGCAATTCGTTATCCTGAATTATTTTTGTTCGACAATCTTTCATAAACGTTTTAAAGCGTATTTTTTTTAGTACATTTTTGTCTGTAAAAGCAAAGTAATGCAATGGGTAACCCGGAGTGCTTTTATTAATGATATAAACGCCATTTTGGTTTTCACGCTCACCTGTATCTGATATCTCATGCTGCGTCTTATCTAAGTAACTGCGAGCCCTTTTTTCAAGCTCATAAAGTACGGACTCCTTTCCGTTAGCATTTGTTTTTAAGTCTAGTATGTAGTATTCGCCATCTTTTTTTTCATCATTCTCTCCCCTGTACATTTTATGGGGAACCAGCTGCTTGATATACTTTTGGCTAAACTCTTCCACCTCACGGATGATATATTTCACCACCATATTTAGTGAGGCGTAGGTAAAGTGATCGTCTATTAATAAGCGCGCCCAACATAAATCCAATGTGCCTTGGTACGGCCTTTCTAGACTATCTTCACCGTATGTAATCAGTCCTGCCTGAAACTTATAATCATCATAGTCATAATCATAAAGGGTTTCAAAATGAGTAATATCAACGTCATTGGCAAAATGCTCATTTATGAAAATCAAATCTTCACCTATGCCCAGTAAGGGCATCAATAGTGTGTTGAGTTTTGTTGATTGCTCATTGCTTTGATCTATGAAGATCTGATCCAGCTCGATTTGTGATGACACTTTTATGCCAAATAATTCCTCTTGAAGGTATATGATGACGGCATCCAGTTCATCTATTGGCATTGCCTGCCGGTATTTCAATTGTTCTTTTTCATTCATTGAAAAATACAACGGGCAGACTTTCATTAGTGCGCGTGTCAGCAGTGGTGACATGTTGTTCGTTGTTTTATTCATATTGGCTGTTTTCTAAAAGTTTGAGACAGATGTGGTGTGGATGCGATGCTGTGCATTGAACGAAGGAGTGACTTTTTCTTGCACAAGAAAAAGCCTCCCGTGAGGAGGCTTTAGAATAATTCGGGGACTCTTGGTTATGCCAGTTCGCCTGGAACCCTGTTAGGGCGGTAAGTGAACACCGCTTACGCAGCCCCGTGTACATCCACTTAGACAAAGTATAGTCCTTTTGTTTTAGCCTGTCGATGAGTTTCATTTCGTTGAATTCCGATGAGTTGTGAGCTCGTCTGATATCCATTTCATTAAATGTTTTCTTACGCTTTTCATGCCCTTAATTGAATCATCATAAAATGTTTTTGGTGAGTGTGTTGCGGATTTAACCTTACTCATTGCGGGACTGTATCCATCGTTAACGTACACGGTTTTATTTGGGGTATGTTGGGCTAAATCAGTTTGGCTTGGTTCTATGGACTTGTCATCTGGGGTGTAACTTTTGCTGGGATTCATGTTTGATAATACGGGCAAGAGAATTTGCCGGGTAACCTGGTTAAACTCATCAGCCAGTTCGGCCATGCGTCTAGCGGCAAGATCAGCCATGATGAAGTCTTTGTTGTGGGCGTAGGATTTTAGATCTGCTGCCTCCTGATAGATTGCATCCCACTGTGTGGCGGTTGTTTCGCATTTAGGCCAGATGGCAGGCCAGACACCGTCGTCTAAATCAATGATGCCATTCGGGTTAAAGTGTTCTAGGTTTCCATCGGTTGGTGCCGGTAGTTTGGTCTCGCCACCAAACATCTGAATTTCATCTTGTTTGAAGATTTTATCGCCATAGGGATAACCTCGGGGATTAGCCGTGACGCGCACTCCTTTTACGGCATAATCCTGAACACGGTGCGTGTGGCCATGTACCCACAGATTTATATCATTATGGTATTTTTGTATTAACTCACTCAGATCAGATGCATATCCCGCAACCCGAAATAAATCCAGCCGGTCATACCGGTCTGGATACCAGTTTTCTTTGTCCAAGGCGAAATGCGTGTTAACCAGTGACTGTATCGAATCATATAACGGGGCATGATGTGTGACGATAACGGTTTTTCCATCATGCGGCTGATCCAGTTTATTTTTTAACCAACGTATGGCTTGTTTGTGCTTATGGTAGGCCGTGTGGGGAATGAATCGCTCACGGCTCCGTTTGGATAAGCATTGATCATGTAGCCATTTTTCACCGGCTTTCTTACCGGCTTTGGTTGCCCACCATTGTTTGGCAAAGATGTAGCGGTAATCATTGATTCGCATCTGCGCCGCTTCCATTAGACCGGGGTGGCCTTTGCCATAATTAGTCCACAGGGTGGTTCCCAGAAAGCGGACACCCTCAATGACGACCGAGTTGTTTTCTAAGTAATGGATTCCATAGGCTTTGGCGACCTTTTTCAGATCACGGTTCAGATCATCAATATCAAAGCTGTAGTATTCATGGTTACCGGCAACATAGATAATGGGCTTTTGTAATCGCTCCATCTGTTTTGCGGCCCAGATAATGCCGTAATAGCCGCTATGGATATCACCGGCGAGTACGATGACATCAGCATCAGTGGGTTCTATGTCGGGGATGTCGAATTTGTCCCCGAGGTGTTCCCAGTGCGTATCACTTAGGAGCTGTATTTTCATGATCAGTCCAAGGTGTAATATATATTACACTTTTAGGGGTTCAAAACGCACAAAAGCAGCCGGTTGCTGGCTGCTTTTGTATTTGTGTGGTGCTTTATCTGGTCTTTAGTTCATGTGTTATATCGTTATGTTGGTTGACTCATTATAGCGCTTATTTTGGAGCTACGCCGGATAGGCTCTGGGTTCTGCTGGTTGTTCCAGATCGCCGTCTATGAATTTCTTGATAACCAGCATCCACTTTTCCGCTTCTTCATAGGGCATGGGCGCGAAGACTTTGGGGTTGTCTATGTCATCCAAGTCGAAATAAAGACCGGTTTCAAGTGCCGCAGCGCGTTGCTTACGGCCATTAGCTCGGGCGATATTAGATTGCTCTGTCAGTGTCGCATTACCGACGGACTCTATCGTGCCGTATTCTGGGGAGTAGGCACTGTAATTTAGTATCTGCGATGGACTGAATAGGCTGTTTTTACTGGCTTCATAGAGATTTGAATTATCGATTACAGCCACTTTATTCTCGGCCAAATCTAATCCAATGCTCCCGATAGAACTGGCATTGTAATAATCAGCTTGTTTCAGTTCTTTTTGTACGACATCCACAAATCGGAGAATAGACTCATTGGCTTTTCTGGCTTGTCGTTTGGCTAGTTTGTGACTTAGAAAAACAGGGGTTATCACAGCTAATACAACGGCAACGAGCAAGAATGCGGTGAAATCACCTAGCTGCCAGCCTATCAGGCCGGAGGGTATGATACTCAGTAGCATAAAGCTTGGGGTGTATACCATTAAGTTTCGGGTTCGAAATGAGGCGATTTGAGTTTTGCCCATTAATTCCATTTTAGCTCCGTTTTAAAGATATCAATCCAATTCGAAGCTATTTATCTTTTGATAGCTCCGCTTACGGAGCAATTATCGGTTATAAAAATGACAAAATCAAGCTCTGTTTACAGAGCAATTTTGTATGAATATTATTGGCCCACAGGTACAAAATCTTCGTGAGAAGCTAGGCCTTACTCAAGATCAAGTTACCGCACGATTAAACCAGCTGGGCTGGGATATTAGCCGGGGCACCTATGCCAAAATTGAATGTAAAAAAAGGCAGATTTCTGATAAAGAAATCGCTTTATTAGCGAACTGCTTGAAGGTGAGTGTTTCAACGCTTTTTGAATAACTCACTACTATGCGAATCTAGCTGAGTATTCTGCTCAAAGCGAACAACTGAACCTCACGCACCGGACTAATCACCTTACCACCCAGCCGCATATCGAGACAAAGGAATGTCCACCACAAAAGGCTCAAATAAAGACAGGCTATCTGCAATAGCAAAAATGAGAGCGGAAGAACATCACCCTACAGATACACTTGAAAAGTACATGTTAGCCGAAGGAATGTTAAAACCCAGTTCCAAACATACGGCTCACCATATTGTACCGGGAACAGGTAAACTTAAAAAAGTGACTTCAGAAGCTAGGATGCATTTGCACCGATTCGGAATACGAATAAATGATCCTGCCAATGGTGAATATCTTGTCCATATTGATGATAATACGCCGCACTGGTCAATGCCTAATTCACAAGGTCATCGCAAATACTATACCCACGACTACGAACGATGGGTGTCACAAAAGAGTCAGAGCTCAAACATACATCGACTTTATAAAGACAAAACTTCAGGTTATTGGACGTATACTCCAGGACAGTTCACTTAAAAATGCAATTCCAGTTATAGGCGCATAATAAAACTATGTCACAAATATACGCAATTCGAAATGATTATAACCATCATAAAGAGCTCGATTTAGAGACGATGGATATTGCCCGGCATGCACCTGATGATATTGATCTTGATGATATTCTAGGTTTCAGTTTAGCCAATAACCCCATGAGCTCATGGTGGGTTGCACCGGATACAAAATTCTTAGATATAGACGACTTACCAAATAACGGCATTTCTGATACCAGTATATGGGCTGCTGGGGCCTGCTTGATCCTGTCACCTAAAGCACAACGCATACTCGCTGAAATGCTTCAGCCATTTGGTGAATTTTTACCGGTGATTATTGATAATGAAACATATCAAATCTTCAATTGCTTAACGCTTGGAGAAGAAGATGAAAGCAAGTGTAAATTTCGCCATGAAAATGAAATGAAGCTGGGATTAGAGTATTTGGTATTTGACAATAAAGCCGATGAACTATTAGTATTTAAATCTAAACTAGAATCATGCCTGACCTTATTTTGTAATGATCAATTTCGAGATGCTATTCAATCTTTTGAATTAACAGGGCTTATTTTTGATGAAAACTTAATTGAAATTTTCTAATATGAATTACCTGAATATGCACCTTATAAAAAATGAAGTTAAAACATAAAACAAATACATCTTTGAATAGGCTAAAAAGGAAATATGTAACACATATATGTAATCGAACCATTAGAAATACAACCCCCTATTTTCAACCTACCATTTAAACACTAAATAATATATCGCTAATATAGATATAATATATCTATGGTTACACAACAGCCTAAGCAAATACTAGGGAAAACTAATAATTAAGAACGGAAACACTGTATCTACCTATATAACTTAGTGATGCCAGTCATGATATGACTTGATTTCTCTACATAAATTTGCCGCTCTTACCGCCCGATTAAACCTCATTCCTATTACACTTTTCTTAAGTCCTTTTTTCGTATATTCTGATAAAAAAACATTATTTTCATTACAATAAAAAGCTATTGGTTTTCTTATGTTGTTAATATACCAACTCAACCATGCGTGTATATCACACCCTGTAATTGCATTCGAATTAAAACACACACTTTCACATTCAACATCGAATGAAGAATCTACATCACTCAACAATAACTCTGATAATTGTCTAATATTTAAATTTAATACCCTACCAGAAGCAAACATAATTTTGTCACGAATCAATTCACTTCTTTTTCGCAAATCAAGCGTCTCACTCACCTCATGATCTAAGCTTATCAATAACTCATTATAAACAGAATCATCTATTGGCATTTTCTTTAATGACTTAACATATACAGAAATATTTTTTCCTGATATTTCCTTAACCCCTTTATTCGTAACAATCCCTTGCTTTGCTTCTAAGCTATTTATAATAGACTTTTTTTCATCATCAGACAGCGCAGACATTTCTGACCTAATATCCCAATTTAAGATATTGTCGTACCAGTAAATAATGTTTTTTCTATCTCCCTTCAGATCAGAATATCTAAAATTATATGCAATGGCATGTGAAATAAATTTGTTTGGCCAATCATTCAGAACGTGTGACAAGTACGCCATTAGTTTATGTCTATAGTCTAATGACAGCCTCTCAATTGAAACTATTTTGTCATCATAAGATATTTCTTGAATTTTAATTCTTGTCTTTTTTGATATCAACCCTGATGCGACCTGATGCATTCCTTCAAAAAAAATAACTGAATTCATTGAGCCATTACCTGACCACGAACACCAACCATTCTTTAATGTTTGTTCCAATTGATACTGTAATTCATACAAGTCATTTTCAATTATGCCCGTTGACGACGCCATCCTCAGATCAAACCCACATTTCCAACACTTAACCATTAGGTCACTTTCGGTAAATGTGGAACGAATTAACATATCCGATCTATGAGGCGCAATAACTGAATGACAGTTTTCACACTCTACTTTCAAAAAACACTTATGTTTAAGGCATATAGTTATAAACCCTAGCCGCCATGATCGCCTAAAATAGGGTTTTTCATCTTCTTCTAAACACTTAGGGCAAAACATTAATGACTTAAGCGTTCTATTTCGATGTTTTATACCAAGAGACAATATCCAATGATTTATACCACCCGTGTTTATTTCTTCAAAAATCCGACCTTCAAAAGATTTTAATGTCGTGCTCCTAACTTGATGTTCGGTACATCCACTGATTCGCTGTATAGCATCAAGCACATGTATTGGTGCCAGCACATCTATATCACGATTCCAAATCGTACTTCTATAGCCAAAAACTTTTGTACAAAACGACTCAACCTTGAAACCATGCGCATATGCTAAACGAATAATCCAAGAACTTAGCAATTCATCTTTTTGCGGCTGCAAGTGTACAGGCCATATTCCATTTTTTCGCCAATCTTGATTATTCATATCAGTCCCGTAAAAATGAGACTATATTATAGCTAATAACTTACATTTATTTTTACTCGTTCGCTTGGCGAAACATACCCACACTCATTTAACACATCGACAGTTACTCTTTCTATCCCTTTTTTAATGGCATAAATAGATGCATTATTTAATAACATAGATAATTCACCAATTGTTCCTTCTGACATTGCCAATAGTTTTGAAGAAATAATTTTTTCATGCAGGCCTGATGGTTCACGAAGTGGTAAGGCACTTTCAAATGAAGCGACTAACTGTCTAAACTCACTTCCCATTCTCCATTTTGGAAGCAGCTCAGGTAAAAATCGATTTTGAATTTGTGTATCCACACTGACTGCACGTATCAAATCACCGGTTCCACAGCCGATTATCGATATACTCAAAGTATTACTCAGATACTTAATCATATTTAAAAATTGCTGCTGCTTTGTTGAGGCACCAGCCAATAGATTATGAAGCTCATCAATAATGAGTACTTTTAATTTTATTGCTTTTAATACCTGAATAACTCTTGCTCGTTTAATTTCATCTGAACCACTTGGTATATCTTCATAGAGAGTGCTTAATATCTCCATATAAAATGCACCTTCTTTTGGTGAAGGCGGTGCCTCAACATATAAGACTGGCGCTAATATATGATCATAACCAGAGTTTTCGGAAACAGGGTGTTTTTGTGTAAACTGTTGAATAATGCTAGTTTTACCATTATTGCTATTACCTACTAATAACATACTTGGCATACGAACTTGTTTAGGATGAACCAATAAGTCTTCCAATTTCCCAAGAATTTCTTGTGCTCTCGGATAACCTATCCACCTTTTTTTCTTTATCCAATTAATTCTTTCCTCATTACTCAAGTCTGCATTGCTCATGATATCGACATGAAGGTGCGGGTATTTAGACATCACTTTATCCTAATCAAATTTAATATCATCAAATGGCTTAATTTCAAAATCATCGTCCTCATCCTCTATAACATGTTGAGGCACATCTTTTATTTGAGGCACAGTATGTACATTGAGACTATTCTTTCTTCGTTGTTTATTTCTTCGTTTCCGTTTCTCAGATGCTCGTCCTTGCTTTGCCAGCCGTGTTTTTTCAATCGCTATTTCCTCAACTTCACGCATTTTATTTATACCCCTAAAAATCATGTCTTCATCAATTTGATTTAATGGGTCTTCTTTAATTTTTCTCATAACCTCTTTTAATTCCCAGAGACTAATGGCAGGGCGCGCCGTATTAAAATAGGGGATAGGACTATATTTATGTGTCTCAGGATCTAAGAAATAAATAACACTGATATCTCTAGGATCACGAGCAAAATGAAATTTTCTGATTTTTTTAAAATCATCAGGATCTTTTGCCAAGATCCAGCGCCGTAATATTGGAGCATAATATTTTATATTATCTAAAACGACACCATCTTTTTGTACTGTTCGCATTTTATACGGTGTAAAGTCCAAACGTAACGTTTCTTCATCTTCTATTGGCGCAGGTAAGCCGACTCCCGGCTGCTCCTCAGTTCCATGTACAAGCTTATGATATAGCTTAATAGGGGGAATATTTGATATTCCTCTATGACCTTTATGATGATAAGAGTACACGATGAAATAGGTAAACCACAAATCCAGCTCTGACAGGGTAAATATGGCTTTTCCTTCTGAATTGTATTCTCTTTTTTGTGCCACACTTGAAAAGGTCGTCCCAGATAACTTATGGCACTTTTGCATAAAAGTACCAAATGCTCGTTCAACAGCCCCGCCATAATTTGGCATACCTTTAGGTCTAAACTCTTTTATAATGCCATATTGTTCACACGCACGATCCATCATCGTCCCGCGAAATTCTTTCGCATTATCTAGATGTATTTTTTGCATTTTTCCATATATTGGCCATTCCGCATCAATATCTCGTTTTGCCAACCAAAGTTCTTTTTGCATAACAGAGTGTGCAATACATAATCCTGCCGACATAGCACAAGGATCATCGAGCGTCATACAAAAACCTGATATCATCTTTGTTGTCACATCAATCGCAATTGTCAAAAAAGGCTTTCCAATGGGTAGACGATGTTCATCATCTACAATGATAATATCCATCGGTGTATGATCAATCTGGACAACTGAATTAGGATAAGTTGCACCGGGAAAGTGACCTCGAAGAGGCTCTAATTTTTCTCGTGCGAACTTTGGAGAATATCGTTTACTGAGATACTTTCGTTGATCGATACCTCTAACTCTCCGATAGATTGTGCTTTTATGTGGACAATCTAAATCTAATTCCCTGCATTCGTTATAAATTTCATCTTTAAGATCCTCAATAGATACACCTTCTTTAACTAAATAGAAGTCATTAATTTTTTTATTAATAATAGCCTCTACTTCCTCGGATACTCGGTTACCCCCTTTGTCAGAGCGAGGCGATCTTAATAAGGAAGTGACAATTCCGGCTTCATCAAATCGTTTAAGCCACCGATATATTGTCGGTATACTTTTATTTTCTGCATCTGCCACTGCCTTCACATCTTCCTCCTGCCGATTTTTCATGCGTAGCAAAGGCTCAATGCATCTATATCTCTCTACTGCTTTATCCCATTTTTTATCCTTTATTAAGTTATGATTTAATTTAGAATCATTCGCAGGTGACATAGTTAGGTCACTTATTCTAACTATTTCAGTTTCCGTATCATCAAGTGTTCTAAAAATAGCTTCAGAAAAGCCTTTTAGCTCCACGATGAGTCCGGGGTTTTCACGCCAGTATACTATCTGGCCAGGACGAATCGTTTTCATACTATATACTCTCCAATGGCCAGATGATGGTTCTCATCGTTAGTGGTTTATTTAAGTCACAGCCAATAACACCTGTTGCGAGAAAATGCCAAATTACAGGTATCATTTTAGCTCTATTAGTCTTGTCACGACACAAAGCACAAAGCAACACATCAGGATCGCTCTCATTAAGATCCCAAAGCAGAGTCAGGACATGCTTCTTCATTTCATCTGTCTGTATTCTTTCCACGTAAGGCCATAGGAACTTGATGTTATCTAGATAAGGCGTCCTAATTTCTTTTTCTGTATATACCTCAAATCGCCAACCCATCGTATAGCAGTGCTCCTTGGCAGCTCTAAATTTTGGCATCAGTTTTTTCCAGTCCTTTCTGAAATCATCTCGGTACTTAATCTCGTACAATACTGGGATCATATCGCTTTCAAAGGTAAAACAAACCAAGCCATCAGGCGTATAAGTACGTTTAATTTGATTACGATCTGTATATTCAATTTCTAGTGGCTGGGCAATAAACTTATCCACAGATCTGTCAAATCTCAACATTTCCATGAAATCACGCTCTAATGTTGATTCATATATTCCAAAGTCAGGCACTTTCCCCGATACACTTCGAGTCGTAATTCCTATTTTTCTAACTGGTTTATAGCTAAAATAATCTTTCATTATCATTTACCGTGAATTATTCGTTGATATTATCATTTAATAAGAAATCTTACAGTGGTGGATCAAACCCCAAACCTGGCGAAATTTCACTGGCACACAATGGCGTGCTGTTTTTAGATGAGTTAACCGAATTCGATCGACACACATTAGACGTGTTACGCGAGCCATTAGAAACCGGCAGCATTACCATTTCAA
>JALTJN010000400.1 GCA_027076405.1 Chromatiales bacterium
AAACTGATGAGAGGGTAAGGGAATACCTCCCAACATAGAAAGGCTGATAACAACAGTTAATATAATTTTAAGGCGTTTAAACATATAACTATTATACCGTTAATTTATATTGTTCATCGGATCGGTTAATGCCAATTCTCGCAACTGCAGTGTTGACTACAAAGTAACGCCGATCACTCGTTTGCTCAAAAAAACATTTAAATATTTAGATAAAATATCTGATCATAAACCGGTATCAGTCATTGGCACTAGGTTTGAGGAGTCAGATTCACGTAAAAACAGAATGTTAGACCGTGGCGAAGAAGATTTGAAGCCATGGGAAGGCAAAGATGGTGGATTATTCATTTCCCCCATAGCTCACTGGGATATGGGGGACGTGTGGGAATATTTAGGGGCTTGCCGGGCTGGCAATATAGCTTCTTATAGTCGTTTCGAGGAAACATTTCGCATTTACGCGGACGCAACACAATCCTCATGTGCAGTTGTCGCGGATATGTCGTTAGGCGAGCAAGCCAAAAGCCGCGCGTGCGGTGCCAGGCATGGTTGTTGGTCTTGTGTCGCAGTAGGGTCTGATAAATCGCTTATTTCTATGGTTGAAAATGACGAGCGATATCATTACATGAAAGGGTTGAACAAGCTTCAAAAATTTTTGCTTAATACTAAAAAGGATTGGTCTAGGCGATCTTTTTTGTGCAAAAAAGTAAACGAACAAGGCTATATTAAGATACAACCTGACGTCTATTCAGGCGCTATGAGGGAGGAGTTGTTGCGTTATGCATTAACGCTAGACGCGCAGGAAATTGAAGCATCACAAGCGTTAGGGGTTGCCCCCTCGTTTCGAGATTATTACCCCTGAAGCGTTAATTGCTATCGACGCCGAATGGTGCCGACAAGGGATTCATCATCCTTTTCGCGCCTTAAAGATATTTAACGATATTTTCTCAGAAGGCTTACGTTACTACCCTCCTCATGAAAACGAACTTAACATAGACGAAAGCTCGTGACCTACTGCGAGATACCTTTTTGTTGGTAAAGACTGGGATCAAAATATTTACTTAGAATATAGTGGCCTTCGTGATGTTATGGCTGAAGCCTTCGCTGATAATTGTGTTGAAGGAGATATTACAAAGGTATTACATAACGGAGAAACGATTACTAACAATATTAACATGGACGAATATTTTTCTGTCAATGAAGAATCGGCGCACTTGATATTATCGTTAGAGCTTCCTGATTTAATAAATAAATATAAAAAGAAAGATTTAAGCGGGAAAGATGGTTGGCAGTATTATGTTCGACTAGGAGCTATCTGCTTATCAGCGAGACAATTACATAGCGCTAATAACATATTAAAACGAACTGCTTTTCAAGAGAGAGCAGGACTTGCCAGAGACGGCTTTAATACTAATGACATCTTAAGCAAAACAATTAGCGAAAAAGAAATGAATTTTTTAAATAGAAATAACAAAAAGAACTCAATAAAAGGGGTCCTGTAATGCCAAATTTAGACTTGCAAGAAAAAGTTAATATGTATCTTAATTATAAAGATAATCAGACAATGAGAAAACGTCTCAAAGAGCTTGAGAAGGCGTTGATTGATGAATTAATAAAAGCATTTGAAATTTCTGATGATCAATCAACAATAAGTGAAGGTATGAAAAAAGATATGCCGTCTTATTCTTTACAATATATTGATAGCTTTATAAGCTCGCTAAAAGAAGGACATCTTACGTTAGAAAAATATATACCTGATATCGATGGAGGTCATCAAATTATTGGTTTTTCATTAAAATCAGCACCAAAAAACAACAGTTATCTTGTTTATAATTTTTATTTTGATGGTAACACGATTATGGATGATATTAACGATATCGAGTTCTCTGTTAGTGTTTTTGACGCTATTAAAAAAGAAAAAGAAATAACAGTTGATCTATGTTTAGAATCAACTGAAGAAATGTTAGGTAATGAATTTCTTTCTTTAGGGGTCAACTTATTCTGTAATTTTACAGAGCAAATGATATTTTTAGATTCGCCTTTAACAGTAGACCAGTGGGAAAATATTTTCAGATTTTTCTTGAAGGAAAAAAATTTACCGAGTCACTAGCAATCGCGGGTTTAACTGATATTTACAATCAAGCGTTATTTGAAAACAAGATATCTCCTAGTGAAAAAGATAAGCACTATATTGCTTCTTTAGCTTTCGAAAACAAAAATATTACATTTTTAGAGAACCTGATTGATAAAGGGTTGCCTATAGATAAAACCATTGTACGAGATGACAAAAATCTCTTTATTGAGTTACTTTCATCTTTCAAGCCAGGGGGGGGGATTACCTACCCTCCCTAGAATCGTTTTTAAAGAATAGTCCGCTTTCCGCAAAAGCACTCTATCACGGTAAACCCGCTTTATTTTATGCAGCATCGCATGAAAGAGTGCAATTGTTAATTCAATATGGTGCTGACATACTTCAGACCCATGAAGGTAAAAACATAGCGGAAGCGGCTGGGAGCAGATTTCTTGAAAATAAATTTAACGAAATGATAGCTGTTGAAAAAGTAAAAATAGCCAAAAATAAGATAACGCTTAACCCAGGGGTTGGTATAGAGTTATAGTTCAAATTTCGATAATGAAAGCTTTATACTATTATCCTAGATATTATCTGTAGTAGCTCAGACCCAATTTGACAGTTATTGTATTAGGTGGTTCTTTAAATTCAAATCTTCTAAATTTATTTTTTTTTGCGTTTAGTCAACCACATAATATTCATAAGCATTCCTTTATTTTTATTCACTTAATTTATAAGCTTGGGACTTGATTTCTGTTAACTTGTGACAGCCTAGATGTCATTTTAGGAAGATCATCTAACTCAAATGGACCAGATGTTTCTTTTTTAGTGGTAACATAGAATTGTCCACCAGAGACATTATTAATGTCGGGGCTGTAGCTGTGTAGACGGCGATATTCTAATTTGTAGTCTTCAATATTATTAAATGTATTTGTATCCATTTGTGACTCCATTTATTTCAACTTTAGTTTTTCTTTATGATTTGACTGGCAATTTTCATTGCAATACCAGCGTCCGTTAATCTGTATATAACCTAAATCTGAAAAGTATTTTTTTGCATAGCTTTGCGGTGGTTCTGAGTAATCACAGGCACCACAATTATCACATTCTAGCTGCACTAAATTATGAAGCGGCATAAATCAGTTTATTCCAATGTGATTTCGAATGGTTTAATTCGAAATTGAGAGTATGCGTACTGACAGTAATATTGGTTTGTCATCAAAACAAAAACCCCTTATGACTGCTCCAGATTTAATACGAAAGCAAAAATCTGACTTCGCAGCTAGTTTTCCTTTAAGGTATTTGTAAATGAAATTATTTATATCAGCAGCCGAAGGCTTATAGTTAATGGTCTGCTCTGCAGTGGTTAAATCTCCGCCTAACATAATTACAGTTTCACCTTCTTCTATAAAAACGTCATATTTTCCAGATGTCTGAGCATCTTCCAATAATAACTCTAAAGGGTTCTCTTTACCATTTGTCGCCCCCGAAAATGAATTGTGCGTGAGCTCGGCGACCCTTTGGGCGCCTATTGCATTAACTAAATCTTTTCTTGATGAATACATATTTTATTCCAATGTTAGTTAATCTGTTCTTTAAGCCACTCGAATGGCTTTATGCTTAATAAACCATCAAAGATTCTATGCTTAGAAACGTTACTTTATACGAGCGATTTTTATTCCGATTCCACTGGA
>JALTJN010000401.1 GCA_027076405.1 Chromatiales bacterium
TCAGATTTTAAACCGGGTACATCGTGTAACATGAGCACATCACCTGTTTCGCCAGAGATATCTCCGCGACGAAGTACCTTGCTAATAAAGCCATTTGATAGAGAATCGAGCTGCTGGGCAGAAGCCGTTAGCTTTCGTTTATCGGTCACACCGACCACAAGGCAGGGAGATTTAATGGTTTCAAGGTTGATGGTTTTGACGCTGATTTCCATACGGGATTCCTGTAAGCTTAAATAAAGAGTTGACCATTAGCTTACTCGATATGATGGCGGGTTTCAGCACCTTGGCAGAGAAATTAGTACACCTTTAGCGAATTTTAAAACAACAAATGATCATTGCGCGTTATTTAATAAAAGAAATTGCACAAACACTGTTTGGTGTTTCACTGGTGCTGATGCTGGTTGGTTTAAGTGGACAGTTAGTTGGTGTATTTTCTGATGTTGCTGCGGGCACCTTGAGCGTAAGTACGGTTATGGTTGTTCTCGGACTTAAATCTCTAAGTATGTTAATGGTGATTTTGCCTTTGTCTCTTTATCTTGCCGTGTTGATGACATTGAGTCGTTTTTATCAAAATAATGAAATGACAGCACTTTCTGCAAGTGGAGTCAGCCAGATTTATATTGTGCAAGTGGTGCTAAGTTTTGCCTTTTTGTTTTCTATTCTGATTGGTATTTTTTCTTTTCAAATTATTCCCTGGACGAATGGTTTACAACAGGAGATTACTCTAAAAACAGAAAATGCATCCGAGCTCGAAGGCATGAGCGCAGGACGTTTTCGGGAAGTCTCTGCCGGTGTTGGAGTAATGTATGTTGAAGGTTTGAATGATGAGCATACACAAATGCAAGGCGTGTTTTTACAGCAACGTTTAAAAAATAATGCAGAGTTAGTTATACGGGCGAATAAAGGGCATCGTAAAATTGATGATAAAACCGGTGACCGTTTTATGGTGCTGGAAGACGGAGTACGTTATCAGAAATCCCCCGACCAGCTCGACTATACAATGATTGAGTTCGAGCAGCATGGAGTACGTATTCATGAAAAATCTTCGGCGGTAATACAGAAAAAACATATTGCGATACCGACTTTAGAACTCCTTAAAAAAGACGGGCTTATTTATAAAGCTGAATTTCATTCACGGCTTGCACCTATTATTTTAGCGTTACTGCTTTCTGCACTTGCGGTTCCCCTGAGTCAAACATCACCCCGGCAGGGGAGTTATTTACGTCTGGGCTTAGGCTTGCTGGTCTATATTGTTGTGACGAATTTGATTAGTTTAGGTAAAACATGGATAGCTCAGGGTAAAGTACCTTCTATTGTGGGTTTATGGTGGGTGCATGCTATTTTATTATTTTTTGTTATCTTTTTATTAATGCATCAATTTGGTTTTCGTTATTTGTTTTCCAGGGATGCTCATAAATGAATATTCTGGATCGCTATATCGGTCAGGCAGTCATTACCGGTGTTGCCACGGTGTTAACCGTTTTTATTGTTTTATATGAGTTGTTTGCTTTTGCCGGGGAAGCAGGCCAAATAGGTCGGGCTGATTATACTCTTTGGTCAGCGATTCTTTATTCACTGCTACTTGTTCCTCAGCATATTTATGAATTATTTCCTCTCTCAATGTTGCTGGGCACAATGCTGGGATTAGGCTGGTTGGCAAACCATAATGAACTGGTTGTTATTCGTATGGCGGGGGTTTCCCTGTTGCGTATTGTTGGCGCAATAATGAAAACAGCTGTAATGTTAATGCTCTTGGCCATGGTGATCGGTGAAGGTATTGCACCACCGTTGCACCAATACGCCGGTGAAATGCAGATTAAAGCATTACATCAAAATATTAATATGAATACTGACTATGGTTTATGGGCTCGAGACGGTGAAACTTATATCAATGTTAATCGTGTAGAAAATGATGGACGGCTTATTGGTATTACTTTGTATCAATTTTCAAAAAGCAATTTTATTCAACGACGAATAGAAGCAAAACAAGCGACTTATGATGGTGAGCAATGGAATTTAAAATCGGTTAAGGATACCGTTTATAAAACAGATTCATTTGTACTTAAAACAGTCGATGAAATGAAATGGAAAACACTGCTTGATTTAGACATGGTTAAAATTGTTGCTATACCTCCGGACCTTTTATCTGTCTGGAAATTAAACGGTTATATCAATTACTTAAAGAATAACGAACTGGAATATGCTAAATATGAACTAGTGTACTGGACAAAATTATTTTCGCCTTTCACTATTCTTGCAATGGTTTTATTAGCTGTACCTTTTGTTTTTGCATCAAACAGACACATCTCTATCGGCAAACAAATTTTGCTGGGTTTTTTGGTGGGGATTACTTTTTATATGATCAGTCGTTTAAGTGGTCAGATGGGACTGGTTTATGGTGTACCGGCAGTTATAAGTGCATTACTACCTAACTTACTGGTTATTGCTTTATCAGTCTGGAGTTATCGAAAAATCAGATAAGAAAATATTTTATTGAATGCTATTTTTTATTTTCCAGTGTAATAATTTGAGTACCACTTAACTTATCCCGCCAGTTGCCACTTCTACTATTCAATAAAACCCAAATACAACCTGCAAGAGCAAAAGCCCATCCGGGAATAGATGTGATAGTTTGTGAAAACTCAGGTTTTATCCAGAATATAAGGCCAATAATAAATAATAACCAGGCCGGTAAAGCTGTAATGAGTCGTATAAATGTTTGTTGCCAACTCACTGTTTTCCCATCCATCGTGACTAACTTTTGTTGCCAGGCTCGCATGCCAAGAGTTTGTCCGCCGTGAGTCCAGAACCAGCCATAGAATAAATAAATAACAGCAAATAAATAGAGAGACATAAATATATTGTTACCGGATTCAACTTCACCTTTTGTAAAAGGCATAGTGATTGCGGTGGCAATAAAAATACAGGCAAGTACAAGAAAGCCGTCATAAAGGGCGGTAAGTAAGCGCTTAAAAAGAGTCGGGTGCTGCATAGATAAATTCACATTATTGAACTATATAAGATGCATTATGTTGTTCATTAAATCAAATAATGTCAATGATATTTTTTGTTGCATTTATGTGCAGTATGCGGTTAGCTAGGGGGAGAGTTACATTAATAATTATAATAAAAAAACGTTTATCACACTTAATATTTAAATAACGAGGTTGAGTATGAGTATTGTTCCTGAACTTGCTGCTATGGAAGGGGTGATTGCCGCAGGTGAATATTCTTATCGTGGCGATCGATTTACCTGTGAAGGTGAGATGAGTGATGACATGGCACGAATGGCATCCATTATGTGTCGTTCAACCACTATGGCGGTTCATATGCAAATGGCTATGATAAAAAATCTTGGTCATAACTGCGGATGCATACCTTCACGTGGCTGGATTGTGAATGGCGAAAATTTTAGTGTCTGTGTTATTGCCAATCATTTTTGTTTTATTCAAAATGAAAGTGCTTCACTTAATACCATTATGTCTTTTATGCGTGAGAATGTGCCTAATCAAGAAGGCGAGTTAGTCTAAATAATAAAAAAAATTCCGGAGAAAATAATGTCAGACTTAAATAAATTAATGGCTGTCGAGGGTGCCGTCGGTGCATTTAAATTTAGCAGTAAAGGTGAGCTTATTGAAAGTAAAATTGCTGAGGGTTCAGAATTGAATAATCAAATTCTGGATTTATTATGTCATGTTTGTATTGCCAATATGTCCATCGCGACCATGCAGGCTCGTGGTTGGGAAAATATGACAGGAATGAAAGGTTTTTATCCGATTAAAGGTTTTACAATGGTAGGGTTTGAATGGACAGTGATTGTTAATGAAGAGTTTGGGGTTGTTGTACCAAATGGTCAGGTTGATTATGAAGCTGCTCATGCAGCATTAGCCAGCTAACAGGAGATAGTCAATGATTAAACGATTATTAGCTGTTGATGGTGTTATTGCAATTTGTCACTTCCGTGATGATGGTGCACTGGTTGAAGGTTATGGTATGCCTGATGAAATGCTGGCAGGTTTTGCTAACTTTGCTCACGACTATAAACGACTGGTTCAGGGAAATGCCGATCAACTTTCGATGTTTACCCAAATGAATGGCTGGACACCACCGGGCGGTTGGGTTGTTGAGGGTGATGGTGTGGCTGTTGCCAGTATTGGTAATGTTGCCTGTTTAATGAATACAGAAGAAGCTTCAAAAAATGAGGTGATGAAAGAGTTGAAAGAAACATCGAATTGGTAGAGGCTTCGCTCTGGTGAGATTTTACTTGAAAATAAAAATTAATTCGATATTGTTAATGCTCTACATAGATATAGGGTTTGGTGTAGAAAACTAATAATTCTTAACTACAATTTATTACTTAGGAACTACTGTGAAAAAGAAGACAATCAATGTTTCTTTCAACTTAAATATTAGTAAAGATTCTTTAGTGGCAATATTGCTAGCTATCGCATTATTCTTTTTATTATTTGATGCTTTGCAATTTGTTTATAGTGATTCAATTTCACGGAAATTGGGTAAAATAATAGACATAACATCGGAGGGAAATTTACCTACTCTATTTTCCAGCTTGCTGGCAATTATGGCGGGTGTAACCTCATATACTATCTCTAAAGAGTATGATTTTATTCGCTCACGTAAAAATAAAGTTTCATGGTTATTGATTGCTGTTTTCTTTATTTATCTGGGAGTTGACGATTCATCACAAATACATGAAAGTATCGCAACTGCTTTGACAGATAACTTGCAAAATACAAACAGTGGTAGTTGGTTTTCGACATCTTTTCTTAGTTTTGAAAGTTACTATTGGCAATTATTATATCTCCCCGTTTTTTCTGTATTCGGCCTTTATATGTTGGCTTACCTTAGAAAAGAATTTTATGAGTCTAAAATTTTTATGACTTTTGTGATGGGGATAGCGTGTTATATCGTTGCTGTTATTCTTGATTATATTGATGGTGTTCCTGCATATTATGATTTATTGATTAATGATTCTTTTAGTTTTTCAGAGCTTCAGCATACTGCCAGAGCTTTAGAGGAGTATCTTGAAATGGTAGGTAACAGCCTCATTTTGATTGCATTTTTATCTCACACTTCAAATCTTCAAAGAAAAAATTAAATAAAAAAACGGGAGAAACTCCCGCTTTTTTATTGGTGACACAATGGCTTTATTTAATTACATATAACCGAGCGACGTGAAATACGGCCTACTTTTGTAACTGTAATTAACGACCCCTTTTCTCCTGAACGACCAGAGTCACATATCAACATTTGATTAGGTGCGATATCTCCAGTTAATCCACCGCCAGTACATGTTGCTGTAGGTGAGGTAGAGGTTGATGAGCCATGTGAGCCAGAGGAAGAAGAATCATCAGAAGAATGCGAGCTACCAGATGAACCTGACGATCCTGAGTCTGGTGCCGTGCATGTTGGTACATTATTGCTGCCAGAAGAGCCGTGGCTCCCAGAAGAGCCGTGGCTGCCAGAAGAACCGTGGCTCCCAGAAGAGCCATGACTCCCTGAAGCACTTTCATCTGCATATGCTGTAGAGATTGGCAACATAGCCATTACAACTTTTTCTAGCATGGTTGGCATTGTTGCAATCATTTCACCCTTTAGACTATTAGTGTTAGCGCAGTTGGTACAGGAGGCAATTTGTCCATTGGGAGTATATTTAAATACAGTAGACAAAGATGTAATTGTTACACCAATATTGGCATCACCATGTACTAATAGGTATTTATCGGCGCCATCAACAATAGCATTGCTGTTTTCATCAGTAAAAACAATCCAGCCTTGACGCCAGCTGATGTTGTCACAAGATGAACCATTTGTGCTCCCACATATGGTAACAGTTTTTTGCTGTTTAACGGCCTCTGAACGAGTGAATGACAATGCCGCAACAAGGTCGTTATTGGTTACAGA
This sequence comes from Chromatiales bacterium, assembly GCA_027076405.1. The sequence goes on from JALTJN010000401.1 coordinate 5,923, forward strand.
GAGACGGTTATTTTGTACGACACTTGTCATACCTGGCATCGCTATTAATATAAGTACTGAGAGCACGGAAAAGGTGACTATCAACTCTATCAAAGTGAAGCCCCCAATATTTTTTGTTGACGGGTTTATGTTTCGCATGGTTTAGCCCCTTACTAGTCATTGTTGGTGAAAATATTCATAACATTAGACAGGTTCTCGTATTTCATATCAGCTGCTTAAGTTACGATATAGGGTAATATTTACCCCTTATTTCATGTACAACGCAGTTAAATTAGCTAAGTTTTAGAGGTTAATAATCAGCCTTTACCTTTAAATGAAAATTTAACCAATTTGTGATGCGCTTCACATAAAATGTTATTACCTACATTTTGTCGACCTTATATATTGTGACTTTAATTTTTATTTTAAAAAAGCATGTTGTTATTTTTTATGCTTCTATAGATTATTCTTATGTGATGAAAATAGTACTTAAGAAGCGGGATAAATCTAAATTGTATGGTGGGGTACTTTATTTGAGGCGTGGAAATGGTACTTACGAAATTAACTTGTTTTATCGAGCTGAAGTAAAAATAATCAAAAATTTCATTAATAGAGCACGACATTTCAGTGCTTTCCGACAGTTATTCAAGCTTACGATATAAGGTTCGCTCACTGATCCCTAATTTTTTTGCCAGTTCTAACTTATTATTAACTCGGTTAGCTGCCCATTCGAGATAACGTTTTTCAAGTTCTTTTAAAGTAATCAGCTCTGAAAAACAGGTTTTATTATCATTCTCGGTTAAATGTTTTTTACACTCATCCGGTAAATGTTGATACTCGATTTCATCATCATCCACCATCAGGGTTGCACGTTGAATAATATTACTGAGTTCCCGAATATTTCCCGGAAAGGGATATTGCTGTAAACATTCAATCGCCTCGTCAGAAATCGACATGTCAATCTCCGGATAAAAACGCTTGAGTAATGAATCGATAAGTAAGGGGATATCTTCAATGCGTTCTTTAAGTGAAGGTATGTGTAATGGAAATGCACTGATCCGATAGTAAAGATCATTTCTGAATTCACCATTATCAACCATCATGCTTAAATTCTTATGACTGGCAGAAATTAAACGAAAATCAGTTTTTAAGGTCTCAATTCCACCAACACGCCGAAATGTCCCTGTTTCAATAAGTCGCAACAATTTTGTTTGTAGACTCAGAGAAATATCACCGGTTTCATCCAGGAATAAAGTGCCACCATTGGCTGCTTCGGCCAATCCTATTTTGCGTGTTTGTGCACCGGTAAAAGCCCCTTTTTCATGACCAAAGAGTTCACTTTCAAATAGGGATTCTGTTAAGCCGGAACAGTCGACTGCAACAAAAGGGCCTTTAGAACGGGCGCTGGTATGATGAATGGCTTCTGCAATGAGTTCTTTACCTGTGCCGGATTCACCTTGCAATAATACACTTACATCACTACAGGCAACACGCTGAACCATTTCTATAACCGTATTAAATGCGATTGATCTTCCCACCAGGCCGCTCGCTTTTGGATGGGTGCTGGCACATTTAACCGGTTTGGTACTTTCGATAAAATATTTAATTTCGCCTTCATCATCATGAATGGGGGAAAGGTGAATATCAACATGTTCAGCCCCCGATTTTGTTTGGTGGATGTGTAACGAACGCTGTGCAGTATTACTTTCAAGACAGAGCTTTAACGGGCAGCTTTCACCTTCTTGATCACAGGGCTTTTTATAATGGTGAGAAATTTCATAACAGTGACTTTTATTATCAACTTTAAAATCGTGCAATTTTTCATATGCAGAATTGGCGGCAACTATGACATAGTCGCGATTAATAATAACGGACGGTTCAGTTCTGCTATTTAATAGTTGATTAACAAATTGATGATCTTTTAAATGTTTTTCTTTCATTTACCGTATCCAGACTGCCATTTATGACAAAACTATAGACGAGTATTGTCATTAATGACAGTAAAAAACATAAAATTATCCTTGGATTTTAAGTGTCATCTTATATCTTATTGATTTATATTAAGTTATTAGATGTGGTCTGAATATTGCTATATGAGTGGGTATAACTCATTTTTTTATCAACGAACAAAAGGATAAGGCTATGTCACATATTGTTATTATGGGAGCCGGTGTAGGCGGTCTACCCTGTGCTTTTGAAATGAAAGAAGTATTAGGTAAGCAACATGATGTTACCGTCATCGATGAAAGAGAAGATTTTCAATTTACCCCGTCAAATCCCTGGGTGGCGGTTGGCTGGCGATCTAAAAAAGAGATTTCAGTTCCTCTAGAGAAAACATTATCAAAGAAAAAAATTAACTTCATCAATAGCCGGGTTGAAAAAATAAATCCTGATACGAATACTTTGGCTTTAAAAAATGGTGAAAATATAAATTATGACTATCTTGTTATTGCAACCGGTCCAAGACTCGCGTTTGAAGAGGTTCCTGGTAGTGGTCCGGAAGGCTTTACAACCTCAATTTGTACAACCGATCATGCTGTTGATGCATTGGGTGCTTATAATGAGCTGGTTGAAAAACCGGGCCCTGTGATTATTGGTGCAATGCCGTTTGCCAGTTGTTTTGGTCCTGCTTATGAATTTGCTTTTATTCTTGATTGTGTTTTACGTAAGAAGAAAATGCGCGATAAAGTCCCAATGACTTTTGTTACTTCTGAACCCTACATTGGCCATCTTGGATTAGGCGGTGTGGGTGATTCAAAAGGCATGCTAGAAAGTGATTTACGAGCTCATAACATTAAATTTATTACCAATGCCAAAACAACAAAAGTTGAAAACGGCACAATGTATGTTGATGAGCTTGATGAAAATGGTGAAGTTAAAAAGCAGCATGAGTTACCTTTTGTTTATTCAATGATGTTACCGGCATTTAAAGGTGTTGATGCAGTGGCTGAGGTTGAAGGACTTTGTAATCCTCGTGGTTTTGTCATGATTGATGAATTTCAGCGGAATCCAAAATATCAAAATATTTATTCTTCAGGTGTTTGCGTTGCAATACCACCAATGGAAGCGACGCCAGTTCCAACGGGTGCCCCTAAAACAGGTTATATGATTGAAACCATGTCGACCGCCATTGTGCATAACATTGCTCATGAATTAAAAGGCGAAGCACCTGAAACCTGCGGTACCTGGAACGCGATTTGTCTTGCTGATATGGGAGACACAGGGGCTGCATTTGTTGCTATTCCGCAAATTCCACCACGTAATGTCACCTGGTTTAAAAAAGGAAAATGGGTACATAAGGCAAAAGTTGGCTTTGAAAAATATTTTATTCGTAAAATGCGTAAGGGTTTAACAGAGCCATTGTATGAAAAGTTTATTTTGAAAGCTTTGGGGATAGAGAAGCTGCAAAAATAAAATTTCTGATGTTTGTCAATATTGGGCACATTTAATGTGTCCAATAATGATTTCCTGATTATCGAATAAACACTCTATCGAGTTAGCCATTATGGTATTTCCGGTATGACGTTAAAAGCGGGATCGTGTATGATCACCTTTCCTTTTTAATCGCTTAACTGGACATATATCGCATGCTGCAATTGCTTGGTGGATTGGCCCTTTCTGACTTTCGTAAAAATAAACTTTTAACTTCATTACAAGCCGTTGTGCCTGATATTACTGATATACAGGCAAGCTATTGGCATTTTGTTGATGTAGAAAAAACACTCAGTACAGATTCACGTGATGTGCTGGACTCGTTATTACATACCGAGTCTGCAGCCGGTGAGACAGCTGAAAAGGCTGATTTATTCCTTGTGATTCCACGCCCCGGTACGATTTCACCCTGGTCGAGTAAAGCCACCGACATTGCACATAATTGTGGTTTAACGGATATCCGACGTATTGAACGGGGGGTTTTATATCAGATAGTTAGTGATAACTTACTGGATAGCACTCAATGGAAAGAGATTAGTGCGCTACTTCATGATCGTATGACCGAATCGGTCTTTTCTGATTTGGGTGAAGCAGAACGTCTTTTTTATCACTCCGATCCTGCTTCTTTAACGCGTGTCGATATTTTAGCAGGTGGGCGAGATGCACTTAAAAAGGCTAATACCGAGTTAGGTCTTGCCTTAGCAGAAGATGAAATTGACTATTTAGTTGAAAACTTCATTACCCTGAAACGCAATCCGACTGATGTGGAGCTAATGATGTTTGCACAGGCAAACTCGGAGCATTGCCGGCATAAAATTTTTAATGCGGATTGGGTCATCGATGGCAAAGAACAGAAAAAATCCCTCTTTAGTATGATTCGCAACACCCATCAGAAAAATCCAGGTGGTGTTTTGTCCGCTTACCATGACAATTCTGCAGTAATGAAAGGTTCCAAAGCAGGCCGTTTTTTTGCCGAGCCACGAAGCCATCAATATGAGTACCATGAAGAAGATATTCATATCCTGATGAAAGTTGAAACACATAATCATCCAACTGCAATTGCCCCTTTTCCCGGAGCCGCAACCGGAGCCGGTGGCGAGATTCGTGATGAAGGTGCAACCGGCCGAGGCTCAAAACCCAAGGCAGGTTTGAGTGGTTATTCGGTTTCTAATTTAAAAATACCGGCTTCGCCACAAAAGTGGGAAACTGATTTTGGTAAACCCGGACGTATCGTTTCAGCTCTCGATATTATGATTGAAGCGCCAATTGGTGCAGCAGCATTTAATAATGAGTTTGGTCGCCCGAATATTTGTGGCTATTTTAGAACCTATGAAGAAAAAGTCACCAGTTTTGCCGGTGAAGAGGTGCGAGGTTATCACAAGCCGATTATGCTGGCCGGTGGATTAGGTAATATTCGTGCCGACCATGTAGATAAAAATGATATCCCACCGGGGGCACAAATTGTTGTATTAGGTGGTCCTGCCATGTTGATTGGTTTGGGCGGTGGTGCAGCCTCATCAATGGCATCAGGTGATAGTGCCGAGAGTCTGGACTTTGCCTCGGTACAACGTGGTAATCCTGAAATTGAACGAAGAGTACAGGAAGTGATTGATACCTGTGTGCAGTTAGGTGATAAAAATCCTATTATCAGTATTCACGATGTGGGGGCAGGCGGTTTATCAAACGCTTTACCCGAGTTAGTCAATGACAGTGGTCGCGGCGGTAAATTTGAGCTGCGTTTAATTCCGAATGACGAGCCAGGTATGGCACCGATGGAAATCTGGTGTAATGAGGCTCAGGAACGCTATGTATTAGCGGTTAGTTCGCAGAATATTGATGCTTTCGGTGCTATTTGTGAACGTGAACGTTGCCCGTTTGAAGTTGTTGGTGAAGCCACAAAAGAACAAACGCTGGTAGTGGGGGATGGTTATTTTGATAATACACCTATCGATATACCGATGGATGTACTGTTAGGAAAACCACCTAAAATGCTCCGGGATGTAAAACACCATCCTGTGCCAAAGCAGGATTTCTCCCTAGATGAAATTAATATTACCGAAGCAGCAAAACGAGTTTTGGCATTACCCACGGTTGCTGCGAAAAACTTTTTAATTACGATTGGCGATCGAACAGTAACCGGTCTGGTTGCCCGAGATCAAATGGTCGGCCCATGGCAAGTGCCAGTGGCTGATGTAGCTGTGACCGCTGCCGCTTATGACACCTTAAAAGGTGAAGCCATGGCGATGGGTGAACGCGCGCCGGTGGCATTATTGGATCATGCTGCCTCTGCGCGCATGGCTGTGGGTGAAGCGATTACCAATATTGCAGCATCACGAATTAATAAACTGAGTGACATGGTGTTATCGGCAAACTGGATGGCACCGGCAGGGCATCCCGGTGAAGATGCAGGTTTATATGATGCAGTAAAAGCCGTGGGCGAAGAGCTCTGTCCTAAACTGGGCATTGCGATTCCGGTGGGTAAAGATTCCATGTCAATGAAAACCGTTTGGGATGAAGGTGACACAACGCATTCAGTTACCGCGCCATTATCATTAATTATTTCTGCGTTTTCTCCGGTTGAAGATATTTCTAAAACATTAACACCGCAATTACGTACCGATTTGGGTGACAGTAATTTAATCCTGATCGATTTAGGCAAAGGTAAAAACAGATTAGGTGCCAGCTGTTTAGCGCAAGTGTATAAACAACTTGGTCATCACTGTGCTGATTTGGATGATGCCAATAGCCTGAAAAATTTCTTTAGTGTTATTCAGGAACTTAATCATAAAGGTTTACTACTTTCATATCATGATCGTTCTGATGGCGGCTTACTTGCCACGCTTTGTGAAATGGCGTTTGCCGGACATACCGGGATAAATATTACTCTGGATAATCTCGGTGACAGTTCTATTGCCAGTTTATTTAATGAAGAACTCGGTGCCGTTATTCAGGTGCAACATGAATACACCGATGATGTATTAGCCGCGTTGCATAACGTTGGTTTAGGCCATTACAGTCACGTGATTGGGCAATTGAATCATGATGACAACATTGTCATTCAATACAATGATCAAGATGTATTAAATGAAAAACGTCGTAGCTTACAACGCATTTGGTCAGAGGCTTCTTATCAGATTCAGGCGTTACGTGATAATGCAGATTGTGCAAAACAGGAATTTGATAATATTCTGGATCATAAAGATCCGGGTTTACATGCAAATTTAAGTTTTGATGCGCAGGAAAATATTGTCGCACCTTATCTTAATTCAGGTCATCGTCCACGTATGGCTGTTTTGCGTGAGCAAGGTGTAAATGGTCATGTTGAAATGGCAGCCGCGTTTGAGAAAGCCGGTTTTGCCAGTGTCGATGTACATATGAGTGACATCATTGAAGGTCGTCATAATCTAAATGATTTTCAGGGGCTGGTGGCTTGTGGCGGTTTTTCTTATGGAGATGTTTTAGGCGCAGGCGGTGGTTGGGCAAAAACTATTTTGCATAACCCGGCAATGCGCGATGAGTTTGAAACTTTTTTTAATCGTTCAGACAGCTTTGCTTTAGGTGTGTGTAACGGTTGCCAGATGATGTCACATTTAAAAGATCTTATACCAGGTACATCCCACTGGCCGCAGTTTGTTCGTAATGTTTCCGAACAATTTGAAGCGCGATATGCATTAGTTGAAGTACAAGAAACTGCCTCAATCCTTTTTGAGGGGATGGCCGGCTCACGTATACCAATAGCCGTAGCGCATGGTGAAGGACAGGTGAAATTTGCATCCGATAATTTATCGCAACAGGTGCAAGATAATAATCTGGTTTCAATGAAATACGTTGATTATTTAGGTCATGCTACCGAACGTTACCCACATAATCCAAATGGCTCTGTTGATGGTATTACCGGTTTAACATCGGATGATGGGCGCTTTAATATTATGATGCCTCATCCTGAACGTTTATTTAGAACGGTGCAACATTCATGGCATCCTGATGAATGGGGTGAAGACGGCCCGTGGTTACGTTTATTCCGTAATGCACGGCGTTGGGTGGATTAAAGCTCGCTTTTTTAGATGACGCCTTTTTATTAGACTTTTGTTGTATACTTTAAAGACCATTGCTCAAAATTATAATGGAATATGGTTAATATATTCAGATTTTAAAATTTATTGCTATCTGGTTTATATTCAATGAAAATTAAAGTTGATGTATCGCAGTTAAAAAAGGGCATGTTTGTCAGTGAGCTGGATCGCCCGTGGACTGAAACATCTTTTTTATTGCAAGGTGTTTTGATAGAAGACAGCGAAGAAATATCCCAATTCCAGCAAATTTGTGAATTTGTTTACATTGACTCTGAAAAATCAGAGCTCTATCTGCACCCTCATTTACGTACTCTAGCAGCAACGTTGGTCTTTCAAACGACAGAAGAGACATCAGAGAATTCGATTGCAAATGCGACTAAAGAAGCAGAGCTTGAACAGGGTGCTTTTCAAAAAGAATTAAAAGTCGCTCGTAAATTACATTCACAAACTCTCACCTATATTGATAAAGCGCTTGAAGATATACGCTTAGGTCAGGCTATTGATACCAGTGCGGCAAAAGATATCGTTGCCGAAGTGGCAAGTAGTATTACGCGAAGCCCGCACGCTTTGCTTTGGCTAACAAATATGAAAGAGCGTGATGAATACACTTCTATTCACTGTATGAATGTTTGTATTATGGCGGTGAGTTTTGGTCGTTCATTAGGTATGGCGAATGAAGAGCTTGAATTATTGGGTTTAGGTGGCTTATTACATGATATGGGTAAGATGCGGGTGCCCTTAGAAATATTGAATAAGCCGAGCAAGTTAACCATTGAAGAATTTGAAATAATGAAAACGCATCCGGTTGAAGGACATCGGATGTTACAGGAGCAGGGAGATTTGCCCGCTGAAGTATTAGATATTGTTATGCATCACCACGAGCGCCGTAATGGGAAAGGTTATCCGTCACAGTTAAGTGGTGAGCTTATTAACAATATGACACGTATCGTTGCCATTGTTGATGTTTATGACGCAATAACAAGTGATCGTTGTTATCATGATGCTATTTCACCCTATGAAGCATTAAAAAATATGTATGAATGGGTGAATGAAGATTTTGATAAAGAGATGATTGAAAAATTTATTAAATGTCTGGGCATTTATCCTATCGGTAGTGTTGTGGAATTAAACCTGGGCCATGTGGGGATAGTTGTTTCTGCTAGTGAAAAGAGCAGGTTGCGTCCGATTATTATGTTGATTTTAAATAGTAAACGAGAAAGATTTCCAAAACCCAAGCTAATTAATCTGGCTCACCCCAAGTGGAGTACTGCAGAGCAAAAGCTGGAAGTTAAACGAATATTAAGCAAAAATGAATACGATTTTAGAATTGAAGATGTTGTTATGAATGAAAGTGTAATATAACGCTCCTTCCTTTATTGATTAAAAGTTAAAATGACAAACGCAATAGAAATTACTGATCTACACAAGAAATATAAAAATGGTGTGCAAGCTCTGAGTGGTATTAACCTTGAAGTAGCTAAGGGTGATTTTTTTGCTTTGCTTGGGCCAAATGGTGCAGGTAAGTCTACAACAATCGGCATCATTACCTCTTTAGTAAACAAAACCAGTGGCACGGTGAAAATTTTCGGTCATGATCTTGATCAGGAACTTGAGACGGCTAAAAGTTTTATTGGCCTTGTTCCGCAAGAATTTAATTTTAACCAGTTTGAGCCAACGATAGAAATTGTTGTTAATCAAGCTGGCTTTTATGGTATTAATCGCAAGATCGCTTATCAGCGTGCCGAAAAATATTTAAAGCAGCTGGCACTTTGGGATAAACGTCATGTTATCGCTCGTGAATTGTCCGGCGGTATGAAACGACGTTTAATGATTGCGCGTGCATTGGTACATGAACCTAAAATCCTTGTTTTAGATGAACCCTCTGCCGGTGTTGATATAGAAATTCGACGTTCGATGTGGATATTTTTAAAAGAAATTAATTCTCAGGGTACAACCATTATTTTAACAACGCATTATCTGGAAGAAGCTGAAAGCTTATGTAAAAACATTGCCATTATTAATAATGGTATTGTGGTAGAAAATAGTGGAATGCAAACTTTACTAACTAAGTTACATGTTGAAACATTTATTTTAAATAGTGAGGAAAGCTTGCAAGACAAGCTGAAATCATGGGATAAAAAAGAAGGATGTAAAGTCACAGAGGTTGATGATTTTACTTTTGAAGTTGAGATATCTAAAGCATTCAGCTTGAACAATTTATTCTCTGAACTGGATAAACGAAATATTAAAATCAGCAGTTTAAGAACGAAAAGCAATCGTCTGGAAGAATTGTTTGTTCGTCTTGTTGAAGAGGATTCATAATGAATATTCAGCAGCAATTCATTGCATTTAAAACGATTGTCACAAAAGAAGTTTTACGTTTTGCTCGTATCTGGGTGCAAACGGTTGTGCCACCGGTTATTACTACGGGACTATACTTTGTTATTTTTGGCCAGTTAATCGGTTCTCAGTTAAGCAATATTTCCGGTTATTCATACATGGATTATATTATCCCCGGCATTATCTTAATGGCGATCATTAATAATTCATATGCGAATGTTGTAGCCTCATTTTATATGTCAAAGTTTTCTCATTTTATTGAAGAAATGCTGGTTTCACCTATGCCTAATTATATTATTCTGACGGGCTACGTGATTGGTGGTGTTGCTCGTGGTTTAACCGTTGGAATTGTTGTTGCCTTGATTTCTATGTTCTTTACGAAATTTAATATTCATAGTTATTTTATTCTATTTTCAGTATCTATATTAACCGCCATCCTGTTTTCGCTAGGTGGTTTTATTAATGCTATTTATGCCAACTCATTTGACGATATTTCGATTATTCCTACCTTTGTTCTAATTCCTTTAACCTATTTAGGCGGGATATTTTATTCGGTTGATATGTTGCCCTCTTTTTGGCAAAACGTTTCTCTGGTTAATCCCATTTTATATATGGTCAATGCTATGCGTTATGGCATGTTAGGTGTGTCGGATATTGATTTGCGGATTGCTTTTAGTATTATTATTTTATTCGTTGTGGTGCTATTTACATTTTGTTTGTATCTATTAAATTCCGGCAAAGGTATTCGTAGTTAAATTTAATCAGGATACCCCTTGTAGCAGTGCATCGTGTATTTGCATAAAGGCGATAAGAAACTCAAATAATAGTCGCCAGAGTAGCTGTATAAAAATGAATATTGGCACAGTGATACTGATTAATCTTATTTTTTGTTTTTTATCAAGTAACTTCCAGAGAAAGTCTTTGTTCTTAAAATAAGAATCGCTAATTAATTTATATTTGTTTATCAATGGCTTAGCATATATCCACAATAAAACAGGAATAATTACAGCACCGATATAATAAAATACGATTAGTGTATTAATGCTGATGAGTGTTTTAAAAATAATATAATCCATGCTGTTACCACAATATTTTCGTTATCATTGTATTTTGTGTACTAAGTATTGCATAAATTTTAAAATCAATAAAAGTCAGTGAATTTTTAGCTACAAATTAGTCGAGAAATTTAGCGATTTTCATATTTTTCATCTAAAGTTTTTGTCGTTTTTGCCGCTAATTTATCCATAAAACCCTCAAAAATTAATGAGAATATTATGAATTCAACAGCAACAAAACAGATCAATCTTGATAATGATGAAGAAGCGCTTACCGTTTTTACCTTCTGGATTGGGGATGAGTTATTTGCAATAGATATAGCAAATATTTTATCAATTACTCAGGATTTAGATAGTTTGCTTAAAACACCGGTAAAATCGAAAGGACTTACCGGTATTATTAATTATTTAGGAAGTCCGGTTGCTGTTTATAATTTTGCTGAAATGTTAAGTATTCCATCGACCCGGGAAATTAAATCAGGACTTGTCGAATTACTCAATGCACGGGAACAAGATCATGTTGACTGGATTGATGCGCTTGAGAAATCCTTGAAGAATGATGTTGCTTTTGAGAAAGCCCGCGATCCGCATAAGTGTGCCTTCGGCAAATGGTATGACAAATTTGAAACACGTGATGAAGCATTGAATGAGATTATGACGCGCTTTGATGAGCCGCATAAACAGATTCATGCCTTGGCAGACGAACTACTTGGTTTAAAAGAAGATGGTAAGTTAGATATCGCTCTGGACAAACTTCATACCGCACGTATCACGACATTAAATTACCTTAAAAAGCATTTTAGTCATGCCCGCGATCAAATTGAAGATTCCTTACATACTGTTGTAATTAATATTACCAATGACGGGAGTACAGCTGTCGTTGCATTACAAATTGACGAGATTCATGAAGTGATGAATTTTAAGCAGGAAGATTTAATCAGTTTAGAGAAAATTGGTTTAGATGCCGTTGAGGGAATGGAAGGTTATTTTAGAGGGTATCTGGGTGGTAAAGATAACAAATCGAGTTGTCTGTTACTTGATACAAAAAATTTATTGAATAATATAAACTTACCAAGTTAATTTAAAAGTAGTTAAACTTTGTTGAGTATTCTGTCCATTAAATTTATCGAAATAAAACGTTTTAAATAGGCAAAGAAGTAAGTTGGAGTTGTCACATAATAGCGGGGTTTAGGTTTCTTACTTTCTATTGCATGTAGTACACGTTTTAATACTGCTTCTGGGGGTAAAGTAAAGGGGACCGCTGCTCCTTTTTTCCCCAGACGTTTTTCTGTTGCTTCATATTCCTGTTTAAAACGGCTGTTTTCTTTATTAATGTTTTTCTTGTAAGCAGAAAATGAATTTTCTCTAAATTGACTTTCAATCGGGCCTGGCTCAATTAATGATACATATATGTTTGTTCCAAGTAGTTCTTGTCTTAATGTATCACTTAAGCCTTCAATGGCATATTTACTTGCGCTGTAAGCTCCCCTGAACTTTAAAGCAACAAAGCCTAACACAGAGCTATTTTGTATGATTCGTCCACTGCCTTGTTTAAGCATGACGGGTAAAATTAAGTTTGTGAGTTCATGCCAGCCTAATACATTCGTTTCGAGTTGCTTTCGTAAAACATCGCGACTGATATCTTCAACTGCACCGGCCTGTCCATAAGCACCATTATTAAATAAAACATCAAGAGTTCCATTTGTTCGTTTAAGAACTTCTTTTACAGCAGATTGTATTGATGCTGAATCATCTAAATCCAGCTGCAGACTTTCCAGCCCCATTGCATTTAGTTTTTCAACATCTTTACTTTTTCGTGCAGTCGCGAAAACGCGATAGTCGAGATGATGAAGTGCTTGAGCAACACATAAGCCAATACCACTTGAACAGCCGGTAATAAGTACTGATTTTTTGTCCATTTTCATGACTTTGTTATCTTTAAATAAGTACTATATGTGCTATCTTAAACATTGTCACGCATATAATAATTGCAATATAAAATGAATATGGATATTCAGTATTTTTAGGTGGTTGTCTCAATGAGTGAGCGATATTTTCGACTTGTTTTAGGTAGTGCTTTATTAATTATTGTATATTTTGATGTAAAGCTGGCGCTTTATACTTATATCGGTATTATGTTTTTCGAGGGGATTACAAATTTAAGAATCCCGACTATCATTTCCCGGTTGCGATACGAAACTTGGCCCGTCCCCCCGGTTAATAATCATTATCGTGTTAATTTTGAAGCTGAACGAGCATTACGATTGTCAATCGGGTTTAGTTTGTTAATTAGTTATGTTTTTTTTCCTGAAATACTCTGGTTTGTTCCCTGGTTTATTGGAATTATGCTGTTATCTGCAGGGATAACAAATAATTGTCCAATGTATGCAATTTTTAAATGGCTTGGTTTTAAATGACGGAGACAAGGCCAGCTCCAGATGACTGGATATATCACTGGAATGCCAGTATTGCGGTAAAAATTTCTGCCGTTGTACTCTGGCTTTTGGTTATTGTTAGTATTATTTCTATTTCGGTTGTATTAAGTAATTTAAAAGAAGACTTAATAAAATTACAAAACAGTGAAGCTGATCAATTAGCATATCATGTCGGGATTATTGCCAGCCAGTCAGATCATTCAAAAGAAAATCTGAAAAAAAATTTTAAAAAATTAATTAATGATTTTAGCTTTGATGCTTTCGATGTAGCTTTAGGGAATAATGTTTTTAAAACAGGTTCTTTCTCAAAACAAATAAAGCAACATGTTGTTCGCAGAATAAGTTTTCATACCGAAGCAGATAAATATCGCAATACTTATGGCTTTGGCCGCGCTGTTATTACTATTTATTCAAAACCTATTAATGAATTACTAAAAGATAAACGCAAAAATCTTATAATAATAATTTTATTATTTTTATTGCCGTTTTCAATATCACTGACATGGATCATTAACAGAATTGTTACCAAGCCTATCAAGTATCTTGTTGAAGCGACTCAAACTATTTCTAAAGGTAATATGGCTACCCGTTTAGAATTAAACCGGCATGATGAGTTTGGACAACTTGCCGGTTTTTTTAACGATATGCTTGATACTATAGAAAACAAACAAACTGAATTACAGCAAGCGGTGAATGAGGCAAAATTAGCATCTATTGCAAAAAGTAACTTTCTGGCAAACATGAGTCATGAAATCAGAACACCGTTAACTGCTATTACCGGGTTTTCAAAAACATTACTGGACGAGAATATTCCTAAAGAATTACGCATTAAAGCTATCCAGTCAATTACTCGTAATGGTACTCATTTATTGACTGTAATAAATGATATTTTGGATGTTTCCAAGATCGAAGCAAACAAACTGGACATCAATATAAATCAATTGTCTGTTTTTAAATTGTTGATGGATGTTGAGCTTCTTGTAAAAGAACAGGCTATAAATAAAGGTTTAAATTTTAATATTGATTTTAATTTTCCATTACCGGATATGATTTGTAGCGATGAAATTCGATTAAAACAAATACTTATTAATTTATGTAGTAATGCGGTTAAATTTACATTATCAGGAGCTGTTTCTATCGATGTCTTTTATATTAAAGCAGACAATAAACTTTTATTTAAAATTAAAGATACAGGTATTGGAATAGAAGAAGAACAAATTAAAAACATTTTTAAACCGTTTACCCAGGCAGACTCTTCTACAACCCGGGATTTTGGCGGCACAGGACTAGGCTTGTCTATTTCTTACCAGCTTGCAACGTTACTCGGTGGTTCTCTCTCTGTAACAAGTCAGGTAGACCGAGGCAGTTGTTTTGCTCTCAGCATTGATCCCGGAGAGGTTTCAGAGTCAGATTTTGTTAATAGCATTCCGGTTAAAGAAATTGATGAAAATCACAAAGAAAATAAAATTGTTAACAGCCTAAGTGGTCGAATATTACTTGTTGAAGATACACCTGATAGCCAGTTGTTAATTTCATATTATCTTGAAGATATGGGAGCCGAGGTGACAGCGGTTAATAATGGTCAGGAAGCAATAGATATTATTAATGAAAATGGTGCCTATGATCTCATTTTAATGGATATGCAAATGCCAGTTATGGGGGGAGTTGAAGCGGTAAAAATATTACGTGCTAGTGGATACACGGCTCCTATTGCTATGCTGACCGCGAATGCAATGAAGCAATTTGAAAATGAAAGCATTGATGCGGGGTGCGATGATTATTTAATGAAGCCTATTGATGTTATAGTCTTGCAAAGAACGGTTGAAAAATACTTGTTGAAAAAGTTAATTAAATAAGGAGGTTATATTATGTCGGTTAATATTATAAAAATAATTGTTGCCACTATCCTAATATCGTTGAGCTCATTAAGTTATGCGGATGGTAGAGGCAGTGTTATTGTGAAATCTGGTTCGTTTACCTTAGCAGAAAAAAACCAAACTATTGTTGGTGCAGTTACGTTTGATGAAACATCCGCATCTCCTTTTGCTATTGAATATGAATATAAAATGAGAGAAAACTTAAGCTGGGGCGGTGAATATATTAGTTATACCAACACCTATTCTTCAGGAGCGGGAAAAGCCAGTTTTACTCATATTATGTTTAACATCAGAAAGTTGTTTAAAATTGCCAAACATGTCGAACCTTTTGTTGGTATTGGTGCCGGTGCGGCGACAGTTGCATTAAGTGGAATTGGTTCTGGTACAGGCGGCGGTTTTGGCTTTCAGTTAATGGGCGGGGTTAAATTTCCGTTTAATGATTTCTCGGCAGTGATAGAGTATAAAATGATTACTGCAAATCCGGATGACAAAGCTGGTACATCGGTAAATAGTTCTGGTAGTGGTTTATTTGCGGGTATAGGTATCACGTTTTAAAAGTATACTAAACTGTTCTGGAATTTAAATATGATTTCAGAGCAGTCTTTCCTTACGTTTCTATAATGTTTTTTATTTCTTCGCTTAATAAATCAGTTAGCGAAATACAGTTTGTTTCGTGAGGAATACTGTCGCTGCTGTATATATTCTTAATATTTGCATCTTTCAATGTATGCATTGCTTCTTTACTAAATAATGCGTGTGTTACCAGCACATCTACCTGTGCCGCCCCAAGTGAATAGAGTTGTATCGCTGCCTGTGCGACGGTATTTCCTGTACTAAGAACATCATCGATTAATATTACAGATTTATTTCTATAGTCCGCATCAGGAAGATGTATGTTGACATTAGAATCACTATGGCGAGTTTTTGTTGCAACCGCATAAGAAGCATGACAAATAGACGCCACTTGTTTAACCCATTGCATAGATTCTTCATCTGGACCAATCAAAAGAAAATCTTTTTGTAGTGACTTTATAAATTCGCCAAGTAATGGTGCAGCGGTTAAAATGATATTGTTGGTATTCGGTATAACACTATCCAGATTAGCTACTCGATGCAGGTGCGGGTCAACCGTAATAAGATCATCAAATAACTCACTTAACCACTGTCCAATGATTTGTTGACTAATGGCTTCTTCTGCATGAAAAGATTTATCCTGACGCATGTAACTCAGGTACGGTACAACCAGACTGAGTTTTTGAGCTCCTTGTTGTTGTGCTGTTTTTGCTGCAAGAAATAATTCAATCAGTTTATTGTTAGGAAAATCAAGACTTAAACAAAATATAATATGTTTGTTTTTCTTTGGTGGTAAAGTTACTAAACTTTCTTTATCAGGAAAGTGATGCACCTGAACATCGAAGCAGGGCAGGTTTAAACTCTCCGCAAGGCGTTTACCTTGCTGTTGATAGCTGGGGAAGGTATAAATTGCTGTTGTCATAAAAAATGCCTGACTAAGTTAGAATTATATTTCCATGTAGGCTTGTGTAATATCGTCCGCAGAGCCAATTTTGTAACCGTTATATTCGCTTGCCAGTGTTTGTGCAAATTTAAAATCGGCGGGAAATTCAGCATAGATTCGATATAACCGTTCACCTTTTTTTACGCTATCACCCAGTTTTTTATTAAGATCGACTCCGGCATGTTTGTCCATTGGTGCACCGGCACGCCGGGCAATTTTTGCCAGTTGAAAATTATCAATTTCGGTGACGACGCCTTTTTTATCTGCTTTTATATCTGCATAAAGTGGAGCCGGTTCAAAATTTAATTCAATTTTTCCCTGCTCATTAATAATGTCATGCATTTTTTTTAATGCTCGACCATCTTCAAGAATATCTCTGGCAATAGTGTAACCTTGTCCACCTCTAACATCGGGATCAAATTCCAATATACGTCCTGCAAGCCTTAAAGATTTTTGTTTTAGATCTGCCGGTGCATCTATCTGATTTTCTAAAACCTGCATAACGTCTCTGGCTTCTAGTGCCGGACCAATACCATTACCAATCGGCTGACCGCCATCAGTAATAACAACTTCAAGGTGTATGCCTAAACGGTCGCCAAGATATTCAAACATTTTTCGTAAACGCAGAGCCTGATTCATATGGCGCACTTTAGCAGTTACACCAACGGGAATATCAATGAGCAGGTGGGTTGCACCTGCGGCCAGTTTTTTTGATAAAATTGATGCCAGCATTTGGCCTTCTGAATCAATACCAAGCGGACGTTCAACAGAAATTAAAATATCATCTGCCGGTGCCAGTTCTGCTTTACCACCCCATGCAAGACAGGCATGAGTTTTATTAACAACACGATGCATTTTTTCCGGGGTTAAATTAACTTCTGATAAGACGGACATAGTATCTGCTGTTCCAGCCGGTGAAGTAATAGCACGACTTGATGTTTTTGGCATAAGCAAACCGTGAGCAGCAATAATTGGCACAATGATCATTGTTGTGCGATTACCGGGGATACCACCAATACAATGTTTATCGGCTACCAGAGGTGCATCCCAGGACATGCGCTTACCTGAGGTGGTCATGGCCTGAGTAAGATATAAAATTTCTTCACGATCCAGACCGCTTTGTGCACAAGAAACAAGAAATGCAGCCATTTCCATTTTTGAATAGCGATTGTCGATAATATCTTTTGTGATGAATTGATAGTCTTCTAGTGTGAGTCTTTGCCCATTTATTTTTCGTCTAACTGCGTCCATGGAACCGGGAGGTTCGGCATGCTCAACACAGACTAAATGCTTTTCTTCCATGTTGAGTTGATTGAATGCTTGTTCGGCCAGCCCCAACTCACCGGGAGTCACGATGTGTTCATCGTCAACCACATTTAGAACCGCATGTATTTGTGTGCCATTTGCCTTAATGGTTATTTTGCTTAACGCCTGAAATCCTTCGGCGCGGTATAATTCACAATTTCGGTGTAAAAAAGCGACGTTTTCATGGTAGGTATCTATCGCGACGCTTTTGAGTTTTAGCATAGATTTTGATGAAGCTTTTATATTCATATTTTTACGTTACCACTAATGCTCTATTAATTGCTATCCCGTTGTTTTATATATTATTTATAAGTATATGCTATAAATAACAGAGGTATACAAAAATACGGGGTCTATGAATGAGTAAACCAAGTCAGCAAGAACTCGAACATGCTCTGGACAAGGCAAAACACATGCGGGAGATAGAAGATGATCCTAATTTTATTGCCAAGTCTTTGCTGAATTGTCACTTTCAGTCTACTTATTTACTTCAGGTGCTTCATGCTGCGGAGCACTATATTAATAGTGGCCTTGGAGAAAGAGAGCATACTCGTTTGATTCAGGCTATTGCTAAAGCGCGTGATATTGATGAACGTAGTGCGAAACGGGAACATCAGGATCTTGGGTTAAGCTAAAATATTAATGATCATTGTTTTAACTCCATTTTTGCAAATGGCGGCAAATGTCATTTTTCACATGAAACGGGCTTAAGCGAATAAATGCGCTTTTATGGCTGGTTTTATCTTATTTTCCGCGTTGTTTGGTGAATTTTGCCCTGTTTTGGTTGCACTTGTGGCAGTCAATCCGTAACATTCCCGCTTTCGTTTTAACCGTTTTTAGGATTAAGAAATGCGCACAAATTATTGTGGTGAAGTCACCGAATCATTGATCGATCAAGAAGTTACCGTTTGCGGTTGGGTACATCGTCGCCGAGACCATGGTGGTGTTATTTTTATTGATTTGCGTGACCGCGAAGGTCTTTTACAAGTTGTTTACGACCCCGATATTGAAGATGCATTTGCCACTGCTGAAAGTGTGCGAAATGAATATGTACTACAAGTTAAAGGACTTGTTCGCTATCGTCCTGAAGGCACTAAAAATGATAAGTTAGCGACCGGTCAGGTAGAAGTCCTGGGTAAAGAACTGACTATTTTAAATGCGGCAGATACTCCGCCATTTATGCTGGATGTTGCCGATCACGAAGTTGCAGAAGATATTCGTTTAAAATACCGTTATATCGATTTACGCCGTGAACCGATGCAAAAGCGTCTGAAAATGCGTTCTGATATTACGCGTATTATTCGTAATTACCTCGATGACACAGGTTTTCTGGACATTGAAACTCCCATGCTAACCAAGGCAACACCGGAAGGGGCGCGTGATTATCTAGTACCGAGCCGTACTCACGAAAACAGTTTTTTTGCCTTGCCGCAGTCACCGCAATTATTTAAACAGTTGTTAATGATGTCAGGTATGGATCGCTATTACCAAATCGTACGTTGTTTCCGCGACGAAGATTTACGTGCTGATCGTCAGCCAGAATTCACCCAGCTGGATATTGAAACTTCATTTATTGATGAAGAAGAAATCATGTCGATGACAGAAGATATGATGCGCCAGATTTTCTCGAAAACATTGAATGTTGAATTACCGAATCCTTTCCCTCGTATGACCTATGATGAAGCCATTCGTCGTTTTGGCTCAGACAAGCCGGATATGCGTATTTCAATGGAATTAGTCGATATTGCTGATTTACTGCAAGACATTGAATTTAAAGTTTTTTCTGGTCCGGCAAAAGATGAAAAAGGCCGTGTTGCTGCTATGCGTTTACCGCAAGGTTGTAAATTAAGTCGTAAAGATATTGATGGTTACACTAATTTTGTTGGAATTTATGGTGCGAAGGGACTAGCTTACATCAAGGTTAATGAGTTAGCGAAAGGTGTTGAAGGTTTACAGTCACCGATTTTAAAATTCTTGCCGGATGATGCGGTTCTCGAAATTATTAAGCGTACTGGAGCTGAAGATGGTGATTTAGTCTTCTTCGGTGCCGATAAAGCAAAAATCGTAAATGAAGCATTAGGCGCACTTCGCGTGAAATTAGCAGAAGATTTAGGGCTGATGGAAGGCGAGTGGGAACCATTATGGGTAGTAGATTTCCCAATGTTTGAGTGGGATGAGGGCGGAAAACGCTGGCATGCCTTGCATCATCCATTTACCTCACCAAAAGAAAGTGATCTCGAATTACTCGAGTCTGATCCGGGTAATTGCTATTCACGTGCATACGATATGGTACTAAACGGGACAGAACTAGGTGGTGGATCTATGCGTATTTACCGTCAGGAAGTACAAAAGAACGTCTTTAAGGCATTAGGAATTTCTGATGAAGAAGCTGAAGAAAAATTCGGGTTCTTGCTGGATGCCTTGAAATTTGGTTGTCCGCCACACGGCGGTATTGCCTTTGGTTTAGACCGCCTGGTCATGCTACTTTCAGGTGCCTCTTCAATTCGTGATGTTATGGCCTTCCCGAAAACGCAATCTGCCAGCTGTATGCTGACTCAGGCACCATCGGCAGTCAGTGAAGCGCAGTTACGTGAATTACACATTAAATTGCGTAAACCGACCGTTGCCAAAGAAAGCTAATATCGCACAGAGCTTTAAATATGACTAATATTAAGGGTTAACTATGTATTTTTACGCATAGTTAGCCCTTTTTTATTCATGAACAGCAAAATGTGACCGATATAAGAGAGAAACTCACCAAATTCACGATATAGTGGGTTGCCAGATGAAATTAAGTTATATTTAATAAATTAGAATAATAATAAAGGAACAGTTTTTTTGTGAAGAAGTATTGGCGCACAGACTGGATCATTGGATTGGTAGTTATGCTAATTGGCATGCTCGCAGCTGTTACCGATCTTAATCGAGGGCTTGAGCTGACAGGTTATGATCTGGGGGTTCGCTTTTCTTCGACTAAGTCTGCTAATCAGGATGTTGTCATCATAAAAATTGATGAAGCAGCACTACAGGAAAAAGGCGGCTGGCCCTGGCCGCGAAATATTTTAGCAGAAGCAACACGAAAAATAGCCGCCGCCCGTCCGGCTGTCATTGGCTATGTCTTACCGCTAGATCGAGAGCAAAGTTCAAGTGGTCTGGAATACATTCAGGAATTAAAGAAATTAGTTGAAAAAGAATCCGGTGCAAACTATGGGCGAATTAAACGGCTGTTACGTAGTGCAGAAGCGAGCATGGATACCGACCAGATTTTTGCGAACAGTTTACATAAAGCCGGTCGGGTGGTTTTAGCCATTCCTTTTTTGGATACAAAAAAATCTGAACATCCTCCTTTTGGTTTAGCCGAACATGTCAAACGATATCGACTACTCGGTGTTCATGGCATTAGCAAAGAAAAAGCTGGTTGGAAAAACTGGTTCATTCCAGCTCCTATTTTAAGCACTGAAAAAGTTTATCCGCCGATTAAAAAACTAGTTCGTCAGGCGGGTGGCGCAGGTACGTTATACCTTGGTGTTGAAGAGTCACATATCAGAACAGAACCTTTAGTTTTAAAGTATGGTAATGACTACGTTCCTTCTTTTGTTTTAATGATGGCTGCACGAAATCGTGCTTTATCTACTCGTAGTATTAAAGTCGATTTAAAAAACCATCGTATTAGTTTAGGTCGGGAACAAATCAAGGTTGATAATAAATTACGGATTTATCCAAAGTTTTACCGTGGTAAAAAGGGACAAAGTGCTTTTCCTGAATTTTCTATTCTGGATATTCTTCAAGGAAAAGTCTCTCGTAAAGCATTGCGTAATAAAACGATTCTTATAGGGGTTACTGCTCCTCAACATGCTTTGCCGCAAGTTACACCTATTGGTGAAGTCATGCCGCCGGTACGTGTTGCGGCACAGAAAGTTTCCAGTTTATTAAATGATGAGTTATATGAAATACCGGAATGGATTTTACCTCTGCAACTCTTTATGTTGCTGGTTATCGGTTTATATTTAATGTTTTTATTACCGCGTTTCCGAATGGGAACCGGTATGGCAATAAGCAGTTTATTTTTAATTGCTATTCTAAATGTTCATTTTATTTCAATGGTATCGCAGTCAGTATGGTTACCGATGATGACGCCGTTATTTGCCTTGGTGATAGGTCATTTAATTCTGGCAGCGAAAAAATTTGTTGATTCTCATTTAAGTGTCATTAAAGGTGAATTATCACAGGCTAACCAATTACTGGGGCAGTCCTTTCATTCACAAGGTAAACTTGATCAGGCAATGGAAGAGTATCGCAAGTGTATCGTAAACACTTCATTACTCGAACAAATGTATAACCTTGGTCTGGATTACGAACGTAAACGCCAATTTAATAAAGCCATTCCGGTTTTTGAAGCCATTCAGGAACATGCACCTAATTTTAGAGATGTGGCAGAACGCTTAACACGAAATGCAGAAGTATCTAATGCGATTGTTTTAGGTGGTAGTGGCGCAGCAAGTCCAAATGGAACTTTAGTTGTTAGTCAGTCAGGTATGGAAAAACCCATGCTGGGCCGGTATCAGATTGATAAAGAAATTGGTCGTGGTGCAATGGGGATGGTTTACCTTGGCCATGATCCAAAGATTGGTCGTACTGTCGCAATTAAAACATTAATGCTTTCACAGGAATTTGAAGGTGACAAGCTTGTTGAAGTTAAAGATCGTTTCTTTAGAGAAGCAGAAACAGCAGGTAGATTAAATCATCCAAATATCGTTACGATTTTTGATGTGGGTGAAGACATGGACATGTCTTATATTGCAATGGATTACCTGAAAGGGATTGATTTATTAGGTTACTCTAAACAAGCTACGTTATTGCCTGCAACAGAAGTTATGCAAATTATTATGAAAGTTGCAGATGCTCTGGATTATGCACACAAACAGAAAGTGGTGCATCGTGATATTAAGCCGGCAAATATTATTTATGATAAAGAGACAGGTGTACTGAAAGTGACAGACTTTGGTGTTGCCTGTTTAACTGATACAAGTAAAACAAAAACCGGCACAATTTTAGGTAGTCCATCTTATATGTCACCAGAACAGCTGGCCGGTAAGCGTGTTGATGGGCGTTCCGATTTATTTTCGTTAGGTGTAACCATGTACCAACTGTTAACAGGAGAGCTTCCTTTTGTTGGTGAATCACTTGCGAGTTTGATGTACAAGATAGCGAATGAAAAACACCCCGACATTCGTATGTTTAACCCGGAGTTACCTGCATGTGTTGCTAAAATAATAAATAAAGCATTACATAAAGACATTGATAGACGTTTTCAGTCAGGTGAACAGATGGTTGGAGCTTTACGGCGATGTAAAGCACGTTTTGAAGGGAAATAAACGAGTTTATGACTGTTAATAATACACCAAAACTTGAGATCTTTGGTTTAACCGATGAAGGTTTAGTGAGAGATCATAATGAAGACTATATTTCATGGAATGCAGATTCGGGACTGGTGATTCTGGCTGATGGAATGGGTGGTCATAATGCCGGTGAAGTAGCGAGTGAACTGGCTGTCACAAGTATTGTTGATGCATTAGAAGAGGTATTATCACCGGATATTAAAGATGCCTGTGATATGGATTTTGAAGAAGTGGTACATGAAGCTGTTATTTTTGCCAACGATGAAATCAATTTACATTCAAAAACTCACCCCGAATGCACCGGAATGGGGACAACGGTAGTCCTGACTTTGTTTCATAATAATGCAGTTATACTTGCAAGTGTTGGTGATTCGCGAATCTATCGTTTTCGCAAAGGCGAATTAAAGCAGGTAACAACAGATCATTCTTTAGTACAGGAAATGATCGATAATGGTTATATGAGTGAAGAAGAAGCTGAAAACTCAACAAATAGAAATTTAATTACACGTGCATTAGGTATTGCAGAAGAAGTTAATGTTGATGTGACAAAGTCGGATATAGAAAAAGATGATATTTATCTTTTATGTTCAGACGGTCTAAGTGACATGATACCGGATGATTTAATTTTTTCTACACTTGTTAAGGCGCGCAGGGATCTTAAGCGAGCTAGCGAAGAGCTGGTTAAGCAGGCAAAAGAACATGGCGGGCATGATAATGTTTCTGTCATACTCGTATCATGCAAGTAAATCAGTATTTTAATTTATAATTTTAAGAGAAAGCGTTATGGCAAGATTAATTATTACTCATCAAGGTACAGTCATTAAAGAATATGACTTGTCAAAAGAAAAGGTCACGGTTGGGCGTAAACCGTCTAACGATATTATTTTGGATGACCCGACAGTGAGTGGTGTTCATGCTGCATTTTTACATATGCAACATACTTATATAGAAGATTTAAATAGTACCAATGGTGTAAAACTTAATGGCAAGGCAGTGAATAAACGTCAGCTTAACCATGGTGATTTGGTATTAATTGGCCAGCATGAGTTTAAATTTATTGATGATGCTGTGCAGGATTTTGAAAGTACAGTTGTTATTGCTCCACCTGTACAGGCAAGCGCCGAAACCAGAAAACCAGTTAAAGCTAGTGTAGTTATCACTAAAGGTGCTAAAGAAGGTGAATCAATCGCATTAAATAAACCTTATACAAAATTAGGTTCAGCAAGTCAGGTGGCGGTTATTGCTCGCCGCGGTGAAAATTATTATCTTATGCCAATGACCGGTGGCGCTCAGGGAGATTCACCTAAGTTAAATGGCAAACAAATTGGCGCAGAAAGTATGTTGTTAAGCAATGGAGATATTATTGAAGTTGCTGCAACACAGCTTAAATTTACAATAGAAACGTAACGGATAATATAATGCCAAAACTATTGCTTAAACATGAAGGTGTTACTCTTAATACTTACAATCTGGAAAAACCTGTTACTACTATTGGTCGTAAATCAGATAATGATATTCAGTTAAATGATGCTGTAGCGAGCAGTCATCATGCACATATAACTATTTCACCCAATGAGTATTTAGAAGAACAGCTTGATGCCAAGCTTGAAGACCTGAATAGTACAAATGGTACGCAAGTAAATGGTTGTATGGTTAAATCTATCAACCTTAAAAATGGCGATAAAATCCAAATCGGTAGTCAGTATTTTATTTATGAAAATGATGATGGTGATAATATGGAATCAACAGCCATTTATTTGCCGGATGAAGATTAATCAATAAGAGTGTGAGTCTGAAATATCGTAGCGATAAAATAGTTTTGTTATTCAGACCCGGTTTTACAGATATAGCTTTATATTATATCTGGGCTTAATGCCTTTTTTCCTGATAATATTAATTTTTTCATATTAAAATATTTTCTGTTTTGTATAAGATTATATTTTCATACACCCTTGTTTTATTTTAATCATTTTCATGCCTTAACTTAACTCTTCTTCATGCTAAACTTTGTTTTTACATTAAATCTATTTTAGAGGTATAGAATGGCTGGCCATAGTAAATTTGCTAACATCAAACACCGTAAAGCAGCACAAGATGCCAAGCGTGGAAAAATATTTACTAAACTTATTCGAGAGATTGTTGTTGCGGCAAAAATGGGTGGCCCCGATCCGGATAGTAATCCGCGTTTACGTGATGCAGTGAGTAAATCACTCAGTGCCAATATGAAACGTGACACGGTAGAAAAAGCAATTAAACGTGGTGCCGGCGCGGGTGACAATGAAAATTATAATGAAGTGCGTTATGAAGGGTATGGTACAGCCGGGGTTGCGGTGATGGTCGATTGTTTGACTGATAATATAAACCGTACGGTTTCAGAAGTGAGAAATGCTTTTTCAAAAGCTGGCGGTAATTTGGGAACAGATGGTTCGGTTTCTTATTTGTTCACTAAAATTGGTACGTTAACTTATCCTGCCGGTAGTGATGAAGATGTAATTATGGAAGCGGCGTTAGAAGCGGGAGCAGATGATGTTGAAACTCATGATGACGGCTCAATTAATGTGACAACAACCCCCGAATCGTTTACCTCTGTCAAAGAAGCCATGTTTGCTGCGGGTTTGGAAACAGAAATGGCTGAAATTACACAGCATCCGTCAACCAGTGTTGAGTTAACTTTGGAGCAGGCAGAAAAGGTTATTCGCCTGATTGATGCGCTTGAAGATCTTGATGATGTTCAAAATGTGTATACAAATGCTGAATTTACAGAAGAAATAATGCAGGCATTAAGCTAACTTACTGAATATAAACAAAATAATAACTAAAAAGGGGGCAAGTTTTGCCCCTTTTGCTTTGCTTCTGTACCTTGTATCCTTCACACTATGAAACGAATTTTAGGTATTGATCCCGGTTCACGCTTTACCGGCTATGGCATTATTGAGCTCAAAGCGGGTAAGTCTATTTGGGTAAATAGTGGCTGTATTCGTATAAAAGCGAATAGTTTGGCCGAGAAGCTGGCTATTATTGCCGAAAATTTAAATACATTGATGGATGAGTTTCAGCCGGATGAAATGGCGATCGAAAAAGTATTTGTCAGCCATAATGTCGATTCAGCCTTAAAACTGGGACAAGCACGAGGTGCGGCAATTACGACTGTGGCTTTGCGAAAAATCCCAGTCAGTGAATATACACCAACCCAAATAAAAAAAGCCGTGGTGGGCAAAGGCAACGCAACAAAAATACAAGTTCAGCACATGATGGTGAATTTATTAGGGCTATCAAAAGCACCACAAGAAGACGCGGCAGATGCCTTGGCCATTGCACTATGTCATGCGCATACCGGGCAAACACTAGAAAACAGAATTGAAGCACTTTCAATGACATCTCGCGCACGAAGAGCGCGTTAATACTTTATTCATAAATTTACATAAAAGATACATATGATTGGACGATTAAAGGGTACATTACTCACGAAACAGCCTCCCACACTTTTGTTAGATGTGAACGGGGTAGGCTATGAAGTTGATGCACCCATGTCGACTTTTTATCAACTGCCGGAAGTAAACTGTGAAATTGTTTTACATACACATTTAGTTGTCCGGGAAGATGTGCAACAACTTTGTGGTTTTATTAGTGAAACAGAACGTAGTATGTTTCGCAGCTTGATTAAAATAAATGGTGTTGGGCCAAAGCTTGCATTGAGTATTTTATCAGCTATCAGCGCAAATGATTTCGCACGCTGTATTCAGGATAATGATACCGCGACGCTGGTTCGATTACCCGGTGTTGGTAAAAAAACGGCAGAACGTTTAGTGATAGAAATGCGCGACAAATTAAAAGACTGGCAGGTTGAATCTTTATCTAATGGCACAACGCCAACAGGAATGATTGATATTCAGCATATTGCGGATCCGGTTGAAGAAGCCGTAAGTGCATTAATCGCATTAGGTTATAAGCCACCACAAGCGAGTCGTATGGTGACACAGATCGATAGCCAAAATTTAAGCAGCGAAGAAATTATTCGAGATGCTTTAAAAGCATCCATTATTAAATAGTATAAATATAACATGATAGAAAATGATCGTTTAATAGCAGCAGATTCACTCGATGGTGACGAAGCCATCGATCGGGCTATGCGTCCTGAAAAGCTGGATGAGTATGTGGGCCAGCCTAAAGTTCGCGAACAAATGGATATTTTTATTCAGGCTGCACGTGGTCGTAAAGAAGCATTGGATCATGTTTTAATCTTTGGCCCTCCGGGTTTAGGTAAAACCACCTTATCCCATATTATTGCCAATGAACTTGACGTTAACATGCGTCATACCTCAGGTCCGGTACTGGAAAAACCCGGTGACCTCGCTGCGCTATTAACGAATTTAGAACCCCATGATGTTTTATTTGTTGATGAAATTCATCGCTTAAGCCCGGTGGTAGAAGAAATTCTCTATCCCGCAATGGAAGATTATCAATTAGATATTATGATCGGTGAAGGTCCGGCAGCACGTTCGATTAAACTGGATTTGCCTCCTTTTACACTCGTTGGTGCAACCACACGAGCGGGTTTATTGACCTCTCCGCTTCGAGACCGTTTTGGCATTGTGCAGCGACTTGAGTTTTATTCAACCGATGATCTTGTCTCAATAGTGAAACGTTCAGCGGTTATTCTTGGTGTGGATATCGATGATTCCGGTGCTATTGAAATTGCGCGTCGTTCTCGCGGAACACCCCGGATTACGAATCGTTTATTACGGCGGGTTCGTGATTATGCTGAAATAAAAGCAAATGGCTCAATCAATGAAGAAACGGCAATAAATGCATTAGACCTGTTAGATGTTGATAAATTTGGTTTTGATATGATGGACCGACGCTTGTTACTTGCGATTATAGAGAAATTTCAAGGTGGGCCGGTTGGTGTAGAGAATTTGGCAGCGGTATTAAGCGAAGAACGCGGCACCATAGAAGACGTAATAGAACCCTATTTAATTCAGCAGGGATTTATTATGCGAACTCAGCGAGGTCGGGTTGCAACACAAAATGCCTATTTGCATTTTGGACTGAAACCACCTGAATCAATCACAAAATATGATTTAGAAACGGATGATAATTAAAGAATATAAAAGTATAACCTGATCACACTAATTTAATCGTTCTTAACATATTATAAAATAATGACAAATCAAAATGGAAATGAATTTCTTTGGCCGATTCGTGTGTATTACGAGGATACGGATGCAGGTGGCGTGGTTTATCATACAAATTATATAAAGTTTATGGAGCGCGCACGGACTGAATGGTTAAGAGATTTAGGTTTTGAGCAAGATGAACTCCGTGAAAAAGATGCTGTCATATTTGCAGTTCGTTCAGTACAGGTCGATTATTTTTTACCTGCAAAATTTAATGATCAGTTAACAGTATCAAGTCGGGTAATAAAAAAAGGCAAAGCAAGTATTACCATAGAACAGGATGTGATTAGGAAAGATATCGTTTTGTGTAAAGGGATTATAAAAGTCGCCACATTAGATGATAAAAGTTTTAAGGCAAAAGCCATGCCGACAAGATTATTTGAAAAAATGCAATAATTGATCAATGAAAAGATCAATAAAAGGAAAAATAAAGTGACCGCTGACACTTCAATATTAAGTTTAATTCTCGAAGCCAGTTTTTTAGTACAACTTGTTATGTTGTTATTGCTGGGGTTGTCGATTCTTTCATGGGTGATTATTCGCGCAAAATGGTTGATGGTGCGTGATGCAAAAATTGCAGCCGATTATTTTGAAAGACGTTTCTGGTCAGGTGTCGATTTGGCAGAACTTTATGCAAAAATCGCAGCTAAAACAAGTCGGGTAGCCGGGTTAGAAGCTATTTTTGAATCCGGTTTTCGTGAATTTGCACATCTTCGTAAAAGCCCGGGGATTGATCCTGTTATTGCTGTTGAAGGTGCGCAACGCACAATGCGTGTGGCATTAAATCGCGAAGTTGATGAATTGGAAAATCATTTATCTTTTTTAGCGACAGTCGGTTCAATTAGTCCATATATAGGTTTGTTTGGTACGGTCTGGGGGATTATGAACTCTTTTATGGCCTTGGGTTCAGTTCAACATGCCTCTATTGGTTCGGTTGCACCGGGTATTGCAGAAGCACTTATTGCCACGGCAATGGGTTTGTTTGCCGCAATTCCCGCTGTAATCGCTTATAACCGTTATTCTAATGATATCGAAAGATTAATTAATCGGTACGATATTTTTTCTGAAGAATTTTCAACTTTATTACAACGTCAGGCACATATTAGTTAAATATTATGGCAGCTACACAATCAACACGTTTTCGTAAACGCCGCATGTCAGAGATCAATGTTGTTCCTTATATTGATGTCATGTTAGTGCTTCTGGTTATTTTTATGGTGACAGCCCCTATGTTAACTGAAGGGGTACAAGTTCAGTTACCACAAACTTTTGCAAAAGCGATGGCAAAAGATCAGGAAGAGCCTGTTGTTGTATCGGTTGATGCGAAAGGTCAATATTATATTAATATTGGTGATAACACGGATCAGCCCTTATCAGTCGAAGCACTGATAACGCGTGTTGCAGCAGTGATGCGTCATCGCCCGGGACAGGGGATTTATATAAAGGGTGACAAGTCGGTTAATTATGGTGCCGTTGTTACAATTATGGCGCAGTTACAAAAAGCGGGTGTTGCCAGGGTAGGACTGATGACAGAAACACCGGATTCATAATTAATGACTATTTGGGAAACGATTAAGAAAAATCCAAATGCATTGACCTGGGCAATAGTTGTTCACGTGCTGGCATTTGCCGCTATTGCTATCAGTTTTAAATCATCTACACCTAAAATATCGACTGTCAAAAATGAAAAAATAATTGAGGCTGTCGCGATAGATGAACGAAAAGTTAATGAGGAAATTAACAAGCTAAAAAAAGCTGAAAGCCGTAAAAAACGTAATGAAAAAAGATTGCAGGAAAAAGCCAGAAAAGCAAAAAAAGCTCGCAGGAAAGAAGAAAGAAAATTACGCGCGTTAAAGAAAAAACAAAAGTTACAGGAAAAGTTAAATAAAGAAAAACGTATTAAAGAAAATAAACGCCTGGCAGAACTGGCAAAAAAACAAAAAGAGACTCAGGCCAAACTTGATAAGTTAGAAAAAGAACGGCAGCTAAAACAAGCTTTAATTGAAAAAGAAGAAAAGCAAAGACTGGAGAAAATTGCGGCTAAAAAAAGGGCAGCAGAAAAACAACGACAAGCACGTTATCAGCAGGGTGAAATTGCCAAATATGAAGCGTTAATTAAAAGTAAGATAACACGTAACTGGATCTTCCCTGCAAGTTATCAAAAAGGAATGAAGTGCAAGGTGTTAGTAAGAATTATACCCAGTGGTGATGTGATTAGCGTTCGAATTACACAAAGCAGCGGCAATGCAGCATTTGATCGCTCAGTTGAAATGGCAGTAAAGAAAGCATCACCATTGCCGGTGCCGGAATCAAGTACAGGTTTGTTTGAGCATTTTCGTGAAGTTGAATTAGTGTTTGATCCAAATACATAAAGTATAGTGTTAGTGACAATAAATAGTTGAGTATTAAAATGATTCGAAAAAGTTTGTTAATGTTAGCGTCATGGTTGTTAGTCAATACTTTAGCTCATGCTGTTCTAACTATTGAAATAACACAGGGTATAGAAGGTGCACAACCTATTGCTATTGTACCGTTTGAATGGCGAGGCAAGGGCGTTCGTCCTGCGAGTATTAAAAATATTATTGCAGCAGATCTTCAACGAAGTGGTCAGTTTGCCCCTTTACTTGATAAAGATTTGATATCGCAGCCGCATGATGGCAGCAAAGTTAATTATCAAACATGGCGCTCGCTAAATGTTGGCTATCTTGTCGTGGGTAAAATCCATATGCTTGCCGATGGCAGTTTTCAGGTTCAATTTCAATTACTGGATGTTTTTAATGGCCGCCAGTTAGCCGGTTACAGTATTCGCAGTTTAAACAGTGGTCTGAGACGAACGGCTCATCATATTAGTGACATTATTTACAAAACCGTCACAGGTGAAGAAGGCGCATTTAATACACATATTTCCTACATAACTGTCACTAAAAATAAGAAGAATAAAAAACGTTATCAGCTTGCGATAGCCGATGCTGATGGTTATAACGAAAAAATTATTTATACTTCACCGCAGCCTTTAATGTCACCGACATGGTCACCGGATGGTACACGTTTAGCTTATGTCTCGTTTTTAAGCGGCCGTCCAGAAATAGTTATACAAAATATTTTTTCTGCAAAAAGAGAAAAAGTGGTTTCATTTAAAGGGTTAAATAATGCCCCTCGCTGGTCGCCTGATGGAAAGTATCTTGCCCTAACTTTATCAAAAGACGGTAATCCGGAAATTTATATTATGAATATAAATTCCCGAAAATTTACGCGTATTACACGTAGTTATGCGATTGATACTGAACCTGAATGGCTGCCAAATAATCAAGGTTTAGTTTTTACTTCAGACCGTGGTGGTTCACCGCAGTTGTATGAAATTAAGTTACGTAATAATCGTCCGGTGAGTCGTGCTCAACGTCTTACTTTTGAAGGTAATTATAATTCACGGCCCGCGGTATCGTCGGATGGGCGCTATATTGCCATGGTCAACCGTTCACAAGGTAAATTTAGAATTGCTGTTCTGGAAAGGGAAAGCAGGCATTTTAATGTGCTAACCAAAGGAACTTTAGATGAGTCTCCCAGCTTTGCACCAAATGGACGTATGATTATTTATGCAACGGAACAAAAATATCGTGGCATACTGTCAGCCGTTTCAGTTGATGGCCGGGCCAGACAAAGGTTGAGTTTTAAGAATGGTGATGTGAGAGAACCGGTATGGTCACCCTATAGAATAAACAAATGACAAACAGTGAGAAGCAAGATATCAGCGTTAAAACCTCTTGCGGTTTATCATGTATAAATTGAATATAATTTTCAGGAATTTAAGGAGCATAATGTGAATAAGATAATGCGCTATTTTATAATATTAAGTGTCATCGTGACATTATCGGCTTGTGGTTTAGGGCCGTTAAAAAAACGAGGTGGTGGTTCAAGCGACTCGACTACTGATAATGATCAGGGGGATAATACTTATTCAACTCCAGCAGATGATTCAGCCGATAAATTTAACTCAGGTGCTTCATTAGATGTGACCTCATTAAATGATCCGAATAGTCCTTTATCGCAACGTGTTTTATATTTTGATCTTGATAGCAGCCAGGTTAAAAGTGAAGATAGAGACATTATTACTGTTCATGCAGAGTTTCTTGCCGCGCACCCGGATATTACGATTGTTCTGGAAGGGCATGCTGATGAGCGTGGCTCACGTGAATATAATATTGCATTGGGTGAAAAGCGTGCAAAAGCGGTTAAGCAGTTAATGACATTACAAGGAGTTACCGAAGCACAAATTCAGGTAATTAGTTTTGGTGAAGAACGTCCGGTAGCTATTGGCCATGACAGTGCTGCCTGGAGATTAAATCGTCGAGTAGAAATTTTATATACTGGTTATTAATATGAAAAAATATACATGGGTTATTATAATTTCATTGCTTGTTGGTACTTTAAGTACAACAACGTTTGCAGCAGGTAATGAACAAAGTGTTGAAGATCGACTTAAACGTATGGAACGTTTGGTAAACAGCAAGGGGCTGGTCGATATCATGGTGCGTGTTGAAAGCATGCAAAGTGAGCTGCAACGTCTTGTTGGCGAGATTGAAGTACAAAAGCATACTCTGGATGAAATTAAAAAACGCCAGCGAGATTTATATGTCGATTTGGATCGACGTATACTTCAGATAGAACGTGGTTCGGGATCTGTACAAAGCTCGGCGCCAAGCGTACAAACAATGCCGATGCAACATACAGAGACTAAATCGAAAAACAATGTTGCTTCTTCTTCTGTTCGTACACAAAATGTAACCCGACCTAAAACAGTTGTTAAAAAGAAAAAAGAAGGTGAACAAATTGCCTATCAAAAGGCATTTGATCTGTTGCGTGCTTTGCGTTATGAAAAAGCGACAAATGCTTTTCGTCAGTTTTTAAGTGATTACCCAAATGGGCGTTATGCGCATATTGCCCAGTACTGGTTAGCAGAAACAAGTTACCATACACGAAAGTATGATGTAGCAGTTAAAGACTACCAGACATTGATCAATCAATATCCCAAAAGTCCTAAACGTGCTGATGCGCTGCTAAAAATTGGTTATAGCCAGTTTGAGTTACAAGCCTATTCAAAAGCAAAATCAGTTTTGAAAAAATTAATTCAGTCATATCCCGGTACCACTGAAGCAGGACAAGCTGAAAATTTATTGCAAAAAATTCGTTTGAAAAACAACCGGTAAATGAATGTTGCAAACTAAAGAAACTGAAGCAGATATTCAATCATCTGCATTACGTTTACGTATCACAGAAATTTTTTATTCACTGCAAGGTGAATCAAGAAGTTCCGGCTATGCGACGGTATTTATCCGTTTAACCGGTTGTCCTCTGCGTTGCGAGTATTGTGATACAGAATATGCATTCAAGGGGGGAGATTGGTACTCTTTTGATGACATTATTTCTGAAGTCAAAAAATATAAAACTAAATACATTACAGTGACAGGCGGCGAACCTCTGGCGCAAAAAAAATGTATAAATTTATTAAAGTTACTCTGTGATGAAGGCTATGAGGTTTCTCTGGAAACATCCGGTGCTCTGGATATTTCAGAGGTAGATCGACGAGTCAGTCGAGTCATGGACTTGAAAACACCGGCATCTAAAGAAGAAGGCAAAAATTTATATCAAAATATTAAACTGCTAACAGAGCATGATCAGCTTAAGTTTGTTATTTGTGATCGAAATGATTATAAATGGGCAGTGGATAAAATTAATGAATATGATTTATTAAACTGTTGTGAGGTTTTCTTTTCAAGCAGTCACCAGCAGTTAAAACCTCAACAACTTGCAGACTGGATATTGGAAGATCAGCTAGCTGTTCGTTTTCAAATGCAACTGCATAAGTATCTCTGGAATGATGAACCCGGGCGTTAAAAATATTCTAAAAAATTAGCCACTAAGGACACGAAGTGCAGCAAGAAGATCTAAATTACGCTGATGTGTTACCTGATTTAATTTTTTTTCTTCGAGTCCTTGGTGTTCTTCGTGGCTATTCTTTTGTAAAATCAAAACATGACTAAAAAAGCTGTTGTTCTTGTTTCAGGCGGACTAGATTCTGCCACTACACTTGCTATTGCCCGTGATTCTGGATATGAATGTTATGCCATGAGTTTTAATTATGGCCAGCGTCATCAGGTTGAATTAGTGAGTGCTAAAAATATCTCTGCATCATTGGGCGCGATTGGACATAAAGTTGTCAATCTTGGTCTGGGGGATATAGGGGGCTCTGCATTGACTGATAATTCTATCGCTGTTCCTCAATCTAATTCTGAGCATGTGGCTGAAGGGATTCCGGTCACCTACGTACCTGCACGAAATACGGTATTTTTATCGCTGGCGTTAGGCTGGGCAGAAGTTTTAGATGCTGATGCGATATTTATTGGTGTTAATGCGGTAGATTATTCCGGCTATCCGGACTGCAGACCAGAATATATTGAAGCCTTTCAACGTATGGCAAATTTGGCCACTAAACGAGGGGTTGAAGGGCAGTTAATTAAAATCGAAACGCCGCTTATTGATTTGAGTAAGGCTGACATTATCAAGATTGGCTTAAAATTAGGACTGGATTATTCACAAACACTCTCCTGTTATGCGCCAGACAAAGAAGGAAAGGCGTGTGGACAGTGTGATTCCTGTCATTTGCGGCAACAAGGATTTGCTGCGGCTAAAATCGCTGATCCGACTATTTACACATCATCATAACGAAGATTGAAAAATGCACTGTGGCATTTATAACGCGGTTTTATGGGTTACATCATAACTGGCATCAGTTATAATTTCTCTATTATAAAACACGTGTGGCATTAAAATAGCCATATAAATCAAATAGTTACCCAAGGGACTTTAGTTATGTCATTCGAAAGCTTCTTAGCAGCTCAATCCTTCTTTTTATGGTCGACATTCGTTATCGCCGTCATTTTAGGAATCGTGGTTAATAAAACAAATTTCTGCACCATGGGTGCAGTCTCTGATTTGGTCAATATGGGCGATGCTGGCCGTTTACGCGCATGGATTTTGGCCGGCACAGTTGCCCTTATTGGCGTGATGATCCTCGAGTCACTCGGTCGAGTAGACTTATCTTCAACCTTACCACCTTATCGTGGAAGTGAATTTCAATGGGGTCGCTATATTCTGGGTGGTTTCCTGTTTGGCATAGGAATGACCTTTGCGAGTGGTTGCGGTAATAAAACATTAATTAGAATTGGTGGTGGTAACATCAAATCTATTTTTGTGTTTGTTGTGATAGCAATCATTGCTTATTACATGGTTGACCCGTTTAAGGAATTGCCAGCAACATGGTATCAGCTGTATTTCTCGCCCTGGTTAGGAGCTGCTTCAATTTCACTTAGTACACCCCAGGACTTAGGTAGTATTACCGGTAACTGGTTTAATGTTTCAGCAATGACAATGCGACTGGTCATTGGCGGCCTTATTGCTCTTATAGCATTACGTTATATCTTCCGTGATGCGGATTTCCGTAAAAATTCAGACAACATCATGTCCGGTATTGTGATTGGTCTTATTGTTATGCTGGCATGGTATTTCACATCAACCACTTCGGTTGCCACAGATGATGGAAATGTGAGCCTGACCCAGTTCTACGGTGAGTGGGATATGAATATGGACAGTGATGCAGGGAAACCTAAAAACGGTTCTACCAATCTGCAGGCGCAGTCTTTTACTTTTATTAGCCCAATTGGCCAAATGTATGGCTATGTTGGTTCAAGCTTATCAAATGCCTTTTTAACATTCGGTGTTGTATCTGTTCTGGGTGTTATTTTTGGTTCATTATTGTGGTCATTGATTACTCGTAGCTTCCGATTTGAATGGTTTAACTCATTTAAAGATTTCTACATGCACATCATTGGTGGTATTTTAATGGGCTTTGGTGGAGTTCTAGGATTAGGTTGTACCGTTGGCCAGGGGATTACCGGGGTTTCAACCTTGGCGTTAGGTTCCTTTATGGTATTTGCAAGCATTGTCTTTGGTAGTGCATTAACCATGAAAATTCAGTACTACCAAATGGTTTATGAAGAGGAAGCCACTTTTATCAAGTCGCTTTTAAGCTCTTTAGTTGACATGAAAGTATTACCATCGGGCATGCGTAAATTAGACGCAATTTAATTGAAAAATTAGGTCAATATCGACTCATTGGGGCTTGTTATTCCCAGTGATTTCGGTAAAATTCCGGCCTCCAAACAAGGGCCGTTAGCTCAGTTGGTAGAGCAGTGGACTTTTAATCCATTGGTCCCGCGTTCGAGTCGCGGACGGCCCACCATCTATATGAAAACCTGTCAGCAATGACAGGTTTTTTTATGTCTACTAGATTTATGTATAAGGTAACAACTGACTAGGCTGGATGAGATATTTATATATCCAGTTTCAAGATTTGTGCAGCATGATTTAAGGCTGTGGCTCTGTCTGAGTGAATAAATTCTTTATTCAGATTTTTTAAAATCGCTTGCTGATTAAGAAACTCTTTAACTTTTGCGCGCATACCAACCAGTAAGATGTTTTGATCATCCGCTTCAAGGACATCACAAATCATATCATTTAACGCCATTGAGGCAGTAAAGTCGATGAGTGGAACAGCACTTAAATCGAGTATCAATACTTTGTAATTATCAAACTGCGCAAGTCGGCGTACCATGCCTTTTGCCGCACCAAAACTTAAGGGGCCTTCGATATGATAAAGAAGAATTTGGCCACTGGCTTTTTCCATAATAGTCTTTTCTTCATCAAGTAATGGAAACTCTTCAGTCGGCTCATTAATAGTCGTGGTGCCTGCCATTTGCAGGTCTGACATGCGTTTCATAAATATCATTGCAGCCATCACCATGCCGGTGGCCACGGCAATGATGAGGTCGATAAAGACGGTCATCAGCAGTACCGTCATCATCATTGCTATTCCGGCTTTAGGAGCGGTATTCAGACGTTTTAGATAGTCCCAGTCAATGATATCTGTCCCCACTTTGACCAGTATTCCGGCTAATACAGCCTTGGGAATGGTTGAGGCGAGTTCATCGGCCCCGAGGACGATTATGAGCAAAATAACCGCGTGTAAAGCACCAGAGATTGGCGTTAAGCCACCCGCTTTCACATTGACAACTGTACGCATGGTTGCGCCAGCGCCGGGTAAACCACCAAATAAGCCCGCTATTGTATTACCGATACCTTGCCCGATAAGCTCACGATCGGATTTATGATGGGTTCGGGTGACATTGTCTGCGACTAACGAGGTCAGTAGGGAATCAATTGAGCCAAGTGCTGCTAAAATCAAGGCAGATTTAATCATCTCAGGCAGGTATTGCAAAATGATAGTGGGGAGATGAGGTTCAGGAAAGCCTGTCGGAATTTCACCTAATATTGGGCTGCCACTGTCCTTAAAAATAAGAGTATAGACAAGTGTTCCTGCAACTAAAGCGAGCAGGGGAGAGGGCACCATTTTGTTTAATTTAGGTAAAAATTTGGGAACACCATAAACAATCACTAGAGCGATTAAAGCAAGAATAAAAGAAGCATTATGTATATGGCTAAAAAATTCAGGGATCATCTGAACCGCTTCAAGTGGTTTTGCCGAGCTTGCATGACCTAGTAGCGGCCCAATTTGTATCAAAATAATAATGACGCCAATCCCGCTCATAAAACCGGAAACTACAGGGTGAGGAACAAACTCAATAAATTTACCGAGACGCAAGACGCCGAAGAGAATTTGAAATAGACCACCCATCATAACAACGGTGAATGCTAAGGCTGCACCGGTGGCCGGATCGGCTGGAAATAGGGTCGTATATTGAGTAAAAATTAAAGCCATCACAACCGTCATGGGGCCTGTTGGACCAGAAACTTGAGCCGGAGTGCCTCCAAAAATAGCAGCAAAGAAGCCAACAAATATTGCCCCATAAATACCTGCTATTGGCCCTGCGCCGGAAGCAACTCCCATCGCTAAAGCTAACGGCAAAGCAACAACGGCTGCTGTCAGGCCTCCGTAGATATCTCCACGGACATTATTGAAGTGTAAGCCGTTTATGAAACTCATTATGTTTATCTCTTATTATTAATTTTAGAAAAGACGTTAGATTAACAATATCATATATCAAACAAGCAATTAGCAAATAAAATTGACATAAAAAATGGGCTGTTATATTTAATAACAGCCCATTTTAAAGTTAGATAGATCCTTAAATCTATCTAAAGCATATTTTGCAACCACATATGAACCAGAATGCTCATTGCATAACCCAGTCCAATTGCCCAGGTCCATTTTAGATGAGCAAAAAAGGTATATACGCCACGAGCCTGTCCCATTAAGGCAACACCGGCAGCAGAACCGACGGAAAGTAAACTACCACCGACTCCGGCAGTTAATGTTACCAGCAGCCATTGTCCATCAGCCATATTCGGGTTCATGGTTAAGACTGCAAACATCACGGGAATATTATCGACAATAGCAGAAAGTAATCCGACAGCAATATTTGCAGAGGTTGGTCCCCACTGTGAGTACATTACATCAGATGCAAACGCGAGATAGCCAAGAAAGCCTAAACCACCTACAGCTACAACAACACCATAGAAGAAAAGCAATGTGTCCCACTCTGCACGAGCTATTTTATTAAACACATCAAAAGGGACCACGGCACCCATCGGTGAGTTGGTTTTATATGTATTATCCGAAATTTCATCAGCACAATGAGTTTTTTTCAGATAAAAACCAAAGAACTGTAAATAGGCTAAACCGGTCAGCATACCTATAACCGGTGGTAAGTGTAAGAAGTTGTGATAACTAACAGCAGTTACGATGGTAATTAAGAACAAAGCAACAATAACTAATCCACCCCGTTTCATTTTAACGGTTTCATTTACCGCTTCAGGTTTTTCTTTTGGTATCGCAAAATGCATAATCAATGCGGGTACCGTAAAATTAACAACGGCAGGAATAAATAAAGCGAAGAACTGATCAAACTGTAAAATACCTTTTTGCCAAACCATGAGTGTTGTAATGTCACCAAAAGGACTGAATGCACCTCCAGCATTTGCTGCAACGACAATATTAATTAAAGCAAGAACAACAAATTTTTGGTTGTCGCCTCCTACTGCCATAACAACAGCGGCCATTAACAATGCTGTGGTTAAATTATCCGCGACAGGTGAAATAAAGAATGCCAGTGTTCCGGTTATCCAGAATAGAGAACGAAAGCCAAACCCTTTATTGATTAACCAGGCTCGTAAAGCATCAAACACTTTTCGTTCCGCCATAGAATTAATATATGTCATGGCAACTAACAGGAATAACATCAGTTCTGCATATTCGAGTAGGTTATGTCGTACAGCTGCTTCTGCTGCATGACTCATTCCATTACTTGCGTAGACATATCCGATTAAGGCCCAAATTATACCGGCTGCTAAAATAACAGGTTTAGATTTACGCAAATGTGTAAATTCTTCTGCCATGACAAACAAATAAGCAATAACAAAAATCGCTAAGGAGGCATAACCGATTGGATGACTGGTTAAATCAAGTTTTTCAGCTGTTGATGAAGCGAAGGTAATGCCTGGTAATAGGAGCATTACCAATGCAGTAAGAATCTTATTCACGAATTATTCCTCATAATTAAAAATAGTATGCTATGTCGTTTGTTTCTTTAACTGAAATTTTAAAAAACGATGTTTAACATAGATAGTGATACGATCAAGAACAGGACAGTCATAATGCCACCTGCCTTTAAGAAGTCAGGGACACGATAGCCACCTGGCCCCATAATCAATGCATTAACCTGATGCGTAGGAATCAGGAATGAATTTGATGTTGCGATGGCGACGGTTAATGCAAACACAGCAGGATCTGCGCCTGCCCCAATGGCAATATTAACTGCAAGTGGTACAAGTAAAACAGTTGCACCGACATTTGACATCACCAAAGTAAAGAAGGTTGCCAGTATGGCAATCACAGCCTGTAAAACCCAGGTTGGTACATCCCCCATTAAACTCAATGTCGCATCGGCAATCCATTTAGCTGTACCGGAACTTTCAACGGCAAAACCCAATGGAATTAAACTTGCGAGTAAGAAGACGGTTTTCCAACTAACGGCTTCATAAGCTTCATCCATACTTAGTACACCACTTAATACCATTCCCATAGCACCAACCAGCAAAGAAATGGATAAGCGCAAGTCAGAGAAAAGAACCAGACTTAAAGCGATTGCAAAAAAGAATAATGCAAATCCTAGTTTTGCCGGACGAGATTTTTCTTCATGCGGGTACTCCGTAGTGACAACAACAAAATTTTTCTTGTCTTCTGCTAAGCGATCCAGTGCGTCCCAGGTAACGTGAGCAACTAATGTATCACCTGCTTGTAATGGAATATCACGCACACCATCACCTTCACGTATTGTTTCACCACTGCGGTGAATCGCAAGTAAAGATAAGCCGTAGGTTTTACGCATCCAGACATCACGGGCACTTTTATCAAGTAATGTTGAGCTTGGCGGGATAACAATTTCAGCAATACCGGCTTTTGCAGCCGATAATGCTTCAGTAAAACTTTCAAGTTGTTTTCTTGTTTTTAATCCAAAGCAATCAACAAAGCCCTGAATGGCATAAGGTGAACCGATAATGCCTAAAATTGTACCGGGTTCAATGGCTGTGTCACGCGCAATTCCACCGGCACCAATACGCAGATCATCCGTGCCGCGACGTAAGGCAATAATACGAATTTTATGATCGTGTTCAACATCTTCTAGAATATGACCAATCAACTTGCTGTCATTGGGAACAATAATTTCATTTAAGTCATAGTCAAGATCATAAAGCTCTTTAAAATAATCCATAGGACTTGCAGGAGATGTACCTTCAGATTTATTTTTAGGTAAAACATATTTTCCGGCTATCACAAAATAAAGAATACCGGCTGTAATCAATGCAAGACCAATCGGAGTAACAGAGAAAATACCAAAGGTTTCCATTGGGGCTATATGTTCAGGTAACGCTGAATTTGAAGTGAGAATTAAGTCGTTTAATAAAATGAGTGGACTTGAACCAACCATAGTCACTGTGCCACCAAGTATGGCTGTAAAGCCCATAGGCATTAACAGTCGTGACATAGGTAAACCTGTTCTAGAAGAAATTCGGCTTACGACGGGCAAGAATAGAGCCGCGGCACCTACATTTTGCATAAAGCTTGAAATGATTCCGACGGTTCCTGAAACAATAGGAATTACGCGTTGTTCAGTATTACCACCGACTTTAAGAATAAAGCTGG
Source organism: Chromatiales bacterium (assembly GCA_027076405.1). Next base: position 47,787 of record JALTJN010000401.1, read on the forward strand.
CAACTTTCGTCATTAAGCCTGTTTTATCTAACCCCGAACCAATAATCATAACTGCGACAATCGACATCACTGCATTACCGGCAAAACCATTAAATAAGTTTTTTGGATCTACGAGCGGGGCAGAAAGTCCCATGTATGAATCAAATAAACCGGTTAACCCTAAAATCACCATCACGGTTACTGCAGCAACATCCACGTCGACCACTTCGAAAGCAAAGAGAAAAATAGTAAACAACAAAATGGCCATAACCCATGCCACTTCAATCGAAGGTACAACACGACTAAGATATAAGCCGAGCAATATAAAGATCATTGCGGCAATAATTTTTTTCAAATTTTGTCTGGCAAATGCTGAGATATTCAAGATATTTCCCCAAGCTTTATTTATATTTAAAGAGAGCAATAATTGTTTTTAATTGGAAAAAGGTGCTCTGAATATAGAAATTGACGAAATATTATATCGGTATTATTGGTGATGTGAAAGTAACTAATAAAGTTTAAACCATTAATTTTATTATAGATTTTTTAAAGCTTTGTATTTCAGATTTACTGAATTTAATCATGAAGATATAGCTTGATGAATATAATTAAAACAAAAAAAGCCCGGCTTTCGCCGGGCTTCCTTTTTGAATCAAATTAAACAGTCTTACTGACGAACAGCAGGGCCATTGATTTTGATACCGTTGCTCATGTAAGTATGGAAATACTCAAGAGCAACATACTCTGGATTTTGCTTACCTTTCTTAGGCTTCAATGGCTTCGCACGAACCTGCTTGTTACAACCACCATAGCGACGCTGGATTGTACCAAAACCATCAAATGGGCCAGATTTACCTTTCTTCTTGGCTGTTTTCTTAGCCCATTTACGACGCCATACAGGGAAGTGAGAAACATGACCTAGCGCAGGGCTAAGTAAGTTACCACGAGCCATCATGCCATGGTTGTATACGTGACAATCAGCACAAGAGAAGTTTAACTGACCACGTTTAGCATAGAAATGACGCTTACCACGGTTATAAACTTTCATTGATTTTCTGCTGCGATCAATTTTAACGTTGATCTTTTTGCCTTTAGAAGTGCTGGTCATGTAAGCCGCGATACCTGCGAATTTACCTTTACCAAACTTCAACTTTTCTTTCTTAGGATTAAAGCCATTCTTTTTGATGCAGGCCATAAGGTCGCCTTCTAAAGTATGAACTTTTCCACCTTTGAACATAGGGTAGTTTTGGCGAATGCCTTTGCCACCGTTAGGGAAACACTTCGCAACTTTGTATTTTTTGAAGAGTTTAGCACCGGCATCGACACCATCTTCATATGGAGGAAATTCTTCAATATTCTCCCATTCTGCACGACGGTTTTCATCTAAAGCATAAATACCGTTAGCAAAGTCTTGAAATTTAACCCCAGGGTTCATTTTCTTGAAATAAGCACGAAACTTATTCAAATCCCCTTTAGGCGAAGCGTCAGCAACGATCGGAGATAAACCGATGAGCATTGCTGTTGCTGCTATGATAATTTTTTTCATTTTAAAAACTCCTGTCATATCTATAATATTAAGGATGATTATAGTTATTGTTATTAACGAACTTTAGTTGTTCCAGTTTCAGAACCACCTTTGTTGTCAGACCAGGTTAACTCCACAGTATCGCCTTTTTTAGCGCCTGCAAACTGGAATGATAAATACGGGTTTTTAGAAACAGCGGGACCCCATTCAGCAAGTAAAACTTCTTTGCCATTATGCTTGCCACTGACCGTTTGGATGAAGTGAGCAGGCACTTTTTTGCCCGTTTTTTTGTTTTTACGGTTACCGGTTTCCATTGGGTGGGTGATTAATGCTTTCACAGTAGCCACGCCGCCTTTATTAGAAGCACGTAAACGAATCGATTTTTTAGCCATAATAATTTCTCTCCTGATAATCGGGGTTTAACCGCCACAGCCACCAATGGTAACTTTGACTTCTTTGCGATGCGCGTAGGCTTTACCGCCTGCTTTAACGACAGCAATAACAGCTGATGTTTTTTGCATTTTGATACGTGTTGCCACCATACCTTGCGCTGACCCTTTCAGGTTGAAGTTAGATGTTAATGGGCTGCCGTTCTTTTCCGCTAAAATGGCAATTGAGGTGACACCTGCAATTGATGTTTTAACCGTCACAGGAACAACCGCGCCGTTTTCAGCAATATCCGGCGCTTTGATTTGAATATCTTTGCTAGGGGTTGTGGTGCTGATGCCTAAACCGCTTAATGCATCTGCTGCTGACTTTGCATTAAATGCCGATTTTGGCCATGCTGCCAGTACTGCGCGTGGGCTTAATAAACCGGCGCTGACCGCAACTGCGACACCGCTTGCCGCGAGTGTGCCTTTCATAAATGTTCTACGTTGCATTATTTGATTCTCCAAAATTATATTTATTCGGTAATGAATTTAAAGAGTTAATACCCATTCAGTAACAGCGTTAATCTCTTTCTTACTGAGGATTTCATATTTACCGAATGGAGGCATTGTTGTATTTTTGTTTGCTTTAGTTGCATCCCAGATTTGGTTAAAAATCTCTTTACGGGTTTTGCGTTTACTAACACCATTTAGGGCTGGACCGATATTGCCTGCAAGGTGTGCACCTTTATAAGCATGACAAGTAAAGCAGTTGCCTTTTTTACGGTTTGTCGCAATTTTTTTACCTTTAGCGGCGAGTTCAGCATCGACTGCCATAGCGGTTGTAGGAGCTAAAGCTGCTGCACCGATAAGCATCATTACTGCACTTGCTGTAGTTAGGAATTTGGCGGGTTTCCGCATGATCTCCTCCTCGTTGTACAAGTTTTATAAGAATATTCTATTTTTGTTTTTATGCTCTTTGCTCTTTGTTAAAAAAAGCATTAAGCAGCAGAGCATAAAAAATTAATGTTACACACTACTGCTCGTAGCATTGCAGATGTGAAAATAGATCGCAAGTGCCGATCGCCTTTAAAATCTTTTAACTTTAGTGGGTTAGTGCAATATGCATTATTTATTACGCAATGTGCATTCAGCATAAGAAACTGCTTATATGCTTGAATAAAGAGCTATTATTTTTGAACAATTTGAAGATGATCTTGATTATTTTTTAAACTAAGCTGCTGAAGTTCCATCTTAAATTTATGTAGGCGTGCTTCAAGACGACTGGTTAAATAAAAATCAATTTTGGGTACTTTTAGACCAATCTCTAACTGATTAATTGCATCATGTGTTTGTCCTAATAAGTAATAATATTCTGCCAGAGACTGATGGCTAGAAGCCGGTTGATTTAATTTGGCCTGAGTTTGTGCAAGTAGCTGGTAAACTTCGGGTGATGTGTTCGTTGCAGAAATTTGCTTTTGTAAAATATTGTGCGCTGCTTTTATTTTGTTTGCCTGCAATAGGGTTTTTGCATAAAAAAACTGTATGGTGTTGTTACCCGGGTAAAATTTCAAAATATTTTTAAATGTTTTTACTGCTCGAGAATATTTTTTAGAAGCCGTTTCAATTTGTGCTTTTAAAATATTGTAGGCAATCATGTGCGGGTTATTTTTTAATAAAATCCGCGTTTGTTGTAGCGCTTTAGTATATTTATTATTTTCCATTAAGGCTAAAGCATACCCGTAACGAGTGGCTTCTTTATTTTGGTATTTGCCTTGTTTTAAGCTGGTGGAATAATTTTTTACTAAAGCCGCTTTATCGTCACTGGCTAATACATTTAAGCGGGTATGTAATAAATAGTATGTGAGCGAGCTTTTACTGATAATGTCAGGATACTGGTTTGCGCGGTGTCTGGCATCGGCAATACGAGCGGGGTTAACCGGATGGGTGCGCAAGAACTCCGGTATAGTGTCTCCATATAGACGTGCTTGCTTGTCCATGGTGTCAAAAAAGGTTGCCATTCCATGAGGATTAAACTCAGCATTAATCAGTAGTTGAATACCTATGCGATCTGCTTCTTTTTCATTTGCGCGGGTAAAGTTAATTTGTTTTTGTGCCGAACCGGCGGCTACGGAAGCTAAGGCTGCTTGACCTATATCATTATCCTGAGTACTTAGTACCATGGCAGCAATAATGGCAGCTATGACGGGAATGCTGCTCGAGCCTTGCTCATAGCGGCGAGCAAAATGGCGTTGAGTGACATGTGCAACCTCATGAGCCATAACTCCAGCAAGTTCACTTTCAGATTTTGTTGCTAAAATTAAGCCGGCATTTACCCCGATAAATCCTCCCGGTAACGCAAATGCATTAATTGCATGATCTTTTATAAGGAAAAAGTGGAAAGGTAACTGGCTTTCCGAAGAGGCGACTAATTTAAAACCTAATTCATTTAAGTATCCTTGTATCAAAAGATCATCAAGAATTCCTCCGGCATGCCGAATATTGCGTATAACTGCTTCGCCGGTGCGATATTCTTCTGTAGGAGAGACATTGCCAGCATTATCTCCTATGTCAGGTAATTCAATTGCATTATCTGCATACGAAAGAACGTGTGGAATGAGGAGAAAGAGTAAAAGTAATAAACGTTGAGGCATGAGAGTCTTTTTTAGTATGTTGGTTAAAATGATGTAGAGGTTTAGGTTCTATTTGCTAAAAGAGTTCTTTCGATCTTATAAGAATACTAACAATGAATGATTGCATATTGCAAAAAACACTCTATCATAGATGCCTCGCTTGAGAGGTGACTCGAGAGTTTATGTGTTAGAGATTGTGATTTTTTGTTGTGTTCTAATACAACATGGCATATAAGTAATATATTGTTTGCTAATACGCTCAGCAATACGGTTTTCTATACATTTATTTTTAACTTTTTAATCAGGAGATATCAGATGGCTGATTTCGATCAAGAACTCGATGCAAGTGGCTTAAACTGCCCATTACCAATTTTACGTGCTAAAAAAGCGTTAGCAGGTATGGAAGCAGGTCAAGTACTGCATATTATTGCAACTGATCCAGGTGCAGTAAAAGATTTTGAAGCATTTGCTAAACAAACTGGTAACACGCTTCAAGAATCTAAAGAAGAAGGCGGTAAATTCGTTTTCTTAATGAAAAAGAACTAAATTTTATTCATTTAGTCTTTTAAAAAAAGCCAGTTAAACTGCTGTTTATCTGGCTTTTTTTCTTTAATTTTTGAACAAATAATAATAAAAAGACTCTTACTAGATAGACAAAAGACGATATTTTGCGAGGTAAACATCATGAGTGAGAAAAAACTAGCAATCATAGCCACAAAAGGCACATTAGACTGGGGTTACCCGCCCTTCATTTTAGCATCAACGGCATCAGCACTGGGCTATGAAGTTGAGATTTTCTTCACTTTCTACGGTTTACAATTATTGAAGAAAAAGATGGATGTTCAGGTCAGTCCGTTAGGAAATCCAGGTATGCCAATGCCGATGGCAATGGACAAATGGTTTCCCGTAATCGGTACTGCGATACCGGGCATGCAAAGCATGATGACCATGATGATGAAAAACAAAATGAAGTCAAAGGGTGTGGCATCTTTGGAAGAATTACGTGAATTATGTCAGGAAGCAGAAGTCCGTATGATTGCCTGCCAAATGACGGTTGATTTATTTGATATGAATCCAAAAGCCTTCATCGATGGCGTTGAGTTTGGTGGTGCAGCATTATTCTTTGAATTTGCCGGTGAAGCCGATATTAGCTTATTTATGTAGTTTGGCAGTTCTTCAAAGATAGATAATATTGCCCCAATTTCTGGTTTATATTGGGGCAATATTTATTTTAGAGTCAGTCTAAATCTCGAGAAAAATAGTCATCAATCGTAGGAAATAAGGTTGAATTTCACCGAGGTTGGCCTAGAATAAGCTGTATTGTACTCCCCCCATCAATACGTGCACTTTAAAATAATAATTAGGTGTTCGAGGATATTTTCATGAGTGTTGTTACACCTTTTCATCCTGTTCATTCAGAAAAAGATTTTACTGAATTACGCCGTTTGTTGCAGGATTATCCTGATTTAACTGTGAATGCCGATTCACAGTGCTGGGATATGTTGGCGGGCGCAAAATTACAAACCATTGATGCCGGAACAATTTTATTTAATCAGGGAATGCCCTGTGAATATTTCATGCTGATTGTTGAAGGTTGTGTGCGTGTATTCAAGGAATCAAATGAGGGACGTGAAGTTACCCTTTATCGAGCTGAACCAGGACAGTTATGTATTCACAATTTGAATAGTCTGGTTGATGGTATTGAATATCCCATTATTGCCAGAGCAGAAAAACCGATGCGTGGCCTTATTATATCTCGTGCCGCATTTAAAAAAGGTTTAGATGAGTCTTCCAGCTTTAGAAACTATGTTTTAAGAACATTAACCGGTCGCTTGTCACATATGGCAGATTTGATTTCAGGTTTTGCTTTTGATCGCCTCGATTTAAGAGTTGCCTGTTGGTTAAATGAGCAGTTTGACCGTTCTTGCGGTCACCCGATAAAAGTTACTCACAGTGATGTCGCGGATGAACTGGGAACCACCCGTGAAATGATCAGCCGTATTCTTAAAGATTTTGAACATAAACGCTGTATTCAATTAGCGCGTGGAAAAATTCATTTGGTTTGTAAGCACACTTTGCATTTAGTGAGTGAAGGAAAAGGTAAGATTCGCAAAGATTTTTCTTAAATCACTTCTTATAAATATCTCTTTTATGTGCCTAAACGCACTGAAATTTTCTGAAAACACATACAAAATATCTTGTATCAATTCGAAGATCCATTAACTCAAGTATTTTAAAGGAATCGACATGTCTGAGAAAAAACTAGCAATCATAGCCACAAAAGGCACATTAGACTGGGGTTACCCGCCCTTCATTTTAGCATCAACGGCATCAGCACTGGGCTATGAAGTTGAGATTTTCTTCACTTTCTACGGTTTACAATTATTGAAGAAAAAGATGGATGTTCAGGTCAGTCCGTTAGGAAATCCAGGTATGCCAATGCCGATGGCAATGGACAAATGGTTTCCCGTAATCGGTACTGCGATACCGGGCATGCAAAGCATGATGACCATGATGATGAAAAACAAAATGAAGTCAAAGGGTGTGGCATCTTTGGAAGAATTACGTGAATTATGTCAGGAAGCAGAAGTCCGTATGATTGCCTGCCAAATGACGGTTGATTTATTTGATATGAATCCAAAAGCCTTCATCGATGGCGTTGAGTTTGGTGGTGCAGCATTATTCTTTGAATTTGCCGGTGAAGCCGATATTAGCTTATTCATGTAAGAAATGTATGCTATGAATTACCTGCCGTATTGGTGGTGAGTCAAAATAATTATAAGGTTTAACCTTAGATAATAATAAAATAATTAGAGGGCATTATGAAATTAATAAAATTTTTAATGGTTGGGGTAAGCTTGTTATATGCTGCTTCCGGGGTTGCTGCAGATACGATGAAGACGTTTATATTAGCTTCAAAAAGTGCCGGTAGCGTTGCTTCTGTAACGGCTGAGACGAAGTCAAAGTTAAGTAAAGCGGGTTTTGATATTGTTGGTGAATACTCACCTTACGATACGGCAACGATTTTAATTGTGACCAATGATGATTTGAAAGCTAATGCGGCAAAAACTGAGTTTGGTATATTTGGTGCGGCACAACGTGTAAGCATTACTAAAAGTGGTGGTGAAGTTCAGGTTGCATTTACTAATCCTACTTACATGTCGAATGTATATCGTATGAAGGGTGAGTTGAAATCAGTTGCTGCCAAACTTAAAAGTGCTTTAGGTAATAAGGGTGAATTTGGACCTGAAGAAGGTTTAACGGCTAAAGCTTTACGTGATTATCAATATAAATGGTTAATGCCTTATTTTACAGATCGTTTAGAGCTGGCTGAATTTGGTAATCAGAAAGTTGCGGTTGCAAAAGTTGAAGCAGCACTTAAGAACAATAAAGCAGGTGTAAAGAAAGTATATCGTATTGATCTTCCAGGTAAAGGTGCCACCGTTATTGGTGTAAGTATGTCAGGACCGGGTAATCTGGACTGTAGTGGCGATAAATACATTATGAGCCAGATTGATTTCAAAAAATTGAAATCTACTGGTCACTTACCGTATGAAGTTGTTATTTCAAAAGGTAATGTTTATGCCTTGCCTGCTGAATTCCGTATTGCTATTAGTTTCCCTGATTTATCCATGATGGGGAGTAATAGTTTTGCTTCAATCATGTGCGCACCTTCTACAATTCAGGAAGCATTAACCTCAGGTGTTGGTGGTTCATACGTAGAAGAATAATTTTTGATAAAATAACTAAAAATTATCTTTTGTATTTTAGCCCCGCCTTATGGCGGGGTTTTTTATTGTCTGATGAATGCTATGTGGCGGACTTGCAATGCATTTTCCCCCCAGATCGGTTAATATGATCGGCCTTTTTCACAAGCTTGGTTTGGGGTATCTTAGGTGGCCTTAAAACAGGCTATAAATTTTATAACACACTGATTTTTATAGATATTATCTAGGGGATAAGCATGTTCAATAAAGACATGACCATTTCGGGTTTTGATGATGAATTGGCGCAAGCCATTGAAAATGAAGAGCGTCGTCAGGAAGAACACATTGAATTAATTGCATCAGAAAATTATGCCAGCCCACGGGTCATGGAAGCACAAGGTTCCGGCTTAACCAATAAGTATGCTGAAGGTTATCCGGGCAAGCGATATTACGGTGGTTGTGAGTATGTCGATATTGCGGAGCAGTTAGCCATTGATCGCGTTAAAGAACTCTTTGGTGCTGATTATGCGAATGTGCAGCCACATTCAGGTTCGCAGGCTAATGCGGCGGTTTATTTCGCATTATTGCAGGCAGGTGACACCGTTTTAGGTATGAGCCTTGCGCATGGTGGTCATTTAACTCATGGTTCAAAAGTCAGCTTTTCCGGTAAGTTATTTAATTCTATTCAGTATGGTTTGAATGAGGAAACCGGTGAGATTGATTATGAGCAAGTTGAAGCCTTAGCGTTAGAGCATAAACCGAAAATGATCATTGCCGGTTTTTCTGCTTATTCTCGCGTTGTTGACTGGCAACGTTTCCGGGATATTGCAGATAAAGTGGGTGCATACTTAATGGTCGATATGGCACATGTTGCCGGTTTAATTGCTGCAGGTGTTTATCCCAGCCCGGTCGGTATTGCAGATGTTACAACGTCAACGACTCATAAAACATTGCGTGGCCCGCGTGGTGGCATTATTTTAGCGAAATCGAATCCTGAAATTGAGAAAAAATTAAATTCAATGATTTTCCCCGGTACACAGGGTGGCCCGTTAATGCATGTGATTGCCGCAAAAGCAGTTGCATTTAAAGAAGCGTTACAACCCGAGTTTAAAGAATATCAAACACAAGTTGTGAAAAATGCTAAAGCAATGGCAAAAGTATTTATTGATCGCGGTTACGATGTTGTTTCAGGTGGAACAGATGATCACTTGTTTCTGGTCAGCTTTATTGCAAAAGGTTTAACCGGTAAAGCGGTTGATGCCTGGTTGGGCCAAGCTAACATTACTATCAATATGAATTCCGTGCCAAATGATCCTCAGTCGCCTTTTGTCACCAGTGGTATTCGTGTGGGAACACCCGCAGTAACGACCCGGGGTTTTGATGAGCAAGATTGTAGCGATTTAGCTGGCTGGATGTGTGACATTATTGATGCCAATGGCGATGATAAAGTTATTCAGGAAGTGAAGGCGAAAGCTGCAGAACTTTGTAAAAAGAAACCTGTTTATAAATAATCTGAATGCATTGTCCATTTTGCAGCGCTGACGATACTAAGGTCATTGATTCACGACTCGCTAATGAGGGAGCAATGGTGCGTCGTCGCCGTGAATGCCAGTCATGTGGTGAGCGTTTTACAACGTTTGAATCGGCTGAGCTTGTTATGCCTCATATCATCAAGCACGGCGGACAACGTGAACCGTTTAATGAGAACAAGTTACGCTCGGGTATTCAGCGTGCGCTAGAGAAGCGGCCGGTTGGTACCGATGATATTGAAAAAGCCATCGTACATATTATGAAACGTATGCGGGCAACCGGTGACCGTGAAGTCCCGGCCAATAAAGTGGGTAGCTGGGTAATGGATGAACTTCGGGATTTAGATCATGTCGCATATGTCCGGTTTGCATCCGTTTATCGGAGCTTTGAAGATGTGAGCGCCTTTGAAGAAGAAATTGAGAAGTTGAAACAAGGTCCTTCACCGGAAGTTAAGCGGCAACAAAAATCATTACTACCTGATGATGAATCATAAGTTGAGTAAGGCTGAGTGATGTCATTTTCCGCAGATGATCACAAGTATATGGCCCGAGCCTTGCAGTTAGCAAAAAAAGGAATTTATACGACAGCACCAAATCCTAATGTGGGTTGTGTTTTGGTAAAAGATGGTGAAGTCATTGGTGAAGGCTGGCATGAAAAAGCGGGGCAGGCACATGCTGAAATTAACGCCTTAAAGCAGGCTGGCATAAATTCAGAAGGTGCAACCGCTTATGTAACATTAGAGCCATGTTGTCATCAGGGTAAAACACCGCCATGTACCGATGCTTTGATTAAAGCAAAAGTAAAGCATGTTATTGCAGCAATGATAGATCCGCACGCAAAAGTTGCTGGCAAAGGTTTAAAGCAACTTGAGTCGGCAGGCATTTATGTACAACATGGTTTGCTAGAAGAGCAGGCAATAGAATTAAACTCAGGTTTTATTAAACGTATGCAAAAACGTTTGCCTTATGTTCGTTGTAAGTTGGCGATGAGTTTAGACGGCAGAACGGCGATGGCTTCAGGTGAAAGTAAATGGATTACCTCGGCCGCCGCACGTGAAGATGTACAGCGCTTACGGGCAAAAAGTGGTGCTATATTAACAGGTGTCGGAACTGTTCTTGCTGATGATCCTTCCATGACGGTTCGTCTGGATAATGTCGATGCACAACCGTTGCGTGTTGTGGTTGATACTCATTTAAGTATGCAGTCAACAGCGAAGATGTTAAAAGAGCAAGGCAAGACTGTTTTGATGACTTGCAGTGCCGATGAGCATGTTACTCAAGCTTTAAAAGATGCTGGCGCAGATATACACATGATGCCGTATTGTAATACCAGTGTAGATTTAAAATCAGTTTTACAGCAGTTAAGTGATATGCAGATTAATGATGTCCTGCTTGAAACGGGGGCAACCTTAAGTGGTGCAATGTTACAGGCAGGCTTGATTGACGAGTTGATTATTTATATGGCGCCAGTATTAATGGGTAATAGTGCACGTGGTTTATTTGCATTACCCGGTTTGGAAAAAATGCAGGATAAAATTGAACTGGACATATCTGACTACAGATTAGTTGGCAAAGATATTCGTATAACCGCTAAAGTAAAGTCGCTTAATTAGGAATACCATTCATTATGTTTACAGGAATTATTCAGTCAATAGGTGAAATTGCTGCTATAGAACCGAAAGGTGATGATGCCCGCATTAGAATTTTAACTAATCAGCTTGATTTGGCGGATGTTCAATTAGGCGATAGTATTGCTGTTAATGGTGTTTGTTTAACTGCCGTTGAATTACCTACGGATGGCTTTTGGGCTGATGTGTCCGGTGAAACATTGTCATGCACCACGTTTAAATCTTTAACGGTTGGAACAAAAGCAAACCTCGAAAAAGCGTTAACCCCAACAACACGTCTGGGCGGTCATCTTGTCAGTGGTCACGTCGATGGTATTGGTAAAATTGTTGAGCGTTATAATGATGGTCGTTCTGTGCGCTTTCATATACAAGCACCCGATGAAATGGCTAAGTATATTGCCGAGAAAGGTTCTGTTTGTGTTGATGGTATTAGTCTGACTGTTAATGCAGTGAAAGGTGCTGTGTTTGAATTGAATATAGTGCCTCATACATTGCAGGAAACAACAATGGGCCAGTTTAAAACTGGCACAGAAGTGAATTTAGAAGTCGATATTATTGCACGTTATCTGGAGCGTTTAATTTTAGGTGATAAGGCAGCTGATAGTAAAACATCAGGTATAAGTATGGATATGTTAAGTGAACATGGTTTTATGAAGTAAAACGCAGGTCACTTTAGTGACGATATATTTTAGATTTAAATAGAAGAAAATATTATGGCTATAAACAGCACAAAAGAAATTATAGAAGATATCGCAGCCGGTAAAATGGTTATTCTTATGGATGATGAAGATCGTGAGAATGAAGGTGACCTTATTATTGCTGCCGATGCTGTTAAAGCAGAAGACATTAATTTTATGGCAACAAATGGCCGCGGTTTAATTTGTTTAACGCTGACAAAAGATCGTTGTGAACGTTTAAAGTTACCGTTAATGGTTGAAGATAATAATGAATTTTTCGCAACTAACTTTACTGTTAGTATTGAAGCGGCAAAAGGTGTCACCACAGGTATATCAGCGGGTGATCGTGCTGTAACCGTTCAGGCAGCTGTCGCTGAAGATGCTTCAGCTGCAAGTATTGTTCAGCCTGGTCATATATTCCCATTGATGGCACAGCCTGGTGGCGTGTTAACACGCGCAGGCCACACTGAAGCCGGGTGTGATATTGCCCGCCTTGCTGGAAGAGAACCAGCATCTGTTATTGTTGAAATTTTAAAGGAAGATGGCAGCATGGCGCGTCGTCCAGACTTGGAAATTTTTGCCAAAGAGCATAATTTAAAAATTGGCACCATAGCTGATTTAATTGAATATCGATTACAGAATGAAAAAACAATTGAGCGTGCTGCTGATTGTAATATGCCAACCGAAGTCGGCGATTTTAAATTACATGCTTATCGTAATATGATAGATGGTCAGGTTCATTTGGCTTTAGTTAAAGGTAATCCTGAACCTGAAAGAGCAACCATGGTTCGTGTTCATGTTGAAAATAGTATGTGTGATATTTTTGCTTCACAACGTAAAGATTGTGGCTGGCCATTACGTGATGTAATGAAACGGGTTTCAGATGAAGGTGAAGGTGTCATCATTATTTTACGTCTTGCCGAAGAGTCTAATATGTTAGTAAACATGATCAAGCATTATGATAAGCATGATAAAGGCGAAGAGCACTCAGAAGCTGTTCAACGGGATGATTTACGTACTTATGGAATCGGTGCTCAAATTTTAACTGACCTGGGTGTGAGAAAAATGCGAGTTATGAGTGCACCGAAAAAAATGCATGCGCTTTCAGGATTTGGTCTTGAGGTAGTTGAATATGTGCATGACAAGAAATAATTAAACGTTTCTAAGTTGACTTTTGTTGAAGCAAATTTTTAGAACATGAATAAAAATATTTATAGGTATAAAAGATGAATAACATTAAAAAAATTGAAGGTGATATGGTCGTTAAAGGATCACGTTTTGGTATTGTTGTGACGCGCTGGAATAGTTTTGTCGTAGAAAATTTATTAGACGGTGCACTTGATTGTCTTAAGCGACACGGTGCCAGTGAAAGTGATCTGGAAGTTGTATACGTGCCGGGTGCTTTTGAAATTCCGTTAGCGGTTAAGAAAATGGCAGCAAGTAAAAAATACGATGCGATTATTACTTTAGGTGCTGTTATTCGTGGTGGTACACCACATTTTGAATATGTTGCCGGTGAAGCAGTTAAAGGAATGGCATCAAGCATGATGGAATATGAAATTCCGGTTGCCTTTGGTGTTTTAACGGTAGATACCATTGAGCAAGCTATTGAACGTGCAGGCACCAAGGCGGGCAATAAAGGTGAAGAAGCAGCATTATCTTCAATTGAGATGGTTAATTTGTTACGTAACATTGGTTAAGCGGAGTTATTTGTGTCTATAACCAGTGATCGTAGTCGTGCACGTCGTTATATCGTACAAGCATTGTATGAGTGGCAAGTATCGGGTAATGCTCCCAAAGAAATTGAACAGCAGTTTTTAATCGAGCATCATACTCGAAAATTCGATCGCCCTTATTTTAATGAATTACTTAATGGGATTGCTGCTCAAGTTGAAGAGCTTGATGCGCAAATATCACCTTTATCCGATCGTCCGTATGATGAGGTTGGTATTGTTGAAAAAGCTATTTTGCGTTTAGGCTGTTATGAGTTAAAAAACCGTATTGATATTCCTTATCGGGTTGTTATCAATGAAGCGATTGAACTGACTAAAACATTCGGTGCAGAAGAAGCGTATCGTTTTGTTAATGGCACAATGGACAAGTTAGCTGAAAATCTGCGACAGGCTGAGGTTGCTGCCAGAAAGGGCAGTTAATGCTATTTTATGCTGTCTGAATTTGAGATCATCCGGCAGTATTTTACTTCAGCTCAATCAAGATCTGATGTTGTCCTTGGCATTGGTGATGATGCCGCGATACTTCGTGTTCCCGAACAGCATGAATTAGTTCAGTCTGTTGATACCCTTGTTGCCGGGGTACACTTTCCTGTTGAAACTTCTCCTGAAGATATTGCTTACAAGGCCTTAGCGGTTAACTTGAGCGATATGGCCGCCATGGGGGCCGAGCCAGCCTGGTTTACTCTTGCAATCACCTTGCCTGATGATAATGAAGTCTGGTTAAAGAGCTTTAGTGAAAGCCTTTCATCTGTGGCAACAAAATATAATGTGCAATTAATTGGTGGCGATACCACACATGGGCCTCTGAGTATTTCAATTACGATTAATGGTTTTGTGCCGGCGAGTAAGGCACTAACCCGAAGTAAAGCCAGAGTGACAGATAAAGTGTATGTTTCTGGTGTACTCGGTGATGCTGCACTAGCCCTGGCTGCATGGCAAGGACAATGTTTACTTCGAGACAGCAGTCTTTTGTATTTAAATAAAAGGCTAAACCGACCAACACCAAAGATTGAGCTTGGATTATTGTTAAGGGAATACGCCAGTTCTTGTATTGATATATCTGATGGTCTGGTTGCAGACCTTGAACATATTACCGAGAGTAGTTGTGTTGGTGCAAAAATTCATTTTGACAAAATACCCCGTTCAAAAGAGTTTGATTCAAACCTGACAGATGAAGCACTTATTATTCCTTTAGTTTTATCTGGTGGTGATGATTATGAACTTTGTTTTACAATACCCGTTAGCATGCAAGTGGAGTTTGAAAAAACTGCCGCACAAAAGAAACTGTCAATTTCTTGTATTGGAGAAATTGAAAAAACAAAAGGTGTTCGTGTTTTGTCAGATGGTCAGAAAATTAATGTTCAAGGCAAAGGATACCAGCATTTTAATAAAGAGCACGCGGAATAAAGTATGACTCAAGCTAAAAATTTAAAACCCGGAGATATTATTTTTCATCCTGTTCATTTTTTGAGCTTGGGTTTAGGTAGTGGTTTGTCACCTTTTGCTCCTGGTACAGCGGGTACAATTTTAGCTGTTGTGCTTTATATTCCTTTATCCATGTTATCGTTTTGGTTATATGTTGCTGTTTTAGTTATCGGTTCATTAATTGGTATCTATTTATGTGAAAAGACCTCAAATACTCTTGGAGGACATGATCATCCATCCATTGTCTGGGATGAATTTTTAGGATACTGGCTAACAATGTTGCTTGCACCTTCAGGCTGGCAATGGATTTTAATCGGGTTTGTATTATTTCGATTTTTTGATATATGGAAACCATGGCCAATCAGTGTCATTGATCACAAAGTGAAAGGTGGCTTTGGGATAATGCTGGATGATCTGGTGGCCGGAGCGTATGCTTTGGTTATTCTACAACTTATTTATTTTTACATATAACATCTGCAAAAAGGATATAGATATGCGAAATAAAACGCTATTTAAATTGATTGTAACCTTCGTTGGAGTATTTTTATCCACTTCTGTTCTGGCAAATAATGTCGAAATTGTTAATGTGGTTTTAACGAAACATGCTGGGATATGGCGTGCTGATGTTACTTTAAAGCATGATGATACCGGCTGGAAACATTATGCTGATGCGTGGCGTTTAGTAGATGAAAGTGGTAATGAAATCGGTAAGCGTACTCTTTATCATCCACATGTTCATGAACAACCTTTTACCCGTTCATTAAGCGGTTTTCATATTGCCGGCGATGTAAAAATTATTTTTGTTGAAGCACATGATTTAAAGCATGGCTGGTCTCCTGATAAAGTAAAAATTGATCTTGGTAAAGCGGCAGGTAATAAATATAAAATTAACATTCGTTAATTATTTTTAAACTAATTTGAAAGCAATGTCCGGCTATATTGCTATTCCGAATAGTTTTAACTTCAAAATTATCCTTTTTATAAGTGTATATATAATCAGTTTTTAATTGAGATTAATCTGCATTGTGCAATTTTCTTAATTAATTATATGCAGTCTGCACCAGCGCTTCCTGTTTTTTACTCTGATTCTTGTGATCTTGTCTTGTCTATTTAATATTCATCTCGCAGTAAATTATAAACTCAAATCTATAATAATATTTTAAGGATGAATTATGAAAAATAAATTAGTTAAATCAGGGGTCGTGTCACTTGCAATAACAATGACAACAGGTGTTTTTGCCGCAAGTGTGCCATGGGGATATGAAGGGGAAGAAGGCCCCGAGTTCTGGGGTGACTTGTCTCCCGCCTATGAGTTATGTAAAACAGGTAAAGAACAGTCTCCAATCGATTTTATTTCAGGCACAGCAAAAATTAGTAAGCTGGATGAGATAAAAACAGATTATGAAAGTGATGCATTAAATGTACAGAACAATGGCCATACAATTCAGATAAATATGGCTCCGGGTAGCACGATTAAAACACCAACAGGTAAGTATCAATTATTGCAATTTCATTTTCATTATAAAAGTGAACATACTGTCGACGGTACACATTCAGCTCTGGAGGCGCATTTTGTTCATATGAATAAAAATGGTCAGCTTGGTGTATTAGGTGTTTTCATTCAACCTAATCATAGCGGTAAAGAAAATGAAGGTTTAGCGACTATTTTACAGTATGCTCCTCATGATGTTGCAACAAATAGTTTATCGGTTGAGCTTGAGATAGAAGATATTTTACCTTCTGAAGAGATTAAAAACTTTTGGCATTATAATGGTTCTTTAACCACACCACCTTGTTCAGAAGGTGTTAAATGGTATGTGGCTCAAAAAAATATTTATGCCTCTGAAGAACAAATTGAGAAAATGGCAGCACTCGTTCATCATCATAATTATCGACCTACTCAGGAGTTGAATGGTCGAAAAATTAAATCTGCAAAACATGATGATTAATTAATTGTTACAAATAAAAAACGGAGCCAGTGGCTCCGTTTTTTTACTTCAGAATAAATTTAATCTTTGGTTTTATCTTTTTCAATTAATGCGTAAGCAGAATGATTATGAATTGATTCAAAGTTTTCAGATTCTGCAATATAAGAAACAATTCTGTCATCTGAATTTAAACGTGCAGCAACATCTCGAACCATATCTTCAACAAACTTAGGGTTATCGTAAGCGCGTTCAGTAATGGCTTTTTCATCGGGACGTTTTAATAAACCATAAAGCTCACATGATGCTTCCTGTTCTACCAGATCAATGATTTCTTCAATCCACATAAAATCTTTTAGTGTTGCAGTAACGGTGACATGTGAACGCTGGTTGTGTGCACCATAGTCAGATATTTTTTTAGAACAAGGGCAAAGGCTGGTTACGGGTACTAAAACTTTTAAAGTAAACTGGTTATCACCATCAACAAAATCACCAATAAATGTGACGTCATAATCCATTAAGCTTTGAACATTAGACACCGGTGCAGTCTTGTTAACAAAGTATGGGAAATTCATCTCAACATGCCCGGAGTCTGCTTCGAGACGCTCGGTCATTTCAACCATCATCTCTTTAAATGATTTCACGGTAATTTCACGTTCATGCTTATTTAAAATTTCCACAAAACGTGACATATGCGTACCTTTAAAATTATGCGGTAAATTCACATACATATTAAAGTTCGCAATGGTGTGTTGTTCCTGCCCACTACGATCAGCAACACGAACAGGATGACGGATATCTTTAATCCCAACTTTATTAATGGGAATTTGACGTGTATCTTTGCTGCTTTGTACGTCTTCCATTGGTGTTGTTTTATCTTGGCTCATTCTTTGTGTATCCAATATATTTGTGGCAGGTTACTTTTCAGAAAAGGTAACGCTTGCTCTGTCTGTTTCCCATAAAGTGACGGCACTGACTTTGACGCCATCCGTATTTAATGCCTTTGATAACTCGGTGTATAAATATTCAGAGATATTTTCTGCTGTCGGGTTAATTTTATCGAAGGGCGGGATATCGTTAAGGTTACGATGATCCAGTTTTCCGATGAGCTCCCGCGTCGCATCTTTAATGACTTTGAAATCCATCCCCATGCCTACATCATCGAGTTTTGTTGCCGTAACAAGTACCTCAACTTTCCAGTTGTGGCCGTGTAAGCGGTTACAAACACCTTCATAGTTACGAAGGAGGTGAGCGGCGGCAAAATCCAGAAGGATTTTCATTGTATATCGTTTAGTCATAATACTTGAGTAATCAGGTTGGGAATTTAAGCGAGTGTGACATGTTTTGCAAGTTCTTCTGTATCCAGAAAGTCTTCAATGGCGCGCAGTATACCAGAAGTGGATAATCCTGCATCATCCAGAAGTTGTTCCCGACTGGCGTGTTCCATGAAAATATCGGGTAAACCAAGGTTTAATACACGATTTTGGCATTGGTGTTTGAGTAAAAATTCATTGACCGCGCTTCCTGCGCCACCCATAACCGCATTATCTTCAAGGGTAACCAGCACATCATGTTCGCTAGCGAGTTGCAGTATTAAATCTTCATCTAATGGTTTAACAAAGCGCATATTAGCTATGGTTGCGTTTAATCTCTCTGCAGCTTTTTTACCATCCTCTAAAACACTGCCAAATGATAATAAAGCAATATTTTGTCCTTTACGGCAAACTTGCCCTTTTCCTAGTGGTAGTACTTTCAGATTATTTTCGACCGTTACCCCCGGGCCAGTACCACGAGGATATCGAATTGCTGAAGGAGTATTGAGACTAAAGCCTGTGCTGAGCATTTGCCTGCATTCATTTTCATCACTTGGCGCCATAATGGTCATATTGGGAATACAGCGTAAATAACTGATATCGAAACTCCCTGCATGAGTTGCACCATCGGGGCCGACAACACCGGCACGATCAATTGCAAATAATATGGGCAGATTTTGCAGGGCTGCATCGTGAATGAGTTGATCATAAGCGCGCTGTAAAAAGGTTGAATAAATGGCTACAACAGGTTTTAAACCATCGCAAGCCATACCGGCGGCAACAGTAACAGCATGCTGTTCAGCAATCCCCACATCAAAATAGCGTTCTGAAAATTGTTCTGAAAACTCAACCAGACCTGAGCCTTCCCGCATTGCCGGGGTAATTGCCACAAGTTTGTCATCTGCCTTTGCCATGTCACATAACCACTGACCAAAAACCTGAGTGTATGTTGGTGTTTTTGCTGATGACTTTTCCAGTTTGCCGGATTCAGCGCAAAATTTCCCCACACCGTGATAGGCAATCGGGTTTTCTTCTGCCGGCATATAGCCTTTGCCTTTTTTGGTGACGATATGCAGAAATTGCGGACCTTGTAAGCTTCTTAAATTGCCAAGTGTTTTCACCAGGGTATCCATATCGTGACCATCAATTGGGCCGATATAGTTAAATCCAAGTTCTTCAAATAAAGTGCCGGGTATGACCATGCCTTTCATATGTTCTTCAGTTCGGCGCGCGAGCTCCCAAACGGACGGCATTTTGCCAAGCACTTTTTTACTGCCTTCACGCATACTGGAATACAGTTTGCCGGAAAGTAATTTAGCCAGATAATTTGACATGCCACCGACATTGGGTGAAATCGACATATCATTGTCATTGAGAATAACGAGTAAGTCTGCATCTAAATCACCTGCGTGATTTAAAGCTTCAAAGGCCATCCCGGCAGTTAATGCACCGTCACCAATAATGGCGGCGACACGACGATCTTTATTTTGCTGTTTAGCTGCAATGGCCATACCCAGAGCCGCACTGATTGAGGTACTTGAATGTCCTACACCAAAAGTGTCGTATGGGCTTTCTTCACGTCGGGGAAAACCGCTGAGGCCATCCTTAGTCCGAATCGTCGACATTTGATCGCGACGGCCGGTGAGAATTTTATGTGGGTAACTTTGATGGCCAACGTCCCAAACAAGACGATCATCCGGGGTATTAAAGACATGATGCAATGCGACAGTCAGCTCAACCGTGCCTAAGCCGGAGGAAAGGTGACCGCCTGAGCGACTGACTGACTGAATAATATACTCGCGTAGCTCATCAGCAAGCTGAGAAAGCTCGGCAATAGACAAATCCTTCATTTGAGAGGGATTATCTATTTGCTGGAGTAAGGATTGTGTATTTTGTTCAGTCATATAGAAGTGGATCATGGGCTTCGAGCGAGCAACTTGCAAGCAGATTTACGTAATAAGGGGATAAGATCATAAGAAAAAGGTAAAAGATGAGGGCAAAATTTTAAATCACAGAGCTTAGCGGGGTTAAATTGTTTTAGTAATCCCGTTTAACAATATAGTCAGCTAGCCAGCGCAATGGAGCAGCCTTGCCGGCAAAAATATCCAGACTGTCATGGGCTTCTTTGTGTAGTTCGGCCGCCATTTCTCGTGCTCCGTCCAGGCCTAAAAGGGCAGGATAGGTTGGTTTATTCAGTGCGATATCTGCCCCCTGTGTTTTTCCTAAGGTTTCTGTGTCACTGGTTACATCTAAAATATCGTCCTGAATCTGGAAAGCGAGCCCGATACATTTGGCAAAATGATCCAGTTTTTTAAGTTGTTCAGAAGTGATTTTGGGTTGGCATAAAGCCCCCATTTTGACACTTGCACGAATTAAGGCCCCTGTTTTGTGTACATGCATGTCTTCCAGTTCAGCAATATTGAGTGATTTTCCAACTGCAGCAAGATCAATAGCCTGACCTCCGGCCATGCCACGTGATCCACTAGCAACAGCTAATGCATCAAGAATATCAAGTTTTTGTTCTGCCGGGATATTTTTTGGTAAGCCATGTGCAATGGTGTGAAAGGCTAAAGACTGTAAGGCATCTCCGGCAAGAATAGCCTGTGCTTCGGTAAAGGCTTTGTGACATGTCGGCTTGCCACGTCGTAAATCATCGTCATCCATGGCGGGTAAATCATCATGAATTAATGAGTAAGCATGAATAAATTCCACCGCGCTCGCCGGTGCATCTAGTGCTTCTTCATTCGCTGTGACAGCATACCCGGCAGCATAGACCAGTACAGGGCGTATTCGTTTACCCCCATTTAAAACAGAGTAACGCATCGCCTGATGAAGCTGAACGGGATTAATTTCTTCAGATGGCAGCCATTTGTCGAGGCTTATTTCTGAACGTTGACGCCACTGTTCAATTTGCTGTTCGATAGTCTTAGCGGATTCTATGCTCATGTGTTCACTATTTTTTCGTGTTTGTGTTGTTAAGATTTATTTTGGGGCAATGCGAATGTGTTATTTTTCGACTCATTCTTCGTCTTGGTCAAAGGGAACAAGTGTTTCCTGGCCATTTTTTTCGATAAGTTGCTGAATTTTTTGTTCTGTTTCTTGCAGTGACTTTTGGCAGCTGCGGGTGAGGGCAATACCCCGTTCAAAATCTTTAAGTGAGTCCTCGAGTGACTGTTCGCCTTGTTCCATTCGCTCAACTAATGATTCAAGTTCAATCATTGAATCTTCAAAACTAAGGTTCTCAGTCTTTTTAGTTGATTTTTTGCTTATTTTTTTCTTGCTCAATGTGAAATTCCTGCCATTATTATCATGCTGAAAGCGCGGCTAAGTTAGCTTACTCGTTGCTTATCGTCAATTGCCAATATTATGCTGAAAATACGCTTTTGTGTTGACAGTTTGGTTATGTTCCGCTATTTTTATCTCAACTTTAGAATAAGTCTAAATGTATGAATTCATATCTATCACTTTAACAGCTAGGAGAGAAATATCATGGCTTTAAAAGGAAGTAAAACAGAGCAAAGTCTCAAAGATGCTTTTGCAGGCGAGTCTCAAGCAAACCGTCGTTACCTTTATTTCGCAGCAAAAGCGGACGTAGAAGGTTATAACGATGTATCAACTGTATTCCGTTCAACAGCAGAAGGCGAAACTGGCCATGCTCATGGACATCTGGAATATTTAGAAGAAAGTGGTGATCCAGCAACAGGCTTGCCTATTGGTGGAACGGCCGATAACTTGAAGTCGGCAATTGCCGGTGAAACTCATGAGTACACTGATATGTACCCTGGTATGGCTAAGACTGCTCGTGAAGAAGGCTTTGATGAAATCGCTGACTGGTTTGAAACTTTAGCGAAAGCGGAACGTTCACATGCGAACCGTTTCCAAAAAGCATTAGATAACCTAGACGCGTAAGCTTCTCCGTTATTTATGTTGTAAATACGGGGTCATTATTGACCCCGTATTTATTTGGGCTAGCCACAAAGGCTGCGAAGAACACGAAGAAAAAAATATAACGACGGGGAACAACGGGGAAAAGAATATTACTTACCCAGTGAGGCCCATGTTTCCCGTGGTTGAATCTTTAAATTCTTTCTTGGTGTTCTTTGTGCCCTTAGTGACCAATTAAAATTTAATTTTAGGAAAATACTATGGCAACACGCGAAGGTAGTCTTGAAGCGCCAACTCGTCATCCATTAGATTGGAAAAGCGAAAGTTTTTATGACAAAGAAAATTTGTTTCAGGAAATGGAACGAATTTTTGATCTTTGTCACGGTTGTCGTCGTTGTGTCAGTTTATGTAACTCATTTCCCACCCTTTTTGATTTAGTTGACGAATCCGACACCATGGAAGTAGATGGTGTTAAAAAAGAAGATTACTGGAAGGTCGTTGATCACTGTTATCTCTGCGATCTTTGTTATATGACAAAGTGTCCGTACATACCGCCACATGAATGGAATATTGATTTCCCTCACGTTATGTTGCGTGCCAAAGCTGTTCATTTTAAGGAACAGGGAACAAGTTTGCGTAATAAAGTCTTATCGGCCACTGACACGGTAGGGGCGATAGTTGGCAAGCCATTGATTGCGACAACGGTCAATACCATCAATAATATTCAACCGGCACGAAAATTAATGGAAGCGACGCTGGGTATTTCTGCAAAAGCAAAATTACCAAAATATGTGAGCAAACCATTTAGAAAACGTTTTAAAGGAAGCACCGCTACACAGGCTGATGCAGGCGAACTGACGACAGGCAAGGTCGCTTTATTTGCTACCTGTTACGGTAACCGTAATGAACCTGGCATGAATGAAGATTTAGTTGCGGTGCTTGATCACAATAATATTCCTGTTGTTCTGGCAGAAAAAGAACAATGTTGTGGTATGCCAAAACTTGAGCTGGGTGATTTAGAGGCAGTAGCAAAGGCAAAAGAAGTGAATATCCCTGTGTTAGCAAAGCTGGTTGATGAAGGTTATGACTTGATGGCTGCTGTGCCTTCTTGTGTTTTAATGTTTAAACAAGAGTTGCCGTTGATGTTTCCTGATGATGAAGAGGTAAAAAAAGTTCAGGCGGCTTTTTATGATCCTTTTGAATATTTAATGTTGCGACACAAGGAAAACAAATTAAAAACAGAATTTCCAAAGCCGTTAGGTAAAATTTCTTACCATGTTGCCTGTCATTTACGGGTACAAAACATGGGGTTGAAAACAAGAGATCTTTTAAATCTGATTCCCGATACAGAAGTGCTACCTATCGAACGTTGTTCGGGACATGATGGTACCTATGCCGTGAAAAAAGAATTTAATGCTATCTCGAACAAGATATGTCGACCGGTTGTTAATAAAGTAAAACAGACGGAACCCGATCATTATACGAGTGATTGCATGATGGCAGGTCACCATATAGAAAATAACCTTGATGATGGTAGTAAAGCTAAACATCCAATGACGTTATTACGTCAGGCGTATGGTCTTTAAAAACTGATAAGCAACGAAGGTCACTAAGAACACGAAGTAAAGTTAAAAAAATTCAACCACAAGGAGCACGGGGCAATTACTTATACTTTCCCCATGTCCCCCGTGGTTAAAATTCTTTTTCTAGGTGTTCTTAGTGTCCTTCGTGGCACAAATATATTTAACAGGAAAGTAAGATGACAAAATTAAAGCGTGAAGATTTAATGTCTTTAGAAGAGTATGCAGAAAAACGTGCTGAGTTTAGAAAGCAGGTGTTAGAACATAAAAAAAATCGTAATGTTGCTTTGGGTGAGCATGCGACGCTGTATTTTGAAGATGAGAAAACAATTCAGTACCAGATTCAGGAAATGTTGCGTATTGAAAAAATCTTTGAAGCTGATGCAATTAATGAGGAGCTTGAAGCATATAACCCGTTAATTCCGGATGGCAGTAACTGGAAAGCCACTTTTATGATTGAATATGGTGATGCAGAAGAGCGGGCAAAAGTACTGGCAACACTGGTTGGTGTGGAAGACAAAGTCTGGGTGCAGGTTGATGGCTTTGAAAAGGTTTATGCGATAGCAGATGAAGATATGGAACGGGATACCGCCGAGAAAACCTCTGCAGTGCATTTTATGCGTTTTGAATTAACACCCGAAATGTCCAAAGCGGTGAAAGAAGGTAAAGACATTGCAATGGGGATTGATTATGACGGTTTTGAACAGCTGGTGAATCCGATTGCCGAGTCAGCGCGGGCTTCTTTGATGAATGACATTCGTTAAACATCCCCTGATTGAGTAAAAGGCGAGCATTTGCTCGCCTTTTTAGTTTCTAGCGGGGTGTTTTTAGCTATCTGTATGAAAACTATGACTATTGTAATGTGTGAATGATATCCGTAATATCATTAGCCTTATAATATAGGCGATTTATGAAATTATCCAAATTTTGGCAACGAGTTACCGGTCAAGCAAAAAGCAAAAAATCCGTTACTAGGCGAGGTGGCCGTGCGCGGAAGAATGGCAAGAAGAACGATTCACCAAAAGTCATACATCGAAATAAACATGCTCTGACGCGTAAAGATATGAGTGAACACGCATTAAAGGTGCTTTATCGCCTTAAAAAAGCAAAGCATTCGAGTTATTTAGTGGGTGGGGCGGTTCGTGATTTATTACTGGGGATGCATCCTAAAGATTTTGATGTCGCAACAGATGCCACCCCCGAGCAGGTACGTAAAATATTTGGAAATTGCCGATTAATTGGTCGTCGTTTTCGTCTGGCCCACGTGCATTTTGGTCGGGAAATTATTGAGGTCGCCACTTTTCGTGCGGCTCATGATCAAGCCGGTGGTGAAGGGGTAACGAAAGATGGCATGATTGTTCGGGATAATGTTTATGGCACACTTGAAGATGATGCCTGGCGCCGTGATTTTACAATTAATGCCTTGTATTACAATATTTATGATTTTTCGATCGTTGATTATACCGATGGCCTCAAAGATATTGAGAATAAAACCATTCGTATTATTGGAGATGCAGATGAACGTTTGCAGGAAGATCCAGTGCGCATGTTACGAGCGATCCGCTTTGCCGCAAAATTAGGTTTCAGTATTGAACCTGTTTTATCTGCAAGTATAAAAGCTAATATTCATTTGCTTGATGGTGTTCCCGTTGCAAGGTTATTTGAAGAAGTTTTAAAGTTATTTTTACATGGTCATGCACTGGCATCATATGAGTTGTTAAAAGAGTATGATCTGTTAAAACATTTATTTGCGCAAACTGCAAAGCATTTAAATGCTGATGGTGATCGGTTTATTACACAAGCCTTAATTAATACAGACTTACGTATTCAACAGAAAAAACCGATTGCACCTGCCTTTTTATATGCTGCATTATTATGGCCGGCAGTTAAATATCAGGCAGAGAAACTAAAACAGGAAGATTTATCCTTATTACAGGTTTATCAAATAGCCGGGCAAGAAGTTTTAGAAAAACAGCTTAAACAAATTTTAATACCGAAACGCTTTGGTATCCCTATGCGTGAAATTTGGACCATGCAGGCACGGCTTGCTTCACGCAAAGGGAAACGGCCTCTTAAATTGTTGACTGTACCGCGTTTTAGAGCATCGTATGATTTCCTTTTGTTACGAGAACAGTCTGGCGAAATACAGCTTAAAGAACTTTGTGACTGGTGGACCAGAATCCAAACAGTTAATGAAGAAGAAAAGCTGCTTATGTGTAAAAATTTGTCCAGAGGTCAGCGTAAAAAATCATCCAGAAAAAAGAAAAAAGTTTAATTTAAAATGGATAATGTATTTATTGGTTTAGGCAGTAACCTCAATCATCCGCAGTTGCAGCTAAATAGTGCGATTGAAAATTTAAAGGAAATTAAAGAGAGCCAGTTGCTGAATATTTCCGATTTCTATCAAAGTGAACCAATGGGGCCGCAAGAACAGCCTGATTATATTAATGCTGTTGTCGAAATGTCGACCGCTTTAACAGCAGAACAGTTGCTACATGAACTGCAGGAAATAGAAAATAAGCAGGGACGTGTACGTGAGCAGCGTTGGGGAGCACGAACGCTGGATTTGGATATATTATTATTTGGTAATGAAATTATAAATACAGAATATTTAACGGTTCCTCATTACGGCATAAGTGAACGAAATTTTGTATTATATCCGCTTAGTGATTTAGTCGATTCAACATTTAAGATTCCGAATGCAGCAATGATGAGTGAGCTTCTGGCAGCATGTCCCGTGACAGGCATTAAACGATTAAAAAAATATGACAGCAATGGATAATAAGCCGAGATTTATCGTCGTTGAAGGCCCTGTTGGTGTGGGTAAAACAACATTGGCTAAACGACTTTCAGAATCCTTTAATACAGAGTTATTGCTTGAAGGTGCAGATGAAAATCCGTTTCTTAATCATTTTTATGAGAACAAGAAAAATGTTGCATTCCAGACCCAATTATTTTTTCTTTTTCAGCGCGCTCAACAAATGCAGGATCTTAAACAGGCAGATATGTTTCGACCGGTACATGTTGCCGATTTTATTATGGAAAAAGACCGCTTGTTTGCTGAATTAACATTGGATGAAGAAGAATATAAACTTTATCAACAGGTCTATCAGCACCTGGTGATTGATGCTCCCATACCGGACTTAGTCATTTATTTACAAGCTCCGGTAGACGTTTTACGGAAACGTATTTCTCGTCGTGGTCGTAACTATGAGCGCTCAATGAATAATGATTATTTACACCGGCTAAATGAAAGTTATGCCCGTTTTTTTCATGATTATACTCAATCTCCCTTATTAATTGTTAATGCAGAAGAAATTGATCTGGTTAATAATGAAAATGATTATAACTTGTTACTAGAGCAAATTAGAAAAGTGAAAAGTGGCCGGCATTATTTCAATCCGGCATCGGTATCAATATGATGACAATAAATAACTTGCGTGAGTTAAAAAAACGTAATGAAAAAATCACGGTGTTAACTGCGTACGATGCTAGTTTCACTAAACATATTGAACAGGCGGGTGTTGACGTTATTCTTGTTGGTGATTCCCTGGGTATGGTTATACAAGGGCATGATTCCACCATTCCCGTTACGGTAGATGATATGGTATATCACACAAGTATGGTTTCCCGTGCCCGTGAACATGCTTTATTGATTTCAGACTTGCCTTATCACTCCTATTTAAACAAAAATGATGCCTTAAAAAATGCACAACGCTTAATACAGGAAGCCGGTGCAGACATGGTAAAGTTTGAAGGCGGTGGTGAGTTTGTCGCTATTGCTAATCATTTGATTGAAAATAATATTCCTGTTTGTGGCCATTTAGGGTTACTGCCGCAGTCGGTTGTTGAACTCGGAGGCTATAAAGTTCAGGGCCGTGAACAATCTGCGGCAGATAAAATTATTGAAGATGCAATAGCATTAAAAAATGCCGGTGTAGAGATAATTGTGCTGGAATGTATTCCGCAACAATTAGCAAAACGAATAACTGATGATGTTGATGTTATTACAATAGGTATTGGTGCTGGTGCGGATTGTAGTGGTCAGGTATTGGTGCTGTATGATCTTTTAGGTATCACCCCGGGCAAGCGACCAAAGTTTAGCAAAGATTTTCTCGTTGAGCTGGAAGGGAATAAATCGATTACAGCCGCAATAGAAGCCTATGTTAAGGCGGTTAAAACTTTAGAGTTTCCTGCTGAAGAACATAGTTTTAATTAAGGGCTGCTGAGCTCTTAACTTCTGAAAGATTACTAACCTCTAACTATTATAATAATCTTCAATTGGTTTGCCCTTTTCATCTTTAGGTTGTGTTCGAAAGCGCTTATAACTCCATTGATACTGTTCCGGAATTTCACAAACACATTTTTCGATTTCGTTATTTAAATAAATAACAGAATCTTCAATTGAATCAGCATTAATTTTATCCAGTGCTTTAAAAACAACATCGTAACC
Organism: Chromatiales bacterium; assembly: GCA_027076405.1. The sequence goes on from JALTJN010000401.1 coordinate 76,147, forward strand.
CTGACCATTTTCACGCCGTTCTGCATAAATGGTTAAAACAGCCGCACCTGTTTTTTTTGCCAGTCGGGAAATTAAAACCATACTGTAGGCGTTAACATCAAAAAAGGGCACAAAAACACCATTACCATCACTGGGTTCCTGATCGGGTAAAATACAAATTAGCTCATTATTTTTGACTGATTTGAGCATCGAACGAATCCCGTAGTTATCTGTTGGAACAAGCTTAACGCCAAATCGTTCTCGTCCATATCGAATAATTGAATCGAGTTGTTTAATTTTTGGTTTTTGGTACATACAGGTAGTTGGGTATTTATCTGCTAAATAGTGTCCCAACAATTCCCAGCATCCTAAATGAGGTGCGGCAAGGATTGCTCCTTTTTTATTTTTAAGCGCTTGTTCGAGTAACTCCTCTCCCTTAACGCTTTGAATTGTTGCAAGCAATTTCTTTTTGTCCCATTGCCACATTGGAGCTATTTCAGCAATGGTTTTTCCCATTTCAATTAAACTGTTCTTGACCAGCATTTGTTGCTGCTCTTCTCTCATCCTCGGGAAGCAAAGTTGAATATTTATTTTGGTTACATGCCGGCTTCTATTCGGTATTACAATCATCAGCCATCCCAATAGACTACCGACACGGTGGCAATTTTTGAGTGAAAGGAAAGAGAGTCCTCGTATAAAGGCTTTAGTGAGTAAAGCCGTGAGTGCTTGTTTAAATTCTTTCAAGAGAGTGATCTTTTGTAAAATAATAATGTCTGAATTTTGTCAGTTTTTTAGTTAAAAGTACAAAATTAGCTATTACAATATGGTTATATTTTTCTCGATAAGGCCTTTACTGAATGCAAGTTTTTTCAGATTTAAAACAAACTCGGAATTTGTGTGAAAATTGGCGCAATAAAGGTGAGACAATTTCTTTTGTTCCGACCATGGGCTGCCTACATGAAGGGCATTTGAGTCTGGTTAAAAGAGCAAGAACATTAGCCGATCATGTTGTTGTCAGTATTTTTGTTAATCCATTACAATTTGATAACAAAGAAGATTTGCTGAAATATCCCAGCACATTAGATGCAGATGTAAACATTTTAGCCGATATTGGTGTTGATTTTGTTTTTACCCCCGATGTTGATTCCTTTTATCCTGATGGGGAAAAAGAGGTTGAGCAAATTGACTTAGGAGCGATGTTTACTTTGTTGGAAGGCGCTAACCGCCCCGGGCATTTTGCGGGTGTTGCAACGGTGGTAAAGCGCCTGTTTGATCTTATTCAGCCTAATAGTGCGGTTTTTGGAGAAAAAGATTTTCAACAGCTTTTGCTTATCCAGCAACTGGTTAAAAAATTTAGTCTTGATGTTAAAATTTATGCTGAAGCCACGTTTCGAGAGCAAGATGGTTTAGCCATGAGTTCAAGAAATGTGAGATTGAATAAAATTGAGCGAAGTAAAGCGCCAGAAATTTATCGGCAGCTAGAAATAATCAAACAGGCCATTAATGCGGGTACTAAAGATTATCTCTCTCTTGAGCAAAATGCCTTAAAAAACCTTATTGCAGCAGGCTTTTCGCCTGATTATGTGGCAATACGAGCTATTGATACTTTATTACCCCCTCAAAATGACACGGATAAAAAGGTGGCTTTAATTGCAGCTAAATTGGGTAATATACGACTTATTGATAATCTACGCTTATGAAAATCTCCATTTTGAAACATGAAAATGCGTGTTATAATTGATAGCTTACTGTTTTTAAATAAAAGAGCCTGATCGATTGTTATGAATACCATTATGCTTAAAGGAAAATTGCACCGTGTCACCGTGACACATTCTGAGCTTGAATACGAAGGTTCATGTGCAATTGATGGACATTTGCTAGAAACTGTGGGTATTCGTGAATATGAGCAAATTGAAATTTACAATGTTACGAATGGTGAGCGCTTTACCACCTACGCCATTTTAGCAGAAGATAATTCTGGTATTATTTCCGTCAATGGTGCTGCGGCTCATAAAGCAGATCCAGGTGATATTATCATTATTTGTGCCTATGTCGGGCTAAATCAGCAAGAATTGGTTAGTTTTAAGCCAAAACTAGTCTATGTTGATGAGCAGAATCAAATAACCCACACTCGCCACACAATCCCTGTTCAGGTCGCTTAAAATACGATTTCTCATCCTAAAGTTTGTATGCAAAAAGCAATGATTGCTTTATAGTAAGTACTTCATTTGGTGTATATTTTCTGTGTTATCCCCCCACTAAGAAAATATTTAAAATTGGAAAAATACCAGTTTTGTGAGTTTTGCTAACAATTGAAGTTTTTCTGAAATATACCGAAACAGATAGATATATCCCATATAATTTGGGGTAGAAAGACTAAAATAGAATATTAGCGCGAAATAATATTATTCTGGGAGATGTCATGGCTCAAGGCCAAAAACAATCACTTAATAACCACTCTGGCAAGGAGCGCCGCGCCTACCCGCGTTATCCTGTTGTTCTAAAAGCTCAGCTTATTCATCCTAGTCAGGGTGTTCACTCTGCCATTATTAAAGATTATTGTATTGGTGGCATGTACATCGAATTAATTGACTCAACGTTATTAGGTGGTGATGCGACTAATTTGACGCCTCAAATTGGTAGCAATCTGACAGTTGTTACGATGGTTCAAAATGATGGTGTGGATAAACAACTTAGTTTTAATACAAAAGTCATGCGAGTCGAGAAGGGGTATATCGGTGTTTCTTTTCTAAATCCTGATATATCTGCTGTCCAATCCCTGCATAAATTTGCTAATACTAATCGATCTAATAATGCTGATGCAGAAGAAGAATTTGGCACCACGCAGACCGTTTTTAATGGAAAACCGGCGGCACAAATATTAGAAGAAGCACACCAATTGGTGGCGGCTGAGTTACTTCCATTAATGGAGAAATTTCATAATAGTATTTCTGAACATTTTTTTGATGCCGCAAAAGAAACATTTGATTTAGCCAAGCAAAATGCTTTATTTGAATCGTTGGGTGTTTTAGAAAAAAATAAAAATAAAATTACCGAAACATTTAAAAAACTGTATGAAATAAGAATTAAAAAATATTCACCTAGTAAGGTTCTTCATGAAGATGAAGTTGAAAAAGAAAAAGAAGTTTCATTAGAGTCGTTATCGTTAGTTGAAGCAGATGATCTGGATAACTGGTTATCAATGTCTAGCATTATTACTAATGTTGATGCAGATAATCGAGATGAATTGAGTAAAATTGAGCGAAGAGCAAGTGCGTTGTATCAGGCTAAAATTACCAAGAAAAATAACCCTTTTGGCCCAGCCTTGTTTGCTCAGGCTTTTCAGGATTCATTAGAAGATATTGAAATTAAGCATGCGGTTAAACTGGTTTGTTATACCGCTTTTCGTGATGTCTATTTATCTATTGCAGCTAAGCTTTATAAAAACATTAATAAATTTTTTGTTGAAAACGATGTATTACCAAAATTAAAATTTAAAGTTCAGCGTTCGAAAAACACTTCATCTTCAGTTTCTGGCTCTACACAAGAGGCAGAAACTGAACAAGAATTTGAAGAAGATTATCCTGAAGGTAATTATGGTACGCCAGCTGCTCCAATGGGTGGAGGTCATTCTGCACCAATATCCGGGGCTTCATCAGGAATAGGGAGTGTGCAAAGAGGAGCTGCTGGGCACTCTACTTCAGCACAACCCATTATGCCTGCGAGTAAAGGTGGTGGCCTTAATCGTTTTACGGGTAATTCTCCCGCTCAAGGTAGAGAGTTTGTTAATTCGATGCATCAACAATCCGCTTCATTTTCATCACAGGACGGAGCATCATCAGGATCGACGGATGGTTCATCGGGATTCCTGAATGTCTTTAGTGATTTGCGTGGCTTACAACAAAATCTTGAACAGGTTCAGGCAGGAGTACCAAGTGATCAGTTATCTGCTGAGCCGGCAACACCAACATTATCGGATGGTCAAATAGCGCAGCATTTTACCCCTTCAGATTTATTGGATGCTTTATCCAGCCAGCAGCTCACTGGATATGATTATTCATCCCAGTCCGATACGAATCAACTTGATTTTAAAGAAAAGATACAGGCAATTTTAGCGGCCAAAGGCGGTGATGCTGAAAATAAAGTTATTAGTGCACAGGAAGGGCAGGTAATTGATGTAGCCAGTAATGTTTTTAGTTCTTTAATGAGTGATTTTCAGGTAGCCGATAGTGTTCGTCCCTGGATAAGACAACTGGAGGTTCCAGTTCTTAAAATGGCTATTATGGATACAGATGTATTCACAGATACATCACATGTTGTTCGTAAAGTTATTAATAAAATATCTGAACTGGAAGTTTTAGCTGATACAGATGATGCAGAAGAACAACAGGCAGTTAAACGCGCATTCGACTGGCTGGTTAAAGTTATTAATGAAGACTTTGATGGTACGCCAAAAGTATTTGAGCGTATTGCTCAGCAACTTGATATTTTGATTAAGATTCAGAATCATGCTTTTGACAAAAATTTAAAAACAGTTGTTGATGAGTTTTTGAATGAAGATGAAGTTGTTGATGAAAAAGAAGCAGAAAATGTTGAAGTTGTTCTTGATACAGAAGATGAATGGGCTCGCCGTGTTGGTCGTTTAAAAGAAGGTGACTGGGTTTTATTTGACGCATACTCCGAGAAGCCAATTCGGTTGAAGGTGGGCTGGATTGCCAGACATAAGGGTAAATTTGTCTTTGTAAATGTACTTGGTAAAAAAGAAAAAGTATTAAAGTCTGATGAGTTAATAGAATTATTCAGAGACGGTGAAACGATGGCGCTTGGTGAAGCAAATGAACCGGCCATGGATCGTGCACAATATTCCATGTTACAAAAATTACATAAACAATTATTATTTCAGTCAACACATGATCCATTAACCGGGCTAATTAATCGTCGTGAATTTGAAACGTCTCTTCAGAAAGCGGTTGATGATGCAAAAATTTCAAATGGTAAACATTCGCTTTGTTATATTGATTTAGATAAATTTAGTGTGATCAATAACAGCTGTGGTTACGAAGGTGGTGATGCTTTAATTAAGGAAATTGCCGATATACTAAGAAAGCATTTAACTGAAAATGGAGTGTTATCCCGCTTTAGTGGTGATGAGTTCTGTATGCTTCTGTGTGGTCAGGGGATTGATGATGCATTAGAGATTGTCGAAACAATATTGGAAGAGTTAAATAATTATCGTTTTGTATGGGAAGATAAACGTTTATCGGTTGCCATGAGTGTTGGTTTAATTGTTATTAAGGGGCACGGCCAAAATGTCGAAAAATTATTGCAGGATGCCGAAGCAAGTGCTGATGTAGCAAAAGAAATTGGTGGTCATCGTGTTCAGATTTACCATGAAGGACATGCTCGATTGAACAAGCGCAATGCCGAAGTAATCTGGGCGGCTAAAATCGATAAAGCGCTTGATAGTGACGATTTACACTTACGCTGCCAACGTATTATGCCTTTAGCAACAGATGATAGTTATCATGACCATTATGAAATCTTGCTTGGAATGACAGATGATTTAGGTGAGCAAAGTTCTTTACAAGAATTTATCAATGCAGCTGAAAATTATAAACGAATGGCGGATATTGATCGCTGGGTCATTAAAACAGCCTTTAAATGGATTTCAGATAACAGAAAAGATCTGGATCATGTTAGTAGCTTCTCTATTAACCTGTCAGGTCATTCATTAAATGATACAGGATTAATGAAATTTGTCATGGAGCAAATGCGAACCACAAATGTTCCTATCGGTAAGATTTGTTTTGAAATTACTGAAACATTAGGTATTGCAAGTTTATCTGATGCAGCAGACTTTATTAAACGCTTTAAAACAACCGGCTGCACATTCTCTCTTGATGACTTTGGTAGTGGTATGTCATCTTATGGCTACCTTAAAAGTTTACCGGTTGATTACCTCAAAATTGATGGCGTTTTTGTTAAAGAAATGGCTACTAATCCAAATGATTATGCTGTTGTTAAATCAATTAGTGAAATCGGTCATTTTATGGGTAAGAAGATCATTGCGGAATATGTGCAGGATGATGAGACGATTCAATTACTGCAAGATCTCGGAGTAGATTATGCGCAAGGTTATGGTATAGAAAAGCCCCGTGCTTTGGATGATATTTTATTATAAGAGTTGTATGTGATACGTTTAAGTAATAATTATTTGATCGGGTTATGGAACAGGTGGGTTATATTTTACTACTAGGTAGGCTATCCATTAAAAGTAATCTGAGACGCAAGAACGAGGCGCAAATAAAAAAGAGAAAACTCACTTATTATTCATAAGCTACATTTTCTCTTTTTTATTTGCCGTCGTGCCCCTCAATGAATAATATAAGAGAGGGTGAACGCTGTAATTGCTTTTCAGATTTTTTTAACCTGTGTTACGCATTCCGGCGGCTATCGCACTAATCGTTCTTAATAAAGGATGCAACCATTGCTCTCTAATGTCATCACTTAATGATTCATCACGATACTTTTTAATTAAAGTAAGCTGAATTTGATTTAAAGGATCAAGATAAGGATTACGGCGAGTTAGAGATAAAGCAAGATGAGGTGTTTCTTCCATCAACTCATTGATCTTCGCGATTTCCAATACATTGTTAGTCGTTCTTTCATACTCTTTCGAGATGATTTTATAAACATTTTTTGCTGTGCGCTGATTTTCGCAAAGAGACATATAATTTTTGGCGATATGCATTTCACCTTTATATAGTGCCATTTGCGAGTTACTCAGCAGGGCTCTGAAGAACGGCCAGTCTTTATACATTTTTTGTAATGTATCGAGATTGTTTTCATCATTGTTTAACCATTTTTCTAACGCAGAACCAATACCAAACCAGGCTGGCATAGTGTGACGTGACTGCGCCCAACCAAAGACCCAGGCAATCGCACGAACCGAACTTTTTGATCGATCTGCTTTTTTACGATGAGAAGGACGAGAACCGATATTCATTAGTCCGATTTCATAAACCGGTGTAGCTTCATAAAAATAATCGAGGAAGCCTTCAGTGTTATCCGTTAATTCACGGTACTGATTTTCACCTTCTTCTGCTAACTCGGCCATGATCTCCAGATATTCAGGTTTATCCGGCTTAGGTTCTTTAATTAAATTTGTACTGGCTTTTAATAAGCCGGTTACACCCATTGTTAATTCATATACGGCTGTTTGTTTATTGCTGTATTTATAAGATAAAACTTCACCCTGTTCGGTAAATTTAATTTCACCATGAACAGTGCCGGTAGGTTGAGATAAAATAGCATCATGCGTTGGTCCACCACCACGGCCAACAGTACCACCACGGCCATGGAACATTCTTAAACGTACTCCGCGAGATCGTGTAAGCTCAGTTATTTGTTGCTGTGCCTGATACAAGTTCCAGACAGAGGCCAGTATGCCGCCATCTTTACAAGAGTCTGAATAACCAAGCATGACTTCCTGTAAATTACCGGAAGCTTTTAATAATTCTGTGTAAGTCGCGTTATCAAATAACTGACTCATCACTGGCTGTATGTGATTTAAATCTTCGACGGTTTCAAATAAAGGTGAAACCTTTACATGGCAGTACCATTGATTGTTATTTTTGCCGGCAAGTCCGGTTAACCATGCGAGGAACATGACTTCCATAACATGGCTAGCTGCATGTGTCATTGAAATAACATAAGTCCCAAATGCTTTTGGACTAATTTCTTCACGCATTTTTGACATTACTTTAAAGACATTAACTGTTTCTGCAGACATGTCACTGAGTTTGTCGATATCAAATTCAGCGCGTGCATTTTTAACATATTTAGCCAATGTCTCTAAACGAGCTGTTTCATCTAATTTTGAGTAATCAGAACCATCGATTTGCTTAATAATTTCAGCAACGGTTTGGCTATGAATAGTTGATTCTTGGCGAATATCCAGTTTTGCCAGATAAAAACCAAAAGTTTCAACCTGACGAATAAGATCCTGTAATTCCCCCGCAGCAGAATTACCATCACCATGGCTAATTAATGAATCACGAATCAGATATAAGTCATTTAGCATGCCCTGCTCATTGGCATAGTGACAAGAGGAGCTTGTTGGTTCAATTTCATTCAAACGTGCTTCTACTTTATCCAGATTATTTTGGATTCGATATTTCATAATGAATAATTTGCGACGATAAGGCTCTTGCTTAAACCGGTTAGGGTGTTCGGCAAAAAGCTCAACGACTTCTTCTTCATCAATAGCAAGCTGTTTTAAAAATGCGTCAGAAGGCTGACAGAATAAACTGGATTGGGTCAGAATTTTACTGAGAAGCTGAACTTGTTTAATGTATTCATTCAGTACTTCTTGTGACTGCATGCGTAATGCAAGAATCGTCGTTTCCGGTTTAACGAACGGGTTGCCATCACGATCACCGCCAATCCATGAACCAAACTGGATTACACTGGGTACTGTAATTCCCGAATCTTTACCGTAAGTGCGGCCAATTGCTTTTTCTAAATTACGGTATGTTTGTGGTACCGATTTAAATAAACTTTCGCGGTAATAATATAAACCATTTTTAACTTCATCTGTTACTTGTGGTTTATTAACGCGAACTTCATTTGTTTTATACAGAATTTGGATATGTTGTTCTAAATCTTCAGTGATGTTTTCTTTTTGAATTTTACTTAGTTTAGGTTCATTCAGCTGATCGCTGATAATATAAATACGACGAATCGCTTCCATCACGGTACGACGTTTTGATTCTGTCGGGTGTGCAGTAAAAACAGGGATATAAGCAGTTTGATTTAGCAATTCTTGCAGTTGCTCGGCACTGACATCACTTTTTTGGAAGTCATTTAATGCATTATAAAAAGAACCTTTCCATGTGAAGCCTTTCGGGCCTACTTCACGGCGACGTTGTTTGTGCTGAAATTCTTCTTCTGCAATATTGACTAAACTAAAGTAAATACTAAAGGCGCGAACAACGTGTTCGGTTGATTCAGGATCCAGAGATGCGACTAATTTATCAAGTCGACGACGTCTTGCTGAATCATTTTTATTGCGCAGGCTAATATGACCTTTACGTAATTTTTCAACGGCAGTGAAAACATCTTTACCTGCGTGTTCAAGTAAAACTTTACCCAGTATATTTCCAAAAAGCTTAACGCGGGAGCGTAGTTGCTTATCCTGACTCGTGGACATGATTTTCGTAACTGGAGATTCAATCTTTTTTGCTTTAGCTGTCATTGCGTATAAACTTTCTGTTTCAAAAGGCCGCACATTATACCGTCACTTAGGCAGAAAACCTCTATTGACATGCTAAAACAGGCATGAAAAAGAGTGAAAAAGACGTAAGTGGTGGAATTTTAGTCAATTTATTCAATGTTTAACGATATATCAGCGGTTTCTAACCACTTTTTCACAGAAATATTGCATAATTTACGCATCAATATCGGGAAAAAATTAAAACAATATGGCAAATCTGACCCAATTACCTGTTTGGCAAGCACTGCTAAAGCACAAGAAGCAAACTGAAAACATTCAAATGCGTGATTTATTCACTCAGGATAAAAATCGATTTGAAGATTTTCATTTACGCTTTAATGACATTTTGCTGGATTACTCAAAAAACCGTATTAACAAGGAAACAATGTCGTTGTTAACGGATCTGGCAAAACAAAGTCACCTAAAAGACTGGACAGAAAAAATGTTCAGTGGCGAGAAAATTAATCACACTGAAAATCGTGCTGTTTTACATACCGCTTTGCGTAATCGCGGTGATAATCCTGTTTATGTTGATGGCAAAGATGTTATGCCTGAAGTGCGATCTGAACTTGAAAAAATGCGAGAGTATTCAGAGTCTATTCGCAATGGTCAATGGTTAGGTTTTAGTGGCAAACCTATAATTGATATTGTCAATATCGGTGTAGGTGGTTCAGATCTAGGTCCCGTCATGGTGAGTGAAGCCCTAACACCTTATGGGAAGGTTGGCTTGAGGGTACATTTTGTTTCGAATGTTGATCCAAGTCATATCTGTAATACATTACGAGACCTTGACCCGGAACGTACCTTATTTATTGTTTCATCAAAAAGTTTTACCACACAAGATACGATTATGAATGCGCACACTGCGCGTGACTGGCTCATCGAAAATTCCCGTAATGAAATAGCAGTTGAAAAGCATTTTATCGCTGTTGCTGCAAACGTAGAAGCTGCAACAGAATTTGGTATTAAAGAAGAAAATATTTTTAAAATGTGGGACTGGGTAGGAGGGCGCTATTCATTATGGTCTTCAATTGGTTTATCCATTGCAATTTATATTGGTATGGATCGTTTTGAATCATTATTACAGGGCGCTTATGAAATGGACGAACATTTCAGAAAGGCTCCCTTTGAAGAAAATTTACCTGTCGTTCTGGCTCTGCTCGGTATCTGGTATAACAATTTCTATAATACGGAATCGCATGTATTGCTTCCTTACGATCAACATTTACATCGCTTTCCTACTTATTTTCAACAAGGTGATATGGAAAGTAACGGCAAGAGTATTACGCGTGATGGTGAAAAAGTGGACTATGCAACCGGCCCTATTATTTGGGGCGAGTTAGGCATTACTGGCCAGCATGCGTTTTATCAAAATTTACATCAGGGAACACATCTTGTTCCGGCAGATTTTATTGTCCCGATTGATAGTTTAAATCCTGTTGGTGATCATCATTTAGTTTTACTGGCTAATTTTTTTGCACAAACGCGCACCTTAATGACCGGTAAAAATGAAGAAGAAGCACGGCAAGAGCTGGCCACAGAAGGCTACTCAAAAGAAGATATTGAACGGCTATATCCTTCCAGATTAATGCCGGGTAATAAACCGTCTAATACCCTTTTACTCAAAGCATTAACGCCCAAATCACTAGGTTCATTAATCGCGCTTTATGAACATAAAATCTTTACGCAAGGTATTATTTGGCAAATTAATTCTTATGATCAACCTGCGGTTGAACTAGGAAAAAAAGTTGCGGCAAATATCTACAATGACCTAAGAAAACATAAACCGGTTGATGAATATGATGACTCCACGAATGGATTAATTAATTACTTTTTTGAAAACAGCACAGATTAAATAAGTTATGGTAGCGGTGGCCGGACTCGAACCGGCACTGAGTTGCCCCAACCGGATTTTGAATCCGGCGTGTCTACCAATTTCACCACACCGCCATAGACTTGACCTTTAACATGTTGCTACAAGCTAAAGGCCGGCCATTATAGTGCACATCCATGGTCTATCCAAGTCAAAATTTCATTTGTTATTGATTCGAAATTATTCGAACGTGCTGTAAATAACAAGTACAATGGCTGTTTACGGTCTCTGGCTGTGAATAAATCCACCACTGTGAAAATATACTTCTGATGGTTTCACCACTTAATCTTTAAACATCATTTAATAAACAAGCAAATAATTATGCGTCGTACTGATTTCACTTTTGATTTACCTGAAGAACTTATTGCTCAACAACCGATGGCAGAGCGTACTTCCAGCCGTTTACTGGTTGTAGATGGAAACACGGGAGCAACTGACGATAAACTATTTTCAGATTTATGTGATTATTTGCAATCGGGCGATGTTCTGGTGTTTAACAATACACAAGTTATTCCTGCACGTTTACATGGTAAAAAAGCCTCTGGTGGAAAAGTTGAGGTACTCATAGAGCGTATAGTTGATGATTCAACAGCTTTAGCGCATGTTCGTGCAAGTAAATCTCCCAAGCCGGGTACAGAATTACTGTTCGATCAAAATATTCGGGCTGAAGTAAAGGGAAGAGAAGGCGATCTGTTTGTTGTGGATTTTCATAGTAATGACGGTTCTATTTTAGAACTTCTTGATAAAATTGGTCACATGCCACTTCCTCCTTATATACAACGTGAAGATGAGTTATTTGATCAGGATCGCTATCAAACAGTTTATGCAAAAAAACCGGGGGCGGTTGCCGCTCCTACAGCCGGATTACATTTTAATGAAAGTCTGTTGCAACAATTATCGGATAAAGGTGTTGAACAAGTTCATGTGACCTTGCATGTTGGTGCAGGCACTTTTCAACCTGTTCGCGTTGATGATTTAAAAGATCATCACATGCATAAAGAATGGATTGAATTAAGTGATGAGAATTGTCAGATAATTAATAAAGCAAAGGCAGAAGGCCGTCGCATTATTGCGGTAGGGACAACGAGTGTACGTTGTCTCGAATCTGCGGCTTTATTTTCGAATAGTGAAAATATTTTAATCCCCTATACAGGTGAAACAGATATTTTTATTACACCGGGATATGAGTTTAGAGTGGTAGATGCATTAATCACTAACTTTCATTTGTCTGAATCGACTTTGTTAATGCTTGTTTCTGCTTTTGCCGGTTATGAAAATATTAAAAATGCGTATCAGTATGCAATAAAAGAAAAATATCGTTTTTTTAGTTATGGTGATGCAATGTTTTTGACTCGCACGAATAAATATTTATGAATTAGCCGGTTATGAAACTGGTGTAGCCAAACCAAGACTCGTAAGACGGCATCTCTGCCAGCTCAGCTGTCGCTTCCATGCGACAGACGGTCTTTATTTGGCTACACAAATTCCATGCCCTAAAATGTAATTTTTACGAAAATAGAAATATTAATATTGTGGTAAATAACAAATGAAATTTGAATTAGATAAAACAGACGGTTTTGCTCGGCGTGGGCGTTTAGTCTTTGAACGTGGCACCATTGAAACACCGGCATTTATGCCTGTCGGTACATATGGCACGGTGAAAGCCATGACTCCTGAGGAGTTGCAAGATTTGGGGGCGCAAATTGTTTTAGGAAACACATTTCATTTAATGCTGAGACCGGGTACAGAAGTTATTAAAAAACACGGTGACTTGCACAATTTTATGCATTGGCAAGGGCCTATACTGACGGACTCTGGTGGTTTTCAGGTCTGGAGTTTGGGGAAGTTAAGAAAAATCACCGAAGAAGGGGTGAAATTTAATTCTCCTATTGACGGCAGTAAAGTTTTTATGGGGCCTGAAGAGTCAATGCAAGTACAGCGTGATTTAGGTTCAGATATTGTGATGATTTTTGATGAGTGCACACCTTATCCGGCAGAAGAAAAAGAAGTGCGTGAATCTATGGAGCTTTCATTGCGTTGGGCAAAACGCTCAAAAGAGGCTCATGCAGATAATTCTTCGGCTTTGTTTGGCATTGTTCAGGGGGGGATGTTTCCTCATTTACGCGAAATTTCATTAAATGGTTTAACTGATATTGGATTTGATGGTTATGCGATTGGCGGACTCTCGGTTGGTGAACCTAAGGAAGAAATGATCAAAGTGCTCGATCACCTGAAAAACCACATGCCTGAAGACAAACCTCGTTATTTGATGGGGGTGGGAACGCCGGAAGATATTGTTGAGGCAGTGCGTAGGGGGGTTGATATGTTTGATTGTGTTATGCCAACACGCAATGCCAGAAATGGGTTTTTATTCACCAGCAAAGGCATGGTGCGGATTCGCAATGCAAAATATACTGATGATATTGGCCCTGTGGATGAAGAGTGTGACTGTTATACCTGCAAAAATTACTCACGGGCATATTTGCGGCATTTGGATAAAACCAAAGAAATCCTTGGGGCACGCTTAAATACTATCCATAATCTTCATTATTATCAGCATGTTATGTCAGGATTGCGGGATGCAATTAAAAAGGGTGAGCTGGACGAATTCGTTGCTGAATTTTATGCCAAACGCGACCAAGTTGTACCTGATGTGTCATAATACCGCGCTATAATATTCGCAAACTATTTAAAAACATTAAAAAGGGTAAAAAATGAGCTTTTTTATTTCAGATGCAATGGCTGCAGGTGCTCCAGCACAACAAGGCGATCCAATGACGTCTTTAATTTTCTTTGGTGGCATGATTTTAATTTTTTACTTTATCCTTATTCGCCCACAATCAAAGCGTGCAAAAGAGCACCGTGAATTAGTTGGCGGTTTATCGAAAGGTGATGAAGTTGTGACAAATGGTGGCATTTTAGGAAAAATCACTGATGTCAGCGAACAATATATTACTGTTGAAGTTGCAGATAATGTAGAAATGAAATTTCAAAGAGCAGCAGTATCAACAGTATTACCAAAAGGTTCATTAAAAGCTGCATTAAAGGACTAAATGTAGGTCGGCCTTCAGGCCGGCAGCGGTTGTTGGCCTGAAGGCCAACCTACATTTAATATATTAAAATTCAGGTATTCCCTCTATGTTAAATCAGTATCCTTCTTGGAAGTACGTTTTACTCGTTATTGTTCTTATTGTGGGTAGCTTATATGCTTTGCCTAACATTTACGGTTCAGATCCAGCTATACAAATTTCGGCAACCAGAAATAGCACCGTGGATACACAAGTTGAAAGCAAAGCACTTGCAGCACTTAAAAAATCAAAAATTACTCTACGTAGTTCAGTTCTGGATGATAAAGGCTTGTTACTGCGTTTTAACGGAGTAGAAGATCAACTTAAAGCAGCAGACGATATTCGTGATGCAATCGGTGATGATTACACCGTTGCATTAAATCTGGCACCGGCTACGCCAGATTGGTTAAGGAGTATAAACGGTAAACCGATGTATCTCGGTCTGGATTTACGTGGTGGCTTGCACTTTTTAATGGAAGTGGATACTGAGCTGGTGATACGTCAGGCTATGGAAAGTAATGCTAATGATATTCGTGGTGCATTGCGAAAGAAAAAAATTCGTTATTTGTCTGTTCGTGATAATAAAGAACAAGTCACTGTTAAATTCCGTTCTGCTGAGTTACGAGATAAAGCTGTTTCAGCGGTACGTTCAGCCCTGAGTGATTTACAGTTAACAGACTATGATGATGGCGGTGCTTTTTACTTTTCTGCCGTATTAAAGAAAACTGCATTAATCTCGTTAAAAAAATCTGCACTACAGCAAAATGTCACGACACTGCGTAATCGTGTTAATGAATTGGGCGTAGCTGAACCCGTTATTCAACAGCAAGGTGATAACCGTATTGTTGTACAGCTCCCCGGTATTCAGGACAGTGCGCGAGCAAAACGAATTTTAAGTGCAACTGCGACATTAGAATTTCGTTTAGTCGATGTGAATGTTTCACCGCAAGATGCCATTGATGGTCGAATTCCACCAACGGCTCGTTTATATCGTGATCGTGAAGGTCAACCAGTTGTTTTGAAAAAGCGTTTAATTATTACCGGTGATCATATTACTAATGCATCTTCAGGTTTTGACAGTGATTCAAATAGTCCGATGGTCTCGATCAATCTGGATGGCGCTGGTGCACGAATAATGGCGCAAACAACCAAAAAGAACCTGAAGAAACCAATGGCTGTTGTTTTTATTGAACATAAAGAAATAACAAAAATGGTGAACGGTAAAAAGCAACGAGTCACCCGTAAAGTAGAAGAAGTTATTAATGTTGCGACTATTCAGGGTGTATTTAGTAAACGTTTTCAGATTACCGGTTTGGATGATGGTAATGAAGCCCGCAATTTAGCCTTGTTATTACGTGCGGGTGCTTTAGCAGCGCCGATTCGAATTATTGAAGAACGCACGATTGGTCCAAGTCTGGGTAAAGATAATATTGAGCAAGGTTTAGACTCCGTTATTATTGGTATGGTTCTTGTTCTTGTTTTCATGCTCATTTGGTATCGGGGTTTTGGCTTGGTGGCAAACGTTGCTTTATTAGTTAATCTGATTTTAATCGTTGCTGTATTATCCATGCTTCAGGCAACCCTGACTTTACCCGGAATTGCAGGTATTGTTTTAACTGTTGGTATGGCTGTTGATGCAAATGTATTGATCTTTGAACGTATCCGCGAAGAAGTAAGAATCGGTAATACACCACAAGCGAGTATTCATGCAGGTTATGATAAAGCTTTATCAACGATTATGGATGCAAATATCACTACCTTAATTGCTGCCGTTGTACTTTATATTTTTGGTACCGGTTCAATTAAAGGTTTTGCGATTACCTTATCGATTGGGATTATGACCTCGATGTTTACCGCAATAATGGGCACGCGTGCCATTATTAATTTATCAGTCGGTGGAAGAAAAATTAAAAAGTTATCTATTTAAATAGATAGTTAAGGATATAAATTATGCAAGTTTTTAAAAACACACCAAGTTTTAATTTTATGGGGAAAAGAAAAGTTGCTTTGGCTTTCTCTTTTATCCTAATTGTTGCTTCTATAACATCACTGGCGATTAAAGGTTTAAATTTTGGTCTGGATTTTACCGGTGGTACATTAATTGAAGTGGGTTATAAACAAAGTGCAGATCTCATCAAAATCAGGAATCGGCTGGAAGCTTCCGGCTTTGGTGATGCTGTGGTACAAAATTTTGGATCATCAAAAGATGTACTGATACGACTGGCTCCACGTGAAAATACTTCTTCGCAATCATTAGGCGACAAAATCCTTAGCGTTTTAAAAGAAGATGATGCCAGTGTGATCATGCGTCGACAAGAGTTTGTTGGTCCGCAAGTAGGTGATGAACTTCGCGATGATGGTGGCCTTGCTATGTTAATTGCGCTAGGTTTTATTCTCGTTTATGTTATGGCCCGTTTTGAATATCGTTTTGCATTAGGCTCAATTGCAGCGTTGATTCATGATGTCATTATTACCATGGGTGTTTTTTCATATTTTCAGCTGGATTTTGATTTAACCGTACTCGCAGCAGTACTTGCTGTTATTGGTTACTCGTTAAACGATACTATCGTTGTGTTTGATCGTATTCGTGAAAATTTTCGACTTATGCGCAAGAAAGCACCGGGCGAAATTGTTAACGCATCTCTTAATCAAACCTTGTCACGTACCATGATGACATCTGTAACGACCTTGATTGTTGTTCTAGCCATGTTTTTTTGGGGTGGCGAGTTGATTCACGGTTTTTCCATAGCACTCATTATTGGTATTATGGTGGGAACCTATTCATCTATTTATGTTGCAAGTAGTATGGTTATTACCTTGAATATTACGGCAGAAAGTATGATGCCGGTGAAAAAAGAGGGAGCGGAGCAGGATGATTTTTATAAAGAAGGACAGTATATAGATTAACTGCTTTATAGTTGCAAATTGAATAAAAAAACCCGCTTAGCGGGTTTTTTTGTGTCTGTCATATTAGTGTCATGTTGCTTTGCTACTTTGTCATAAAAGTATCATATATAAAGGATCGCATAGAGTGAAAATATTTATTGGTTTGTTATTAAGTTTTATTTTAGGTTTTAGTTTTAATTCAGTTGCTTATGCTAAAGCACAGTTATTACGTCTTCATGGTTCTAATACGATAGGAGCAACCCTTGCTCCGGAACTGGTGTATTCATGGTTATCATCTAAAGGTTACTCCATTGTCTCCAATAAAATCACGGCAAAAGAAGAACGTAAGATTTTTGCTGAAAAGGGGAAAAATAAATTATTTGTTGAAATTCATGCGCATGGATCAAGCACTTCATTTAGAGATTTTGCTGCCGGTAAAACAGATGTTGGCATGTCATCTCGTCCAATTAAAATGAAAGAAATCAAAAAACTTTCTGCATTAGGTACTTTAGACAGTAAGCATTCAGAATATGTTATTGCGCTTGACGGCTTACCTATTATTGTTCACAAAAATAATCCATTGGTTAAATTATCTAAAGATACGGTGAGAAAAATATTTTCAGGCGAAATATCAAACTGGGCTCAACTTGGCTTAGCGAATGCTCATATTAATGTTTATGCGCGTGATAATAACTCGGGTACTTATGATACTTTTAAGTCTTTAGTCCTGGGTAAAAAATCAAAACTGGTAAAAAGTGCTAAACGTTTTGAATCAAATGCAAATTTATCTGATGAGGTTTCAAAAGATCCCAATGGAATCGGTTTTGTTGGGCTGGCTTATGTACGTAATTCAAAAGTGCTGGCTATTTCAGACACAGAAACAAGAGCGCTTATTCCGGAAACATTTAGCGTTGCAACAGAAGATTATGTGTTGTCACGTAGATTGTTCTTATATGTTCCTGAAATAAACCCGCATCCATTAGCTATAGAGTTTGTAAAGTTTGCATCGTCATCTGCGGCGGATAACGTTGTGACTAAAGTCGGTTTTGTATCTCAGGAAATAAGTGGTTATCGGGTGAAAATCCCCAATTATGCCCCTGCAGAATATCGTCAATTTACAATGGGGGCTTTTCGCTTGTCTCTTAATGTTCGGTTTAAATCAGGCAGCATCAAGTTAGATAATAAAGCGGTAAGAGATGTAGAACGTTTGGTTGAGTATTTTAATTTGCCGGAAAATAAATACAGAAAAGTTTTATTATTTGGTTTTGCTGACAAGCATGAAGTTATTCCGTATAGCAGTAACAGTTTTTCTGTTTCACGAGCCGATGCAGTCGCTGATTATTTAGCCAAGAATAATATTCATCCTATTCGTGTTCGCGGATATGGCCATCAACTGCCGGTAGCAAATAATATTACTGAGCTGGGTCGTTATACCAATCGACGAGTAGAAATCTGGATGATGTAAGCGAATAAAAAAGCCCGCTTACTTTGAAGTAAAGAGGGCTTTTTTATGATTTTAATTATTGGGTATTACTGAAATTTTTTGATTTCATCTAACGGGTTACTGTCATCAATTCTGGGTTTAACCACACGACAAAGCGTACTGGAATTTTGGTCACATTTATCATCAGCATCAATGCCACCGATAGTAAGTTCTGCCCAGGTACTGGCAATCCCCCACAAAATAATTCCTAATAAGAAAGTGCCGGCACTAAAACCTTCAATTTCGGCTGGACCACCAAAAAAAGCATAAATAATGCTGACCATGCCAGCAATCCAAAAAACACCAATTGGTGCAGCACAACAGCCTGCACAACCATAACGACAAACAGCCACTGGTGGAGCTATTAAAGCAAGAACACGTCTTTTCACCACTTTCTCCTTATTGTAATTATGGTAATAAGTATAGAGAAATACTCAGTATTATCTATGGTTATATTGATAACACGGTTTGTCTTTTTAGGTCAATGACCAATATGCATATTGGGGGATAAATTGCAGACTATGCAGAAATTTTTTGTTCACGTTGAATGAGATATTCAACAATATTACTACTTTGCTCATTGGTTGAAAGAGCAGACATTGTAATTACATTTGCCTCACAAGATGTAAAGTGACGATCCGGAGGCTCAATAGAGAGGATTTCTACCACATCAGGGTTTGATTGGTAGTTCAGGTAGCTCGCAGCATCCTCGAGCCCATCCATGACATCACGCATCATGATTTCAAGGCGTTTAATCCCGCGATTTGATAATTTTACTGACATTTCCCCTTTTCAATCCTCTATTTGGGCTGCATATGATTAATAGCGTTCCAAACGGGATTTTCTGAAGGGGAATGAGGTTTATTTCTTCACAAACGGTTTGATTTTTTGCAGCATGCCTTTGAATACTTTTGGATTGGCTGCAACGATATTGCCTGTTTTTAGGTAATCCATTCCGCCACTTAAGTCACCCACTAAACCGCCGGCTTCCTCAACCAACAGGACACCCGCTGCAATATCCCAAATATTAAGATCCATTTCCCAGAAACCATCTAAACGACCTGCAGCCACATAGGCAAGATCGAGAGCGGCTGAACCAGGGCGACGTATTCCTGCTGTGCCGGGAACAAGCGCTTTTAGCATACCGAGGTAATCATCCATTAAATGCATATGGTCATCACGGTAAGGGATACCGGTTCCCAGCAAGGCACCTTCAAGGCTTTTTCTTGGGGTAACACGAATACGACGACCATTCAGCTGTGCGCCGTCACCACGGCTGGCACTAAAAAGTTCCTGAGAAAGCGGGTTGTAAACAACACCCTGAGTAATACGGTTTTTGTGGCGTAATGCAATCGACACAGCAAATTGAGGAAATCCATAGAGGAAATTGGTTGTACCATCGAGTGGATCGATAATCCATTCATAGTCGTTACCCTTATGCGTACCACTTTCTTCAGCAAGAATGCTGTGCTCGGGATAGGATTTACGAATGACATCAATAATGGCTTTTTCAGCCCCTTTATCAACTTCACTAACAAAATCATTGCGTGACTTTTCAGTGATGCTGAGTGAGTCAACACGGTCGATATAGCGGGATATAAAATCACCACCGGCACGCGCGGCACGCACGGCAATATTTAGCATTGGATGCACAGTTTAATTCCTCTGGATTCTTAAAGAGCTAATACCCTCTTATGGGTATCATTTTAGCGTATTCTAACAGCCTAATAGCCACGAAGGACACCAGGAACACGAAGAAAAGCAAAAAAATACAGGTAAATACTGCTGGGATACGGGGAATATTAATAATACTGTATTTACGTTCCCCATAGCTCAGACCTTTAAAATATCTTCGTGCTCTTTGTGTCCTTCGTGGCTAATAGATGCCGTGTTTGCGTATAATACTGCCTATGGAAGAAAAATTTTCAAATATTCACATCGTCATGGTCGGTACAACTCATCCGGGAAATATTGGCGGGGTTGCCAGAGCAATGAAAAATATGGGCTTGTCCCAATTATCATTAGTTGCCCCTGAAGCCCCTTTTCCTCATGCAAAAGCACGTGCTCGTGCTTCGGGTGCGGTAAATGTACTTGAAAATACACAGGTTTTTGCAACACTTGAAGAGGCTATTGCGGATTGTTCATTAGTGATTGGTGCTAGTGCACGTATGCGAACTTTGCCCTGGCCGGTGGTCGATCCCCGGGAATGTGCAAGCCGAGTTGTGGGGCTGGATAAAAAAGCAGAGGTTGCGATTGTATTAGGTCGTGAAAATTCCGGTTTAACAAATGAAGAACTAGAGCTTTGTCAGTTACTGGTGACTATCCCGACTAACCCTGATTTTAGCTCCCTAAATATTGCTGCTGCCGCTCAGGTATTGTGTTACGAAATTCATCTGGCGATGCTGGCGACAGATGAGACTAAAATAGCCGAAGATGAGCCAGATTCACCCTTGGCGACATCCGCTGAACGTGAAGGGATGTTTCAGCATTTTGAAGAAGCATTAACCGAAATAGAATTTTTAAAGCCAGATAACCCCGGCCAGCTTATGCGACGATTACGTCGCTTATTTACACGTACGGGATTAGAGCGACTGGAAGTCAATATATTGCGAGGCATTATGTCTGCAGCACAAAAACTGAAGTCACATTCAGACTGAACATTGACAGTCACAGCGAAGAAGACTTTAATAGCCCCCCTCAAATTTTGAAATGTTATGGTAAAGCCTCATGTTTAAACGACTTCGTGAAGATATAAACTGCGTTTTTGATCGCGATCCGGCTGCGCGTAATAGTTTTGAAATATTGACCGCTTATCCCGGTGTACATGCCCTGATGTGGCACAGGCTAAGCCATTTTTTATGGCGCATTCATCTAAAATGGCTGGCTAGAATGCTGGCGATGGTAACCCGGGTTTTAACCGGTGTTGAGATTCATCCCGGTGCTCGTATCGGCCGCCGTTTTTTTATCGACCACGGTATGGGCGTGGTCATTGGCGAAACTGCCGTTATTGGTGATGATGTGACGCTTTATCATGGTGTTACGCTTGGTGGTACAAGCTGGAGTAAAGGCAAACGTCATCCCACATTGGGTAACAATGTGGTCGTTGGCGCCGGAGCAAAAGTACTTGGTCCAATTACTTTATCTGATGGAGCAAGAGTGGGCTCAAATGCTGTTGTTGTGAAAGATGTACCGGCAAATGCCACGGTTGTTGGTATTCCGGGACATATTGTTTCGGCTAAACCGAAAGATGCCACTACCGATAAGCGCGAAGCCTTTGCCAAGAAAATTGGCTTTGATGCTTACGGTACCTCATCCGGAATGCCAGATCCGGTCGCGTCTGCTATTGATATTATGCTGGATCATATCCATGCCATGGACTCACAAATGCAGAATATGTGTAAGTCATTGAAATCATTGGGGTCTGAGTTAGACGTAGTGAAACTGCCCGATCTTGGTGGCTGTGATATATCTTCAGATTCTTTGCCTGAACATGTGGATGAAGAAACTGAAGAGAGCCCAGATAAAGAGCAACCCAACAATTAAAGTAAGTAAAATCTGAAAATACTTGACTAAAATGCTTGGTTTTGTTATTTTGACTTGCTAGTGTATATCAGATTTTACTTAATTACGTGGGGCTATGCAATGAGACTAACTACCAAAGGACGTTACGCGGTAACTGCGATGCTCGATTTAGCATTGCATTATAAAGATGGGCCAATTACTTTGGCAGATATTTCCCAACGTCAGGGTATTTCCCTGTCTTATCTTGAGCAACTTTTCTCACGTTTACGTAAGAAAGAGCTGGTTGATAGTACGCGTGGTCCAGGTGGCGGTTATCGTCTAAGTCGTGACTCGCATGACATCGCTGTTGCAGATGTCATTACTGCGGTTGATGAAAAAGTTGAAACAACACGTTGTGGTGGTTTATCGAACTGCCAGGATGACAGTCAATGTTTAACACATGATTTATGGACTGAGCTCAGTACACAAATTCATGATTTTTTAATGGGCATTAGTTTAGGTAACTTGGTTGAACGCAAGGGTGTGCAAGAAGTTGCTGCAAGACAGAATCAGGCAGAAAATAATTTTGCTGTAACCGAAGAAGCGGTTGCAAATTCTTAAAAGAATCCCCACGATCTTGGCAATATGGATATGACAAGAAATAAAAGTATGACAGTAATAGAACTAAATTCTGAACAGTGGAGTGATGGAGTTTGGTTGGAGATGTTATGAAGACACCGATTTATTTTGATTATTCAGCAACTACCCCGGTTGATAAACGTGTTGCAGAAAAAATGTGTGATTGTTTAACCGAGGAAGGCAACTTTGGTAATCCGGCTTCGAGTTCGCATGAGTTTGGCTGGAAAGCAGAAGAAGCTGTTGATAAAGCGCGTCAGGATGTAGCCGATTTAATTAATGCGAATCCTAAAGAAATTATTTTTACATCTGGTGCAACAGAATCAGATAACCTTGCTATTAAAGGTATTGCCCATTTCTATAAGAAAAAGGGCAACCATATCATTACCTGTAAAACAGAACATAAAGCGGTTTTAGACTCATGTCGTCAGCTTGAACGCGAAGGCTACGAAGTGACTTATTTAGATCCTGAAGACAATGGTTTAATTGATCTTGATAAATTAAAAGCCGCATTACGTGATGACACTATTTTAGTTTCAATCATGCACGTCAATAATGAAATTGGTGTTATTCAGGATATTAAAGCCATTGGTGAAATGACACGCGAACGTAAAATTATGTTCCATGTCGATGCGGCACAAAGTGCTGGCAAAGTGCCGATTGATATGGATGATTTAAAAGTTGATTTAATGTCATTCTCGGCACATAAAATTTATGGTCCAAAAGGTATCGGTGCATTGTATGTCAGCCGTAAACCACGTGTGCGTCTAGAAGCACAAATGCATGGTGGTGGACATGAACGTGGTATGCGTTCAGGAACATTAGCAACACATCAAATTGTTGGAATGGGTGAAGCCTTCCGCTTGGCTAAAGAAGAAATGGCCGCCGATAATGAACGTATTCGTATGTTACGTGATCGTTTATTAAAAGGTCTGGATGTTATTGAAGAAACCTATATTAATGGTGACCTTGAGCAACGTGTGCCACATAACTTGAATATTAGTTTTAATTTTGTTGAAGGTGAGTCTTTAATCATGGCATTAAAAGAACTCGCTGTTTCTTCCGGTTCAGCGTGTACATCTGCAAGTTTAGAACCTTCGTATGTTTTACGTGCTTTAGGTCGCAACGATGAATTAGCTCATAGCTCAATTCGTTTTTCGCTAGGACGTTTTACAACAGAAGAAGAAATTGATTTTGCGATTGCTAAAATCAACG
Source organism: Chromatiales bacterium (assembly GCA_027076405.1). Next base: position 100,062 of record JALTJN010000401.1, read on the forward strand.
ACAACATCGGAAAGTTACGAGAACTATCACCATTATGGGAAATGTTCAAAGATGGTATTGATATCAGTGCTATCGAATGGAATGCGCATTAATTTAAGCAAGTAAATTGAATTTAAAAATTAGAGGTATGCAATCATGGCATATAGCGAAAAAGTAATTGATCATTATGAAAACCCGCGTAACGTAGGTTCACTGGATAAAGATGAAGCAAACATTGGAACAGGTATGGTGGGTGCACCTGCATGTGGTGATGTTATGCGTTTACAAATTCAGGTCTCGGATGATGGTGTTATTGAAGATGCTAAATTCAAAACATACGGCTGTGGTTCTGCAATCGCATCCAGCTCTTTATTAACTGAATGGGTTAAAGGTAAAACGCTGGATGAAGCAGGCGAAATCAAAAACACTGAAATTGCAGCTGAGCTAGAACTACCGCCGGTGAAAATTCATTGTTCGGTTCTTGCGGAAGATGCAATAAAAGCCGCTATAGAAGATTACAAAAGCAAAAAATAATTTACAGGACATAACGAGAAGTTAGATTACGGCGTTTACCCTCTGTTATATTAAAACAGAGGGGCATGACAAATAATTAACTCAAAATGCTCATTGGCTTGCGCGCCAACTCCGCTTTTTCATTAATTATTTCCATGTACTCTAGCTGCTCGTTATCTCTTATAGATTTATTAAGAGCAAAAATATTGAAATTTTAGGATATAAAAATGGCCATCACTTTAACTGAAGCAGCAGCAGAACGTGTTAAAGCTTTTCTTGATAATAGAGGAAAGGGAATAGGTTTACGTTTGGGTATTAAAACCAGTGGTTGTTCTGGTATGGCTTATGTTCTTGAATTTATTGATGAGCTCGATGAAGGTGATAAGGTCTTTGAATCTCAGGGCGTGCAAATTATTGTTGATGCAAAAAGTTTGCTTTACATAGATGGAACAGAACTGGATTATGGTAAAGAGGGGCTGAATGAAGGCTTTCAATTCAATAATCCCAATGTGAAAGATCAGTGCGGTTGTGGCGAAAGCTTTACCGTTTAACAGTTTAATTAATTAATATCGCGAAATTACAATGGCAGCTACACATACTCACTTTGAGTTATTTGATTTGCCTGTTTCTTTTGATCTTGATCTTCAAGATTTAAATCAACGCTACCGTGAATTACAGCGCGTAGTTCACCCCGATAAATTTGCCAGTGCCTCAGACCGGGAACGTCGTCTCTCGGTAGAAAAAGCTGCGATCATTAACGATGCTTATCAAATTTTAAAATCTCCACTGCGTCGGGCACGTTATATGCTGGAGTTGCAGTCGGTTTCTTTTGATGATGAAAAAGATATGGCTCTAGATCCGGCTTTTCTAATGGAACAAATTGAATTACGTGAAGCTTTAGGCGAGTTGAATAAAACAGATGATCCGATGGCGAGTCTTAATAAAATCATGGCGGATATTAAGCTGCGAATTACCGATGAGTTAAAAAGTATTCGAGAAGGTTTAGCAGAAGAAAATCTGGATGAAAAACAAAAAAGTAATTTAAAACAGCGTATACATAAAATGCAGTTTTTAAATAAATTACAGCAAGAAGCTGAATATCAGGAAGAAAACCTGCTGGATGCATTATAATTAGCTGTTGTGTCATCGTCATTCCGGCGAAAATTTTGAATACTTAGATATTCGTATATAGATAGAAGAAGACTGAAAATTATGGCTTTATTACAAATAAGTGAACCGGGACAATCAACTAATCCGCATGAACATCGTTTGGCTGCGGGAATTGATCTTGGAACAACAAATTCACTTATTGCATCAATTAAAAGCGGTTTAGCTGAAACGTTGCCGAATGAAAAGGGTGAAGACTCTTTGCCATCGGTTGTTCGTTATACTGAAAATGAAATTATTGTAGGCAGCGATGCAAAATTAGCTGCTGCAGAAGACCCTTTAAATACAATAAGCTCGGTGAAACGTTATATGGGACGGGGGCTTGAAGATATAAAAGAGCTCGGTGGTCGTCGCCCTTATGAGTTTGTTGACAGCAAGGAAGCCGTACCCCGAATACATACGGTGGCCGGTGATGTGACCGCGGTAGAAGTTTCTGCCGAAATATTAAAAGCATTAAAGCAACGTGCCGAAGCTTCGCTGGGTGATAATTTAACCGGTGTCGTTATTACTGTTCCTGCTTATTTTGATGATGCACAGCGTCAGGCAACTAAAGATGCCGGTAAGCTGGCTGGACTTAATGTCTTGCGTTTATTGAATGAACCTACCGCAGCAGCAGTGGCATACGGTTTAGATAAAGAATCTGAAGGTGTTATCGCTGTTTATGATTTAGGTGGTGGTACCTTTGATATATCAATCTTACGCTTAAATAAAGGTGTTTTTGAAGTCCTGGCAACGGCAGGGGATACTGCCTTAGGTGGAGACGATTTTGATTACGCTATTGTTAAATGGATTATGAAGGAAGCAAATATTCAGGATGATACCAGTCATCATCAAATGCGCCGTCTAATGCGTGATGCTTGTAGTGCAAAAGAAACATTATCAAATGCAAACGAAGCAGAAATAAATATTGAACTCGATGATGGTTCATCGTGGAACGGTACTTTAACACTGGAAAAATTTAACCAGCTTATTGCTCCTTTAATTCAGAAAACATTATTGCCTTGTCGTCGTGCTTTACGAGACGCAGATGTTGATGTTGCAGAAATACAATCGGTTGTTATGGTAGGTGGCTCAACACGCGTTCCTGATGTACGTAATAAAGTTGCAGATTTTTTTCAACAACAACCGTTAACCGATATTAACCCGGATACAGTCGTTGCGATGGGTGCGGCAATACAGGCTGATGTTCTGGTGGGTAATAAACCCGATGGTGATTTATTATTGCTGGATGTAATTCCTTTATCTCTTGGGCTGGAAACAATGGGTGGTCTGGTTGAGAAAGTAATTTCACGTAATACAACAATACCTGTTGCGCGTGCACAGGACTTTACAACTTTTAAAGACGGTCAAACAGCCATGTCAATTCATGCTTTACAGGGTGAGCGTGAGTTAGTGAGTGATTGTCGCTCTCTAGGCCGTTTTGCCTTGCATGGGATACCGCCAATGGTTGCAGGCGCCGCCCGAATTCGAGTCACTTTTCAGGTCGATGCCGATGGTTTGTTATCGGTTACTGCGCGTGAAGAAACAACCGGTGTTGAAAGTGGTATTGAAGTTAAACCGTCATATGGTTTAACCGATAATGAAATTGAAACCATGTTGCGTGATTCAATCGAACATGCAGAAGATGATGTCACTGCCCGCATGTTACGTGAACAACAGGTAGAAGCAGATAGGGTATTAGAAGCACTCGAAGCGGCATTAGCTGATGATGGTGACTTATTAAATACTGAAGAACGTAAAGTCATTGATACTGCTGCGGCTAAATTGAAAGAAGTCAGCACAGGTAATGATTTACGTGTCATTAAAGATGGAATTGCTCATCTGGATACCGTGGCAACAGAATTTGTTGCTCGCCGTATGGATGGCAATATAAAGAAGGCCTTAGCCGGCCATAATGTAGATGAATTTTAACCAAAGACTGTAAAATTATGACTAAACTAATTATTCTCCCTCATGAAGAACTTTGTCCAGACGGTGCAATGCTTGAAGTAGAACCGGGTGTTACCATTTGTGATGCCATGCTTGATAATGATATTCACATTGAACATTCGTGTGAAAAATCCTGTGCCTGTACCACCTGTCATGTTTATGTTCGTGAAGGCTTTGATGATTTGGAAGAATCTTCAGAGCTGGAAGATGACTTACTGGATAAAGCCTGGGGTTTAGAGCCTGATTCTCGATTAAGTTGTCAGGCACATGTAGCTGATAAAGATTTGGTAGTTGAAATTCCAAAATATACCATCAATATGGTATCTGAAAATCATTAATTATGAGGTATTAATATGTCTCTAAAATGGACGGACAGTTTAGATATTGCCATTGAACTGGATGAAGCTCATCCAGACGTCGATCCTCAGTGGGTTCGATTTACAGATTTACATGAATGGGTCTGTAAATTAGAAGCTTTTGGTGATGAACCGGAGAACTCAGGTGAAAAAATTCTTGAAGCCATTCAGATGGCATGGATTGATGAAAAAGACTAAATAAGTCAAAAAAGCCAATTTCTAAGTGTAAAGAACACAAAGTGCATCAGAATTTTAAAATTAAAACAGTGGATACACTGGGAAGGTAGACTATTTTTAACGACTTAAAATGTTGATCTTGCCATTCTTTGTGTCCAGTGTGCCCTTAGCGGCCTATTTTCGAAGTTAGCACGTAATATCCCCAAAAATAGCGGAGTTTTGATTGCTTGAAACTTCACCAGACGATAAAATTAACCCCTCAAAGTTTGAGACGTAAACCCGCGTATTTCCGCGGGTTTATGCTATTTTGTAACCTTAAAAGATCGAATTTACCGGAGTAATAAATGTCCCTAGAACGTACCATTTCTATTATTAAACCTGATGCCGTGGCTAAAAATGTCATTGGTGAAATATATAGCCGTTTTGAAAAAGCAGGTTTGAAAATTATTGCAGCTAAAATGATGCAGTTAAGCGAAGAAAAAGCCGGTGAATTCTACGCAGTACACAAAGAACGTCCATTTTATGGTGAGCTGGTTGCCTTTATGACATCTGGCCCGGTTATGGTGCAAATTCTGGAAGGCGAAGATGCCATTGCTAAAAACCGTGAAGTGATGGGCGCAACAAATCCGAAAGAAGCGGCAGCAGGAACGATTCGTGCAGATTTTGCCGAATCAATTGATGAAAATGCCGTGCACGGTTCAGACGGTCCGGATACTGCTAAAGCTGAAATGGCATTCTTCTTTTCTGAAGATGAAATTTGTCCACGTTTACGTTAATTGGATTTAAAATTAAATTCTAATGGAAGTTAAATTGCAACAGCGCGAAAAGGTCAACCTGCTGAATTTTGATCGGCAGGGGCTTGAAAACTATTTCACCGAGATAGGCGAAAAGCCTTTTCGTGCTGCGCAAGTATTAAAATGGATTTACCAGTTTGGTGTTGATGACTTTAATGATATGAATAATCTGAGTAAGTCATTACGTGAAAAATTATCTCTGGAAGCCGAAATCAAGTTCCCTGAAATTGTCACTGAACAACATTCAGATGATGGCACTATTAAATGGCTATTGCGTCTTGACAGTGGTAATAGTATTGAAACCGTTTTTATTCCTGAAAACGATCGCGGTACATTATGCATCTCTTCTCAGGTTGGTTGTGCACTTGAATGCAGTTTTTGCTCAACTGCACAGCAGGGCTTCAATCGAAACTTAACAACAGCAGAAATTATTTCACAGGTTGTCATCGCAAACCGTGCACTTAAATGTATACCCCGCAATGAACGGGTTGTTTCAAATATTGTATTAATGGGCATGGGTGAGCCATTACTTAATTTTGATAATGTTGTCGCAGCAACCAATATTATGCTTGAAGATAATGCCTATGGCCTATCTAAACGACGTGTTACTTTAAGTACTTCAGGTGTGATTCCTGCATTAAAACGCTTAAAAGAAGTTACCGATATCAGTCTTGCTCTCTCATTACATGCCCCTAACGATGAGTTACGTAATGAATTAGTTCCTATTAATCAAAAATATCCAATTAAGGACTTACTTGAAGCGTGTAAGTATTACATCGAAGGTGAAACGAAACGTAAAGTGACTGTTGAATACGTTTTATTAGATGGTGTTAATGATAAGCCTGAACATGCACGACAATTAGTAAAATTGCTAAAGAACTTCCCATGCAAGATCAATCTTATCCCCTTTAATCCATTTCCAAATAGTGGTTATGCAACATCTTCTGATGAGGCAATCGAGCGTTTTAGAAATATTGTTGTTAAAGGCGGTTTGTTGACAACAACACGTAAAACGCGTGGTGAAGATATTGATGCAGCATGCGGTCAATTAGCAGGAAAAGTTCTGGATAAAACAAAGCGAACAGCACGCCGCGAGGCAAAAGAAGAGATCTCGTCAGGGAGAACCATATGAGAAACATGTTCCATATTTCGGCCTTAATATTTTTACTGGCTCTTTCCGGTTGTGCCTCAAAAACAGAGCGTGTCGGGTTTGATGCTAAAAAAGCCTCGGCTGCCAATACTGAACTCGGTGGTGCTTATTTATCGCGCGGTAAATATAAAGTTGCGATGAATAAACTTAAAAAAGCACTGGAGTTTGATGATGAAAATGCAACTGCTCATCATTACATGGCAGAACTTTACCGGCGTTTAAAAGAAAACTCATTGGCAGATAGTCATTATAAAGCCGCGCTTGAGTTGGACGGTGAAAACTCTTCGCTTAAAAATAATTATGGAATATTTTTATGCGGTACCGGATCTTACTCTGAAGGTTTAAAATTATTTAATGAGGTTCTTTTAGACCCATTATATAGCGACAAGGGGAAGGCATATGAAAATATGGGCTTGTGCGCAGAGAAAGAAGGAAATATTCGGCATGCAGAAAAATATTATGAGTCTGCTTTAAAGTTTAATCTTAATTTACCTTCAGCATTATTAGGTCTTGCTCAAATTAAATTTGATAAAAGAGATATAAAGACATCGACACTTTATTTAGAACAATATAATAAAATTTCACGTCCATCTTCACAAAGTTTATGGTTAGAGCTTTTGCTGGCACGTAAAAAAGGTTTTAAAGGTAAAGTTGGAACGCTGGCATTAAAATTAAAACAATATTTCCCAAATTCGAGAGAAGTGAAGCTCTTGAAAAAATTAAAGTTACGTTAAAAAATAATAATAGAGTGAAAATATAAAACTGTGGCTAAGTTAATACAAGCAATTCGGGGCATGAATGATATCTTGCCGGAACAAACGCCTTACTGGCAGTATGTCGAATCAACTTTTCGAAAGCTCATGCAATCTTATGGCTATCAGGAAATCAGAATGCCGATTGTTGAGAGTACGGCATTATTTAAACGTTCGATTGGTGAAGTTACCGATATTGTTGAAAAGGAAATGTATACCTTTGAAGATCGTAATGGAGACAGTTTAACATTACGCCCGGAAGGAACAGCATGTTGTGTTAGAGCGACTATGCAACATGGCTTGTTACATAATCAAATTCAACGTTTGTGGTATACCGGACCGATGTTTCGGCATGAACGTCCACAAAAAGGCCGTTATCGACAGTTTCATCAGTTTGGCGTGGAAACATTTGGTTTGTCAGGGCCGGACATTGATGCAGAATTAATTTTAATGTCACATCGGTTATGGAAAAATCTTGGCATGAGTGATGATGTGACACTTGAATTAAATTCATTGGGTTCATCTGAAGCTCGTCAGCAATATCGTGAAGTGCTGGTGAAATATTTTGAATCTCATCAGGATAAACTCGATGAGGACAGTCAGCGCCGATTACACTCAAACCCATTACGCATACTGGATAGTAAAAATCCGGCTATGCAACTGTTAAACGAGAATGCACCCAAGTTAATTGATCATCTTGATGAAGAATCAAAACAGGATTTTAATCTTTTATGCAGTACGCTTGATGAAGCCGGTGTCAGTTATAAAATTAATCCTCGTTTAGTTCGTGGATTAGATTATTACAGTAAAACAGTATTTGAATGGGTTACCGATAAATTGGGCGCACAGGGTACCGTTTGTGCCGGTGGGCGTTTCGATGGTCTGGTTGAACAACTAGGTGGTAAGTCAACACCCGCAATAGGATTTGCTTTAGGCATTGAACGTCTAATCGAATTATTGGAGATCCCAGAAGATATTCAACGTAAGAATAACTTAAATGTTTATTTTGTTCTTGCTGGTGAGAAAGCCTCGGCAAAAGGAATGCCATTGTCAGAAAAATGGCGTAATGAAATTCCTATGTTAAAACTGCAAGTAAATTGTGGTGGTGGCAGCATTAAGAGTCAGATGAAAAAAGCAGATAAAAGTGGAGCTACTCTGGCTTTTATTCTTGGTGATGATGAGCTGGAAAAAAATGTAGTAACAGTTAAATTTTTGCGCGAAAAGAAAGAGCAAGAAGTGGTTGAGCTTGATCAGGTTGCTGAATATTTAAAAAATAAACTATAAATTACTGGATTAGATTGGAGTTAAAAGTGGACGTTTATAATACTGAAGAAGAACAGGTTCAGGCAATAAAACAGTGGTGGAAAGAAAATGCCGTATCACTAATAGCAGGTATTGTTATCGGTGTTGCTGTTTTAGCAGGTTATAAATACTGGACTGATAACAAAATAAGTCAGGCTCAACAAGCTTCTGTTTTATACAGCGAGATTTTATCGGTAAAAGGCGATAAATCAAAAAATGTTGAAATTTTAAAGAATGATTATTCAGGCACCCCTTATGCTGCTTTATCTGCATTACTTGCAGCTAAAGAAAATCTGCTGGCAAATGAGCTTGATAAAGCTGTTTCTCAGCTGCAATGGGTATTAGAGAATAATAGTGATGAAGGTATTGAACATATTGCGAGACAGCGTTTAGCAAGATTGTATTTGACGCAAGATAAAGTTGAAGAGGCAGAATCTTTAATTAAAGGTGTAAAAGAAAAAGCATATACTGCTACTTATAATGAAATTCATGGTGATATTTATGCTGCCAAAAAACTTATCGTGCAGGCAAAAGAGAGTTATAAAACAGCTCTGTCTGCGTTAGCACGTGGTGATCGTCGATATGAAATTATTAAAATGAAGTTAGACGATTTAACTCAGGAAAATAAGGTTAGCGCAAAGTGAAATTTATTTCAGTAGTTGTATTATTTCTGGTTTTAGCGGGTTGTAGCAGTTCTCCTTCACCTGTTTTGCCGCCAGCCGGACTTACTCCGCTTGATAATAAAATTAATATCTCCAGAGTGTGGAAGTTTACAGCAGGAGAAGGGGTTAGTGATTTTTATCTAAAACTTAAGCCGGTATTTAATAAAAACACAGGTTATGTGATCGATTATAAAGGGCATCTGATTGCTTTTAATCTTGTGACTGGAAAATTGCTCTGGGAACAAGAGTTAAATTTGCCCGTGTCAGGCGGCTTAACTTTTGATCATGGCACATTATATTTTGCTACCAGTAAAGGTGAGGTTGTTGCCTTTAATCTTAGCTCAAAAAAAGAACGCTGGCGCAGTCAGTTAAGTAGTGAGATTTTATCCCGTACTGCAATTTCAAATGGCTTTGTCATAGTAAAAACGATTGATGGTCGTGTTTATGGCTTAAATGCAGATACTGGTAGTCAGGTCTGGGTTTATGACAGAACCGTTCCTCGATTAACCTTACGTGGTAATAGCTCACCAATTATCAATAATGACATGGTGATCGTTGCTTCAGACAGCGGAAAAGTTTCGGCGCTAACATTAAAAAGTGGCAAGTTATTATGGGAAACAACCGTTTCTATTCCAAAAGGTAGAAATCAACTGGAACGTGTAGTTGATATGGATGTTGATCCTGTTGTCGTCGAAGATGTTGTTTATGTAGCAGGTTATCAGGGGCGTGTTGCTGCTATTAAAATGGGATCAGGACAGTTAATATGGGCCCGTGATTTTTCATCATACTCGGGTCTTTACGTCGATGCATACCGTGTTTACATTACCGATGCAGCAGGGCAGGTTTGGGCATTAAATCGTTATAATGGTTCGACACTGTGGCGCCAGGACAAATTACTTCGTCGGCAGTTAACTGCACCGGAAACTGATAAGCAATATGTTGTTGTTGGCGATTTCGACGGTTATTTGCATTGGTTAAACCGTGAAGATGGAAAAATTATTGCAAGAAAACAGATTAATAAAAGTGATGTCATCTTGCCTGATGATGATTCTGAACAGGAAACAGATTTAACCTTTAGTAAATGGAATAATATTTTAGTCAAACCGATTAAGGTGAATGATCTTTTGCTTTCAATGGATCGTGTTGGCCATCTTGAAGCGTTTAAAATTGAGAAAAACTAACCACCCATGAAACCTGTAATTGCATTAGTTGGTCGTCCCAATGTAGGGAAATCAACATTATTTAATCGTCTGACACGATCTCGTGACGCCCTTGTTGTTGATCAGCCGGGCATGACGCGAGACAGAAAGTACGGTGATGGCAAGTTAGGTGAAATTCCTTATATCGTGATCGATACCGGTGGCTTAAGTGGTGAAGTAGAAGGGCTGGACGGTTTGATGGCGGCTCAGTCATGGTTAGCCGTTGAAGAAGCAAATATTATTTTGTTTATGACGGATGCACATGATGGCTTAACCGCAATGGATCAGGAAATTGCAAAGCGTCTTCGTAATACCGGTAAAACCATTATACTTGTTGTGAATAAGATTGATGGCCTTCATGCTGAAGTTGTCACAGCTGAATTTTTCGCATTAGGTTTGGGTGAACCACAAGCGATTGCTGCATCACAAGGTCGAGGTGTAACGGCATTGATCGAATCTGCTCTTGCAGAAATTCCGGAAGCAAAAGATGAGTTTGGTGTTGTTGCCGGAATTAAAATTGCGATTGTTGGCAGGCCTAATGTTGGTAAATCAACTTTAGTAAATCGTATTTTGGGTGAAGAGCGTGTGGTTGCTTATGATATGCCAGGCACAACGCGAGACAGTATTTATCTTCCGTTTGAACGTGACGGACAACAATACACGATCATTGATACTGCGGGTGTAAGAAAGCGCGGTAAAGTACATGAAGTTGCAGAAAAATACAGCGTGATAAAAGCATTGCAGGCAATACAAGATGCCAATGTTGTTATTATGGTTTTAGATGCACAAGATACTATTAGTGAGCAGGATGTAACCTTATTGGGTTACATTATGGATGCCGGACGTGCTTTAGTTATTTCCATTAATAAATGGGATGGACTGGATGAAGAGCAAAAAGAAAAAATCAAAACAGAACTTGATTATAAATTACCTTTTTTAAGTTTTGCCAAGAAAAAATATATTTCTGCATTACATGGAACAGGGGTCGGGGATTTATTTGGTTATGTACAAACAGCCTATAATTCTGCCATGGCAGAGTTCTCAACACCAAAATTAACCAAACTACTGGAATATTTAGTACAGCAACATCAACCGCCTATTGTACATGGTCATCGCATTAAACTTCGCTATGCACATCAAGGCGGAAAGAACCCACCGATTATTGTTATTCATGGTAATAAAACAGACGATGTTCCTGCGAGTTATAAACGTTATCTGTTTAATGCTTTTCTAAAACGTTTAAATTTGCACGGCACACCGATTCGGATTGAATTTAAAACGGGTGATAATCCGTATAAAGACAGAAAGAATAAAAATAATCTAACCCGACGTCAGCAAGCTAAACGTCGTCGTATGATGCGGCATGTAAAATAATACTATGCGTTAGCATTTGTCGGGTAAAAGAGCGGTTGTTTTTCCACTCAGATAATATGCAAATAGTCCCAACCATTCTTTTATTGCAGTTTTAAATACAGCCAAATTATTCGCCAAATCAAAATTAATTATTACAACGTTATCTTTGTTTGTTTGGTGATCAACCGGATAAGGAATCACTGGCCAGCCTGCTTTACAAAATATACCAACGGAACGGGGCAGGTGCCAGGCTGTCGTAATAAGAAGCCATTTTTCATTTTGTTTCGGTTTAACTAATTGCTGACTAAAAATGACATTTTCATAGGTATTTCGTGATTCACGTTCAAACTGAATTCTTTGTATATCAAAACCTTGTTGTGTAAATAAATCTTTAGCAACATCTGCTGCTTTAAATTTCTGTTTTGTCAAACTGCCTGTCCCGCCGGTAAATATCAGTTTAGCGTTAGGATATCGCTTTGCGAGCAAGAGAAAAGTTAAATCTCTTTCTGCAGCTGAACCAAGTTCAATCTGTTGCCAAACATGTGAAAGCTCTGCATTTTCTGCACCACTTAATACAATAATGCCATCAATTTTATCGGATAAAACAGGGTTTGTTTGAAAGCGGGACTCAAGCGGTGACAATAACCAGCTTCCAAGTGGAAACAGGGAAATAATAATTAATAGCATAGTGGCTGCGGTGAGAATGTTTTTCGCGTGTTTTTCTTTGCCAACATAAAGCAAAACAAGACTTAAAATTATAAGAATTAAAAACAGACTATCAGGAGAAATCAGTAGCCAGATTATTTTTGAAAAATAGAAAAACAGGGAGTCCATAAATTAATTGTGTTTCACTTTTATGAGAGAATTTTTCCAGTCCGGATTGGCAGCAGCTTGTTGAAGTTTGATTCGTGAGCCTACTTCATTTTCATACCAGCCATCACTATATTCAAGTGGTTCAACACTATAGCCCCACCATGCACCATCTGCATCTTGTGCTTTCCACTTCACCCAGTCGGGCAGGGGCTTATTTTTTTGTGGCATGTGCAGTTATAAACAATTTTGGATCAACTTTGGTATTGTTTAAGCTGATGGTCCAGTGTAAATGTGGCCCGCTGACGCGTCCAGTCATACCAACTGTACCAATCATTTCGCCCTGTTTAAGCTGCTGGCCTGCTTTAACCAGCGTTTTATTAAGATGAAAATAGACACTAATTAAGCCTTGTCCATGATCAATAAAAACAGTGTTACCGGTAAAAAAATAATTCCCTGTGCGAATCACTGTACCTCTTGCCGGTGATTTAATGGCTGTTCCTGTTGGTGCCGCAATATCCAGGCCGGTATGACGCCGTATTCTTTTTTGTTTATTATAAATTCGCTTCAGACCAAAGATACTACTAAACCTTCCTTCTACCGGAATTATAAAATGAGTTTGTACATTATCATTTTCTGTCCAGGTTTTTAATGCCGCAGTAATTAACGGTTTTTCTTTATAGTGACGCTCTATATCTTTTTTTGTCGGTGAAACCATCCGTTTATTTTTTATTGTTATATGGGTCGTTTTGTAATTTTTTTTGTGAACAGAAAACTCACGGTACATTTTCTTACCCTGTGGGCTGATGATTTTTACTTTATGGATGCCCGGTTTAATTTTAAGAGGTAAGCCAACCAGCGCCTGCCAGCCTTTATTTGTACGACGAATTAATACTCGTTTTTTATTAAAATAAATTTTATTATTTTTATTGAAATCCGGTTTTAAATTAATAATGGCAATTCCACCGGGTACAGCTGAAGCATGCGGAAAACTTTCTGCAAAGGCAAACTTGCTTACTGTAATAAATAAGGTAAAAAATAATATTTTTTTAATCATTGTGAATTTCTGTAATAGTTGAATAAATATGGCCTTTAGCCAGCTCTGTTTTAATAGTCTGTTCTTTTTTCAGCTTAGTGACATCTCGAATAATATTATTGTTCTGATCTTTTATAATTGCATAGCCTCGTTTTAATGTATGTAATGGACTTAATGCATCAAGCGAAAAAACAAGGTGCTGTAACTTTTCTTTTTTAGATATGATTAATTTTTTTGTTACAGATTGAAAACGATTATTTAAATTTTCATATCGCAGCTGATATTGCTGAATACGCTGCTGTGGCGAATGCTGCTGAATTTTTGCTTCGAGTAAATTTATTTGTGAACGGGATTCCTGCAACTTATTTCTAACCGTTCTGATATTGCGTTGGCTAAGCTCATGTAACTTATTTTTAAGTATTTGTAACTGATCTTTCGGGTGCCGCAGACGTTTAGCCAGCCAGTCTATTTTTTGTTGTTTCTGCTGTATATTTCGCTGCATTAAATGGCTCATGCGCGATTCAACCAAAGACAGTTTTTGCAGTTGTTGATATCGATCAGGGCTTACAAGCTCGGCAGCCGCAGTTGGCGTTGCTGCACGCTGGTCGGCAACAAAATCTGCAATAGTAAAATCTACCTCATGGCCAATTGCCGAGATAACCGGAATATCTGAATGGTAAATTGCCCGTGCGACCACTTCTTCGTTAAATTCCCACAGGTCTTCTAATGAACCACCACCGCGAGCAACAATTAAGATATCGCTTTCCTGTCGTGAGTTCGCTTTATCAATCGCGGCAGCAATTTTATATGCTGCGCCTTTGCCTTGAACCGGTGTTGGATAAATAATAATAGATTGCATCGGATAACGACGTTTTAGAGTCGTTAAAATATCGTGAATTGCCGCGCCTGTATCAGAGGTGATGATACCCACGCGGGAAATATTTTGTGGTAGCTCTTTTTTATGTGCCGAATCAAACAAGCCTTCCTTTGCCAGCCTGGTTTTTAATAGTTCAAATTGCCGTCTTAGTGCACCATCACCGGCTTCTTCCATGTGTTCAATAATGAGCTGGTAATCACCACGCGGTTCATACAGCCCAATCCGGGCGCGAACTAAAACTTGTTTGCCGTTTTCCGGTAGTACTTTGACAAGTTGATTTCGATTTTTAAACATGGCGCACTTAACTTGTGCAGCTTCATCCTTAAGCGAAAAGTACCAGTGACCAGATGCTGGTCGGGCAAAATTTGAAAGTTCGGCTTCAATCCATAGAAGCGGGAAGCCGGTTTCTAAAATAGTTCGAACTTCCCGGTTTAGACGTGACACGCTGTATATGTCACGGCTTTTTGAAGTTGCTGTTGTCACGTCATTCATTTTTTAATAATAAAGCAAAGTGAAAAATTTATCAGACTACTTTAAATAAATTATTACGTTAAATTAAATAAATTTCAGGCAAAAAAAAGCCGGGATAAAATCCCGGCTCTTTTAGAAAGACTGCGTTTTAATTAACGTAGTCCAACATGTTTTTGAGCTTTAGCTTGAGCAACAGCATTACGTGCTTGTCTTTCAGCTTTTTTAGCTAACTTAACAGCTTTATCGTAATCGCCTTTACCTTTAGCTTTACGAGCTTTCTTTAAAAGTTTGCCAGTATCGCGCCACTCAACATACATTTTTTTAGCTTTAGCATTTGCTGACATAGCAGATTTTAAAGCCATGTTAGCATCAGCAAGTGATTTAGTCGGTGCTGATTGGCATGCTGCTAATGACAGTGCAAGCACAGATGCTACGGCAAGCTTAATGATTGTTTTCATGTTGTCCTCCAAAAGGAATTTAAATTAATTACCACATTTAATCTGCTATATAAGCAGATGGTTATGAAGTTAGGTGGTCATTTTATTTGGGTATTCTCCCGTGACCTGCATCCATTATGCGTATAGTTAATAATCTTGGCAACCGTTCTGAGAAGATAAAAGTAGATTCGTGCGTATTGCAATTTACATTGGCAATGGAATATTTATCGCTAAAACTTGATAAATATGTCGATGATCCTGTGATATAGGCGGCTAAGCATTTACCAAATTCCAAAAAATCTTTATAATTCGGTGTTTTACGCCACTCTCGGAAGCCCTTGATTATGCTAAGAATTGCTCAGGAAGCCCTCACTTTTGACGATGTTTTACTCTCGCCTGCTCATTCCACGGTTTTACCTAAAGAAGTGCAGCTTAAAACACGTCTTACTAAAGATATTGAACTTAATATCCCCCTTATTTCAGCGGCAATGGATACTGTCACAGAAGCGCGATTAGCGATTGCCATGGCGCAGGAAGGTGGTATTGGAATTATCCATAAAAATATGGATTACAAGAGTCAGGCAGAGCATGTTCGTCAGGTCAAAAAGTTTGAAAGTGGAGTTATTAAGGATCCATTGACGGTAACGCCCGAAACCAGCATTCGTGATGTTTTAGCCATTACCCGTGCCGAGAATATTTCGGGCGTACCGGTCGTCAGTGGTGACGAGCTGGTGGGAATTGTGACCAGCCGGGATCTCCGTTTCGAGACGCAATATGATAGTCCTGTTTCTGACATCATGACGCAAAAAGAACATTTAGTGACGGTGAAAGAGGGGGCTGAACGCGCTGAAATATTAACCTTGTTACATGAAAATAGAATTGAAAAAATCCTTGTTGTCGATGATAACTTTTATCTTCGCGGCCTGATTACGGTTAAAGATATCCAAAAAGCGTCTGAATACCCAAATGCCTGTAAGGATAATCAAGGTCGTTTACGTGTGGGAGCCGCTGTTGGCGTGGGCGCCGGCACTGAAGAACGTGTTAAAGCATTAGCCGAAGCAGGTGTTGACGTTATTATTGTGGATACCGCGCACGGACACTCGCAAGGGGTGCTTGATCGGGTGGCCTGGGTGAAGAAAAACTTCCCTGAAGTACAGGTTATTGGTGGAAATATCGCCACTGCTGCAGCGGCAAAAGCATTAGCAGAAGCCGGTGCCGATGCTGTTAAAGTGGGTATTGGTCCTGGGTCTATTTGTACAACTCGTATCGTATCAGGTGTGGGCGTACCGCAAATCACCGCGGTATCGAATGCGGTAGAAGCACTTGAAGGTACAGGCATTCCGGTGATTGCTGATGGTGGTATTCGTTATTCGGGTGATATCTCCAAAGCCTTGGTTGCCGGAGCTCATTCAATTATGATTGGCTCCATGTTTGCCGGTACCGAAGAGTCGCCCGGTGAAGTTGAGCTTTATCAGGGACGTTCATACAAATCATATCGTGGTATGGGGTCACTCGGCGCAATGACAACACGCCATGGTTCAAGTGACCGTTATTTTCAGGAAGGGAGTGAAGCCGATAAACTCGTTCCCGAAGGTATTGAAGGTCGGGTTCCTTTTAAAGGTTCATTATCCCCCGTAATTAATCAATTACTCGGCGGTATTCGTTCCAGTATGGGGTATACCGGTTGTGCCACAATTGAAGACATGCGTACCAAGCCCGAGTTTGTTCGTGTGACCAGTGCGGGTATGTCAGAAAGTCATGTTCATGATGTGACCATTACCAAAGAAGCGCCAAATTATCGCGTGTAAGTATTTATTAAGCTACGAAAAATAAAACCCTGACTTTGTAAAAAGTCGGGGTTTTTAGTTTATGTGTCTTTGATTTAGTTTATATTTTCGATTTGGTTTTAGTGACGAACTAAAAAATCTTTTGCTGCCAATGTTTTTTTATCGAGTTTTATTTCGATTTTATAACGATGGTTATTGATAAATCCTTTAACCGGCAGGTTCACTTCAAAGAAATATTCACCGGACTGACCGCTGATAACAACGGGTTTTTGCGCCACTTTTTTAACGCTCTTTGTAAGATCAAACAACGTAACGTCCAGCCAGGTCGTTTTAATATCAAAGTTTATAAAGTTAAAGCCGGCATATAAAGTATGGTGCAATGCTAACTTTAGATTAGCTTCGTTATTTTTAATCAGGCTTTTAACAGGAGCAGAACTTAATTTAATGCTTTCAATTTTTGGCGCAATGGCATCTAAAGCATCATTGAGTTTTAGTTGTACACCTGCTAATAAGGGAGAGCGTCCATATCGTTGTATGGCTTCTTTTAAGTAAGCTTCAGATATCTTAATGTTTCCCTTATGAATGGCAGCCGTTATTTTTTTAGCCAGTAATTGGTGGATGGTTTTTAAACCGGCTTTGGCTTGTAGATTGTTCTTTTCTCTTTTAAGTATTTGTTGATAAATATCATAGGCATTGTAGGCATGCGGACGGATAAGCTGGTCGGCTGCCTGATATTTTTTAGCTTTTTTAAATAGCGCTTCAATTTCTTTATTATGTTTAATGGTATTTTTTAATTGTTTACGCTTATTGACGAGTTTTGTATTGTTATTTAGAGCCGCTATACCTTCTTCAACCATAAGTATGGCATTGTGTATATTTCCCTGATTTTGTAATTGCGTTGTTTTCTGGAGATATGCATCAACTATTTTATTTTTAAATACTTTAGCATCATCATTGTTAGGTGATAATGCCAATACCGTATTCACTTCATTCAGTGCATTTTGATTGATGGGTTTACTTAATGCACCGGCATTAAAATATTTTTCAGCTTTTTCAAGATGATGCTGAATACGCTCTAAAAAGACGACCTTTTTTTCCAAACGAGTAAATCGTTTGTTTTTTATCACCCGCGGAAAGTTTTGTTTAATGGTTTCAATATATTGACGTGCTAATGCAGCATCTTCAGACGCGAAAGCTAGTCTTATTTGTTTGATATACCATTCTCGCAAGTCTTTTAAACTTTGTTTTGCAGAGAGGTCTTTTTTGTTTTTTGCTAAACGCGCTTTATAAATTTTCGCAAGTTCAACCGCATTTTCAGGTTGCTTGCTTAAATTTTCTTTTAATATAACTATTTTTTCTTCTTCTGTTAGCGGCTTTTTTGAAGCCGTTTTTGTTGTTGTATTTATTGCAACTTCATTTTCAGAACGGGATTCAGTTGCAGCAGATGAAGGTTGGGCAGCCGTATTTTTGTTCATTGTCGTTACAGAAGAAACAGTTGCTGTGTTGATACTCCTTGCCGTAATTTTTTTAGCTTTTTCCTCTTCGCGTTTCTTGGCCCAGTATTGGATATACGTTTTGGGTAATACATCTGGAAATTTTTTCACAATTTCAGGTAATGCTTTGTAACCCCAAAAATGGCTGAGTTCTTTTTGTTTTTCAACCCCGGCCCAGGCCATGGTTGAAATTAATAGCAGGATTAACAGGTTTCTTCTTCGATTCGAAGGTACTTTTAATTTTGTCGAACTCTCGGTTATTGCGTTTCGATTGCTTGATGGAAAAACAAGATCAGGGACTTTTCTTTTCTTGCTGACAGGCACTTCACTAATTTGTGTTGCTGCATTACGGTCTGTACCGGCACTTTTAAAAATAACGGCCTGCGTGGTGATTTTTTTTAATTGTTCATCACTAATTTTTTCTAAATCTGTTATTAACTCAGATGCTTTTTGGTAGCGATGTTTAGGTTCTTTTGACAAACAGCGATTAACAATAGGTTGAAAGATCTCTAGCCCACCGGGTAATAACGGAATGGGCGAGGTAAGATGTTTAATACCGACTGCCACAGCAGAGTCGGCATCAAAAGGTAAATGTCCCGCAAGTAATTGAAATAGCACCACCCCCAAACTGTAAATATCCGAACGATGATCAACTTTTAATCCTTTGGTTTGTTCAGGGCTCATAAAGTGCGGGGTGCCAATGGCTTTACCGGTTTGGGTCATACCCTGAGTAACATCATCACCGTAGGCAATACCAAAATCCATCAATACCACACGATGATCATGCTGCTGAATCATAATATTTTCTGGTTTCACATCACGGTGCACAATGCCTTTTGTGCCGGCAAAATTCAGCGCACTTGCCACATCTTTTATAATACGTATTGCTTCTTCACGCGAAATGGAATCTTTAAGCTGCTTAAGATCTTTGCCGGGAATATATTCCATCGACATATAATGATGCTGGCCAAATTTTCCGGCATCAAACACAGTAACAATATTGGGATGGTTTAATTGGCTAACGATACGCGCTTCACGTAAAAAGCGTTTGGAAAATTGCTGATCATCAGCAAGGTGTGGCGAAAGTATTTTTAAAGCCACTTCACGACCAAAACTTTCCTGAATAGCCAGATAGACATGCGCCATCCCGCCATGCCCGAGTTCACGCTCGATTTTGTAGCCGGGAATTTTAATTCTTGATGTCACGGACTGCGCCGTTGACGGTGGCGTATTTATTTTTTGAGTCGTTTTATCCAATGCTAAAATCGCTCGTCATGGCTGTAATGGGTTAGTGATATACTTAATATATTGTTTATCGACCAGAATACAGAATATATTAGTATTATCTTGGCGATAGCAAATTAAGTACTAAAATGACGTATTTTTAGCGTGTGGAACAGCCTGATCAGGCATCAAATCCTTGATTTTTATTAGGGTTTGCTTGATCATTGTCGGCCTTTTATTAGTGTAATCCCAACCAGCAGAGAACCCGCGCATGTCCATGGATATCCATTCAGATCGTATCTTAATTCTTGATTTTGGCTCGCAATACACCCAGCTTATCGCGCGTCGAGTACGTGAAGCGGGGGTTTATTCAGAACTCTACAGCTGGGATATTTCAGCGCAGGAAATCCGCGATTTTAAGCCAACCGGTATTATTCTTTCCGGTGGCCCGGAGACCACTACCGCCAGCGATGCACCGAGTGCAGAGCAAGTGGTTTTTGAACTGGGGATTCCTGTTTTAGGGATTTGTTACGGCATGCAGACCATGGCCATGCAATTAGGCGGTAAGGTTGAAAATGCCGATCATCACGAATACGGTTATGCCAAAGTACGCGCCCGTGGCCATACCGCCTTGTTAAAAGATATTGAAGATGAAGTGAGTGCAGAAGGTTATGGTTTGCTGGATGTCTGGATGAGTCACGGCGATCACGTTATTGAAATGCCCGAAGGTTTTAAGCTCATGGCATCGACCGATAATGCACCTATCGCCGGTATTGCCGATGAAGAACGCAAGTTTTATGGCTTACAGTTTCATCCAGAAGTGACTCACACCAACCAGGGACAGCGAATTATTGAACGTTTTGTTCACGAAATTTGCGGCTGTAAAAATCTATGGACAGCCGATAACATTATTGAAGAGAACATTAAGAAAATTCAAAATGATGTTGGCAGTGACGAAGTTATTTTAGGATTATCCGGCGGAGTCGACTCATCCGTTGTTGCAGCTTTATTACATAAAGCCATTGGTAAACAGCTCACCTGTGTCTTTGTTGATAATGGTTTGTTGCGTCATCAAGAAGGTGACAACGTCATGGCCATGTTTGCCGAACACATGGGCGTTAAAGTGATTCGGGTTGATGCAGAAGATCGTTTCTTAGCCGCACTTAAAGGCGAAGCCGATCCAGAAGCTAAACGGAAAATTATTGGTAACTTGTTTGTCGAAATATTTGAAGAAGAATCAAACAAACTTTCAAACGCGAAATGGTTAGCACAAGGCACCATCTATCCAGATGTGATTGAATCAGCGGGAGCAAAAACCGGTAAAGCGCATTTAATTAAGTCACATCATAATGTTGGTGGTTTACCCGAACACATGAAATTAAAATTGTGTGAACCGTTACGTGAACTGTTTAAAGATGAAGTCCGTAAACTCGGTGTTGAACTCGGCTTACCGTATGACATGGTTTACCGTCATCCATTCCCCGGCCCCGGTTTAGGTGTGCGTATACTCGGCGAAGTGCATAAAGAATATGCCGATATCTTACGTTTAGCCGATCATATTTTTATCGAAGAACTTTATAAGCACGAGCTTTATCATAAAGTCAGTCAGGCCTTTACCGTATTTTTACCGGTTAAGTCGGTTGGTGTAACGGGTGACGGTCGTCGTTACCAATATGTTGTTGCACTTCGCGCGGTTGAGACTATCGACTTTATGACCGCACGTTGGGCACACCTGCCTTATGATTTTCTTAGTGAAGTATCAAGTCGTATTGTGAATGAAGTCGAAGGGATTTCTCGGGTTGTTTATGACGTAACGGGTAAACCGCCCGGCACGATTGAATGGGAATAAGAGAAGGAAATTAATTTTCCCGGTAAGGTGCTGTACAGCTAACAGGTTAAATAGCAGAATTGGCGCCAGTCACTAAAATCCTAAATTCTATAACGCTTGTTAGTCATCAATTCTATTTGTTGTTATCGGTTGAATTGTTTTACTAAATGGATTGAAGTGTTTCTTTAATCTTGGTCTGTAGTTGTTCCCTAAGTTCTTGCCAGTTTTTTTCAGTCAATTCATTGAAGTTGTAAGTTTTATTAAAAGAAGGATTGATCTGATTCACCAAGTTAGCAAGTTTAGGCTGAGCTATTCAGTTAATTTCTTTTCCCAATTTACTTAATAGCTTTTTAGCTCTTTGCTTTACGCAGACAATAAGTCCAGGGTAAAAAATGATAAATTCACACAAATAATATTGAAGTACAGTAAATAAAACGCTATTTTATATTAACAAATATAATAATTTTACGGGTAAACCCCGTAAATGAGTGATAATGAAGTATAAAATCAATCTTCCACAGCCGTTTAGTTTAACCCTGTTATCTGGTTATATTCTTTTCTCGGTCGCCCTGATTTTTCCGGTCTATTACGCTGTTTCAATCTTTAATGTGAGCAAGGTAACGCATTATTATCAATCACTTGGTGCAGAGTTACCCGCATTAACCAAAGCGGTACTTATTGCTTATGATAAAAGCTACCTGTTAATTGCTGCGGTTGTCTTTTTTGCTACGTTGTTTTATATAAAAAATAAAACGCAGGGCGCAAGCCTGTTGTTGTTTGTTGTGCTGAATGTGAGTCTTGCCTTGTGTGTTATATGGAGTGCGGTTGTTATGCTGGCGATACAATTGCCTTATTCACAAATTGTCACAACCTTATAAATTAATTCTTCAATAAGAAAGTGCATTAACAGTTTTGCAGGAGTGTTCTTGCTTGATGTTGAAATAAAAATCATAAACAAAAAAATAAACAAAAGGTGATAAAGTGAGTACCTTTACAGTTATGTTTTTAAGTGTTGTCGGCGGATTACTTTTGCTGGCAGCCGTTATGTATTTCGCCGGCTTTATGAGCGAACAATCCGGCTCTTATTTTTCTGCGCCACTTATTATATTTTTAATAACGCTTGCGCTGGGCGGCTTTGTCTATCAGTCGGCATTAAAAAAACAGTTTTATGTTGAAGTAAGTTATAACAATAAGCTGCTGTCTGGATTTTCTATGGCAGCAGATATTGAAGCCGCAAAGAAAACCGATTATTACCTTTTTAAACCAGAAAATAAAAGCAGCAGTCACGCAACCAGTGAGCCGCTAATGTTTTCTGACTTGATTGATAAATTAACCCTTTCCGATAAATTTGAAATATGTAAAAGCTATACGCAACATCAGGCAAAGAACGTGTTAAACAAAAATAAAGTTTATCGGGTTTGTGTTAATAAAAAAGGATTATGGTAGCTAATACTCTCTAGTGAACAGAAAAAATTTAAAAGTTAGTTTCTTTCCTTTGAAGGGGAGGCCAACGCAGCAACAGTTACTAAAGGACAATGAGATTTATACATATTCCCTCCCCTTTAAGGGGAGGGTTAGGGTGGGGTCATTTTGCTTTGTTCTATTTCTTAGGCAGTCATTTATTAGGTAAAGTGTTGTCATTTAATGAAGATAATCAATACATTTAAAATATGGCATTTTAAACGTCGCGCACTTGCCGAGGTTGCCTGCCAGATTGCACGGGAAAAAGATAATCCAGATGAAAGTTTTAAAGCCTGCATCTATGCGCTATATCAAATGCAGGAACTGGTCACTCAGTTTCCAACGCAAGCCACATTTACGGCTTACCGCAATAAATTATTGCAGGCTATGCAGTATTTTAAAGATCATTTTGAATCTGAATTTACCGATAATTACTCTTCTGCTAGAGCAACATTAGGCAGTGTCATACGGCGGCTGGAGTAAAGAACAACTGGATAACGCGATGAAAAAAATCATACTCAACAGCCGTCTCTTACTGCTATTTCTCACCGCACTGATACCCACCGAGGCGAGTCATATGAGAATTAAGGTTTTTTTGTAATGCCGTGACCTTGTTATGGATGTCAGCCGGTGTCTGGCACCTCAGCTGATGCCTGACACTGTAAAGAGTAGACGGTGTTGTATTGGTTCTAAGTATAGTGAGAGCATAGAATTCAGAGGTTGCAAGGCGGGTAGATTAAAGCGCGAGTAGCAGGTATTTAAGCCGTTTGCCTTATCGGCCAGTTAGTTAGCTTTATAATATACCGTATTTTTTTAGTAACTGAATAGCGGCAATTTTTTTACCGGCTTTACAGTGCTTGTCAAACAGCTGCACACTTTCTTCAGGGGCTTTTTGCACCAGTGTTTGCCGGTATTCGGCCAGTGGTTTAACTTCGGTTTTTGAGCTCATCAGGTTATAGTCATGTTTTTGGAGTTGGTGGCTGGTTTAATAAGAGTTGCCATTATTGTAATAGAAAAAATCGGTATGATAAATCGTATTGTTTTATTATTTTTTAGCCTGCTTCTTTTTGCTGTTAATGTAACGGCAGAAGAAAGTGCGCTTTCCCTGCGTCAACATTTGCAACAGCAGGGGGTGCTCTATTTTCAGCATGCTGCTTTAGCCGAAAAAGACTGGGATGTGTTAGTGAGTCAACATCGTGAAGGCAATACGATTTTGCTTTATGACAACGACAAGCGTAAACCGGTTTATCAATTTACGCTAGCAGCACCAACCGATACCTTTATTCGTTTGCAGTGGCTTGAGCTGAATGGGTTTGAACCTTTACTGGGTACCGTTTGGCAACGTGGAGTGCATGGTGAGCAATTTATTTTGCTTGACCCCAGTGAACAAAAACAACTTTATCGACTAACATCGAGTTGGCCGCTTCGCTTTAGTGCATGCAAAGAAGGAATCTCTGTCACTATTATGAAAGAGGGAGAGACAGCGGATGCCCCTTTGCAGGAAACACATATTTGGCATAACCCTGATTCTATTGAAATAAAAAATGGCGAGGTAGCATTTTGCTCGTTAGTTGAAAGTATTTCCCCGCTCGATGATGACCCCAAACCGGCCAGCTTAAGACAATTTTTACATGAACTGGATAATACGATTGCGACAAAGGACTTTTCAGCCATTGAAAAAATACTTGCCGATGATGTGCTCAATAGTTTTGGTGGTGAAGGTGGCAAAGCTGAATTTGTAAAAATATGGAAACAGCGTCAAGCGGCTTTATTTAAACAACTGGCTGCGCTTCGTCAAGGTGGCGGACGTTTAAGTTCTGATCAGGATAATACACATTTATATTGTATGCCTCGCAGCTTCACCGACTTTCCACAACAACTCGATGTCTTTACTCACGGTGTGTTGACGGGTAAAAATATTGCAGTTCATGCCAGCGAATCAAGCAACAGCCCGGTAATAACGCGGCTTTCTTATTCCATTGTTAAAGTCGACGAATGGCAAACCAGTCAAACATGGCAAAAAATACAATTAAAACAAAACGTTCAGGGTTATGTTCTCTCAACAAAGGTTCGCTCACCAATTGATTACCGTGCCTGCTTTGTTGAACGAAATAATAATCAATGGTTAATGACAACTCTTGTCGCAGGTGATTAAAGGGGTATTTAAAATGAACCGGCTATGGATTAAATTTGTCGTCATATTTCATGTGTTACTCTGGAGTGTCTCTATAGGCTGGCTGGGTTGGCTGCTATCAGCCGATTGGCGACAAATAATAGATAGTTTTGGATTTGGATTATTGTTTGGCATTATACCTGCGTGGTTTGTTTTAACTATTGCGCTTGCACCCTTGTCGGGGTCGCGTGTGAGTATAATTATGGCAGGCAAGGTTGACATTTCTGTTGCACTTATTGGTTTTATCAGTTTATTTACCATGCAACCATTTTTACAACTGTTTAGTGATGACGGTGTTTTGTTAATCCTTATTTGCAGCGTTATTTATCTTACTGGTTTTATCTTGCTACGCAATCAGAAGGCCGGTTATTTTGATGGTTATGGTTTTGCTGTGAAAGGCGAAAATAAAATTGAAAACTGGTATTGGCCATGGGACGGTAAATTTTAGAAGAAATTCAATACAAGAATATTGAATATCGATAAACATGTTCTACACTTTAAAATATTAAAATAAATAGCAGGTTATTATGGTGTTGCGTTGTCTCCTTAATCGGTTTTATCAAATTAGATTTTTATTTTTTGTTGTTCTTGTCACTCCTGTTACTGCCTCTCCCTGTTTTGATGTTAATAATCAATTTACCTGCTCAAACGACTGGTGGAAAACGGTAACAGCAGAAACGCTTAAACACATTGAGCTGGCAGATCTTCAGGCCAAAGGTTCTAACAGTACACAGGCTATTCATTTTATTGTTTCATACTCAAATGATGTGCGGGTTCTTGAAACGGTGATCGCTGCCGGGGTTGATGTTAATGCGCGGGATAAATTTCTGCGCACACCGTTACACTTTGCGGTTTTGCTTAACCCAAACCCGGCGATAACAAAAGCATTAATTAAAGCTGGAGCCGATGTGATGGCAGAGGATCGCTATGGAAATATTCCACTTGAGGGAATAGGCTCAAAAAATATATCTGAAGTTGCAGAGGCACTTATTCTTGCCGGATCAGCTGTTGATCATCAGGACAAAGACGGGGTTTACCTGATTCACGGCTTGTTACAACAGAATGTTTCAGATGTTATTTTGTCTAAATTACTAAAAACCCCTGTTGATATTCATGTTCTCGATGCTCATCATCAAAATGCATTATTTTATGCAACAGATATTAAACATATTCAAATGTTATTAGCTGAAAAAGTTGACCCGACAGTTCGCAATGACAGAGGGGAAACACCGTTATACTCAAATATTAATCTCTATTTTGATTCTGGTATTATTCCGTTATACGCTGCAACAAAATTAAATTTTAATAATCAGGATGAGCAGGGACAAACTATTTTACACCGTGCGATATTAGAGAATGTCAATCATCAAATGTTTGCCCGTCTGGTTATGGCGGGTGTTGATACTTCAATAAAAGATAACGACGGCAACACGGTAATGATGCTGGCAGAAAAGATTAAAGCAGCAAATTATCGCAAAGGGATTATTTATATTTTACAACACGTTGATACATTAAATAAAATAGTCGATAAACTTTGAGTGTTTTTTCGATAATAAAAATAATATTATGAGAGTCATTAATATAAAATATTTTCCATTATTACTTTTTCTTGTGATGTCTAATAACGCATTTGCCTGTTCCTGTTCTATCTGGTCAAACGACAGAAATGAATTAATCCGGCATGCTTTTAAAATAACCCCCAATATTGTTTTGGCAAAAGTTATATCAATTAATAAGCCAGGGTTAAAAGAATTAGTTATTTCAGGAAAACGGGGTTATCGACCTGAAATAACAAACTTTAAAACGATAACAATATTTAAGGGGGCGTTGTCAGGTAAGTTTAAAACTACAATGTTGGTTGGTTCTGGAATGTGTGGGTTAAAGTTTATTGTTGGTGAAACGTACATATTATACTTAAGCAAATCTATTTATGATGAAACAGCTTATGCGACAACAATTTGTGCACCCAACCAGACTTTACTGGATGCTGAGGAAGATATAAAAATGATTAAAAATATGAGTTTACTAAAAAAATAAGATCATAAATACTGACAAATGAGAAAATTATCTTTGCAGGGTGAAGTAATATAATGTATATAAAATAAAACAAAGGAATAAAAAGGCGCTGTTATGAAAAAAATATTATGTTGTTTTTTATTTTTTATGGTTTCGTTTGCATCGCACGCAGAATTGGCACCTAAATTTAAATTAGAAAAGCTTATTCGTGAGGCGAAGGGTTTATTTAATCAACACCAATATAAGCAAACCAAAATAGTCTTGGAGGAAATTTTTAATTTAGGCATTAAGGTGCCTGCGGGTGCGCATTATATGTATGCAGAAACGTTTTATAAAAACGGTCAATATATAAAAGCACGAAGTTTATTTGAAAATTACGTGAATTCAGCAGGTAAAAAAGGGCGCTTTTTCCGTCCATCCATGAAG
This sequence comes from Chromatiales bacterium, assembly GCA_027076405.1. The sequence goes on from JALTJN010000401.1 coordinate 127,434, forward strand.
CGTATTGCTCAAATTGAGGCTATGCCATGGAAAACTCGTTATAGCGTTTACCGCACTCCCGTAAAAGTGTATTCAGAAGCTGATGCTGCTGCCTATCATGGAGATCTTGATCGTCTACGCACCTTGCAAAAGCGGAATGAAGAAACTTTGTATGGCTATTATACGGTTAAAACCCTGTTAAAATTTCATCCTTATAATGGTTTACAGTTTTTATTAAAGCAGAAAATTGATGTTCAAAAATATATTAATATTCTAATTGCTACGGGAAACCTTAAGGCAGTCAAGTTATTTGTCGCTAATGGTTACCAAATAAAAAGTAAGGAATGGAATGCCAGAGATTTACTGAAAACATTTGAACAGGCTTATTTAGCAGCAAAACGTAGTGAGAAAAATAAGCTGGTACAACAGTATCAACAATATATCGATTACATTACCCAGCATGGTTTTGTTTTTACATCTACGAGCTCCGTTTTGGGGATGGACGTTGCTGTTGCAAAGTATCTGCTGCCCTCTTTCATTCATTCGATGGATTTACAAACAAAAGTATACTGGCTCGGCACGGGCTTGCCAGCTTTGGTGATGAAAAAGAAATTTAATTTATCAAAAGATGAAGTGTTGGCTTTGTCAAAATCTCTATTGGGTAACGGTGATATTCTCTATGGCGAGTATCATAAGTGGTATAGTTATGGCTCGATATTTTACTGGCTATTTGAAAAGGTTTCAGAAATCCGCGTAGACGAGTCGATCGGTAAACAGCAAATGACCATTTTAACAAGTATGGTTAAACAATATTGCTCTTTAGTGCCCCCTCTTAAACAACGCACGACTTTACAATCACATATTAACAATAGTAGTTGTGCTTTAGCCAGAGTAACCACAAAGTACTCTTCCAAAAACGATAGAGGACACCGGTTTGTCGATAAGCGGTATAACAAGCTGCTTGAGATATTTCTTTACGCCTGTCGTCCCATTCCAAAACATGTGACTTGCAAAGACACCTATGGGGTATCTGATTATTTTGATTTCGGGAATCCTGTGGGGAATCGTGTCGCAACCAGGCTGTTGATGGGCTTCGGGGCAGAATTTGATGAAGATTCCTTCGATTATAAAAATATAAAATTTAAGGCAAAAAGAAAAAGAGATCGTTTTAACCCCTACCATGATGAAGCAGTCGAAGTTTTAAAGATTAAAGATAATGCAGCTAATCTGCGTCGGCAAACACATGCCAAACTGGTGGCTATTGATAAAGCTAATGGTGTACCAATTAATTCACCTTTGGGTGATAAGGAAGAATTAACTCCGATAAATGATGATGATATTTTTGATGATGACTAAAATGCTGTGTTAAGTCGTGTTGATGTCGAATATCTATTCGTCACCAACACACTATTTGATATGCAGTTTACTTTGCACCAAACTCAATTAATATTTTTCGTTTTTCGGTTTTTTTAACTTCTGACAGAATTGGTTTGTTATAGCATTTCGCATGTTCTAATTCTGGTTTGCAGAATGCCATATATGTTTTAAATACATCCAAAGGAAAATCAACTGCTTGACAAGCACCCAGTGATACAGCTTCTTTTTGTATCGTTGAGCGTTTTTTCTGCTCTGGAAGTTGATTGCAATAAAATTCAATCGTGGGTTTTATTTTTGAAATATTTTTGTTTTCAGATATATCACCAAAAATACCTTTTCCCCACAGAAAGAAATTTTCAAAAAATTCATTTTCCTTTTCTGTGTATACATGAGATCCGGATACAGTTTCTATAGCTAAAGGATTATTTTTTTTATTAAAATGTTTTTTTACAAATGGGAGATACTCTTCTGGTGTATATGTGATTTCATCACCTGAGAGCCATATCCATGGCCATGCAAATAATAAGCTATCGTCGTACATGCACGAAATAAACTGCGGTGATAATAGATTAACTGAATTAGCTTCATAAACTATATCGCTACCGCGTCGAAAACCGAAAGGAGAGGGCGCAGAACAAGTTCCTCGTTTCTTTGCGTAACGAATAAATTCCCGGTTTTTACTGAGCATTTCTTTTTGTTCATCATCATCTGAGATATCTGCGTAATTTTCACTAAAACCTTTATAATATAAGCGCCAATGTATATTGAAAAATTCCAGAGAAGACATCATTTCTTTTATGGATGGAATATTATTAGATGTTGCAGCATCTTCGTAAGCATGCCTCGCAATCTCTGGTAGTTTCTGGCAAGTTGGATTTTTTGAGCTGCTTGCCCAAAGGTCACGTTGTGAGCTTGGGTATATGTGACAGGGTTTTTTCAGTATAAATACAGCCATACGTGTATTTTTATCAATTAACCTCTCTATGAAGTTTTTATTTCGAAAAATTTCATTTATTGTGCCGGAATCAAATTTTGCAATCTTTTTAAGTTGGGTATAATTTTCTGAGTCGAGCAATCCATTAAGGTATGTTGCAATGCGTGATTTTACTGGATCAAGGCGTACATCATTTTTTAGAAGATATAATAAGCCAGGTACTCTAAATACATCTAATATTTCATGCAGTACATAGTCCAGGCGTAGACTATAAGAGTCATTCTTGACCCACTCATCCAAAACAGAAAAATCATGTTTCTGTATCTTTGACTTCAAAAAATTCTTAACAGGTGCATAGTCATAAACGTAGCCAATATTCTTTGCTTTGGTTAAAAATTTATAACCTTTGGCACCTTGTTCATATAATAATGCGTTCTGGATCTCAGGCAAGCCAAACAATTTATTATTGCTATTTTGTACATCATATATATCTGGACTTAGCGAGTTGATTTTATGTAAGGTATCAAAGTCACCTGCGGCTATAATTTTCTTTATTTTATTAATAGCATCCTGGTTGTTTCCTAAATATATTTTTTTCTTTAATAAAAAGAACAGACCTTTGGTATCATTTGCTTTTGTCAGCTGAGAAATAACTTTGTTATTGGATAAAGTTTTAGGATTTAATTTGTTCAATCGTTCTAGTCTTTCAAAGTCGCCTCGCCATGCGGCGGCTTCTGCTTCAGAATGGATATTTGAGTTATAAGCGCTGTATTGATCTCGCCAGGGCATTACATTTATTTTGGCTATCCGATTCATCGCCTTTTTAAAAAAACGACCTTTTTTCCCTGTTTGATTAACGTAATTTTCAAATTCTATTTTAGCGTTATAGAACTGTTTATTCTTGTAATACGTTTCTGCAAGCATATATCTTGCACTTGGGGGTATTTTACTATTAAGTGCGTAAATCTCTTTAAAGATAGACAGTGTTTTATTGTATGATTTTTGATTAAATGAAATTTTTGCCTCACGAATAAGTTGTTCCATTTTGAATTCGGGCGATAGTTCCGCATGTGTTATGATCGGCAACAAACAGAGAATAATTAAAATATATGTTTTTTTTGTATATTTATTCATTACTTTATTTTTCCTCTTAACAATTATTAAACGCTTAAATTTTATTATAACAGCCTAATATCTTATAAAAACGGATGTTATAGGGCCTTCAATATATTGATTTTTTTCGATGAATATATGCCCAATGACACTGAAAATCATAATTGATACATTTTCCATTCATCCTTTGTAACTCCAGCAGTAAATTCTTTCGCGTTAATATTTATCGAGAATAATATAAAGGTTAAAAGGAGTAGTGAAATTATTTTGCGGTGGAAAAAAGATCTGTTTTTCATTCGGCTATCTTTACTTGTGTAGTTTGTCGACATATGAATTTTGTATTGCATGTTCAAACAATGTGGAAAATTATGTTATTAATTATCGTCAAAAGATAGATTGACTTTAATTCTAAATTAAGGGGTTTGTATAAGAATAATATTTTTGTTATAAATTCACTTAATTTTAAACAGTAATTATAATATATTTGGGGGTAGTATGTATATTTTATGGGCTGGTCGAGGTTTTTTTGTATTCTTGGTACCTTTTGTTGTGTATATGTTTCTTGGGGATTTTCCCTCAGATAAACTTGTAACGTATGATTTTCTTATTTCGGGCCCTCTTATTTATTTACTTGCTTACTACTACAATGGTGCTGCTGAAAAGATACAAGCCATTCGAGCGACAGAAGAAGAACTATCTACCTTTAAAAAATTATTACGCAAAGCCCATCATGATGTATTAGGTGATCCCGCTAGCCGTCCAAGTTTTTTCTTTATACCTATGGCTTGGTGGGGGGTAGGTATTTTTGTGTTGGGTTTGGTTTTTCAGTTTTTTCCAGCAACGCCTTGAGTTTAAATTGTAAGCGTAATGGAGCCGAGTGCCTGTTTTATTCCCAAAATTATTTAAAGATTCTTTATTTTATCTAATAGATTGCGAATTTAAGGTATAATACTAAATTCAAATATTATGATAATTTAATGGAAGCAAAAAGTGTCAGAAGTTGTTCTTATTACTATTACAGGTCAGGATCGTTCCGGCCTTACTGCAACCCTAACCGGTATTTTGGCAAGCTATGATGTTAATATTTTAGATGTCGGCCAGTCAGTGATTCATGAAAGTTTGTCGCTGGGTATTTTAATTGAATCACCTGATGACGATAAAAGTTGTTCGGTGTTTAAAGATATTTTATTTAAAGCGCACGAATTAAATCTTAATGCCCGCTTTACTCCTGTTTCTAAAGATGAATATGAACATTGGGTTAATGCACAAGGTAAAGCTAAACATATTGTGACTTTACTCGGGCGACAAATCACTGCGCGCCATTTAGCGCGTGTGACTGAAGTTGTTACAGATGAAGGTTTTAATATAGAACAAATCAGCCGTTTATCTGGTCGCTTATCCTTAGATACTCATCCTGAAAATTCACGGGGTGCTTCAGTACAACTTTCTTTAAGTGGTGAGGTGGATGATATTGCCGCCATGCACTCTCGCTTTTTACATATTTCTCAAGAACTCGATCTTGATATCGCAGTACAAGAAGATAATCTCTATCGTCGAAGTCGCCGGTTGGTTTGTTTTGATATGGATTCAACATTAATTCAAGTAGAAGTGATCGATGAGCTGGCAAAAGCAGCCGGTGTAGGTGATCAAGTTGCTGCGATTACTGAGTCTGCCATGCAGGGCAAAATTGATTTTTCAGAAAGTTTTCGCCAGCGCATGGCTTTGCTTGAAGGGATGGATGAATCTGTTTTAAAAGCGATAGCAGAAAGTTTACCTATTACGGAAGGTGCCGCTCGCTTAATTAGTCACTTACGCCACTTTGGTTATAAGGTGGCAATTCTTTCAGGTGGCTTTACTTATTTTGCTAATTACTTAAAAGAAAAGCTGGGTGTGGATTATGTTTATGCCAATCAACTTGATTTTGAAAAAGGTAAACTCACAGGTAAAGTAAAAGGCGATATCATTGATGGCCAGATGAAAGCAAAGTTACTGGTTAAAATTGCCGAAGAAGAAGGCATTAGCACAGAGCAGGTGATTGCCGTAGGTGACGGAGCTAATGACTTACCTATGTTGGCCATTGCCGGCTTAGGGGTTGCCTTTCATGCAAAACCGGTTGTTAAGGAACAGGCTAAACACTCTATTGCCAATTTAGGTTTAGATGCTATTTTATATTTGCTAGGAATGCGAGATCGTGAACTGGCAGAACTTGAAAATATAAAATAAAAGAAAAATCTTATTGAAAAGGTACCGGAGTCGCTGTTTATTTAGAGTAGGGTGGTTGTTTTACTTTAGAACTTGTTATTGAGTCAGATGGTTGTATTAAAGCGACTCCGGTACCTAAATATTCAAGAAAACCTTAAAGATGTAAAAACCACTGGGGGCACGGGGAACACTGGGAAAGTTATTTATATTTTATTCCCCGTGCCCCCAGTGTTCCCCGTGGTTTATTATCTTTTATCTTTACTTGGTGTTCTAAACACGGCTTAAAAATATGAATGATCAATCTGAACAAGAGTCTCTAGATGTTTTTTGGATGCAACATGCTTTGGAGCTTGCGAAACGTGCCGAGTCCGAAGGTGAGGTGCCGGTAGGTGCGGTTGTTGTTCTGGATGATGAGGTGATTGGTGAAGGCTGGAATAGTCCGATTATTGATCACGATCCCACCGCGCATGCTGAAATAATCGCATTGCGTAATGCATCAAAGAAAATAAGTAACTATCGATTACTTAATACCACTCTCTATGTCACTCTGGAACCTTGTATTATGTGCACCGGCGCAATTATTCATTCGCGTGTTAAACGGGTTGTTTATGGTGCTTTTGATCCTAAAGCGGGCGCTGAGCAAAGTGCATTTTCTATTTTGGGTACGGATTGTTTGAACCATAAAGTAGAAGTCACTCATGGTGTTATGGCGACAGAATGTGGCCAGATCCTGACAGATTTTTTTAGAAAACGACGTAAAGAGAAAAAAAGAGGTTCTTAATGCGATTGGTATTTATTTTTATTATTTCCGGTATTTTACTGGGCTGTAATCAAACTACTAAAACAAGTTATCCTGCTGCTGATGTTGAGATGAAATTAAAACAGGTCTCTGAACATGTTTACTATGTTCAGGGCAAGGCAGGTATCGCAACCGATAATGAAGGCTTTATATCCAACGCCGGTTTTATTGTGACAGAGGAGGGCGTTGTTGTTTTTGATACATTAGGTACGCCATCTTTAGCGAATATGTTTTTAGCAAAAATTCGTAGTGTGACGGATAAGCCTATTTTAAAAGTGATAGTGAGTCATTACCATGCGGATCATATTTATGGTTTGCAGGTCTTTAAAGAACTTGGCGCTGAAATTATTGCACCTAAAGGCGCAATGATTTATCTCGGTTCACCGAAAGCGGAGTCATTGCTTGAAGATCGTCGCTTTGCGTTATCTCCCTGGGTGAATAAATCAACTTATCTGGTTTCACCTGACATGATTATTGATAAACCAGTGTCATTTAAAGTTGGTAACACCAAATTTACACTCGATGTTCTCGGAGCTGCTCATTCTGATGGTGATTTAACGTTGCTGGTTGAACCTGAGCAGGTCTTTTTTTCGGGCGATATTATATTTGAAGGTCGTGTTCCTTATTTAGGTGATTCAAATACAAAAACATGGCTGGCGACCTTGATTCAAATGGAAACCGGTAAAATAAAGGCGCTGATTCCCGGCCATGGTCCGGCGGCAAAAGATCCAAACAAGGCAATCACAGCAACGCGACGTTATTTAGCAAAAATTCGCCGAGTGATGGCTGAGGCAGTAAAAAATCTTGATGACTTCGCAGAAACCTATGACAAAACGGACTGGAGTGAGTTTGAAAAGTTACCGGCATTTAAAGAAGCTAACCGCCGCAATGCTTATCAGGTCTATTTATCAATGGAAGAAGAGTTGTTTAATTAATCTGAACGCGGGATAAAGCACAATGGCTCGTCATTCCCGAAGCAGGAAATGACGGGTCAGGTTTATTACAAGGCAGGGGATACGTATGCGACTTTCTCTTCTTGTTGATTACTTTTTGCAAGATGCCAATGCAAAATATCATAATAACTACGAATGTTTTCTACGTACTTCACCGGCTCATTGCCGCGGGCATAACCAAAGCGGGTTTTTTTGTACCAGCGTTTGCTGCGTAATAACGGTAAACTTTCTTTTACATCGACCCATTTGTCCGGGTTACCGCCGCGCCGTTTAGTAATGATACGGGCATCCTGAACATGCCCGAAACCCACATTATAGGCTGCCAGGGTAAACCAGAGCCGGTCTTTCTCGTCCAGCTTGTCAGAGAACTTTTTAGATAACTGGCGAATATATTTAGCGCCACCTTTAATGCTTTGTGCCGGCACGGTACGATCTTTTACACCTAAATCTTTTGCGGTTGAGTTAGTTAGCATCATAATGCCTCTTACACCGGTAGGTGAAATAGCCCGAGGGTTCCAGTGAGATTCTTGATAAGCGATTGCAGCGAGTAATTGCCAATCCAGCTCATTAGCTTCTCCGGCAAGTTCAAACATTTCCTGGTAACGAGGCAGGCGGTAACGAACGTGAGCAAGATAGGTTGTGGTGCCTGCGTACTGGTAATTACGTGCATGACCGTAGTGACGCTTCAATAACTGGGCAAGCTGACCAGATCTTTGATACATGGATAAAAATTTGTTGGCTTCATTGTAAAGTGAGTCATCACCATGCTTTGAAAATGCCCATGCCAGCTTTTGCGGCTTTGAAATATTAAAGGCACTGCGCAAGGTTGAGTGGAAACGTCGGGTAAGCAAATATTCGTTGGAATCAGCAATGGTAAAATCAATCAGATTTTCTGCCACCAGGTTTAAAAGCTCGGTACTACCGGTATTTTTATTTTCATCCCAGGTAAGCTGCGGGTATTTTTCTTTTAGTTTGATAAGTTGTTCAACGTGACTACTGTTGGCCATGACTTCCATCATTCCCTCAATAGCATCGGCCATTGTTTTTGGTCGCGGCATACTGCGGTTGTACACCAACTGTTGTGTGATCGACTGGTAACTTGTTGAAAAACGTAGTGTTTTTTTGCGCTCTGCTGTCACCGTTAAGCCTGCGGCTGCAAAATCAACTTCGTTTTCCTTAACTTTCGAGAGCATGTTTTTCAGGTTATCTTCGACACTTATTTTTAAAGAAACACCCAGGTAGTCAGCAAATGCTTTAACTAAATCGTATTCGAGACCTTCAGGGCCATTGGGGCCTATAAAGTAAGTTGTCGCAGCGTTACGAGTGAGAACATGTAAAACACCTGCATCACGAATATGCTGTAAAGCCGGTTTTTGAGGAGCACAAGCATTCAGGATAACAAGAATGAGTGATAATCCGGCAATGTAAGGTAAAAATTTACGCATATTTAAATCCTGATGCACGTCTAAATTATTTAGCGGTTGGAAATTTAAAAACTGAAGTAATATTTTTAGTGTGGACATAGTTGTTTACATTTGTGGAGAGTTAATCCGCCAGTAAACGAGAATATTATAACATTCTTATATGTGAACCGCATCACAAAAAAAGTGACGAAAGGTTAAATTTCACACAATAATAACAATGTTATTGTGGGGTTTATTGTATGAATTGCTAAAGTGCGGGAACTGGTTTAATCTTGCGCGTCCTCAAAATAAGCGTAATAACGTTATTTTAGGATTTGGAGAAGTGTCCGAGTGGCTGAAGGAGCACGCCTGGAAAGTGTGTATAGGTTTATCCCTATCGAGGGTTCGAATCCCTCCTTCTCCGCCATATTTTAAAAAGTGGAAAATTTATGGTTTAAAATTTCACTTTGTTTAGTGAGCATTCGAACCCTCGATATAAATTAAGGTGGTTTGATATGGGGTGGAACCCCATGAATGCCGCAGCGAAGCGGAGGCAGCCCGACAAATTCGTCGGGAACGAATTTGAACAGCCAAAGGCTGGCCCGTAGGGTGAAGGCCAGGGATGGCCTTCATAAGGGTGAGGCCGATAGGCCGAATAATCCCTCCTTCTCCGCCATATTTTAAAAAGTGGAAAATTTATGGTTTTAAAATTTCACTTTGTTTAGTTAGTGATTATTCAAACCCTGGAACTAAATTAAAGGGGTGTAAGTTTTTAAGTTTAGGCTGTTTTATCTGCTATTAATTTAGCTAAATTTTATCCTTGGATTTTATTTTATGATTGAAGCTAAAGACGCGCTTAAACGTCTGCAAGAAGGTAACCAGCGTTTCGTTAAAGGATTGCGATCTGTCGAAACGATGATGACGCATACCAAACGTGATGAGTTAACCGAAGGGCAAGAACCTTTTGCTATTATTCTTGGTTGTTCCGATTCTCGAGTACCTGCTGAAATTGTTTTTGATCAGGGGCTGGGGGATTTGTTTGTGATTCGGGTTGCAGGAAATATTGTCGCGCCTTCACAAATTGGCAGTGTTGAATTTGCAGCATCTCAATTTAAAACACGCCTTGTGGTTGTGTTAGGTCATTCTCAGTGTGGCGCTATCTGCGCTACAGTTGAAGAGTTAAAACGTCCCAACTCTGAGCAGTCACAAAATATTAAAGCAATTGTTGATCGTATTCGTCCATCTGTTGAGCCTTTTAAGGCCACAGATTTATGGAATGATGATGATGCTTTAGTTGAGCAGTCGATGCTAGCTAATGTTCGCGCATCGGCAAATCAGTTAAGACATGGTTCTAATGTTTTAGAAGAGTTGAGTGATAACCATGGTTTATTGATTGTTGGGGCTGAGTATTCATTAGAAACCGGAGAAGTTATCTTCTTTGATGGTTTACCGGAATAATAATCTCACATTTTTTTAAAAGTGTGTATTTTCTAAATAGCTATTCTTGCTCAAATCCTTCCGGTATTTTTCCTTTTAGCATGTAAGCAAAGGCAATAATTTCTGCAACAGCAAGATAGAGTGCCTCCGGAATTTCTTCACCAAGTTCAAGAGTGGCTAATAAGCTGACTAACTCTTTATTTTCTGTGAGTGGTACATTATGTTTTCTGGCCAGCTCGATAATTTGCTCGGCAATATCACTGCGACCTTTCGCGGTGACTTTAGGTGCATTTTTACCATCATACTTGAGAGCAACAGCGATTGAAGATTCAGTTTGCTGGCTCATATATGTTCATCCAAGGGCTTTGTTCTGGAAGGTATCGCATCTTCGGACAATTTAGCATGGGCACA
>JALTJN010000402.1 GCA_027076405.1 Chromatiales bacterium
ATCAAATGCTTCTTGAGGCCCAAATAAAACGGATATTTAGTAAGTATGTGGGAAACGTATAACAAATGCCTCCAACCGACCGCCTACGTCGCTGGCGCGCCTCCGGCGTCGGCTGAGGCAAGTCGTTATACGTAGAAAATGGATATGGAAAGACAACCAAAGTACCCTAATTCGGCTGGCCGTTTATTGGCAATATTGGAAATCCTAAAACCAAACCAACAATATGGAGCCCAACTAATTCCATTACTATTAGGGGAGGCCGTGCCGAAAGACGGAAAAGATTTATCACTTGCTGGAGTAAAGGCAATTACTGAGCTGCATAAGCTATATGCCGATTTCCTTCAGGATCTAGCAAACGCAGACATGAGCGAAGAGGAGAGAACGGTTTTAGAAAATGGCCTCTCGTCGCTTGGTAACTTAATGTATCCGCAAGCGATAAATCAAAATATACGCGAAGTATCAGAAGCTGAAAAAGCACTCCTAGAAGTCTGCGCAACTCGCCTACCAAAAGAAGCTGTAATTGATGATGAAGATATCGAAGTAATTCAAGAAAGCATAAATAAACTTAAGGAATCGATAACAGAATTGTCGGCAAACTCTATTTTGAGGACCATATTACTGGAACTGGTGCGTCTAAGTGAGGATTCAATAAATCGTTACAATATTTATGGATCTAAGGGGCTGAAAGCAGCATTTAAGAATATGCTATCTGAAGTTGCTGAGGTATATCTGCAAAATGAAGAAAAAGAGTCAGATATAAAAAGCAGCCCGGGATGGAAGCGTGCAGTAGAGCACATACGTCTATTTGACTCAGTGGCATCAAAAGCGATGAAGTATAAGCCGCTGCTTGAAAAAGCTGGTCAATTCTTAATTGGGCCGTAACTTGAAGAAACGTATAACAATCACATCCAGCAGACCAAAAACCGCTAGGCGGTTTTTGGTCTGCTGATGTGAAGCGTTAGAGGTAAAAAAAGATTAATGTGGATGGAATATGACTCGTAGCAAGCCTGATGTATTCATCATTGAATCCTTGTCTTTTGATGATGAGGCGCACGAGAGATACGAAGGGAAATTGCTGTCGAATATTCTTAAGCTGAATGGGAAAAATCCAATCTACTTTTACATTCGCACAAGAAGAGAGCTAGATGAAGTAATGGACAGGTTCGAGGACTCAAAATATCGTTACCTCCATATATCATGTCATGGAAGCTCCAACTCGATGGAAACAACTCTAGATTCAATATCCTTTAAAGAGCTTGGAGAAATAATAAGGCCATGCCTTGATTATAGGCGATTGTTTTTATCCGCATGTAGCATGGTAAACGAAGCATTGGCGAAGAAGATGCTAGTAAATAGCAAGTGCCATTCGCTTATTGGGCCATATGAGCCAGTAAACTTCAGTGATGCTGCAATATTTTGGTCATCATTTTATCACCTTATGTTTAATGTGAACGACAACTCTATGAAGCTAAAAGAGATACAAGCTAGCCTTAAAAAATTAACTAATCTTTTCGGTGTGCCAATCAATTATTACTCAGCAAGCAAAACCAACAAGCAAGGCTTCAGCTACCGTAGGATCAATGCAAGTAAAAACCTCTAACAAATGCATCAAGTCGTTCGCTTCGCTCACTCGGACGCCCAACCCGCTACGCGGCTTGTGCGCCGCTTATGCAAATCGTTATATGAGCTGTATCCGATGAAAACGGTAATGTTATTAGGTTCTGGCGTCTCACGCGCCGCTAGAAGTGGCGGCGCATTGAGCAAAAGACCACCGCTAGATGCAGATTTTTTTGAAATTGCTCGAACAGGTAAGCATGTGCTGCGAAAGAGTGTAGTAGACACATTAAATGCTTTAGTTGGTGACTATTCCAAGGCGCTTATACGTTCGCTAGAAACTTCGGCTACATATTTATATTTAAAGGCGGTGGATTCGCCGAGTGGAAGCAGTTATCACACAGGATTTCTAAGCCTACTTACCCTTTTGCAACAAGTTCTCGCAGTCACGACTAATGATTTAAAACTAGGTAGGCGTTCTCTTATATATCGCTTTATATTATGTGAATTACGCAAACTAGAACACCCAGAAGATCTCACCATAATTACATTCAATTATGATCTCGTAATTGAAAATGCACTGCAAGAAATCACATTAAACAATAGAGCGGGGGTTTTCGTTTTCCCTGGGTGCTATAGGCTGGATGATTTTGTTAGCAGCCCCGGCGCAAGAAACCATCCAGAATTCAATTCCATAAGTAAAGAACATGAAGGCGTAGCAATATTAAAGCTGCATGGCTCAATGAGTTGGCAGTCAAAACACACCTCAGACAGCCCGCGACCTAGTGCTCTATTTCATCCGAATCGTGAAATTCATGTGATTAATTCAAGACATATTGTCCCATCACTTCGCTGGAGGCCGGGTGCCAGATTGGTATATCTAAAACCTATAATAGTGCCACCCGTCTCTGGCAAAAGAAATATGATGCACTCATCAATGCAGAAGTTATGGAATCTGTCTGCGGCCAAGCTTGAAGAGGCAGATCGCATAATAATCGCTGGCTACTCATGCCCTCCGCTTGATTTAGAGGCGCGCATATTATTGAGTGAAAATCTCAGGAAGAACAGTTCTAAAAAAATATATGTAATTGACCCTAATCACGAGTCAGCAGCCAAGTTCGTCGATTTATGCGGCGTCAATCACACTACAATTTATTCATCAATATCTGAATGGGTGGCAGATGATGTTGCCATATAACAAGGCGCTCGTTCCTCGCTCCGCTTTTTGCCGCACCTGAGCCAAGGCGTTATATGCCAAACCGGATACATTTATGACGACTTTTGAAGCGTGGACACTTGGAGTCGCAATTACGGCCATAATTATTTCGATTGTGAGTCTTAGTGCATCAATTTACTTCGGGCTTCTCGACAGGGCAAAGTTACTGATTAAGCCGAAATATTACGGGTGCTCTGAGTATGGGCCCGCTAATATTTCAATACATATTGCTAATGCAGGGCGTAGGCCAATAATTATTCATATGTGGGCCGGTGAGGATGAAAATGGCGAGTGGGAAGGACGGTTTTTTGGAAAGTCAGGTGAAGGTGTTAGGCTTGACGAGAAGGATAGGGAAGATCTCGTTCTATATAGAGAGGATATGATATCTCAAGCGCTAGATGAGCCGATAGTATTTTCTAAGTTATGGATAGAAGATTCCTTGGGGGAGCGGTATCCAGTTCCTGGATCAGAGCATCTAGTAAAGCGCTTGCTGGAGTCATGAAGGCATATAACCATTGCATCAAAAACGCCCGCAAAAAATGCGGGCTCGGACCTCGCTTACGCTCGGTCGTTTATGCAAGCCGTTATGTGTCGAGGAATAGCCAATTGAGATGATTGAATTTAGGAAGTTAAACAACAAGGTTATTCTGTCCTACTCAAGCGAGTACCCTGGGCCTGCGTGGGTATATCACGAGTTGGATGAGAAGGAACGCGTAACCATAAGTAAGGCTTTTTCATTCACCCGCAACGAACTGATTTCTTCGAGGAATGAAGATAATGAGGACGCGCCTGTTGAATTTGAGGTGGCTAATAGGGGAGTTATAACCGAATCTGGTGTTTGAGCAGTTGAAAAAAAGCGGCGTATCTGGTTGATTTGTTGTTGAGAGACACCAAAACAACCATTGGAGATACGCCACTATGAGCAAGAATAACGTGATTGA
>JALTJN010000403.1 GCA_027076405.1 Chromatiales bacterium
TGGATATGATGAATCAATGCAAAACAATGATGGATGAAATGGAACCCAAAATGAAAGAGCAATGCCAGTCTATGATGAATCGCTGTAAATCAATGATGGGTGAATCTGGAGACAAAGATTCACAAAACGTTGAAGATGAAAAAGCAGAGCAAAGCCTGATCTTTACTCATAAAGCCACGAGTACATTTGAAGAGATCGAAAAGCGTGTTGAAGATGATGCAAAAGAGATTAGTCTGGGGTTAAAGAAAGTCTATCCTTTCTCTAAAAATTTACCAGAACAACAGGGTTTTGAAATTAATGAAGCAGCCTCAGTATATGAACTTTGTATGCCTTCGTTAGCGGCTGAATTATTGAATACACAGCCCGAATTAAATGTTTTAATGCCATGTCGGATTAGTCTGTATGAAAAAGAAGGTGAAGTTTTTGTTAGCACTCCTAACCTTACTGTTCAATTAGAAGCGCTTGGCTGTAAAGATGAGTTGAAATCAAATATTCTTGATCTTTATGCAAAAATGGTTGAGATGATTGAACGTTGGTAGCCTGAAGTGTTAGAGAAAATGGGAGTTGGATGATGGATATACTTCTTTACAGCATTTTAACGCTTATTTTCTCAGCACTTTTTGCGATGGGGGGTGTAGGCTCGGCCATTGCGTTAGTCCCAATATTTACTCTGCTGGGTTTGCCGTTTAACCTTGCTAAGGCGATCGGTTTATTTATTAATACATCAAGCACTGTCGTAGCCAGTGTTATGAATCTGAAACGTGGTGTGCTGGATGTAAAGAACACCCTTCCGTTAATTGTTGCAGTATTATTTGCTACACCATTAGGCGCATACCTGAGCATTTATATTAATGAGGTATTTGTAAAATGGTTACTTGTTATCTTTTTATTAACGAGTGCAACACTACTTCTTTTTCAAAAACGTGAAGCTTTATTTCATTGTCGTGAAGGTTATTGGCTTTTTATTATTGGTGCTGTAGTTGGTGTGGTGTCAGGTTTGCTTGGGGTTGGTGGTGGTGCACTTATGATCCCACTATTAATTTTACTAGGTTACAATGCTAAAGAAGCCGCAATCGCAATTAGCTTTGTTATCCCTTTTTCCTCTTTTGCTGCTTTTTCTACCTATCTTACATTTGTTGAGATTGACTGGCTTCTTCTTGGCGCTGTTACTGTTGCGGCAATCATCGGTGGTTATGTAGGTAATCATGTAATGCATTTCAAATTGTCAGCCACGCAAATTAAAAAATTAATTGCGATTATTCTTTATATGTTATCTGGCAAGATTATTTACGATCTGCTGATGTTTTTATAGTCTTTAGTATATAGAACTCTCCTTTTAATATAATTGAATTAATATTTAACAGTATTACTTGTGAATAAAGGAAACGGTTGACAATAAATATGGCTGAGTTAATTGAGGGTATGTTTCCGCCGAGACGTGGATGTTGGCTCTAAAAATCTGAATGACTGTTTGTGATTAGTAGTCTGGAGCAGAGCTAAAAATGCGTTGAGGATATAACGTTTGCTGTCTTTTTTGTGCTATCCGCCACTGTAGTGCTCAAGTTTTTTTGGATACAGTTTTATATTCAATTGGCTTCCGTATGTATTATGAGTAGTTAATCTCAACGTTTTAGCTTGAACCTTCAGTTGGCAAGCCAGCTGTTTTCCACTCAGGATAACCATCTTCCAGACGACGTGCTTTTAAACCTTTTTCTCTTAATTTTGCTACTGCATCAAAGGCCAGTACGCAATGAGGCCCGCGACAGTAAGCAACAATCTCTTGTTTTTCATCAAATTCCTCTAGCCTTTCTTCAAGTTCATTCAATGAGATATTAATAGCGCCAGGCACATGACCCGCGGCATATTCTTCTGCTGGACGTACATCCAGCACGGTAATTAACCCATCTCTTGCCCGTTCTAGCAGCTCTTCGCGTGGTATGGGCTCAAGTGAATCTTTCACTGTTAGGTAGGTATTCACCATTTTCTCGACTTCAGCGATATGATTTTCTGCAACAGCCCGTAAAGCATCGAGGAGGGTGATGACATCGTCACCACTTAGACTGTAATAGACTTTTAAGCCTTCTTTACGATAATGAATGAGCCCAGATTGACGCAATTGCTGCAAATGTTGTGAGGTATTTGCAACAGTGAGGCCGGACACTTTTGATAACTCATCAACACTTCTTTCGCCTTGCGCAATAAACTCTAATAATTCTAGTCGGTTAGCATTACTCATTGCTTTGCCTACTCGAGAGAACTGGGTAAAGAGATCATGTTTAAAATTTGTGGTTGACATGTTTTGTATCCGCGCTATTATAGTATTCAACTAATCACTTGAATAATTGCATTATGATTATTTCAGTATAGCACGGGCAAAGTAACCAGCAATGCTTAGAGTGAACAATATTTGAACAGGAGCGAACCATGGATATGAACCAATTTATAATGGAAAACGAGAAAGTAATTAGGCTTGGCTTTTTTGTCGGTACCCTGGCCATTATGGCATTATGGGAGGTCGTTGCACCAAAACGTGCCTTAACGGCATCAAAAGCGGTTCGCTGGTTAAATAATCTAGGGCTGGTCTTTTTTAACAGCTTCATCGCGCGCTTATTGTTTCCAGCCGCCGCTATTGGTGTAGCCAGCTTTGCTGCCAGCAACGGTTGGGGGCTACTCAATTTCTATGATGTTCCATTTATAGTGGCTGTCGTCGTGTCAGTGATTGCGATGGATTTTATTATCTATCTACAGCATGTCATGGTTCATGCCGTACCCATATTGTGGCGTTTACATCGCGTTCATCATGCTGATCCGGATATTGACGTTACTACCGGTGCGCGTTTTCATACCATTGAAATCATTCTTTCCATGTTGATTAAATTCGCCACCATTGTCGTGCTTGGTCCGCCAGTAGTCGCGGTAGTGATATTTGAAGTTTTGCTCAATGCACTAGCGATGTTTAACCACAGTAATGTTCGTTTCACTAAAACATTGGATACGGTATTGCGGTTCTTTGTTGTTACACCCGATATGCACCGTATTCATCATTCGGTAGAAGATGATGAGGCCAATAGTAATTTTGGTTTCAATTTATCGTGGTGGGATCGCTTATTTGGAACCTATCGTGATGAACCACGTGGTGGACATGAAGGTATGACAATCGGCATTCATAAGTTCAATAAGCCAATGGATGTTTCGTGGATACATGGCATGTTGTTGTTACCCTTTAAAGGAAAAATATCCAGTTATGCTATCAATCGTCGTCAATGGGGCGATGATGATAACAAATAGTCACCCCTCCCCTTAGACAGGGTTTCTCCCTCCATTATGCGGAGGGAGCTTTTTATAAATGTTGACTTTACAGGATTAAAAGTCGGAGAGTTAAAATGAAAAACATATTACGCATTGGGATAATGTTGTTGTTAGTTGCCGGTATTGCAGCTGCCATTATTTATCGAGATCAATTTGATGCGACTGCATTAGAAGCATGGGTTAATGATGCAGGTAGCGCTGGCCCGATTGTGTTTATGTTGATTTACATTATCGGAACTATTGTATTCTTACCCGGTTCAGTGCTTACGTTGGCAGGTGGTGCTTTGTTTGGTCCTGTTATGGGGACTTTTTACAATCTTACTGCCGCAACGATCGGTGCAATGATTTCATTTCTTGCTTCACGATACCTTGCGCATGATTGGGTTGAAAAGAAAACCGGTGGTCGCATGAAGCAATTAAAACAAGGCGTTGAAGGGGAAGGTTGGAAGTTTGTTGCCTTTGTACGTTTAGTGCCTTTATTCCCGTTTAATATTTTAAATTATGCCTTGGGCTTAACCAAAATTAAATTTAGTCATTACTCTATTGCTACTTATATATGCATGTTTCCTGGCGCAGTGGCTTATACCTATTTAGGTTATGCGGCACGTGAAGCGATCGCTGGTGAAGGGGATATTCAAAAGTATATTCAAATGGGTATCTTGGCAACGGCCTTGCTTGCGGTAGTTGCTTACTTGCCACGTATTATCACCCGTTTTCGCCGTGGTCCTATGGTCGATGTTGAAACATTAAAGAAAAAAATGAATGCAGGTGACGATTTATTATTATTGGATGTTCGTACGGCTGAAGATTATGTCGGCGAACAAGGTCATGTGAATAGCTCGGTATTAATTCCAGTTGAAGAGTTAGAAGAAAGAATTTCTGAAATAGAAAATTTTCAGGAGAAAACGGTGATGACAATTTGCCGCACTGATCGTCGTTCTGCACAGGCTGCGCAGATACTCGCAAAACATGGTTTCTCTGATGTACATGTCATCAAAAAAGGCATGACTGCCTGGCATGCAGCAGGCTATTCCATCGAGTCAGGAACGTAGTAAGAGGTTATTATGTCTATTTCGTTATTAATTGCAGGTTTGTTAACGGGTCTAGTGCTAGGCATTTTTGGCAGTGGCGGATCGATTGCTACAACACCTGCTCTACTTTACCTTTTAAATGTAGAACCAAAATCTGCCATCGCTATGAGCCTAGGTATTGTTGCAATCACCGCAACCATTACATCACTTCAGCACTGGAGAAAGGGTAATGTAAACCTAAAAGTCACCGTAGTATTTGGTGCGTTTGGTGTCATCGGTACTTATGCTGGTGCGTTATTAGGTGTTATTACACCCGTCACTATTCAGTTAAGTGTTTTTGCACTGGTCATGTACGCCGCTGCCTGGAAAATGTTGACAACAAAACCACAGCATAAGTCTGTTGGTGCAGCAGCAGTGGCAGATTGTCCTGATGGAAATTGCGATGAATTCCAATACAAACATATCGCTATTCATGGTATTGCCGTGGGCATTCTTACAGGTGTCGTAGGCGTAGGTGGTGGTTTTTTAATTGTGCCCGCCTTAGTGTTGTTATCTGGTTTACCGATGAGGCAAGCGGTGGGAACGTCACTAAGTATTGTAGCGATTAAATCATTTGCCGGTTTTGCGGGTTATGCGGGTGCTGTCGCTATCGACTATAGCTTGATGGTCAACTTTACTGCTATAGCCATTATAGGAAGTGTGGCCGGTACTATGATTAGTCATCGTTTGCCTGCCGATTTGCTTAAGCGTGGTTTTGGCATTTTTCTAGTGTTGGTTGCCAGCTATATTATGATAAAGAGCGTAATCTAAAATGAAGCAACCGATCTATCTTGATTACAATGCCACAACGCCCGTAGAGTCTGAAGTGATCAAGACTATTGAAATATTTCTACACGAATACTTTGGTAATCCTTCATCAACACATATTTATGGTCATCATGCAGCCGATGGCATAACGTGGGCGCGGCAACAAATAGCAACGTTGATTGATGCCTGTGCAGAAGAAATCATTTTTACCGGCAGTGCTTCTGAGGCCAACAACATGGCTATCTTGGGAATGGCCAAAGCATTACACCACAAAGGCAAACACTTGATAACGAGTGCAGTGGAGCATCCTTCAGTCTTGCAGCCTTTCTATCATCTGCAAGAAGAAGGTTGGGCAATTAGTATTGTTCCCGTAGACCAATACGGTCGTGTTGATCCCAAAGATGTAAAGAAGGCCATCCGATCTGACACTACACTTGTATCCATCATGCATTCCAACAATGAAGTAGGAACGATCCAACCTATTAAAGAGATTGCCGCAATTACCCGGGAGCGGGACATAGCACTACATGTCGATGCTGCGCAGTCAGTGGGTAAAATCCCGATCTCTGTTGAAACTCTGGACGTGGACTTATTAACCATGGCTGGACATAAGTTTTATGCACCGAAAGGTGTAGGCGCTCTCTATATAAGGAATGGCATACAATTGAGCCCAATCATGTTTGGCGCTGACCAAGAACAAGGAAAACGGACTAGTACAGAAAATGTAGCTTACATCGCGGGAATGGGTACAGCAGCTCAACTAGCTAGAGAACGTGAAACTATTGAAGAAGCACGATTGCGATACAAACGTGATTTGCTGCATTACCTGCTCAAGCAGGCGATCCCAGATCTTGAATTAAATGGTCATCCTCAATTGCGACTACCCAATACCCTTAACGTTAGTTTCCCTTGCACAAATGGCAAAGCTTTACTCGCAAAAGCGGCAGATGTAGTTGTTGCGTCAGTGGGATCAGCATGCCACGCAGAAAGTGAACACATCAGTGGTGTACTGGGTGCGATGGGACTTTCAGCTGAACGCATAAAAGGAGCCGTGCGTTTGTCGATAGGTGTCCCAACAACTGAAGAAGAAATAGAACGTGCCGCATCAGCTCTGATTGCCGCTTGGAAGGAATGTCGACAAATAAAAGTACCACCATTTGTATTAGCTGGGTGGGAGAAACAAATAGTTAACTAAAATTATTTTATTACGTGTGATTCCTACCTTTCGAGGTACGACTAAAAGAGAGAGAACCTATGTCAGTTAAAAAACGTATTTCGATCGCGGCCATGTTAGGTCTTATTACATCATTAGCCGCAGTAACAATGTTGGGCATGGCCGTAGTAGGCTACCGTGGTGGTGAGATCCATTTTGTCACTGCCTTAAAAGATTTTGAATGGGCTACATACACAGCTGTCGTAGCTATGGTTCTAAGTTTAATCGGTTTATGGCGGGGTCGTCCCAATGGTACCCGCCGTGGTTTATTGCCAAGCTTGCTAGGACTAGTGATAGCTTTGCCTTTAGTCGTTATTATCGTTAACTTCGAATATTCCGCTCGTGCTTATCCTCCTATTAATGATATCAGCACCGACATGGAAGATGCGCCTAACTTTTGGGAAGTACCTAACCCTGTGGTATACCCTGGGTCTCAAGTAGCGAAACTGCAACGCAAGAATTACCCTGATCTCAAACCTTTAGAATTAGACTTGGATATTGATCAGGCTTTTAAATTAGCCTCTACGGTAGCTCGTGATATGGGTTGGGATATTGTTTCAGAGAATGCCGACGAACTACAAATCGAAGCAATATCTAAAAGCTTTTTATTTGGTTTTGAAGACTATGTAGCAGTAAGGCTGCAAGAAAATAACGGTCATACGCGAATAGATGTACGTTCTCATTCTCGCTTGGGGCGAATAGATCGTGGTGTTAATGCCAAGCGTATTCGCCATTACCTGCATGCTTTAGAACAGAAGTTAGCAATGGTCAGGTAAAATAACGTGTCATATCACATTCACTCATACGGAGTAAATCAATGACGAATCAATCCAAAACCATACTAATATTGGGTGGTGGTATAGGTGGTATCGTTACCGCCACTCAGTTACGTAAACAGCTACCATTAGAACATCGCGTTGTACTAGTTGAACGTGAACCCAACCATGTCTTTGCACCATCGTTCCCCTGGTTGATGGCTGGGTTACGCCATGCCAGAACGATTTCGCGACCGCGAACCAAATTATCAAAGCTCGGTATTAAACTTGTTCAAGGTGATATTGAAAAAATTGACGCTGAACAACGCAGTGTACGGGTTAATGGTGAAACCATAACAGGCGATTATATGGTGATTGCTCTTGGCGCTGAAATGGCACCGGAAACGATACCTGGCTTAGAAGAGGCCGGTTATACATTCTATACATTGGATGGAGCTCAGCGATTAAACAAGGCGCGATTAAAATTCCAGCAAGGACGTATTGTGGTACTGGTTTGTTCGGTTCCGTTTAAATGCCCGGCAGCACCTGTTGAAGCAGCCATGTTACTTGAGAATGACTGTCGCAAACGAAACATTCGTAGTGCTGCAGAGATCGATCTCTATACACCGGAACCTGGACCCATGGCATTGGCAGGCCCTGAAAATTCACGCATGCTTCGCTGTATGGTCGAAGCAAAAGGCATTGTTTACCATCAAGAACATGCCGTCACCCATGTAGATCCTAATAAGAAACGTATTCATTTTGCCAACGGCGTCAGCGTAGATTTTGATTTGCTGGCCTACGTACCACCGCACCGTGCCCCACAAGTTGTGCGTGACGCTGGCCTGGTAGGTGAAAGCGGCTGGGTACCCGTTGATAAATACACGATGGCAACGAAGTTTCCTCAGGTATATGCCATTGGTGATGTCGCTGGCATTAAGCTGAGTGTGGGTAAGCCTTTACCGAAAGCAGGTGTGATTGCACATGGCCAGGCTGAGGTAGTGGTTCATAATTTAGTCCATGAACTTACCGGCAAGGGAACACCCAAGCAATTTGACGGACATGGTGCTTGTTTTGTCGAAACGGGTGATGGTAAGGCCGGGTTTGGTCAAGGCAATTTTTATGCTGAACCTGCCCCGAAAATGAAACTATACCAACCGGGTTATTTGATGCACCTGGGTAAAGTTGTTTATGAAAAATACTGGTTGTTCAAATGGTTCTAGTTTTAACCAAAATATAACGCCATTTACTACTTATAGGAGTTTAGTTATATGTTATATCGTTTTCGTTTAATTACTTTTTTACTTGTCAGTTTAATAAGTAGCAACAATGCATTTGCGGGTGTCCTTGAAGTACAAAAAGTAACAAAAAATGTATATGCTATTGTCGGTGAGATCGGGCAACGCTCCCCCCAAAATCTCGGTAATAATGCAACGTATGGATTTATTATAACAAGTAAAGGAGTGGTGTTAATTGATTCAGGTGGCAGCAACAAAGGTGCCCATCAAATCTATCAAGCAATTCAGAAAATCACTAATAAACCTGTCGTTGTTGTAATTAATACTGGTGGTCAAGATCAGCGTTGGTTAGGTAATGACTATTTCAAGCAAAAGGGTGCGCGAATTATTGCATCCAAACCTACTGTTCTGGATCATAAAAAACGTGTCGATGATCAATTAAGCACTCTGAATAGATTAGTAGGTAAACAAGGAATGCTGGGGACGAAGCCAGTATATGCTGAAGAAATATTTGATAGCAAACTAAACTTGACTGTCGGCGGAGTAAAAATACAGTTACACAATCCGGGTGTAGCTCATACGCCAGGTGATACTTACGTTTGGTTACCTGAATCCAAGGTGGTTTTCAGTGGCGATATTGTATATGTTGAACGAATTCTTTCAGTAAGTTCTGTATCGAATTCAAAAAGCTGGATCAAGTCATTTGAGAGCATGGCCGCATTGAAACCTCTCCATGTTATACCCGGTCATGGTCATATAACCAATCTTAAACAAGCAACCAAAGATACTTACAATTATCTTATTCGATTACGTCAAGGTGCGACAACCTTACTTGATGAAGGTTTAGGACTAGAGTCTGTTAGCGTTATTGATCAATCAAAATTTAGCTATCTGAAATTCTATAACGACTTGAAAGGTCCTAATGCGCACTCCGTCTATCGCGAAATTGAGTGGGAGTAAGTAATAGAGAGGGGCACGTGTAATGAAGAAAAGAACCATCATTACAATCACTATATTCATTGTTCTCAGTGTCTTCCTAATATGGCGTTTTGTTCGCCCAATGAATATTTTTGTTGTAACAGGTGAATTTGCCTCGCCCATTGATACCACTAACACTCCTGCAATATTAGGTAATTTAAGTGCAAAGGAGTGTGGCGTATGTCATCAGGATTTCTACGATGAATGGCAAACGACTATTCATAGCAAAGCATGGACTGATCCTTACTTTCAGACAGACTGGCAGTTTGATAGCAAACAACATGTTTGTCGGCTTTGTCACACTCCCTTAGATCGTCAACTGCCACACAAAGTATTAGGCTATCGCGATAGTGACAAATGGGATCCTATTCTGGAGGATAATCCTAGCTTCGATGCAAAACTTCAGCATGAAGGGGTTACCTGTGCAGCATGTCATTATCGAGATGGAAAGATTGTTGGGGTACTCGGCAATACCAATGCACCACATCCCGTTAAAAAAACAGATGATCCAAATCAGGTCTGTGTACGCTGTCATGTTGTTGATGGCGACAAATGGGACACGTTTTTCAGGTTTCCACCTTGTGGAACGGTCTCTGAAATAAAATCGACTTCATCTACAAATATTCCTGCTGATAATAGTGTGCTACTGGATTCATTGAAACCATTAAAATGGGATGAAGATATTTTTAAACAAAATGCAATTGGGAAACGTTTTTCTAACCGAGGACATACGGGCGAGACAATCGTTTCAAATACTGCATCGCTTGGTTGTGTTCAATGCCATATGCCGCTTGTTGAACGGGCATTAGTGAAGGGCGGCAAGATACGTAAAACAAGACATCATTACTGGCGAGGTGGTCATGATCCTGAAATGGTTAAAAAGGCCTTATCAATAAATTTTTCTGAACAAAATGTTGGCAATAAAAATACGCGACGCTTTGCATTAACTATCGCCAATACAGGCGCCGCACATTACGTACCAACAGGAACACCGGATCGTCACCTAACCGTACAACTACGTGTACGGAATAAAAGTGGTGTTGTTCTTTCGGAATTAACAGAGGAAATAAAACGAACCGTTATGTGGCGCCCATTTATTGTGGATTTATGGGACACTCGGTTGCCTCGCTGGCAACCGCAGACCTATTCAATCGAAGTTCTAGATATTGAAAATGCGGCCAGTGTTGAAGCGGTTGTACGGTATCACCTGCTAGATGAAAACCGTCGTGCACGAATTAATTATGAAAACAAAACGCCTGTTTCTTATGATGTTTACCGTCAGGAATTTTTACTTACAACCACTGCAAAGGAAATTTCACGATGAGCCAACGTGATCTTGTTGTTATTGGTGGCGGGGCAGGGGGATTAACCATCGCCAGTGTCGCAGCACAATTAGGACTAAAAGTAACACTGATTGAAAAGGAAGAAAAACTCGGCGGAGATTGTTTGCATTTTGGTTGCGTGCCAAGTAAAACATTAATTAAGTCTGCCAAGGTTGTAGCGCTTATGCGTCGTGCTACGGACTTTGGTCTTGATGCTGTTAACTCCAAGGTGGATTTTGGTAAAGTGAATGATCATGTTCAATCTGTCATAGAACATATTCAGCATCATGATGACCCTGAACGATTCCGTGATTATGGTTGTGAAGTAATCTTTGGTCATGCCCGGTTCATTAATTCTCATTCTGTACAAGTTAATGAGATAGTCATTAAAGCTAAGCGTTTTGTTATAGCGACGGGAAGTAAACCTCGTATACCATCTATACAGAGTTTAAATGAAATATCTTATCTCACTAACCTTGATATATTTTCTTTACGTGAATTACCTCAACGTTTAATCGTACTTGGTGGCGGGGCGATTGGTCTGGAGATGGGGCAGGCATTTTCCCGACTGGGTAGTCACGTTACTATTTTACAACGCGCAGAAAACATTTTGCCTCAGGAAGATCCAGAAGTATCTAATGCCCTGAAAAAATCCTTAGTAGAAGATGGGCTTACTATTCATACTTCAACCGAAGCTGAACGAATACATAAAACTAACACAGGTATCATAATTGACTGTAATAATGGCTTAAAGCTTGAGGCCGACAGAATTCTCGTCGCAACAGGGCGTAAAGCTAATACCGATGGTCTTGAGTTAGAAAAGGCTGGTGTAAAATACAATCAGCAAGGTATTATTGTCGATCGACGCATGCGTACATCACGTAAACATATCTATGCCTGTGGTGATGTATGCGGCCCTTATTTATTTACACATATGGCTGAGTATCAATCGGGTATTGTTATCAGTAATGCAATATTTCGTTTCCCTAAAAAGACAGATTATCGAGTAATACCATGGGTAACTTATACTGAACCAGAACTTGCGCGTGTAGGATTAACAGAACAACAGGCACGTGAGCAGGGGGTAATTCCTACCGTGTTACGTTTTGATTTTAAAGATAACGATAGGGCGTTGACTGAAGTTGAAACAGATGGCGTATACAAACTTGTAACACACAAAGGTAAAATACTGGGTGCCTCTATCCTTGGTCCTCATGCAGGTGAACTTATCCATGAAATTGTATTGGCTATGCAGGCAGGTATTAAAATTGGAAAAATATCAGCGGCTATCCATGCCTATCCTACATTAGCTCAAATTCATCGTCGTACTGTGAATACGGCCTATGCACCGAAGTTGTTTAGTCCATCAACCAAACGAATTGTTAAATGGATTAACCGTTTATTACCATGAATGTAAATCCAGCTAATTATGAAGCCTGGTACCATACAAAACGCGGTAATTGGATAGCAGATCGTGAATTCAGTCTTATGATTGAAATGTTAAATCTGCAAACAAACGATCAGCTATTAGATGTTGGTTGTGGAACGGGTTACTTTAGTCGTCGCTTTGCCTCTTATGGTGCAAACGTCACCGGTATTGATCCGGATAAATCCATGTTGGCATTCGCACGACAACAACCTGGGAACATTAACTACATAGAAGCAACGGCTGATCAGTTGCCGTTTGATGATAAAGTGTTTGATTACAGTGTTGCCGTTACCAGTTTTTGCTTCATTAACGATCCTGCAAAAGCATTATCTGAACTATTGAGAGTGTCTAGAAAAGGTGTGTTATTAGGTTTGTTGAATAGAAAAAGTCTGCTTTATTATCAGAAACATGGAAAAGGAGCCTATCAAGGTGCTCGATGGGATGATTCTGTTGCTGTTAAACAATGGCTAAAGCATTTGAATTTGGATATTAACTCAGACACATATCGAACAGCTGTTTTCATACCCAGTGCAAGCTTTGTTGCCAAGCAGATTGAGCGCGTAATACCTGTAAGCTTTCCTTACGGAAGTTTTCTCGCGGTTTCGATAAAAACTTCATTAACTGTTTAATATTTTTTTCATTTAACAATAGGTTCCAGAAACGTATTTTTTAATGTCTGTTTTTAGCTGTGAGTTCAACCGGCCGATGCAATACATGCATTATTGAGCGTCTGCTTCCGCTGATAAGCAGAAGCTTGAGCAGTTAACCATTTGACGTTAACTTTTAGATTAGATCCCGACTACAGATTAACATATTACTTTTCTTCATATCGTTTTTGCATTTCTTTATAAACGCTGCCGTCTCTTTTCCCTATGCTAAGTGCCGTTACTACTAGCGCGTTATCTTTAACATGGTAAACAAGCCGAAAAGGAGGGTGCTTTATTTTTATTTTATAAAGGTTATAGCCCCCAGAAAGGCGCGATTTAGAAATGTGTGGATTTTCTAATCGCTCTGCCAGTTTTTTTTTGAACCGTTCTTTAACAGCCTTCGGTAAATTATCCCACTCTTTAAGCGCATCTGGGTGAAATTCAAGACTATAATTCATCAATACTCACTTTTATTGGTTTTTTGCCATCTTTTAATCGATCATTTGCTTGTATTAACAGCATCAAATCTTCTACAGCTTCGGTCATAGATTCAAATAGTTCTGGTGGCACTGCATAAAAGCATGGCTCATTGCTTTTTAGAACAGCCACAACCTCACCGCCAGATTTTTCTATAATAGCGTTTGGATTGGCCTTAAAATCTGTGATACTTGAAGACAGGCTAGCCATCATTCTTACTACGTTGCTCATAATACACCCCTTGAAGCTATAAATAGATCTACTAACAGGTCTAAATATAGATCTAAATGATGGGGGTTTATATTAGAATTTACTTATGACTGATAT
>JALTJN010000404.1 GCA_027076405.1 Chromatiales bacterium
TTGTTAAACATCTAAATGAATGATATATGTGTGTTTAATTATGCGTCAGGCAGTACTTGAATGACTGCTTACGACCCAAAGCAGCCGGTCACTAGATTTCAGTAGACGGCTGGTTGATACTGAAAGGAGACGTTGGGGTGCATGTAATGCTAGTCTGATGTCGACGGCGGGTTCAACCGGTCGACGCAACACATGCATTAAATCGTTCAGCTGGTGTTTCAAATTCTAATGTCTTACGTGGCCGTTCATTTAATTGTCGCGCTACTGCATTCAGCTTTGCCTGAGAGTGTATCGATAAATCGGTCCCTTTGGGAAAGTATTGTCGAAGTAAGCCATTAGTATTTTCATTCGAACCCCGTTGCCACGGACTTTGTGGATCGCAAAAATACACATCAACATCGGTGGCCAGCGAGAAGCGTTGATGATCTGCCATCTCCTTTCCTCTGTCCCAAGTCAGTGATTTGTAAAGTTCAGTTGGCAGTTTGTGCGCGTGTTTTATCAACGCGCTGATAACTGATTCGGTGTCCTTGCCCTTTACTTTAACTAACATGACATAGCGACTGTGACGTTCAACAAGCGTAGCCATGTGACTGTTGTTAGAGCCTGAGATTAAATCACCTTCCCAATGCCCCGAAACAGCTCGGTCTTCAACCGAAGCCGGTCGCTCACTAATTGATACCGTATTTTTAATTCTTCCGTGGGTATCGGTTTTCTGTGTGTGGTGGCGTGAACGACGTATGCTGCGCGTGCGCCTCAAATACTGTAATAGCTCTTTTTTTAAGGCACCACGTGCCTGGATGTAGAGACTTCGGTAAATCGTTTCATGTGACACGTGAAGTTGCTCTTCGTCAGGATAAGTACGTTTAAGCCACCCTGCAATCTGTACGGGTGACCAGATTAATTTAAGCTTCTTTTCAACCAATCGGCATAATGCCGGATGTGTCACCAGTTTACAGGTCTTTGGGCGATGAGCGCGTTCCCATGCCTCTTTATCTGCGTGTGTGGCACGATAATCATCATAGCCACCATTACGTTTAATTTCACGACTTATGGTTGAGGGTGAACGCTTCAATGACGTGGCAATTTGTCTGAGTGATTGCAGAGCGACAAGCCCTCTGGATATTTCTTCACGCTCTAAAAGACTCAGTGAGAGACGTGAACGTTTCCGTGGAGGAGGTTGTATCCCACCTGTTGGGGAAAAAATACCGAAGACAGACGATGATTCTCTACCAAAAGATCTGCCAATCTCACTGAGTGAATCACCTTTCTTCCAACGTTCCCACATCACAGATTTTTGTTCTGCAGTATAAATTGTTCTGGTTCTATATTTCATAGTCAACACTCCATCTTTTTGTTATAAAAGATACAGTGTTGCGTCGACCGGTTGAACCCGCCACCCAAAGCGGACATTATAAAAATGCTACTAGCCCTTTATTTGCCTTTATATAGAGCCGAAGATATAGAGAGTTAAAATAGCCTCTAGATACTCAAAACCTTCCACAAGAGATAATAGAACCTTGATTAATTATTTAATGTTTTTTTCATCTCTTCATATTCATCCTTATTAATTTCACCCTTCGCAAATCGTTTGTCTAAAATTTCACGCGGGGTTTCTATTGTTTTATTTGAGTTGTTATTCTGCCCAAACATACCACGCATAAAAAAAATAAATACCGCAAGAAAAAGTAATGGAAAAATCCACATAAAGCCAAAACCTTGTCCCATCCAATATTCTGGTGTCATTTCAGTCTCCTAATTAATTATTTAAAGTTTATACTTCTGTCTTCTTAGTTGTATCAAGTTGTTCAAGCCAATGACGAAAGTTATCCATGTGTTCTAATAACTTTGCATCGGGCAAACAATAGTAAATAAAGGCACCTTTACGTTCAGGCCGTACCAATCCCGCTTCACGAAGCAAGCGTAAGTGAAATGAAACATTTGTTTGGCTAAGACCTGTTGCCGTAACAATATCGGATACAGGTTGGCATTCTAAGCCGAGGTTACAAATAATTTTCAGGCGATTAGGCTCAGCCAATAATTTAAATATTTCACCAAGACGTTTCGTATCATCACAATTTTCAATATTCATAGTGTTACCTTATTATTTATTCATACTACCATCTACATAAGGCTTGTAGGCTTCTATATAAAAATTAGCATTACGTGAATGTTGTTGTACAGAAGGTCTTGCCTGCATCTTTTTTATCCACTTATTAATATGTTGATATTTATTATCCAGATCAAAATGACGGTAGTGGCTTAATACCGGAGCATGTTCAAAAAAAGGATAGTAAGTTAAATCAACTAATGTTAATTGTTCTCCCATCCAGTACGGCCCTGTTGATTCAGCCAGACCTTGCTCCATGTAATCTAAAGCAATAATTAGTTCTTTGCGAACAGCATCATGTTTTGATTCATCGAGTTCAAACACCAGACCACAATAATTTGGCTGAAATGCCGTATTACAATAATCAATCCATAACCTTGCTTGTGCACGTTCAATCGCGGTTGCGGGTAATAATGGAATTCGAGGAAATGCATCTTCAATATACTCATTGATGACAGTGCTCTCCCAAACAATATCATCACCGTGTTGAATCAGTGGTACTTTGCCAGCAGATGAAATTTTATAATAGTCATCTGGAATATTTTGTAAATCCACTTCAATACTTTCATAGTCAATTTGTTTTTCTGCCAAAGCCAAGCGAACTCGATAGGCAAAGGGGCAAACATCATTACTGTAAAACTGTAATTTCTTCATTTTAAATTTCCACTCTTGACTTGCTGGAAAGTATATGCGTAAATACACATATTAGCAAGCGCGCATATGTTATAGTTTTATTGAATCAAGAGGTCATTAAATCATGAATAAAGGAGCTATTTTCCCTGCCACAATGATGCCGGATAAAGACTGGTGGCATGCCTTGTGGCCAGATCCTGAAGCAGTTTTAAGTGCAGTCGGCATAAAAGCTGATATGCAGGTCGTAGATTTATGTTGCGGCGATGGTCATTTCACTAAACCCATGTGTGAACTGGTACACCCGGGTAGGACCTGGGCATTGGATCTGGATGCTGATTTATTGGGCGAAGCAGAACAGGGCTGTAAAGATAATCCAAACTTTCACGCTATTTTAGGTGATGCTCGTGAACTCAATAAACAGATTGATGAGCCGGTGGATTTTATTTTTATTGCGAATACTTTTCATGGTGTACCCGAAAAAACAGAATTATCTGAAGCAGCCTATGCCTCTTTAAAAAAAGGAGGGCGTTTTGCTGTTATTAACTGGTATCGCCGCGCAAGAGAAGAAACCCCCGTTTTAGATCAACCCCGTGGTCCTGATACCGAACTACGCATGCAACCTGAAGATGTGCAGAAAGTTGTTGAACAGGCTGGGTTTGAGTTGGAAAAAGTCGTTGATGTTGGCCCTTATCATTATGCGGCCATATTTATAAAACAGTAAAACTTGTAAGTAACACATACTGAAAAGGAGCGATATTATGATGAATAAAATGAACGAAATGATGAGCAAAATGGACAGTGACATGAAAAAACAAGGCATGGATATGATGAATCAATGCAAAACAATGATGGATGAAATGGAACCCAAAATGAAAGAGCAATGCCAGTCTATGATGAATCGCTGTAAATCAATGATGGGTGAATCTGGAGACAAAGATTCACAAAA
>JALTJN010000405.1 GCA_027076405.1 Chromatiales bacterium
AGGCCTGCGGCTTTGTTTAAATTTCTAAGGGAGCGATTAACAATGCGAATCGGGCGGGAGAGTTTTTGAATACTGCGATTGATCTTTTGCATGGGCGCAGTGATCCTGTCAATTGCGGAGACCACAATTGACAGGGCTGGGCGTTTTGCGATGGGAATTACCTTTTAAATCTTATTAACGAATTTTTGCGATTTTCATCAACCGTTTCCTGCTAAATTGAGGTAACATGAAACAGATACAAAACGGCCAAAATCAAATGGACACACAATGAATTTTGAATGGGATGACGAAAAAGATAGAATCAACAGAAACAAGCACAAGTTGCCGTTAGAGGCCGGTATCACGGTATTTGATGACCCTCAGTGTATAGACTTTCAGGATACGCGAGAGAACTATAATGAAGAACGTTATATATCAATAGGCCGAGACCATAAAACTCAATTGTTGTATGTTGTCTATACTATGAAAGGACATTATACAACTCGACTAATTTCAGTACGCAAGGCGACTAAGCAAGAATGCCGACTGTACGACAGCCAATGGTGAATGATATGGGAAAAATAATGACACGGGAACACAAGCCAGGTACACCTTTTGATGATAGCAATATCGACTACTCAGAAGCGGATGCCTTGACTGAAGAACAGATCGAGAATGCAGCAAAATCCGACCCTGATGCTCAGCCACTGACGGAAGAGCAAATCAAGAATCTTAAAATCAGACGCCCAAACCGTGATAATGAGCACCTGAAAAATGGGTAAAAAAACACATATACCGGGTACACCAATAAAGCCAATACCTAATTTGAGTTTTGTTCGTGCCATGAGTGATGAAGAAGTGCTACGCAGAGCAAAAGCAGACCCTGATGCTCAGCCGCTGACCGCCGACGTTATTAAGAAATTAAAACGCGTTCCCCATCACAAGCAAAGTTAAAATTAAGAAAACAATTATCTACACTTAGTTGTAATAACTCATAGTTGATCTGACAATTTACAAAACAGCTTCAGACTAAATATTACAGTTTGTTCAAAGATAAACCTCAGAAGCGGTCATTAAATACTGGTTAATATTTAATTCCTACAGTAATTTTTTCTTTTTTGATATTAAACATATAAGCTTCAGCAATTATCTGCTCTGTCGAATCAGAAGCGTGTTTCACGCTTGATAGCGCTTCTTTAAATTTACCAGCCAAATAAGCCTAATATGTACCCAAAAGAAAAAACACAACAACTACATCCATCATGAACACACCTAATGGCTCAAACATGTGGTTAATAAGAACCCCATATACCACCAGTTGGCATCCCGTACAATTATTTCAAAATCGCACCTGAATGTGCTAAACAAGCTGACATACAAATAAATCGTAACATCCATGATTTAATTGTTCTCTTCCACGTTTCAGGCTTCAACTGGTTCGACAATAGGCCTGACAACAGTGATATGCTTAGTAGGATGTTATTCATTGAGACACCTGTGATATAACTGGTTTTATATCGGTTAATATTTTTCTAAACTTCTCTGCTTTATCTGGATGAAATTGTTTTAATTTACCCACCCTACCAGAAACGCTACCCCATTTTTTCTTGTAAGCATGTGAAATTCGGTCATGCTCCGAGTGTTTTTGGCACTCATGCACTGCTGCACGTATATTATTCTTATCTTCTTGGGTAAGCGTTGGTTTTTTACTGTTAACAATTAATCCCGTCACTTTCATACATTCAGATGCTGAATGTATTTCATGCTTACTACGTTTAGGCATATAACCAGTTGAATACAACATGCTGTAAATTTCACTAACTACAAATGTTTTGTGCTTAGCTTGTAACTTGAAGCCCGATGAGACACTAATATCATCCATAAAACGGCTGTAGGTATAACCTTGCTTATTTAAAGCTTCTACCAACAAATATTCTTTATCCCAAAAAGCTAAATTTGCCAAATAACCACTGGTTTTCCAACCTTGTGGTAGTGAGCCGTTCAGTGTGGTTAATTTGGTAAGAATTTCAGTCACTTCAGGTGAAAAATGAAAAAAATGTTGCCATATTGCCCTAACAATATCTACTGATGTACTAGGAAAAAAATCTTTTATATCTTCTTCTATTAGGTATTTCTGGCCTGAATGCACTTGAGCGTGTTGTTTATAATCTCTCGTAAATTTATTATCAGCAATACCGCCTAATAAATACCGTGGGTACTCTACTTGTTTTAACAGGCGTTCTTTTATTTTTTCATGGATTTTTTTAAGTTGGGGCTTTGCATCAAAGGTGATACGGGGTTCACCATTTTTCTTTTTTAGTTGTTTACCGGGCATCCATAACTCCTTTACAGAGTCAGCCACCTGTATCAATTCTTCTTGAGGTATTGATAAATGCAATGCCAATGATGACACACGGGCAATTGGAGTGTTTCTAAAATAAAGTTTCTTGCCTGTAGGCAACATCCATCAGCCCCATTATGCTATTAGACATTTCTTCTATTTGTGATTTACTTAATTCTTTTACATCTTCACTATTCGATGCCAAAAAAAACAACACACTTAACGGTATTTTCAACGCCGCAGCTATTGCTTCCAGCTTCGATAAAGCCGGTTCCCTTTTACCACTCTCCATTAAACATATATGAGATACAGAAATTCCTGACAGCTCAGCAAGCTGACCTTGCGTTAAACCTTGATTTTTCCTGCATAACTTAATTGTTTGACCAATATTCATAATACCTAACCACATGCAAAAGTCGGGTTCGTTGTGCTAACCCGAAAAATATTTAATCAATGTAATGATACTTGGTAATTTATCGAAGAACTTACCAACCAGCATTAAAGCCTTATCGTAAGATCTACCATCAGTATCACCATCATCAATACACTGCTGAATGAATAAAATTACTTCATCCAGTTTTTCGTTAGCACTGGCGTTCGTTTCATCGTGCATAGTTGCTTGAATCTCTTTTAGAGTTACAAGCAACTTATTTAAAGGAGGGTTCATTTTAATACCTCTGCGTGGTTCCTATCGATGCAAAATTGCACCTGTTCCACAACAAAACTGTACCGAAAGGAATGAAACGAACACCACGAACCCAGTCTCTACCCAAAAGCCTGTTCCCCCTGTTAACTCATGACATAGAATCTTGAGCAAAGTGCTAAGTATTACGGCTCATCTGCTATGCGCTTACTAACAGCGCAGGGCTAACGACTTCGAACTTTGTACTCACAGGTAACGCATTACAACGTTTAGGGCTTCGAATGACACTGAATATCAGTATCGGCTGATTATCAAAACTCAACCTTGTTCTAAGTACCATTTTTTAAGGTATCACCTTCAAATATACACACTGGGTGGTTCACCCAGCCTGTAAGAGAATATTACACGGAATTTTACTCTGAGTCAATTATTTTACTTTAAGTAAATTATTGTGGTGAGATATTTTGAGCAGATTAAAACCTCAAGGATGAATTGTCAGATCAAGTCTAAATCCATTTTAAAATATATAAGATTGGACTTAAGCTAATACAGCTTAGAAACCTCTTTCAACCGCTCAATCCAAAAACGAATATCTTCAACCTCCATGTCCCAACAATACGGTGGCTGAATATGAAAATGATAAGCAAACAGTCCTAACGCCTGTCGCCAGTCTACTGGCCAGCGTCGATAAAATTTCCGACAACGGTTAAGACCTCCG
>JALTJN010000406.1 GCA_027076405.1 Chromatiales bacterium
GCCAGTGTGCTGAAAAAAAATAATCAGCAGCAGGGCATGGCGAATTGGGCGAAACAATTATTTCGGCGCAATTTAGCAGGCTCGTTTGAACAATTAGAGATTACGGCATCGAGTATTGTGGAATAGGCGTTATTTTATAG
Source organism: Chromatiales bacterium (assembly GCA_027076405.1). The sequence goes on from JALTJN010000406.1 coordinate 141, forward strand.
GTTTAGAAGGCTTGTTCATCAAAATAAAAAGCAGGCATTGATTTAACGCTGTTTAAAAATGTTTAATCATCCATGGTCTCGATATTAGATGATGGTAAGCGTTTCACTTTTTAATACGTTTAAGCGCTACTATCGAAGAGGGAGTATTTATCTCAATTAAGTCTTGTGGCTTATGCAAATGATAACCCTGCGCATAATCTACACCAATCTCTTTTAAACGGCTTAGAATTTCTGCGCTTTCTACAAACTCCGCAATGGTCTTAAGCCCCATGGTATGCCCCACCTCATTAATTGATTTTACCATTGCATAGGCGGTGGAATCGGTGACAATTTCTTTTACAAACGAGCCGTCTATTTTTAAATAATCAACCGGCATGGTTTTAAGGTAGGTGAAAGAGGATAAGCCTGAACCAAAATCATCTAATGAAAATTTAAAGCCCGCACGTTTTAGGCGACTCATTAAGGCCATGAATTTTTCGATGTTTTGAATCGCTGCCGTTTCAGTTATTTCTAGGGTGATTTTTTCGGCATTGATGTTATATGTTTTCTGTAGGTCAAGAATAAAATCGCCCAGTGTGATGTCGGAAGCTGATTGGCCAGATAAGTTAATTGAATATGATGTATGGCGCTGCATATTGGCAAAGGCCATTTCTAAAACACAGCGATCAATTTTTGGCATTAAATCATATCGCTCGGCGGCAGGAATAAAAGCATTCGGTGATGTAATACTGCCGTCTTTATTTTTAAGTCTTATTAATAATTCATAATGCTTGTCATTGGATGTTGTTTCTAAGGCGCGTATTTCTTGTGCAAATAATATAAATTCATTTGAGTTTATGGCTTTATTAATTTTAGGTAGCCATGCAATTTGTTGTTGGTGTTGTTGATACTCATGCTCGTCTAATGAAGCAACATGAATACGATTGCGTCCTTCGTTTTTGGCTATCTGGCAAGCATTATCAGCGGCAGTGATAACATCGCTGAGTTTTTTGTTGTTGTCACTTATTGCGGCAATACCCGCTGACATGCCAATATTGAAAGAGTGCTCACCAAAAACAAATGTAAATTTATCTATGTCTTTGCGCATGAGGTTGGCTATTTTATCGGCGGCGCTTAATGGGCAGTCTTCTAGCAATATGGCAAATTCATCACCACCAATTCTGGCCAGAATATCGCGTTCACGAATATGTTTGCGCAGTATATTGGCCACACGTATTAACAGCTCATCTCCTGCTGCATGGCCGGCGGTATCATTAACGGGTTTAAATCTATCTAAATCAATAAAAATAATGGCACCGGGGAGCTTATGTTCGTAGGCTTTTTTTATATATTTTTCGGTGCAGTCTTCAAATTCCTGACGGTTATATAATTTTGTCAGGCTATCGTGTGTGGCCTGATCGAGTAATCGTTTTTCAAGCTCGGCTTGTTTGGTAATGTCTTCAATAATTATTAATGTGCCATTAAATAGCTCGCGTATTTTTATGTTAACCGTGTATTGATTGATGGATATTTTGAATAAGTCCAATTGACGTTTTTTGTGGCTGTTGAGAATCTGATTAAATTCATCAAGTAATTTAGGTGCATGTGCGAGCAGTGATTCGTGTTTACAATCCACTAGGGATTCAGGTTGCCTGTTTTTAAAACCCAACAGTTGCACGGCATTGGCATTAATAATGCCAACTTCCAAATCAACCGATAAGGTCACTATACCAAAAGGGGCATTACCAATTATGCCAGTTAAATATTTGCGTAGATGTACGCCTTCTTCGGTGTTACTCATTAGCCTTGCACCACAATAATACTTGCATCATCATCGGCACGAGCATGGGCATCGAATATTTTTTCTGCCTGCTTTTGAGCCGATAGGGGGGAGGAAAATACGTTTTCATAATCTATATTGTTGATGCCATCTGAGTGCATCACAAAACAGAATTGTTGGGGTCTATCAAAACAGTGTACATGGATATTTGCAGGTACCGATAAGCCAATACTGCCATTTTGTACGGGAATGCTGTTATAAGGTTGTGCATTCACATGAATGCAGGTGTTGCCCATAATCACAGCCTCTACCTTACTGGGTGTGATGCGCATAATGGCAATTTCGACTCCACGGCTTAAATGGCTATTGATAATGAGTTGGTGGCTGTTGTGAATAAGTTGATCGAGCGGAAGGGTATAGTGCTGTTTAAAATATTCTTTGATAACTTCGGTGGATTGCTGGGCTTTTAAGCCGCTGCCTGCACCATCTAAAATGGCGAGCAATATTTTATCGCCCTGATAGTCTTTTACAAAGTAAGCGTCACCATTGATGTGTGAGCCAACTTTTGGGAAAGATACCATGCCAGTATCAATATTCTCACGCGGCACGGGCAGATATTTTTTTAAGGTAATATTACAGCCATTGCTGGTGTTATTGATTAGCATTTCATCAACCGAGCGTTTTGCTGCACCCAAACCCAAACCTAAGCTATTGGTTGAGCTGTAATGATCTTCTTGCGCCAGCTCGATATTGTCAATGCCTGTACCTTTATCATTTACCTGTATTTCAAGCCCTTTGTGATTATCGCTGGGCGAAATAATGACAACACCGTGACGGGCATAACGCACAACATTAGTGGCGAGTTCTGATACGGCCATGGAAAGCAAGGCGGCATCATAACTTTCAAAGCCTATTTTTAAGGCTTCATTTTTTACAATGTAGGTAATGTCAAAAACATCGGATTCCTGATGGATATCCAACGTCATTAAAGGCTTGCTTAAGGGGGGAGCAATATTCATTAATAGTGAGAGCTATTAGCCGTTAGCTATTGTCACACTTAACCAGTTTGTAGCCACTCATTTTGTAGCTGAGTGCGAGGGCTGATTTCAAGTCTCGTATTGATACAAAATTATCTAAGCCTACGCCTGCTGTTACCATGGTTTTAGCCAGCTCACCGGAAATGCCGCAAAAAATGGGTGTGATACCAACCAGCTTTAAAATATTACCAAGGCGAACTAAGTGTCCGGCGACGGATGAATCCACCGCTTCTACATTGCTTAAATCTACAATAACAAAATTAATTTCTTTAGCGTTTGCTAGGGAGGTGAGTTTATCTGAGATGACCGACATACGGGCGGAATCGAGTGAGCCAAATAATCCTGTGTAAATACAGTCATCAGATATGGCGTTGGCCACCATGGGGACTTCGCCGCCAATTTGCTTGCGGCTGATTGCGACTTTATCAGAAGCCATTTTATGATCCTTTATTTGTGCATTTGAAAGAGATGTTGGTTAAGTGTAGGCCATAGCTTGATAAATGCTATTTACCTTATATAGCTTATGGAAAAGGGATTACCGTGCTTTAGCAAACAGCGGAATATGCTTGCGCTTAAATACAGATACCAATAAAACCCCTGCCACAAAACCGCCCACATGCGCACCCCAAGCAACGCCACCGGCTGAGGTATCGCCGAGTGAGCTAAACAGTTGAATTAAAAACCAAGCACCTAGTACCCAGCCAGCGGCAATGCGCCAAGT
>JALTJN010000407.1 GCA_027076405.1 Chromatiales bacterium
ATTAACAAGTGGCCACACAGCAAAAAATAATATACCAAAGACAGAGCCAATCACTAATCTCGCATAAGTCGATTTTTCTTTTTTAGCGAAAACGCAACGAGTATAACGATGGTGAGTAAACTGATTGCTTGCATTTTAAATTTATGAGCTATAAGAAATTATTAATTTATTAGTAATAAAAAAGGCCACCGGTGTTAAGGGTGGCCTAGGTTTGGTGGAGGCGGGGGGGAGTCGAACCTATCTTGTTTTCCATTGATGTGGCGTTGTTTATGTTTTTGTCTTGTCTCTTGTTGTTACAATCAGTGTTACATTCGCGATAAGTCATATGTATTGTGTTTGCTGTATTAATTAATCTTTAGCATATCCATTATTAAAAGGTAACTGACTATAACATTCATCTCATGATTAACGCTATATGTAAAAAATAGGCTTATCTAAGAGCTTCAATGCTATTGCTCAAAGCCGAGTAATTTCATGTTTGTATTATATTTTTTGACTACATTGGGGCACTGAGCCATAAACGAGTCTAGGGTATGTCCAAGACGAACCGCCTCTGTTGATAAGAAGCGAATAATGAATTCATCGCCACCAGTCATTTTAGTTGTTTCTTGAAAGGTAATCATTTGTGTAAATGTACCACACATTCCAGTGGCTTTAGCAACAATCATCATGTCTATGATTAGACTCATATCTTCTTTAGGTTTTTCATTTGCCAATATAGGTAATGCTTGAAGCAGTAATAATATAAAAATAATTGTTCTCATAAGCAACTCCTCAGGCCACAGCACCAATGCTCTTTAATTAGTATAATTGATCTTCCCTATACAGGGAGATGTTTTTGTATCTATAAAATGTGTGTTTGGCTCATAAACCCATACGTATGATTTTATTTTTTTAGATTTGAAAAACCTAGTTACTTCGAGTCTATATTTTTGTTTGTTGTTATTACTAATGTCGGTTAATAAAAAAGAATGATTATATTTCATATGCTTGTTATTTGTTGAGGCGTTTATAGCCTCTTTCCCTTGAAAATTTATAAACTCAGACTCAATATTAATTTCATTAATATCTGATTGAGTGGCTATACATTCATTATTCCATTTTTCAAAAATGAAGCTTTGAAATGATATTAATGGTAAAAAATCGGCTTTAGTAGGGTCGCTAGTAATTAATAAAACTCCAAAGCTATCATGAGGATTAATGTTCTTACCGCCATATTTAACTAATGCCATAGTTATCATTCCTTCATTAAATGGCAAAGCGTGTACATTTAATATTGAGCATAAAAAAACCAAAGGTATTAGAATTGCTTTCATTTATTAGCCCTTTTCTTAGTTGTATACGTTTTTTAAAGTAAATCTAATGTTCTATAAATTTCTGATACTTGGTTTTTATAATCGTATTTAATTCACTATCTGTCATTTTAGATACGTCAATGTTTTCGGAGTACTGTTTCTTATCAGTAATTAGGCCATGAATCTTGGCTTTAGCCATTATAGCGGCTGTCATAGCTGCGGGTTGTTTTTCTTCTTGGGCTAAGTCTTTTGCTTGGTTTAGTTCTGTCGTGATACTGTCTATTGTTACGTCATGCCGCATTCTGTGGTGTGCTTGTAGCTCAATAATTCTTAGGGCAATTTTAGGGTTTTTGAATAAGCGGCAAGCTTCAACATATATGGTTTCATCTGACATGTTTTTTGCATTATAGGCTGTTTTATATGCTTCTTTACGGTTGCCATTTAATTCAATATAAGACTGACAAGCTTGCTCCTGTTTATCGGTTAGCTTTATGGTGTTTATATTGTTTTTCATATATTTATTATATTGCTCTATTTTACAAAAATGTGTTGTGTTAATTAAGCCTGTTTTTGGTGTCGTGGTTATTATATTCGTTTACCCATTCATCATGTGTTTGGTTCTGTATTGATAGTGTCTTATTTATATTATTAGTTATATCTCCTGTACTTGTATTCGCGTTTGCCTGATGACTTGGTTCGTAGTTATTTTTACACGTACTTGTGAATACCTTATTCCTTTGTTGTGTGGCGTTTTTCATGGTTTCCTTGTCGGGTGATTTTGTCGGGCAGTTGTCAGGCGCTTGTCGGGAAGTTGTCGGCATGTTGTCAGGGGTTAAACTATTTAAAATTTGCTTGTGAGTTATATTTACTGGCGACAAGCTGCTATTAATAATCTTACTTCTAAAATTAATATCACCCGTAATACAAACGTGTTGTAGTTTCCCCATACAGTCATGAAATGATGAAAGTCTCTTGGGTGTTTTAAGGCCTAATTTTTTCCAGAACTTTAAAAAACCGCTTTTTTTTCGGATAGTAAAATGTCCCTTGGGCAAGGGCGATCCTTTTTTTCCATGCTGAGTGTTTCTGTCTCTTTTTAGTTCGGCATTGAAAATAGCATGTACAGTTTTGCCGGTAAGTAAGTCAGTGTATAGCAAAGTAATGCCGCTATATTTTTGTGTGCCATAGTTGCCCGTGCTGTAGCTGTCGTAATCAAATATTCTGGATTGAGTTAAAAGCGAAATGCCCTCCAGAATTTCGATACGTTTTTCTTTTAGCCATACATTGCAAACATCTTTACCACTCTTTGGTTTAAGAGTCAGTTCCCCGTCTAATATAGCAATATAGTCGCCGCGATTTAATAGCCTAGTAACTAAGTTATTTTTATTCATAACTCGACTTTAAGGCGTTAGCCTTTATGCTTAAAATTTCAGGCGGATTAACTTCTGTAACTTCACCTTGTTGAGCTACTGCAAGTTCTATTGCAATGGTTTTTGTTTCGGCCTCTACAGTTATATAAAATTTTTGCTGTTGAATTACCTCAATTAAAAATTCAGTCACTTGGAAACTCCTTGATTTGAATTTTGTGGCTTGTTAGTAAACTCAAAGCTTCGTTGTATTAACGCTTTTTCTTCTGCGGCAAGTGCTAACGGGTATCTAGCAATTTCATGCTCTGCCTGCTTTCTTGATCGTTTTCTTAATATGATTTCGGCTTCTAATCGCGCTTCATGGTCATCGTTTATATCGCCAGTTAAATGGCGTTGGTCTAGTTGATATTGGCCTTTCTTTATTCCAGTGTTATGTATTAGCCAAAATCCGTACTTCTCACCTCTAAGAGCCTGTAATGGTGAACGCGGATCATCACCAAGAACGCACATGATATTTTGTTTTGTGTGGTTGTCGCCGTCACTCAGTGTTGATAAAAGCGTATAGGCTTGAGTGTTAGGTGCGGGGATATATGAACTAAATAAGAATAAAAATTTATCCATGGTTCACCCCCTGTAACTCTTTGCGTTGTTCGATTAAGGAGGTGACGAGGGCTTTTATTTCATTTTTAGATTGGCCTGCTGCCATCGCTGAAATTACAGCTTGGGTTTCATGTGCTAATTGCCCTGTAGCTCGTTCGCCACATGAAAACGGTTTTGGGATAAGCCCTTGGATAATCCTGCTGTAATATGTTGTGCGGGATATACCATATTGTTTCCAAGCTTCTGAATTGCGTTGCACTGATAGTTGAGCGTTGTTGCCTTGAGTCATAATAATTTCTCAGTTCGTTAATGAATGAGAGGATTTTAAAACGTCAAATAGCGTTAGCTCGAACCAAACTCAGGGCTTTTTTCGGGTTAGTTTGGCAGGGGGG
>JALTJN010000408.1 GCA_027076405.1 Chromatiales bacterium
TTTATAGTTTTCATCATAAAAAGTGGCAAGCCAAGATATATATGGTTGAAGTTTCCCTTTCTCAACTCGCCTATGTATTCTTTCATTTGGATCAATAGAAATTGCTCTATTTGACCCTTTTCTTATTTTCTTTTCTATTGGAATGGTACTAAGAACTTCGTGACGGAATAATATTGCAGCTCGCAGCCCTTCAGAAAAGGTCGGATACCTTGAATCATAGAACATTTCTTGGAACTGTACTTCATCACGATGAATCCTCACATACCAGCCATGCATTTTTGCGTAATCGTATCTTGTTATTCCCATAGGAACGTAATAATACTGTTGATCACCAAATGCGGTTTCCAATGTTTTTTTAAGATATTCATCATCAAACATGGCTGTTTTTTCTAATTGAACACTAACGCCCTCATCAGCGGCAGGCGAAAGGGGCGCGATTTTTTGCGGATGCAAAAATCGTGAACCTTTTGACTGTCCGCTGGATGAGTTTGTTATGCCAATATTTTATTTACTCTGTAAATGCCTTCTCCGAAACAGCCAACACTTTATACCTTTTCAAGTGCCCAGACTTAGTAGTGATTTTCTGAACTTTACAATAAATTTGCATTGACTCTACATTATACCCTCGCAAAGCGTTCGCTCTAAGGCTATCAACGATTAATTGAATGCAAGCCTCTTTCCGTGTGCTTTCAGAAAGAACAAATGAAATTGGCCTTTCTTCTTCAGGCACATAAATTCTCCCCTTAAAAGTATTTGAGTTATAGCTGGACACAAACCCCTGTATTATCCCTACCTCTTCCTCGGTAAATTCTTCGATAATATATTGAAATGTTTCGAATGAAAATGTCGGGTTTAGAGGAATTTTACGACTATCAATATACGTTGATATTCTAGCAGTATCTGCGGTTTTAGTTTTATAAATGGGCCTATGAATTTCTGTGATTGCAACGGAGCATTTTTCTATCACAGAATCCAACTGTGCCTCCCTGACTATTGGAAGTTTTATGTTCTTTTCTTTATTTTCTTCGTACAATTGTCCTAGTGATTTATTGTAGTCAACGTGAAACCCTAAGCTTTCCGATATAACATAGTCATATGCAGAATATACAAGGTGTCCTAGGGGAGTGTTATTTGGCGCTGTTGCAACATGATAAGCGGCCGTAGCCGTACCAAGAATAAAGATCCCTGCTCTAATTTTCCAGCTACCTTCTTCGGAAGGAAATGCATATATCTCAGCACCTTTCAGCGAAGGTGCTTGGGTTATTATTTCTCCATTAAGAATCAAATGCGTTGTAATAGCTAATGAGCGTTGAAACCCGACCAGCGCCTGTGACACATCATACAAATCAATCTCATGGGCATCTGATGTGCTACCTGTATAGGATAGCTCAAACTGTATATCATATTTTTTCATATACTATGAACTACTCCTCTTCGGTTTTAAGGGCATAACGCCCTCATCAGGGGCTTTCAAAGCTGGCGTGGCTTTTGCGGTTTTTTTGCAAAAGCCACGACAGGTTTGAAAGTCCTCTGGATGAGTTTGTTATGCCATAATTAGTCGCCTGTCTGTTAGCGAAATTAATGTACTTGTTAATTTTTCACGTTCCTGTGGTGAAGGAAGCGCCTCTGTGTTCAACAGAAATAGGAAAGCTTGGGAAAAGTCGGTAACCATTGTTAGTATATGCTGTGATATGTCATCTGTAGGTAAAACTCGCGTGTTTGTTGGATTTCCATCTGGAGTTCTGTATGGAACTACAGCGATCATATTATTAGGTTGTAAATCTCTTGTTTGGAATACACATATTGGGAGGTCGTCCGGTATAGTATTTTTTATATCGACTATGCTTGATTGAATATAAGGAAACATTTCTTCTGCCCATTCAATTGGACCTCCCCAACCAAATGTGTATTCCTTGCAAATGTCTTTCCCGATTTCCGTTAATTTTGATTTTGCTATTTCTTGATAATCTTTAATTGTTGAACTCATGATTTTACCTTTTTGACTGTCCGCTGGATGAGTTTGTTATGCCATTATATGCTGTGAAAGCAAATCAATATATTCTGTTTTACAACCCTCATAATTTTTAGGGAACGCACAATAATTTGGATGTGGAAGCTGTGCATCAATATTGATGTCATCATTAATAAAAAGCTCAGCAATAGTTTCTTTTACTGCCCCACTTAATGAAATTATTGTGTCTGGAGATAATAATTCCATCTCACATTTGAACATATCGTAAACGAATTGCTTGGCAGTTAAAGGAAGATCATAATAATTTAGATTTTTGTTATCTTTGATATAGCCAACCCAAGATATATTTGTAACGTAAAATGAATTGTAAAAGTTGCTAACCCCTATTTCTTTCACAACATCATAAAAAAACTGCGCCGATCTTTCTGTGTCATTACGATCTACACCATCCATTATTTTAGATAAAGATGTAAAATCAATAAATGGCACCCCTGTTTTTCCTGCACCATTTTTCCCTGGATTGATACCGCACAATACTGTTTTAGGTGGGTTTCCCCCATAGAATTTTTTATTAAATATTTCGATTGCCTCCCAATTTTCCAAGAATTCATTCAGTACTGATATACCAGAATCTTTAAGTAATAATTCAATTTTTCCACTATCGATATATTTGTTTTTCAATTCTTCGTAAATCACTGAGCATTCCTTATAGTGGCATAACGCCCTCATCAGGGGCTTTCAAAGCTGGCGTGGCTTTTGCGGTTTTTTTTGCAAAAGCCGCGACAGGTTTGAAAGTCCTCTGGATGAGTTTGTTAGCTCAATTTTAATATGCGAACAACTCTTGCAAAATATTGCATAGCTCAATTTGAGTATTTTCATCAATTGAACCTAACTTTTTTACCAATCTACTTTTATCTACCGCTCTAATTTGATCTAAAAGTATTAACCCTTTTTTGCCTTTAAAATTACACTCGATTCTACATGGGAAATCGAAACCCTTGGTGGTCATAGGAGCAACAAGAACTGTTGATAATGCTGCCATTTCATTTGGTGAAATAACAACGCAAGGTCTTGTTTTGTTTATTTCTCTGCCTTTGGTTGGGTTTAAGCTAATGAGCCAAACTTGAAAACGAGAAACGGATATCATCACCACTCCAAGTCATCATCTGACGTTAATGTAGCATCTAACCACTCACTGTCAGTTTGTTCTGTTTCCTTACTTGCAAGGATTGCTTCAATAGCTTTTTTCCATCCGTCTCTTGGCTTTTTGCTAGGTGTAACAAGAATGCCTTGATTTACAAGCTGGAGATCAAGTTCTTTCCCTTCAAGATGGGCTTGCTCTATCAGTGGCTTAGGTATTCTTATACCTTGAGAATTACCGATTTTAACTAAATGTGCCATTGCGCTACCTCAATAAATAAATGCATACTACAGTAATTATAATGTAATTACATCAGATTGCAACAGAGGTATAAGTTGATGATTTTTAAGAGCTAACGCTTTGCTCACCAGCAATTAAAAGTGGCGCGTTTTTGCTGCTTTTCTAGCAAAACAAGCGCCGCTTTTAGTTGTCTGGTGAAGCTACTGGTTAGCAACAACATTCACAGACCATGATACAT
>JALTJN010000409.1 GCA_027076405.1 Chromatiales bacterium
CATCTCCGTTAGCAACGTATATAGAAGCGAGTAGACTAATACCTTCTACCAATGAAGGATCCTTTCCAAGCACTATTTCCAAGTCTTTAGTTGCCTCGATTTTCTTCCCTTTTTTATACTTTATTGTGGCCTCTATAAACTCAGCCTCAGTATTATTTGGTTGCTCAGCCTTTACCTCAGACAATAATTTTTCTGCCGAATTTATAAGCTCTTCAGTACCTGCAATAACATATATTTTAGACAGTTTAACTTTGGCATCAGTAAACCCTTTATTTAGTTCTATTGCTTTTTTGTAATGTGAAAGTGATTTAGGTAGGTTTTTACTCAGCTCTTCAACTCGAGCCATGTAATAATAAGCTTCTGCATATTTTGGGTCAATTTGAATAACATTCTTAAATTCTATTTTAGCCTTATCCAGATTACCCTCTTCCAAATACACTTTACCCTTTTCAAGATATGCCGCCTTACGCTCTTCCTTGCCTCCACAGGCCACAAGCACAACAGTTAGTGACACTAAAATCAGCTTTTTAAATAAATTTTTAGTCAGGGTATTCACGCTTTAATTCTCCGAATTAATTTAATTTATTATTTAGTTTTCCACTCTCTACAAAAGAGGGATGTGGGCTTTTACTAGAATCATCTAGACATTAAGCACACAACTTATGATTCAATATAACCTTCACGCAATAAGTACAACATTATTTCTTGTGCAGCCTCAACGGGCGAGTATTGGCTTGTATCAATTTTTATTTCTGGATTTTTAGGCGCTTCATAAGGATCACTAATCCCAGTAAACTGTTTAATCTCGCCTTTCCGCGCCTTAGCATACAAACCTTTACGATCACGACTTTCGCATACTTCCAGCGGTGTTGCCACGTGGATTTCAATAAATGCGCCATATTGTTCATTTTCTTCACGCACATATTGGCGCACGGCGGCATAAGGTGCAATAGGCGCACAGATTGCTACACCATCATTTTTATTGATTAAACTCGCCACATACCCAATTCGCTTAACATTAATATCACGATGCTCTTTACTAAAGCCTAATTCACTAGATAGATTTTGCCTTACAACATCACCATCAAGTAATGTCACCGGCCTTTTACCTTCCTCAATAAATTTTGCATAAACAATATTAGCCAAAGTCGATTTACCAGAACCAGACAAACCTGTGAAGAATAAAGTTACGCCTTTCTGATAACGAGGCTTACAAACTCGTTTAAGCGCATCAATAACATCTGGAAAAGAAAACCAAGCTGGCACATCAAAACCGAGCTCAAGACTTCTATGTAATTGTTTATCTTTATAAACCTCACCACTTAGTTTTTCACTCTTGATTTCATTAATTGTACGATAACGATCTTGTGTTTCAACATATTGCATTTCAGAAACTTTCACCATCTGTATCTGCAATTCATCCTGATACTGTTCAAATAATTGCTGGGATGCATACTGCTCATAAAAACGCTGCCCCCCTTGCCTTACACTTGGAGGCGCAGCATGCTCTGGCCCGATTACTATGTGCGAACAGCCATAGTTTTGGCGAACAATAGCATTATGAATCGCCTCACGCGGCCCCGCCATACGCATTGCCATTGGCAGCAGTGATAGCATTGCAATATGCTTAGGATAGTACTTTAAAATCGCTTGATAACACTGCACTCGAGCATGATATTCCAGATCACCGGGCCGTCCTAAACCCACTATAGGATGGATCAGCACATGCGCTCCAACTTTCTTTGCTGCCATCAGTGTAATATCACGATGTACACGATGCATAGGCTTTGTGCTACCAAAAGCAACCACTTTTCGCCAACCGTGTTTGGCAAATAAATGCCTCAATTCTTGTGGCGTATCACGAATCGTTTCAAAATCATAATGTGTTGGAAGTTGAATGCCTTCAATACGTCCACCAATATAATAATCACCTGCTTCATTAAACAAATAAGCAACGCCTGGGTGTGAAACATCTGATGTTCCAAAAATTGACTCTGCTTCTTTTTGTTTATCAACCTTCCAAATATCACTTACTTGAAGCACTGCTAACATAAAACCTTCAGGATCACGCAAACAAATGCTATCACCCTGCTGAATACCACTCGCCACATCTGCTGTTACATCTAAAGTAATGGGTAATGACCACAATTCTCCACTTGGCAGGTGTAATGTATCAAGTACCGAATGATATTCAGTCGACGACATAAAGCCTTCTAAAGGACTGAATGCACCATTCATTAATAATTCTAAATCACAGAGCTGGCGTGCATTGATCGTAATAGAGGTATAAGCTAAAGATTGTTGTTTAAGCTCATCCGCACGTAGCTTATCAACAATTAAATTTTTTAATTCGCCGCCGTGAGGCAATACAGGTGAAGCCATTTTATATTCCTCTCGCTATAGCGATCAATAAACTTGATAGCATACCCAAACGCAATATATTTATTTTTGTTTTAATTAAACTAAATTCCGACTCTATTGCATAGAATAAAATAATTAATTTAATCGCCATTTCACCAAAGTGTTCTTCTTCTACACCTATGCCCGACACATTAGGTACAACTAATACCAATGAAATAACCAAAAAATCCATTGGCGTTAACTTAAAGGACTTATCTACGGAAAAGCGAATTTTGGTAGCAAAGGCAATAGCTATAATAAAAAAGAGTAGATTAATAAACTGAAGCAAGTTTTCGTTAATAGCTTCTGTATTTTGCAAAAAATACACTGACATAACACAAAGTACATAAGCGATTAGTTTTTCAACAAACATCAACCACGCACTATTCAACCAAAAAGTCATCGCCAATAACAACAACATAACAAATGATAGAATGGATATATCCGTATTCACTTTTCCCGCAAAAATAAATGACATTATTAATACGAGTGGAACACTATATTTCAGAACATAAGAAGGAACAACAATTAAGGCACTGGAGTCTCTTATTTTAGACACTAACAGGCCAAGCCCTGCCCCTTCTTTAACGCTAAACTTATGAAATTTCCATTTATATTTTTGGCTTAGATGAACACTAACAAGCACAATAATACAAAAGGCAAAATAACTTAGCAGGATAAGTAAATCAGATTCATACTGCAAAAAGTATGCACTTACCATCAACAAAGCCTGAGTCATGTAAATAATTAATACCGCTTCGTAATGATCAAACCCCAATGCTAATAGCTTATGATGAATATGATTTTTATCAGGTGAAAAGGGTGAGCGTTTTTCATATATACGCTGAGCCATTACAGTTATGGTATCTAAAATAGGTAATCCTAAAATCATTAAGGGTAATACAGGGCTTAAGGCTGGGTTAGCGCTTTGGCTTAACATCACAGCTAAAACACCCGCACCAAAACCTAAAAACTGACTACCTGTATCCCCCATAAATAATTGCGCCGGGTAAGTATTGTGACGCAAAAAACCAAAAATAGACCCCGATATGGCCATCGCAATAATTAGCACAAGTTCACCTTGAGCCTGATACGCTAATAAACTAATCAAGCTCAACGCTAGCAGCGTAGTTCCCCCAGCCAAACCATCTAAACCATCCG
>JALTJN010000410.1 GCA_027076405.1 Chromatiales bacterium
TATATGTATTAATAGTTTGAGCTAGAGCTGGTCTGATAACTTTGTTTATACCTTTTGCCACTTTGGAAAAAAATGAAAGATTGTCTCTTACATTCTTGGTTAAACGTTTGTTTGGGGGGATGGTACTGGATGTTAGATTATCTTTTTTGATAAAAATGTCATCAATAGACAAATGAGACAAATCTATAACTGGATTTATTTTTTCATAATTACGTATTATATCTAAATCACTTGAACTGACAAATTTTGTATAGTCAATGGCGTATTGAGACGCATTGCTGACTACATCATTTTTGCTATCTATACGATTACTAAATAATAGTCGTTGTTCTTGTGTCATTTTTGGCACTCTCACCACCACAAAATCTCTTTTTTCTTGCGCACCCCAAAGCCAACCAGCAGGTCGTATAGATGATATATCGCCATCTTTTAGATTGCCACCTTGTAAATTATTTTGACCTACTTTCACCAAAACCTCATCATACAATCTAACTTCTGTATCTATACTAATATATATAGGATAGGTATAAGCAGATAAACTATTATCTCTTTCATTTTTTCTATGTGGTTCTAAAATCAACTTGCTACCAGCCAATCTATAATGATAGGCTATGAACCTATTATTTGCATCATATACTTGTGGTATTTTCAAGTTCACCAATTCTTCACCTGTAGACTTATTCATCAACACTACAAATAATCCACCAGTATCTTTTAATTCATAATCAGATGAATCACCAAATAAATTGTTCAAATCATATTCAAAAGCTGTTTGAGCGCCAAACTTTTTTATAATAATATTACTCTGCAAATTATCATCATATGATCTATACTTAACATCAACATCTGGAAAAACATTGGAATACAAATAAGTGTTGTTGTTAATTTTCTTAGGACTCACTGGTGTTGCATTTATCAAAGACATAGACAACTTTGCATTTTTATCTTTTTTAGTGAAAAAATTAAAACTGGGCAATGTCTTATCAATTTCATACACTGCATTTTTCGTTATTATTGCATTTCCTAAACTAATATCTACTGGACGCAAGGTTGAGACTTCTGGAGTTTTTTTACTCTGGAATAAAGAAAATAAAAAATAAACCGCAATAAATAATATTGTTACTGTTATTAATATTGTTTGTTTTTTATTAAAAAAATTATTCATACTTACTTTACTTAAAATAAATCCCAAAACCTCCATTATATTCTCTCTTTATATCATCAGGTGCCAGAGCATAATTCCAAATTTTAACTTCATCTATCTGTCCATCAAAATATGCTTTATAAACAGGATCACTATCTAAATGAACACCTACAGAGGTTTTATCAGGCACAACTAGAGAATCAGCAGATGTATATGAGCTAGTTCCTTGCAATTCTCCATCTATATATAAATAACTCTTATCTGTATCACTTATCGCGACAATATGATGCCAAATACCATCATTAACTAATGATTTACTTTCTATATAACGATATGCTGAATCAATATAACCAATATAAAATCTAGCTTTTCCATTTATAATTTGAATACCACCTTTGGGTGGATTACTATATGTTCCAAGGGTTGTAGAATAAATAGTGCCTGTAAATGCAGTGGTCTTAAACCAAGATTTTATTGTATAATAATCATAATTAATTATAGGTATAGATACATAATCATCCGTCCCGTCAAAATCCAAACTACCATTTATTTTACCATTTACACCATTAGACCACATAGTAGAAGTTGCAGTATTAGTCCCAGCTGTGCCTGGATAAATCGTGCCGTCATTACCATTGCCAGAATAGTCATAAGCTGTCCCGCCTTCGCCTTTATCAAATTTCCAATACCTAACTGGCGCGCCATTGTTGTATTCTTGAGCCACTTGATAAGGTGTCAAAACATAATCCCAAACTTTAACTTCATCAATTTCACCATTAAATTCACCTTCAAACGCACTAGACTTACCATTGCCTATCAAAAACGGATAAACACTGTAATAACCAGCTACACCAGTGTATTCAGCTACTTTGTTCCCATCAACATATAATTTACCAGTCTGTGTACCAGAAAGACCACTAATGGTAAAAGCTACATAAATCCATTGATTTTCATAGCTGGAAATATCATAAGTTAAATTTGTCCTCCAAGCAGAATTATTATTAGCCGCTATCCCATATAAATTAGAATCATTAAGCTTTAATCCTAAACCATAACTATTACCAGTAGTAGCTCCTCGATTCTTACCTACTATAGATTCGTCATTTCCTCCTATTTGAAAAATAGGCTTAATCCAAGCAGTAAATGAATATGGTCTATCAATCATATCATTATTAAAATTAATTACCTCGACATAATCATCATCTCCGCTACCGTCAAAACTTAAACAAGACCCTATTTTACAATCAGCAGAACTGCCCCAAGTCGCACCTGTAATAGCACCATCGTTACCATTACCAGTATTATCCACTGTTGTAGCGCCGCTTTTTTCGTCCATTTTCCAATAAGCAATTGGCGGAGGACCTTCCATATAGTCGCGCATTACCTGATCTGGCGTGCGGGCATAATTATATATTTTCACATCATCAATTTCTCCACTAAACTCAGCATTATAACCATCACCAATAAAAATACTAGGACTTGTATTATTAACATCTGGCACTATTCCTCTATATTCCTCCCTTCCATTCAAATACAAAACTACTACATTACTATCCCTGTCATAAGTATAAGTAGCATAATACCAAACACCAGAACTTAAAGTTGAACTACCATCTAAATAAGAACCGCCATGGTAAATTGACAAAACATTACTAGCGCGTTGTGTCATCAACCATAACGGTGTTGCATCTTTGGATGTATCACCAGCGCTAATTAATGCTCTTTGCGAACCTGTGGTATCAGCACGAAACCACAAACTAACTGTACGGCTATTATTTGCAGATGTTACGATATTATTTGTATCTGGAATTTCTATATAATCTCCAACGCCATCAAAATAACCAGCACGACCAAATTTAGCCGTAGATGTTGAAACAGCGTTAGTGCTGGTACCATGATTGCCAGCACCTGATGAATCAACTACCTCTCCTGCAACACCTGACCAAGTTGTCTCATCCATTTTCCACCAGCCTACCAAACCATCACCTCCGTCTCTTACTTCTTGTCTTGATTTAGACAAGACATTTTGTTTACCTTGGTTATAATTCTGATCAATCTCTTCTTGAGTAATTGCATAATTATAAACTTTCACTTCGTCTATTTTGCTTTGAGCTAAATAACGATTCGCATAAGTATTATTAGCAATTCCAAATCCAACACCGTCCAAACTTGAACTAATTGTATTGTAACTACCATCTGCTTCAGCAACTAACTCCCCATTTATATACAATTTATAATTACCAGCATTATAAATACCTACAACATGAACCCACTTATTTTTATACTTTGTCATATCATACTGCACAATAGCACGATCTAATGTTCCGCCATTTCGATGTGTCATACTCAACACTCCAGCTGATTGATGTGTTAAACCTATCAAGTAGTTCCAATCTAATTGTTGC
>JALTJN010000411.1 GCA_027076405.1 Chromatiales bacterium
GACAACACAGTCAAATAATCAATAAACTTATCAAGGAGCTGCCAGATGATGCTGAATACGAATACCCGGTTTTAGAAGAACGTATTGGACACACTCCACTACAAGTGATTGCTGGATTTATAACAGGCATACTTCTCTCTTTACTGGCGTATTACTTTATTTAAAAATTTCACTAAATATTATTTAATTTTGTCACTATATAAAACTCACTAACATTCAAAGTTATTCATAATAAAATTAATAATATCTAGCAAATCTACTGAACAATTTTTGTATTCAAAGAAAAAACCTCGCATTTTTTCAATACGAGGTTTTGTTATTGTTAAAATTTGAGTTATTTACCATTACCGACATTATTTAATCAGCAACATTTTGTTGGTTTGAACAAAATTATCAGTGACAAGTTTATAAAAATACATACCACTGGGCATATTGTGTCCATTCCAAACCACTTGGTGATAACCAGCTTCTTTGAAGTCATCAACCAATGTCGCGACCATTTGTCCAAGAATATTATAAACCACCAGTCTAACCTTTCCGTCTTGAGGTAAGTCATATTTTATGACTGTGGTGGGGTTAAATGGATTGGGGTAATTTATGTGAAGATTGTATTGAGTAGGGATAGCAACATCTGCCACAACAGGAGTGGTTTGACTGGATGAATTGCTCTTATTCAAAGAGTTGTTATCATATGCCATACCATTTCCATTGTTGTACAAATCAGACACCTCAGAAGCAGTTAATGCACGATTCCAAATACCAGTATTATCAATTAATCCATCAAAATAACCTGATAAATTGCTATTGTACTGTCCAACACCAATCCAAAACGGACTACTGCTTTTATGAATAGATGATGTACCAACATCAGCGCGATCATAAGCATCTTCAATGCCATCTACATACAACTTAATAGAATTACCGCTACCTACTTGCCACGTCATGGCTACATGCGTCCATGTATTCAAACGAATGTTAGTTAAACCTTGGGAACTGATTGCATTATTATTAGCATAAAAAACTTGAGCCCATAATCTTGCTATTGATCCATTATTTTGAACCATAAATGTATAAGCACTATTATTATATGCATCGCCTTTAGCAACAATCTTCATTGTACCAACAGAACTTTCAAGTTTTATCCAAGTTGAAATACTAATATCACTAGTAATATCCAACCCAGTTTGATTAGCATCTGAAATAGATAAATATTCACTATTATCAGATTCAAAATCTGCGGATTGATTCAACTTACCTATGCCCTGACTAACACCACCATTATCATTTAAGTCATTTGAACCATGACTATCAATACGCACACCACTTGCTTCATCTAACTGCCAATAAGATACTAGGCCATTAGACAAAGTAGAATGCGACAATATAGTTGGCTGTGTTTGGCTAGTGTTTGTATCAGAAGATGTTGTTGTGGTGCTATATACAACTTCAAGATACGGCCGTTTTAATGAATCAGTATAATCAGCTGTTGCAACTGTCACATAAGAACCAAAACCCCAAACATTAGGACTTTCATCAACAGTATAGTTAAGTACATCATCACCTTGTCTCAAACCCAACTTTATATAACCCGATGAATTAATCCAAGACAATCCTGTACTATCTAAGGCTATCTGATTATAGCTATCTAACTTCAAATCAAAATCAGATGAACTATAATACAAACGCTCAGAGCCTTCTGTTGTCACAGCAATACCACCAATATTATCATAATCATCAGCTACTACAGGTAATTGATAATCACCTTGTACAACACTGATAAAATGAGACTGTCCCTGAGAATGACGATAATCTTTGATATAAACATTCAATGTTGCTGAAATTATATCAATACTATCAGGCAACACGGTTGTATTAACAGGTAAAGCATATCGTTTAATACTGCCCCAGGCCGGACCGTCAAATTGAGTGACACCGACATTGACAAGATCGTCAGCAACATCCCTAACCGTACCAGAATTCAAATCATGATGCGTTGACCAATTGCGATAATTGCCATAAATACTACCATCATCAATCACAACATCTTGCGGATCAATATAAATACGCATTGTATCACATTCAGTGCAAGGAGTGTCATTGATAACAACTGTATCTACAACCGTGGTCATAAAAGCATCACCACCTAAACTTCCGTTTAGATTTGATACTGACAAATCCAGCATATCTGTATTGCATTGCCAATAACCAATCAAGCCACTATCTGAAGTAGAATAATAAACACTAGATAATTCTATATCTTTTGTAGCATTGATCTGAGACTGGGTACGCACGACGTTCCATAAACGCACGTCATCAATATAACCATCAATAACCTTATTAGTATTATCTCCCAACCTACCTATATAAGGAATATAAGCAGACGGCCATGTACCAAAGGTGCCAGCATTACCGTATTTTTGAGCAACTATTTGGCCATCAAGATATAAATACATCATCTTGGTCGTAAAACTATAAGTTGCCGCCACATGATACCAACGATCTAACTCTAAGGTATAAGCATATTCAACTTTATCATATACACCATTGATCATGGCATAGACTGTGGAATTGGTTATACCTAGAACAAACTCAGGATTATTACCCTCATTTGCCCATTGGTTTATAATGGCGCCAGATGAATGAGAATTCAATCTTACCCATCCTTCCATGGTTATATCATTACCAGTCATATTAAATGACGGCAACTGAACCTTGTCACCACTACCATCAAAAGAAACTACCTGTTTTTCTACATTAGTAGTTGCTACCGGCTGTTCATTTACAACAGTAATAGTATATGGATACAGCAAACCAGTTTCACGTTTGAGTTCGTCATCACCACTGAAAACACGAATAGTATAGCGTCCAATATTGCCAGATAAAATAGTCTCATCACTGACAAATACTGTATCACTATTCAATGTGAATTCATTAGGTTGCGGCTGTAATGTACTGACATAATTATTATCAGAATCATACAGCTTTAATACAAGATTTTGCAACCTAACTACTTCACCACTACCATAATACTTTAACTTAACACGTACATAAGCGGTGCTATTTGGTAATTGTTCTCTGGCAATAGAATCACCAATTGCATTTATCAATGCAATACCTGAAATTTTGACTGAATCCAGAGCTGTTGGCTGATACACATCAAACGTTTTTGGATTTATACCAGTACCCTGTGGTTCCAAATCATTATAACCAGAACCATTATATGCAGACACATACAACTTATGTAACCCGAGATTATACATAGGATCCATAGCAGATTGAATTACAACCGTATCATAAGGAGCAAGCACTACTGTGGTATCACCAAACATAGTAAACCGCATATTTTGGGTTTCAAGTTCAAACCTCAAATGCTGATGTGTAGTATCAGCGCTTATAGAATAAACTGTGGCTTGTACTTGTGTTTGATCATACTCAATAGGAACTTTAGAAGGTGTGACCTGTACTGATTCTGTTTCTAACAAAGAAGGATTGTACACGGTTTCTGGATTATCTGGTGCTACATTGAATACTTTTTCTTGTAC
>JALTJN010000412.1 GCA_027076405.1 Chromatiales bacterium
AGGTGAAAGTAATTAATATGTTCGGTGGTCCAGGAGTGGGTAAATCTACCCTGTCCAGTGGACTATTTTACATTATGAAAACCAACGGATATTGTGTAGAATATGTAACCGAACAGGCTAAATCGTTTACTTGGGAAGAAAGGTACAGAACTCTTGAATGTCAGCCATATGTTTTTGCTAAGCAGATGCGGGATATTTGGAGGCTCAGGAATAAAGTTGATTTTGTCATATGTGATTCTCCACTAATATTGTCGTGTATATATGGTGAAAATAAGTGGCCTAAATCGTTTTTTAAATATGTAATAGATCAATTTAATGAATTTGATAATATAAACTTCGTTATAGAACGATCTAAACCATATGTCCAAATTGGTAGAAACGAATCAGAGGATCAGGCCAGAAAAATTGACGAAAAAATCGTCCAGACTCTTGACAAATTTGACATTCGATATTATTCTGTATATAGATTGAACGGCGTAATATTGCGCCTCGAAGCGCTCAAAATTTTGAAAAATGGTTGACTTTTTGGCTTTCGGGTGTATAATGAAATGTGAAGCCGCTTGGTGAAATGGTTATCGCATCTGTTTTACGCACAGAAGTTAAAGGTTCGATTCCTTTAGCGGCTATTATTGGGAATGGTGTAACGATTACATGCTGATGTTTAATCTGCCGAATATATCGTTACAATATTGTCCCATTTGCTCTCTCTAGCGGCCTAGCGGTTGGTTTTGTAATCCGACCTAGAGGGATCGACACCCTCAGAGAGCTCTGATATAGCGGGGTGGAGAAGTAGCATCTCGTCTGGCTCATAACCAGGAGATCGAGGGTGCAAGTCCCTCTCCCGCAACTTGACGATAATCGTCACTTTTAGTTTAACATAAGGCTTAGAATAATGCCTCTTAAAAGATGTCAAGATAACGGTAAATCTGGCTGGAAATGGGGTAACAGTGGTAAATGTTATACTGGTCCAGGAGCCAAACAAAAGGCTATCAAACAAGGTGTAGCTATTGAAGGTCCAGACAAGTTTGCCCAAAAAGCTAGTGCAGAAGAGTATGAGTTAGCGGTATCTTGTGTTGAAGAAATGGCTAATCGTGTAGCACTCGTATTGGCCAAAAAATTAAGCAGAAAAGAAATTAACGATTTGCCAGATAGTGCTTTTGCATATATCGAACCAGGTGGTAAGAAAGACAAGGAAGGTAAAACAACACCTAGAAGTTTGCGCCATTTTCCAATTCACGACGCTGCACATGTTAAAAATGCATTAGCTAGATTACCACAGAGTAAATTATCGCCAGAAGCTAAAAAGAAAGCGTTGGCTAAAATTAAGAAAGCCGCCAAAAAATTTGGTATAAAAGTAAAAGATTAGGGAATGTCGTAACGATTACATGACGTGGTAGTTGATTAGAATCGTTACAAGTTTTGTCCCCTTTTCGGCAGACATCCGAATGGTGAGGAAGCTGGTTGCTAACCAGTCGCCCTGAAATAGGGGTTGAGAGTTCGATTCTCTCGTCTGCCGCTTTAGGTTTGGTGAAATAACGGCAGTCATGGGTAGGCTAACTAACAGATAGCTATTGCGCCATGTGAAAGATCCTGATCCTTATATCTTGCGCGAAGTTGTAACAACGGATATAAGGGGTAAACACTGAAGGCGAGTCAGGCACCAAACCTATTATGGAGAGTAGGGGGAGTTGGTTCCCAACTGGTTTTGAAAGCCAGCCCACGGTAAAGCGTGACCGTTCGACTCGGTTACTCTCCGCTTGTTGCTCATTAGCCGCCTAGTGAGCAACATTATGTGGCCAGAAGTGGGAGCGAGGCGTAGTCTTGCTCATGGCGACCACTTACGAGCTATGGTTCGCCCCATAGTGGGACATGGCCTTATATAGTGGTAGAGTGACAATCTAAATGATTGGGGAGGTTGGTGGGATTTTTGCCCATGTGGTGTTAAAGGTTAGCACGCGATCTTGGTAAGATCGAAGAATGAGTTCGATTCTCATCTTGGGCTCTTTAAGGAGAATGACGTGGTTTTTTGGTGGTATTGTAATAAATGTTCCAAAATCACTGACGAGTTTGAATCCCAAATTGATGGATTATGTCCAATATGTAGGGAGGATAAGCGAATGGTTAGCAGACCGCCTGGAACGCGGTTGCCCGAAAGGGTTGTGGGTTCAAGTCCCATGTCCTCCGCTCTTCATAAATGGTTGACATCTATAGTAAAACTAATAACAAGACATAAAAATTAAGCATATATACATTTGTTTTAATTTATTCTTAGGGAGTCTAGTTAATTACTAGACTCCTATTTTTGTGGATTTGGAGGATTATTATGCGTGTAGCAGAGGAAAATGTTCATCAGTATACAGAATATGAGCGACTTTGGAATCATCATGTCTTTTATCATCATCCTACCGACATTCCTATTCTAGTCAAGAAATTGCGTAAAGATGCCAAATTGCCCTACAAGAAGCGCCCACATGATATGGGTTGGGATATTTCTTGTGTTTCAGATGTAGACTGGGAAGGTGAAGAATTTACCCTTTTGCCAGGAAAATCCCATCTGTTTTCTACTGGGCTATCTATTGCTGTGCCCGATCACTTCGGTTTTATTTTGCGTGATCGTTCTGGGCTAGGTATTCATCCTATTTCTCATACTGCTGGTGTTATTGAAGGAACATACAGGGGCGAATGGAAAATTTGTCTTGTCAATTTGGGTGATAAGCCCTATACTTTTAATGTGGGCGACAGAATTTGTCAGGCCATATTAATGCCTGTTTTTCCTGCTAAATGTTTTGAAGTAGAAGAATTGCCAGAAACAGACCGTGGAAACAAAGGATTTGGTTCTAGTGGTAAGTAAGGAATTAGAAAATCAAACTATTGATAATCTAAATAAATCAGTTAAGCCTAGCGATAACCCGCATTATACATTAAAACATCGTCAAACCATTAAAAAAGATGGTCTGTACATGTGTATTGGTAGCTATCCTAGGTCTGGCCGAAATTATCTTGATAAATTATTGTCGGAATGTGTTAGTCCAACTGTTCATTTTGGCTTTGAGCATAACTACGAAACTATTACATCGTACAATTATAAACCATGCGTATTGCTGTTAAGACATCCATTATATGCTTGTTTGTCATATGTTGAATATGCACACAAAAATAAGTATATTAAATTTCCACATAAAGAACTATATCATCCCGACAATAAGAACACATTTTATGAACATTTAAGATATATGGTTATTGAGTGGTTTTGGTCATATGACAAAATGATTACATTAGATTGGAAATGTATCTTGAGATATGAAACCCTGGTTTTTAAACCAATAGATACTATTAAAACAATATTGGAAACATGTAATATTAGTTATGATTCTATCGACGAAAATGAAATATCAAATATTGGAGATATTCAAGCATTAAAAAAGAAAAAACAGAAAAAGTATAAACCTAGAAGTTTGTGGAATTGTCCATTCTATAATAGAAAGGATATAGTCGACATATGGGAATATGTCGATACTAATTT
>JALTJN010000413.1 GCA_027076405.1 Chromatiales bacterium
AAATTCTTGCCCCATTGCTAATGCTCTTAACTGCGAGACAAAAAAGTATCCACTTATCAAAAACAATATTGCTATGGCTTCGATTATTTTTTTATTCATTGTGTGTTAATCATTTTAAGAAGCTAACAGTTAATTATATGGATATCGACATAGTACCTAATACTGTAGACATCTATATATTTGTTTGTAATTTTGTTGTTTATTTCGCATAATCGTAACAGGTTCTGGATGAACTAACGAATATATTATAGCTAAGGAGTGGCATTATGAAGGATCGTTCTGTTTCCCGTTTCTGGGATAAATTCATTGTAAAATCAAAAGATTATGGTGTTAATTCTGAACATGTTCGTTGGTATGTAGTGCATGCCGAGCATTATATAAAACGTTTTTCGGGAGTAAGGTTAGCACAGCATGAAGCGAGCTTTGTGGAGGATTATTTAAAGTCCAAAAGTCGTTCAACTAAAATGCAGGATTGGCAGTTTTTACAAATTGTTACATCTTTGAATATTTTGTTTACCAAAATGGTGCAGGTTGAATGGGCAGAAAAATTCCCTTGGGAAAAGTGGGAGGATTATTGTAAAAAATTACCTGGCTCGGATTTTAAAAAAATAGAAAAACTGTCTGGTCGTGATTTAGAGCATCTAAAAGTTTCGTTAAAAGAGAAAAGTGATACAACAACGGGTTTATTTCAAAAGGTTTTTTCACAACATCCGCATCATATTGAAAACTTGGTTAAAACAATTCGAATGCATCATTATTCTATTAATACAGAATCTGCATATTTAAATTGGTTTTTACGTTTTGTTGCTTTCCATAATATGGAAGATCCTGAGAAAATGTCAGAAAGCCATATTGCAAAATATTTAGAGTATTTAGTTGTTAAACGCGAAGTTTCTTCCAGTACACAGGCACAAGCTTTAAATGGGATTGTGTTTTTTTATAAAAATGTATTGCTGCGAGTAATTTCTGATGACATTGAGTTTGCCAGATCAAAGAAACCAAAACGTTTACCGGTTGTTCTATCAAAAAAAGAGGTTTCAAGTTTATTAAATAATATTTCTCATGACACTTCCAGATTAATGGCAAATTTATTATATGGTTGTGGTATGCGTTTAATGGAGAGTGTGCGTTTAAGGGTATTGGATGTTGATTTTGAATATCACCAAATTTTAATTCGCAATGCAAAAGGTAAAAAGGATAGGGTTGTACCTATTCCGGAAAAAATTGAAGATGATTTAAAGAGTCAAATAGCACGAGTGAAGAAGTTACATGAAGGTGATCTGCTTGAAGGGCTTGGCAAGGTATATATACCAACTGCTTTATTAAGAAAAATGCCGAATTCGGAAAAAGAGTTTAGGTGGCAATATGTATTTCCATCATCAAGCATTAGCGCCGATCCACGGAGTGGTACGTTGCGTCGACATCATATTCATCGTTCTAGTTTGCAAAAGACGGTTAAGCGTTCAGCGGCAAAGGCTAATATTATAAAAAGAGTAACAACACATGTTTTAAGACATTCTTTTGCAACTCATTTATTAGAAGCAGGTTATGATATTCGTACTGTGCAAGAATTGTTGGGGCATGCTGATGTGTCAACTACGATGATTTATACGCATGTATTAAATAAGCCGGGTGTAACAGTGACTAGTCCGCTAGATGTACTGGAAGTTTAATTTAAAAACTCGCCTGCACGCATTTTAAAATACCATAGTCATATTGACCATCAAGTGCATCAAAGGCGGGTTTGAGGCGATCATCATCCATGTTCATTTCCAGTGCATTAATAATTTCATTGTGCTCGCCGTCACTGAGTTGTAGTATTTCCTTTGCTTCGACTAATCCGGCTTCAATAGCATCTGCAAAATGGGTATAAACGGTTGAGAGTTTAATGTTGCGCTGGCTTGCGATAGCTTCTGCTTCTAAGCCATCGTTAAGCAGTGTTAGTGTTTCATTCACTGTATCGCTTAAGTTGTTTTGTAAAATATCGGGTAAGGGACAAGATTTAATAACCTCTAAAAATGTCTCTCCAAATTTTTTCAGTTTTTGTTCACCTACGCCAGAAATGTACTGCATGCGTTCTAGGTTTTGCGGCCGAGTCTTTGCCATTTCTTCTAGTGTACTGTCATGGAAAATAATATACGGGGGGACGCCCGTTTCTTCTGCAAGTGCTAGGCGGTGTTCGCGTAATAATTCAAATAACGCTTCATCAATACTGCGAAGCGATGTTTTGGATTTTCCTTTTTTCTTTTTACTTTTCTTGTCGAGTGCAGGTTTACGTAAGATAAGTTCAATTTCGCCTCGAAGTAGCGGGCGAGATTTTTCTTCAAGCTTTATGGCGCCATGGCCTTCAACGTCTGTCGCTAAATAGCCTAAAGCAATCAACTGCCGAAACAGGCTTCGCCATTCCTGTTCATGAATGTCCTTGCCTATGCCGTAGGTGCTGATGCTGTCATGCTGAAACTGTTTTATTCGTGCATTGTCTTTTCCAAGCAAAACATCAATCACATAATTTACCCCAAAGCGTTGCCCGGTTTTATAAACACAAGATAATGCTTTACGCGCAGCTTCGGTGGCATCCCAGCTTTCCGGCGGGTTTAGGCAGGTATCACAGTTTCCACAGGGCTCACTTAGCTCTTCATTAAAGTAAGCTAAAATAGACTGGCGACGGCAATGGCGTTGTTCGCATAGTGCCAGCATGGTTTCGAGTTTGTTGTGCAGGATGCGTTTGAACTGTTCACTCGAATCATTACTCTCGGCCATTTGCCGAAGACTGATCACATCCTGTAAACCGTAGCTCATCCAGGCATTTGCCGGAGCACCATCACGACCGGCTCGACCGGTTTCCTGATAATAAGCTTCGATACTTTTAGGTAAACTTAAGTGCGCGACAAAACGTACATCAGGTTTATCGATACCCATGCCAAAAGCAATTGTCGCGACAATAATAATATTGTCTTCGCGTAAAAACCGGCGTTGATTTTCCTGACGTACTTCAGCAGACAAGCCTGCATGGTAAGGCAAGGCATTGCGACCCTGTCGTACCAGCCAGTCTGCTGTTTTTTCAACTTTATTGCGAGACAGGCAATAAATAATACCGGAGTCATTGGCATGCTCTGTGTCTAAAAAATCCCATAAGCGATCGCGTGCATTAGCGCCTTCACTAATGGTGTAGTTAATATTCGGGCGGTCAAAGCTATTTAAAAATACTTTGGCTTCGTGCAAGTTAAGTTGTTCAATAATTTCCTGTCGGGTACGCTGATCTGCAGTTGCGGTTAAGGCAATGCGCGGTACTGCGGGAAATCGTTCGTGTAATATTCTGAGTTGTTGATATTCTTTACGAAAATCGTGCCCCCATTGTGATACGCAATGCGCCTCATCAATAGCAAACAAGGCAAGCTTGGCGCGTTCAAGCAGCGACAGCATTTTATTTGTCATCAAGCGTTCAGGAGCAACATAAAGAAGATCGATTTCTCCTTTTAATAAACGCTGTTCGGTATCGTGCTGTTGTT
>JALTJN010000414.1:0-1852 GCA_027076405.1 Chromatiales bacterium
TTTTGCTGCAAGGGTTCTCGGCTCAAACTACGCAGTTCCTGCTCTGAACGCCCAGTTTGTTCCGCCATGCTTTTTACAAATTTTCGCGATGGGCTAGCAATGCGGCCTGTCTCCACTTTACTAACATAATGCGGCCCAGCAATACCGAGGGCACGCTCAAGCTCAATCTGCGTTAAGCCTTTTTCAAGTCGGTACTCTCGAACAAACTCACTTAATCGCGAACGAGATTCTCGGCTACTTAATGTTGATTTACTGATATCACTCAATGCTTTAACTCGCCCATTCAATACATAACCTGCATAGACTATTGAGTATAAAAGCTTAACTTGAAAATATCCAATATTATTTAATAAACACAAAAACTATCCAAACTATCCAAACAAAAACAGATATTATCTAAATTATCATTTATTGTCTTCTAGCGAAAACGCATCATTCACTGGGTAACGATAAATGTTATAGCTATTTTATGATCTAACGTATTTTGGAGACGGGGCTTTAGCCCCGTCATAGGTGGGACTAAAGTCCCGTTTCCAATTTAGACAGGCTTAACTTAACGGCATTGGGAATGACGCTGTTTTTTAATCATTTTTGTTTCGTACAAAGGTCTCAATTTATTGCTTGTCTTTTTTGTCTTTTTTGTCTTTTTCATTTGAACGGCGATAATCATCATGCACATCTTTAATCATTTTGATAATTTTTTTATTACCCGTTACCAGACCCACCATCTGTATACCCTCTTTAGGTTCGCCTGCAGCACCTTTTCCTTTAGACTCGTCTGTATCATCTTTTCCTTTAGGTTCGTCTGCAGCACCTTTTTC
Organism: Chromatiales bacterium; assembly: GCA_027076405.1. The sequence continues at coordinate 822 of JALTJN010000414.1, forward strand.
TTTAGACTCTCCCACCCCTGGCTCATTAAACGGGACAACCAAAATCGCTCGACTCTCACTTGCAAATAAATAATACTTTGGCATTTTGCTATATTCTAGCCCCACCCAATCACCCTCTGCTGCTCTTCCACCATTAACGTTATTTATAATTTCTCTAGAGAGTTCATTTGCTTGCGTGATATCTTTACCTTCAATCGAGCCACGATTGGTAATCCTGTCTTCAAAATTTTTATGCCACCTTTCTAAATCTGACGCGCCATCCATTGTTTCCGCGCCTATTGGAAATTTGAGACTAGTCATTTCAATGTGCTGAGCATGTTCATCGAGCAAGTTTTTTAATTTTTTCCATTCTGTTTTTTCTCGAGCCAAATACCCCAGAGCTGGCGTGTACGCCGTTATTCTAATTTTCTCAACATTATCTCGCTGACCAGTTTCAATATTACCCAACATGTCAGATAACGCCGCCATTAAATCCTTGAATGATGTTAATGGCAGCGTCGCCAACTGCTTGCCGCCGCCCTCACCTTCACTCGGAAATTCCAACCGAATACCAAATGCATCAATAACATTCAGCTTTTCCAATCGCCTCTTAAGCTCCGGCCAAAACACAAACAGCGGCACCCCAACAACCACAATAAATAAAATGATTTTAAAAACTTCAGCTGCAATATTATCGACAGATGACCCAAGCCAATACAATAGCTCTACAACTGAAAAAACAACAAGCGGGACATAAATATTGAAATCTTTGAAATGAGAAAGCCCAACCCAAAACATCATAATTGCCGCACCCAAAAAATAAGTCGCCAGTAAAATCAAATATTCACTTTGAGTTTGCGGCCAACCATCTAGCAAGTAATCTTTCGCTATAATAAAATCAAACCAGATGTATAGAGCCACAATGAGACCAACGAACAACAAAAAAGCTGGCTTAAACAATGGGAAACCGTTTACGTCCTCCTCTTGTTGTTCCTCCTCTTGTTGTTCCTCCTCTTGTTGTTCCTCCTCTTGTTGTTCCTCCTCTTGTTGTT
>JALTJN010000414.1:1952-3503 GCA_027076405.1 Chromatiales bacterium
CTCCTCTTGTTGTTGCTCCTCTTGCTCACCACATACTCGCTTCTGCTCATCCCGTACCATTTTCACAATTCTGACATTACTCGTTACTATACCGGCCATCTCAACCGCATAGCCTACATGATCATAATTCTTACCCTCCTCTCCTATTTTAGGCACAAAAAAAGGCACAACGAGTATGGCTCGTGTTTCGCTTGAAAAGAGATAATACTGTGGCTGCTCCGCACTGGTACCTTCATTATTCGTTCGACAAGGTGACATCTGAGTTGCCCACTTCAAAATATCTTCAGATACCTCTGTCGCACTATCACAGTCTTCAGCCTTAACCAGCTTGCCTTTGCCATTTACTCGATACTTAAATTGATTATGCCACTGCTTTAGCAACGCCTCATTTAAGCAGGTGAATTTCATACGATGTATATTGCGCGCCATGTTTTCATATAAACTTAACCACTCATTTTTTTCACGAGCCAGATACCCTATTGCAGGTGTAAACGCTGTAAAATATATTTTGTCATGATTATCTTGCAACAGGTCTGATAAGGCACTCATAAGCTCTTTAAACGAGGTTACTGGCAGAGTCGTTTCCTGCCCTCCCAATTCCAGATCAACACCAAACGCCTCTATACGCATAGTATTCGACAGGTTTTTTTTAATAATAGGCTTAAGCTGTAAAAACAAAATAACAATGAAACTCGCAAACGCAATGTAGAGAATATCCTCTTTTGAAAACAATGACTTAACCCAGCCACTTGATGCTCCCAACACATAATACGTAAACACGACCAAAAAAATCATAAAGATAGCTAGATGAAAAGGTGCTGTAATTTGTTTCAGATAACGCAAAATAGTCCGATAACGAATTGCCGCTCCAGCCGCGCCGAACGAAAAAGCAAACAAAAGCACCATTAGTGCCACAACCTCGTTTTTTTGAAAAGCAACTCCTGTCTGCTCAAACAAAAACACACTCGCCCAATTGAAATGGCTCATTAAAAACATATATGTTAAATAAACAATCACCTGAATAGCGATTGCACACCACAGGTATTTAGCAGCTCTAAACGGAATTATTTTTGCCAGTAAACAGGGAGGATTATAATACCAACCTAATAGCTTTTTCTTTTTCTCCTCATTAAACACGTATTTTTTTAAACACGATTTAATAAATTTTATAAACGCTTGAATATTTTTAGACATAAACTTCCCTGCGTGGCTTGAACTCGAAGTATACAAAATCTACTTCAATCGCAATAGAACAAAACACACATTAACACTGCCGATGATGGCTTATGTTTGAAATTCATATTTTGACAAAATCAGAATTGACTTTGCGCTTTTAGAATGAGCTTTCTAATTCAATTTAAAACACACCGCCTTTACAGAAATAAAAGCGGTATTAATTTTACACTTAAAACCCCGCCTTCTTGTACCACTCCTGCGCGATTTCCTGATTTTTTTCTACGCCCTTGCCTTCCTCATACATCATCGCAATCGTCGTCATTGAACCCAGCATATCCTGCTCGGCGGCTTTTTTAAACCAGACGAGCGCTTCTT
>JALTJN010000415.1 GCA_027076405.1 Chromatiales bacterium
AAAAGCGATCGCCAACCCTGAACAAACCACTTAGCTCATTTTATCAACATACAGTATGACAAATGAAAATAGCCATCATCATCCCCGTTTTTAACCGCAAAGACACCACCCTGGCCTGCCTGCAACAATTGTCCGTGATGGACAAGGCGGGAAAGGACATGGATATTGTTCTGATCGATGATGGTTCGACTGACGGAACCACCGAGGCTGTACACAGTCAGTTTCCGGATACTATTGTATTACAGGGGGATGGCAACCTGTGGTGGACTGGCGCGATTAACAAGGGCGTCGAGTATGCTTTGGCGCATAACTATGATGCGGTTTTATTGTTAAATGATGATCTAAAACTTGCAGATGATCTTTTTGTAGAGTTATTTAAGGTATCAGACTTAAACCCAAATGCACTTGTTAGTGCAATCAAACTATTGGAAAAAGATGGTTCAGCAGAAATAATCACGGCAGGATTTAGCGTTAAAGGAATACTCAAAAATATTTATAATAATAATCAAGACGATAGCTACAACTCGATAAATCTAGATAAAATATTGGATTGCGATATTTTAACGGGCGCCACCCTACTTATACCCTCCATCGTTTTCCAAAAAATCGGTCTTTTTAACGAAAATAAATTTCCTCATAATTGGGGGGATTTTGAATTTACTTGGAGGGCAAGCTTACATGGTTTTTCTTGCTTGCTTGCTCCCCGTGCACGTATATACACAGAATATAATAAAAATTATCATAAATTCTATTATTTAAATTCAAGTAAAATTGATTACATAAAAAATCTATTTGATTATAAGCGATACAATTATGGATTCAGGTTTCTCTATAACAGGTCATTTATGCATAGACCCAAATGGGCTGCAAGTATTCTTTATGTTCGCGGCATGTTCAGTCTACTAAAAAAATTAATTATTAAAGTAGTCCTCCCTCAAAATATATTCATATTAGTCATGAAGAAAAAATAACGAACCATCTCTATTTTTGAAGGTAAAAAATGCGCATAAAAAAAATAGTACAACGATTATCAATTTGGCTAAGAATTCGTTTATATAGCGAATATACTGTTGCTAATTTTTACCGAAAGTATTGCGGTGTAAACATAGGTGAAAATTGTCGAATTTTAGATAAAAGGCTTAATTTGTTTGGCAGTGAACCCTATCTAGTAAAAATTGGAAATAATGTAACGATAGCTGAAGATGTGAAGTTTATAACACATGATGGCGGCGTTGGTATTTTACGAAAAAAACACCCCGGTATTAACATTTTTGGCACAATAACAATTCATGACAACTGCTTTATTGGTGTTAATAGTATAATTTTGCCCAGTGTGACTATAGGCTCAAATGTGGTTATAGGCGCAGGCTCAATCGTGACAAAAGACATCCCAGAAAATACTGTTGTAGCCGGTTCACCCGCTCGGTTTATTTGTTCTGTTGATGATTATGAAGAAAAGGCATTGAAAAAAGGTATTTTTATAAAAACGCTGGACAATAAAGATAAAAAACAAATTTTGCTTAAGCATTTCAACCTAAAATGATTACTAACGTAGTTAGAACAAAAATACTTTTTTTACTTAGCAATTTTAAATCAGGTGGCGCCGAGACCCAATTCTGGAACCTGGTTAATGGATTGGATCGCAATAAATTTGAAATCCATGTGATACAAATCGAAAGCAAGGGCAGAAAGGCGGTTATCCATAAACTGGAAAATACAACCATCAAAATAGTTGCTGCCCGATTTCAGTTTGATCCTCTTACTATCTTCGAGATTGTAAGATATATAAAATCTCATCATATTCAGCTTATCCAATCGCTTTTATTTATGGACAACCAGTTTGCGCGTGTTGCCGGGAAACTGGCCGGTATTCCCGTTATCACCTCGGTGCGCGGCGAACTAAAACCCATTCTTGGCGTCATCAAGACCAGACTTGAAATTGCCATGCAACGATTTTCCACCCGGGTTATTGTTAATTCAAACTGGCTGAAATCTGATCTTGTTCGACAGGGAGCGAATGCTGAAAAAATAACCGTTATCTACAACGGACTTTCAAGTACCGGTTTAAATTGCACGACCGACATCCAGCTTAAACAGCGATTCAATATTCCCGAAAATGGACTTGTTATCGGCATTGTCGCCCGTCTTCACCCCATGAAAGATCACGAAACATTCATAAGAACGATTAAAATTCTGTCACAAAAAAGAGATGATATCTATGCGCTCATTATCGGTGGCGGTAATGAAAAGGAAAATATCAAGCGCCTTATTGCCAGTCTTAGCCTTGAAAATAGCGTTTTCTTTGCCGGCGAAATCACCAAAAACATTGGTTGCTGGTATCAATCACTGGATCTGTTAATGTTAACTTCACAATGGGGAGAATCCTTTCCCAATGTTATTCTTGAGGCCATGGCCTGCCAGACCCCTGTTGTGGCAACCGATGTTTCCGCCGTTTGTGAAATTATCGATACCGGGATTAATGGTTTTATCGCGCCTATAAAAGATGCGGCAAAACTGGCTGAATATACTCTTGACGTTCTCTCCAGCCCTGAACGTCAGAAAAAATTTATTGAAAACGGCCTGTCCACCGTTGAGGGTTTGAAAAAAGATCGCATGGTGAACAGCTATGACCAACTCTATACAGATATTCTGAGGTAACGCAAACATGTTTACTTATAATGGGGCGTTAGGCGCGGATTTAAGAAGAATCCGGGGAGCTGCATCAAGAAAAAAATCTTTTTCCTTGCTACGTTTGTGGCGCATCCCCGGCGTAAAGGCTATCGTTTGCTATCGTTTTGGCTACTGGCTAAATAACAAAAATAAATTTATTCGGATCTTGACATATCCTGTTTATTTAATGTTAAGACATAATGTGCTTACTAACTGGGGCATCGATATCCCCAAAGAGGCAAAAATAGGCCCCGGTTTGTGTGTCGGCCATTTTGGAGGAATTTTTATATCAAAGCATGCGATTATCGGAAAAAACCTGAATATTTCACAGGGTGTCACGATTGGCATGTCCGGGCAGGGTGAAAATAGAGGTGTTCCGGTTATTGGCGACAATGTCTATATTGCCCCCGGCGCCAAAATTTTCGGAAAAATAAAAATCGGAAATAATGTAAAAATTGGCGCCAATGCGGTTATATATAAAGATATTCCTGATAATGCAATTGCTGTCTGTAAACCGGGATTTGAGATTATATCTTTATCTAGTAAAAGAGAAGCCGAGATACTCGAACGAGATGATACTGCTCAAGTACATTAAAGAATAATCACTATAAATAACAAATTCTTATTTTACTCAAATGCAGAAACAACATCTCTATGCCATATAAAACAACAGCCCTACTTCCAGTTCTTTTTTTTTACGCTGCGTCCTTATTCAATAATGCCGGCTTTGCTGAGACTGATTCAGACGCCAGAATCAGCATCGACATAGATAATAAAACTGGAGCTGTAAACCGT
>JALTJN010000416.1 GCA_027076405.1 Chromatiales bacterium
GGGTGATAACGTACAAATGGAAGTGACTTTGATTGCGCCAATAGCAATGGAAGACGGCTTACGTTTTGCGATTCGTGAAGGTGGTCGTACTGTCGGTGCGGGTGTTGTTGCGAAGGTAATTGAATAAACAAACATAATAATAAGCTTGTTGCGAAAGCAGCAGGCTTTTATGTTTGCATTAAAAGAGTATAGGCCAGTGGCTCAATTGGCAGAGCAGCGGTCTCCAAAACCGCAGGTTGGGGGTTCGACTCCCTCCTGGCCTGCCATTCCTTAGATAGATGGGGGAGTGGCATATTAAATTGAAACAACCGGGTTAAATTAAGTTGGTTTTTTTAGAGCTAAATATAAGATGCTAGATAAAATTAAATTACTTGTTGCTATTGGATTAATTGCAGCGGGTATTACAGGCTTTTACATGTACGCGGAAGAGGCTTTGCTTTACCGCGTTTTGGCGTTATTGGTCGTTTTTATTATTGCATTTGCTATCAGTTTAAAAACTGAAATTGGCTTAAATACTTGGAACTTTGGTCGCAGTGCTATTTTGGAAGTGCGTAAAGCAGTTTGGCCGACGCGTCAGGAAACAATTCAGGCGACATTAATGGTGATGGTCATGGTAATAATCATGGGTATCATTCTTTGGCTTTTTGACATGCTGTTGTTATCAGCTGTACAAATGCTCACCGGTCAGGGAGGCTAGAAGCAATGGCTTTACGTTGGTATGTAGTTCATGCGTATTCTGGTTTTGAGCAACAGGTTATTCGGTCTTTAGACGAGCGAATCAAGTTAGCTGGAATGGAAGATAAGTTTGGCGAGATTTTAGTGCCGACGGAAGAAGTTGTTGAAATGCGTGATGGTCAAAAACGTAAGAGTTCACGCAAGTTTTTCCCGGGTTACGTCCTTATTCAAATGGATATGGATGATGATTCTTGGCATTTAGTTAAAGATGCACCTAAGGTAATGGGTTTCATTGGTGGTACTAGTGATAAACCTGCTGCCATTACAGAAAAAGAAGCGGATGCTATTTTAAATCGTGTTCAAGAAGGTGCAGAGAAGCCGCGGCCTAAAGTGTTATTTGAGCCAGGTGAAGTGGTTCGTATTAATGACGGTCCCTTTAATGACTTTAATGGTGTCGTAGAAGAAGTGGATTACGATAAGAGTCGTTTACGTGTTGAAGTTTCGATCTTTGGTCGCTCAACACCGGTTGATTTAGAGTTCAGCCAAGTCGAAAAAGGCTAGATTTAAAATGTAGGTCGGCCTTCAGGCCGACCTACAATATATTTTTTGTAACAGGGGAGGTGAGTTTTAACGCTCATCGTTTGTACCCACATTTAGGAGTTAATACTCATGGCTAAGAAAGTCGAAGCGTACATCAAATTGCAGGTACCTGCACAAGATGCAAATCCAAGTCCACCGGTTGGTCCTGCTTTAGGTCAGCATGGTGTGAACATCATGGAATTCTGTAAAGCGTTTAATGCGCAGACTCAGGAACTTGAAAAAGGTATGCCTGTTCCTGTTGTTATTACCGTTTATAACGACCGCAGTTTCACATTTATTAAGAAAACACCACCAGCATCAATTTTATTATTGAAAGCTGCGGGCCTTAAATCAGGTTCTGGTGTGCCTAATCGCGATAAAGTGGGAAAAGTTACTCGCGCGCAATTAGAAGAAATCGTTAAAACAAAACAACCCGATTTAACTGCCGCCGATATGGATGCAGGTGTTCGTACTATCGCAGGTACTGCGCGTAGTATGGGTATTGAAACGGAGGGTGTGTAAATGGCTAAGTTAAATAAGCGCCAGAAGGCAATTGCTGAAAAATTAGAGCAAGGTAAAGCGTACGCGGTTACAGATGCAATGGCATTAGTAAAAGACATGCCTAAAGTAAAGTTTACTGAATCAGTTGATGTTGCGATTAAACTGGGTGTTGATCCTCGTAAATCGGATCAAGTTGTTCGTAGCGCAACGGTTTTACCACACGGTACAGGTAAAACGGTTCGTGTTGCTGTTTTCACTCAAGGTGAAAATGCTGAAAAAGCAAAAGCAGCAGGAGCGGATGTTGTTGGTTTTGAAGATTTAGCGGAAGACGTTAAAAAAGGCAATATGGATTTTGATGTTGTTATCGCCACTCCTGATGCAATGCGTATTGTTGGTCAGTTAGGTCAAATTTTAGGACCTCGTGGTTTAATGCCGAATCCAAAAGTTGGCACAGTGACACCAGATGTTGTGACTGCAGTTACTAATGCTAAGTCAGGTCAGGTTCGTTACCGTACTGATAAGGCTGGTATTATTCATTGCCCGATTGGTAATGTTGATTTTGACGCAAAAACATTAACAGAAAATTTAGAAGCTTTGCTGACAGATTTGAAAAAGATCAAACCTGCTTCAGCGAAGGGTCAATATCTTAAAAAGATATCTGTTTCCAGCACAATGGGACCGGGCATCTTGATTGATCAGGCTACGTTAGCGTCAGCTAAATAGATTAGATGCAAAACCATGCTTTGCATGCTTTGTAGAAAGAACTTTGGGGCGGCTGTTATACCTTTTGGGTAGAGCAGCTTCCATCAAAGACCGTGGGTGTGAAGTACCTACTATTTTAATAGCTAAAGTACTTTATTAAACAAACGAAAGTTTGGCCGACGCAGATGGTGCTCTAGAATAGATAAAATCGTTACAGACGTAAATCTTTCTGGACACTGTTATTAAGCGTGAAATATTTATGTTTAATATTTCACATTGTCCAATAATAGAAAAAGGTTCGCCTTATTCTATTTATTAATGAGGTAAGTTCACGTGGCACTTAGTTTTACTGAAAAAGAAGCTATCGTCGCTGAAGTTGCTGAAATTGCAAACAGTGCTTTTTCTGTTGTAGTAGCAGAATACGCTGGGCTTGAGTCTGTTGATATGGACGACCTTCGTGCGAAATCACGCGAAGGTGGTGTATGTCTTCGAGTTATAAAAAATACTCTTGCTCGCCGCGCACTAGAAGGAACGGACTTCGCTTGTTTACAAGATTCTCTTGTAGGCCCTGTTGTAATGGCATTTTCTCAGGAAGATCCCGGCGCAGCAGCACGCGTAGTTAAAGACTTTACTAAGGAAAACGATAAGCTGGTAGTTAAAGCATTATCAATCAGTGGCCAGTTGCTTGAAGCATCTGAGCTAGATCGTTTAGCGAAACTACCGACCAAAGATCAGGCTATCAGCATGCTCATGTCGGTTATGCAAGCACCTATTACCAAGCTTGCGCGTACGCTTAATGAAGTTCCAGGTAAGTTGGTCCGCACTGTTGCCGCAATTCGCGATGATAAGCAAGCTGCTTAATTAAGCTGCTTAAAACGAACTGAAAGTTTAAAAATATTTTAGGAGATTTAAAATGGCTGTTTCTAAAGACGATATCTTAGAGTCGATCAGCGCTATGTCTGTAATGGACGTTGTTGAGTTAATCGAAGCTATGGAAGAAAAATTTGGCGTATCTGCAGCTGCTGCTGTAGCTGCTGCTCCTGCTGCAGGCGGAGACGCTGGTGGCGCTGCTGCTGAGAAAGATGAATTTGACGTTATCTTAACTGGCTTCGGTGAGAAGAAAGTTGCAGTAATCAAAGCGGTACGTGGTATCACTGGTCTTGGCTTGAAAGAAGCGAAAGACATGGTTGAAGCTGCACCTTCTGCTGTTAAAGAAGGCGTTACAAAAGCTGAAGCTGAAGATGTACAGAAGCAATTGGAAGAAGCTGGCGCATCTGTCGAGCTTAAATAATTGCGACTTAGTCTGCGTTTATATGTAACAAACCTGATTGCTTATTTTAGCTCTCAGGTTTGCCTGCATGTTATAAACAGCGCAGACGCAATAAAGATATAAACAATAGGCTGGTAACCGGAAGGGTACCGGCCTGTTGTGTCTTCTTTATAAATATTATTATTTATAAAGAATTAATTGAATTTTTTTTAGGCTAACTGCTAAGAGCAAGGTGTCTGATGGCTTACTCATTTACAGAAAAAAAACGGATTCGTAAATATTTTGGTAAACGTGCCGAAGTTTTAGAAATCCCCTATTTATTAGCAACGCAAATAGAATCATATCGTGGTTTTTTGCAACAGGATGTTCCTGCTGAAAAACTTAAAGATCAGGGTTTGCATGCTGCATTTAAGTCGGTATTTCCTATTGTCAGTTATTCCGGTAATGCTGCACTTGAATATGTCGGTTATCGTTTAGGCACACCTGTTTTTGATGTTAAAGAATGCCAATTGCGAGGAGTCACTTACTCTGCGCCATTACGCGTTAAGGTTCGCTTGATTATCTATGATAAAGAAGTGAAAACCCCAACAGTTAAAGATATTCGCGAACAGGAAGTCTACATGGGTGAAATTCCACTCATGACAGATAACGGTACTTTCGTTATCAATGGTACTGAGCGCGTTATTGTTTCTCAGTTACACCGTTCTCCAGGTGTATTTTTTGACCATGATAAAGGCAAGACCCATTCTTCGGGTAAATTGTTATTTAATGCTCGTGTTATTCCTTATCGTGGTTCATGGCTAGATTTTGAATTTGATCCAAAAGATGCGTTATTTACACGTATCGATCGCCGTCGTAAATTACCGGTTACTATTCTGTTGCGTGCTTTAGGCTACAACAACGAAGAAATGCTGGATATGTTCTTTGAAAAGACCAGCTTTGCAGCAGCTAAAGAAGGCTTTGATATGACCTTGGTGCCGGAACGCTTGCGTGGTGAGTCGGCAACATTTGATATTAAAATCAAGAGCAAGGTTATTGTTGAAGAAGGTCGCCGTATAACAGCACGTCATATTCGTGAGCTTGAAAAAGCCGGTGTGACAGCCTTGAATGTGCCAGAAGATTATCTTTATGAAAAGCGCATGGCGAATGACATTATCAACAAAGAAACAGGTGAAATTGTTGCCTCAGCAAATCAGGAAATTACGCCAGAACTTGTTGAGTTATTAAAAGAAGCAGATATCAAAGAGTTTGATACTATTTTCACTAATGATTTAGATCATGGTGCATATATTTCAACAACATTGGATATTGACCCAAGTACCACTCAACTTGAAGCGCAAATTGAAATTTATCGTATGATGCGTCCGGGTGAGCCACCAACTAAAGATTCTGCTGAAAATTTATTTAAGAATTTATTCTTTAGTTCTGAACGTTATGATCTTTCAACCGTTGGTCGAATGAAGTTTAACCGTCGGGTTGGTCGTGAAGAAGTTGAAGGTGAAGGGACTTTATCTAACGAAGATATTCTTGCTGTTATTAAAACATTGATTGATATCCGTGATGGCCGCGGTGTTGTTGATGATATCGATCACTTGGGTAATCGTCGTATTCGTTCTGTTGGTGAAATGGCAGAAAATCAATTCCGTGTTGGTGTTGTTCGTGTTGAACGTGCAGTTAAAGAGCGTTTAACTTTAGCTGAAGCGGATAACCTGATGCCGCAGGAAATGATTAACGCAAAACCGGTTTCTGCAGCAGTGAAAGAATTCTTTGGCTCAAGCCAGCTTTCACAGTTCATGGATCAAAATAATCCATTATCTGAAATCACTCACAAGCGTCGTATTTCTGCATTAGGCCCCGGTGGTCTGACGCGTGAACGTGCCGGTTTTGAAGTTCGTGACGTACATCCAACGCATTATGGCCGGGTTTGCCCGATTGAAACACCTGAGGGACCAAACATTGGTTTGATTAACTCACTTTCAATCTATGCCAGAACAAATGAGTATGGCTTCCTTGAAACACCATACCGTAAAGTCATTAAAGGTAAGGTTACCGATGAAGTTGAATATTTATCGGCGATTAATGAAAGTGAATATGTTATTGCACAGGCAAATGCCGGCGTTGATAGCAAAAATAAATTAACTGACGAGATGGTGCCATGTCGTCATAAAAATGAATTTACTATCGCTAATCCGGAAGATGTGAATTATATGGATGTATCATCGAGACAGATTGTTTCGGTTGCTGCTGCATTGATTCCGTTCCTTGAACATGATGATGCTAACCGTGCCTTGATGGGTTCAAACATGCAACGTCAGGCAGTACCTGTCTTATGTGCTGAAAAGCCATTAGTCGGTACAGGTATTGAACGTACTGTTGCGGTTGATTCAGGTGTCACCGTTGTTGCCAAGCGTGGTGGTATTGTTGATTCAGTAGATGCAAGTCGTATTGTGATTCGTGTTAATGATGATGAAACAACAGCAGGCGAATCAGGTGTTGATATTTATAACCTGACAAAATATACCCGTTCAAATCAAAATACCTGTATTAACCAGCGTCCACTGGTAACACCGGGTATTAAAATTGAACGTGGCGATGTTATGGCTGATGGTCCTTCAACCGATATGGGTGAATTGGCATTAGGTCAAAACATGTTGGTAGCCTTCACACCCTGGAATGGCTATAACTTTGAAGATTCTATCTTGATCTCGGAACGTGTTGTTCAGGAAGATCGTTTTACTTCAATTCACATTCAGGAATTAACTTGTGTCGCTCGTGATACTAAATTAGGTTCTGAAGAAATTACCGGTGATATTCCAAATGTCGGTGAAGCTGCATTATCTAAATTAGATGAGGCCGGCATTGTATACATTGGTGCAGAAGTTAAGCCGGGTGATATTCTTGTTGGTAAGGTTACGCCAAAAGGTGAAACTCAGTTAACGCCGGAAGAAAAGCTCCTGCGCGCTATCTTTGGTGAAAAAGCCTCTGACGTAAAAGATACATCACTACGCGTTTCAGGCAGTACGTCAGGTGTGGTCATTGATGTTCAGGTGTTCACGCGTGACGGTTTAGAAAAAGATTCCCGCGCTCAATCAATTGAAGATGCTGAAATGGAGAAAATCCGTAAAGACTTCAATGATCAGCGTCGTATTATGGAAGGTGATACCTACGCACGTGCTGAAAGCATGTTAATTGGCAAGATGGCAGATGGTGGTCCGAACGGATTATCAAATGGCAGCAAAATCACTAAAGCTTATCTTGAAGAACTAGAGCGTGAAAAATGGTTTGAGATTCGTTTACGTAACGATGAAGCCAATACCCAACTTGAAGCCATTGCGGAACGTGTTAAGCAAATCCGTATTGAGTTTGATGAGAAGTTTGAAGAGAAGAAAACCAAGCTGACTTCAGGTGATGATTTGGCGCCGGGCGTTTTAAAAATGGTTAAGGTTTACTTAGCTGTGAAACGTCGTATCCAGCCAGGTGATAAAATGGCCGGTCGTCATGGTAACAAGGGTGTTATCTCGATGATCGTTCCTGTTGAAGACATGCCTTATGATGAGCATGGTCGTCCTGTTGATGTGGTGTTAAATCCACTGGGTGTACCGTCTCGTATGAACGTAGGTCAGATTCTTGAAACCCATTTAGGTTGGGCTGCAAAAGGCTTAGGTCACAAGATCAACGCTATGATTCAGGCTCAAGAGAAAGTGGTAGAGATTCGTAAATTCCTCGAGCAAATTTATAACAAGTCAGGCGGTCAGCAGGAAGATCTTAAGTCATTCAGTGATGAAGAAATTCTCGACTTAGCGAAAAATTTATGTCGCGGTGTACCCATCGCAACACCGGTATTTGATGGTGTTGAAGAGACTGAATTAAAAGGCTTGCTTGAGTTGGCAGATTTACCAACATCAGGTCAAACGACTTTATTCAATGGTCGTACCGGTGAAGAGTTTGAACGTAAAGTAACCGTTGGTTACATGTACATGCTGAAATTGAATCACCTGGTTGATGACAAGATGCATGCGCGTTCAACAGGGCCTTATAGTCTGGTTACGCAACAACCGTTAGGTGGTAAAGCACAGTTCGGTGGTCAGCGTTTCGGTGAGATGGAAGTATGGGCACTTGAAGCATATGGTGCTGCATATACCTTACAGGAAATGTTAACCGTTAAGTCGGATGACGTTAATGGTCGTACCAAGATGTATAAAAATATTGTTGATGGTAATCACCATATGGAAGCCGGTATGCCTGAATCGTTCAACGTACTGTTGAAAGAGATTCGTTCATTAGCTATCGATATTGAATTGGAACAAACGGACTAATTAATAGATTGGTCTTATTAAAACATCAATCTATAATTTTCTAGGAGTGACAACGTGAAAGATCTACTTAAGATCCTAAAGCAACAAGGGCATAACGACGATTTTGATGCAATCCGAATTGGATTAGCGTCTCCACAAAAGATTCGTTCATGGTCATATGGTGAGGTTAAAAAACCTGAAACCATTAATTATCGTACATTTAAACCTGAACGTGATGGTCTGTTCTGTGCCAAAATTTTTGGACCGGTAAAAGATTATGAATGCTTATGTGGTAAATATAAGCGTTTAAAACATCGCGGTATCATTTGTGAGAAATGTGGTATTGAAGTGACATTAGCTAAAGTACGTCGTGAACGTATGGGCCATATTGAGCTTGCGAGTCCTTGTGCACACATCTGGTTCTTAAAATCATTGCCTTCTCGTATGGGCTTGATTTTAGATATGACTTTGCGTGATATCGAACGAGTTCTTTATTTTGAAGCTTTTGTGGTTATCGAACCTGGAATGACAACTCTTGAACGTGGTCAGCTTTTAACGGATGAAGGTTATCTTGAAACAGTTGAAGAATTTGGTGATGAATTTGATGCGCGTATGGGCGCAGAAGCCGTTCTTGAATTACTGTCTTCATTGAAGCTGGACCGTGAAATTGAGAAAGTTCACGAAGGCATGGGTGCAACGAAATCGGAAACGAAACTTAAGAAGTTAGGTAAGCGTTTAAAGCTTCTCGAAGCATTCTTAACATCTGACAACAAGCCGGAATGGATGGTAATGACAGTACTACCGGTCTTGCCGCCTGAGTTACGTCCTTTAGTGCCTTTAGAAGGTGGACGTTTTGCAACATCTGATTTGAATGATTTATACCGCCGAGTGATTAATCGTAATAACCGTTTAAAACGTTTATTAGATTTAAATGCACCAGACATTATTGTACGTAATGAAAAACGTATGTTGCAGGAATCTGTTGATGCCTTATTAGATAATGGTCGTCGCGGTCGTGCAATCACCGGTTCTAACAAGCGTCCGTTAAAATCACTTGCTGATATGATCAAGGGTAAGCAAGGTCGTTTTCGTCAGAACTTGCTGGGTAAACGTGTTGATTACTCCGGACGTTCGGTTATCGTGGTAGGTCCAACATTAAAGTTACATCAGTGTGGTTTGCCGAAGAAAATGGCGCTGGAATTATTTAAACCGTTTATCTTTAGTAAGCTGGAACGTTTAGGTATTGCGACAACGATTAAAGCTGCGAAGAAGCTTGTTGAAAAAGAAGGTACCGAAGTTTGGGATATTCTTGAAGACGTTATTCGTGAGCATCCGGTTATGTTAAACCGTGCACCCACTCTGCATAGATTAGGTATTCAGGCTTTTGAACCTGTTCTTATTGAAGGTAAAGCAATTCAATTGCATCCTTTAGTTTGTACTGCATTTAACGCGGATTTCGATGGCGATCAGATGGCGGTACACGTACCTTTATCTATTGAAGCACAAATTGAAGCGCGTGCTTTAATGATGTCGACTAATAATATTCTTTCACCTGCAAATGGTGAGCCGATCATCGTTCCTTCACAGGACGTGGTATTGGGACTTTACTATATGACACGTGAACGTGTTAACGGTAAAGGCGAAGGAATGATTTTTGCTGATATTGCTGAAGTACAGCATGCATACTCTACGGGTATTGTTGAGCTGCAAGCGAAAGTAAAAGTACGTATCAACCAAACAATTGTCGATGAAGAAGGTAACTCAACTGAATCAACCGGTTTAATTGATACTACTGCAGGTCGCGCAATCTTGTTTGATATCGTACCTAAAGGTCTACCTTTTGCGCTTGTTAATCAGGATATGAAAAAGCGTACCATTTCTCAATTAATCAATGCTTGTTACCGACGCCTTGGTTTAAAAGATACTGTTATCTTTGCTGATCAATTAATGTATACCGGTTTTGCTTATTCATCTCGCTCAGGTATTTCTTTCTGTTCAGACGATATGATGATTCCGAAATCAAAGGCCGATATCCTTCGTGCGGCTGAAGCGGAAGTGAAAGAAATTCAGGACCAGTATACTTCCGGTCTTGTTACCTTTGGCGAACGCTATAATAAAGTTGTTGATATCTGGTCTCGCACCAATGAACAAATTGCAAAAGCGATGATGGATGGTTTAGGTACTGAAGTTGTTAAAGATAAGGATGGTGAAGACGTATCTCAACCATCATTCAACTCGGTATTTATGATGGCTGACTCGGGTGCTCGTGGTAGTGCGGCTCAGATTCGTCAGCTTGCCGGTATGCGTGGTTTGATGGCGAAGCCGGACGGCTCCATTATCGAAACGCCGATTACGGCAAACTTCCGTGAAGGTTTATCGGTATTACAATATTTCATCTCGACTCATGGTGCTCGTAAAGGTTTGGCCGATACAGCATTGAAAACAGCTAACTCGGGTTACTTAACTCGTCGCTTAGTTGATGTATCACAAGATTTAGCTGTAGTGGGTGAAGATTGCGGTACTGAAAACGGCATGCTGGTATCAAGTATCATCGAAGGTGGTGATGTTGTTGAACCACTATCAGAGCGTGTATTAGGTCGTATCGTTGCTGAAGATGTTGTTGATCATGACGGCAATCTGGTTGTTAAGCGTGGCACATTCCT
This sequence comes from Chromatiales bacterium, assembly GCA_027076405.1. The sequence continues at coordinate 10,686 of JALTJN010000416.1, forward strand.
TGATGAAGCATGGGTTGATAAGCTGGAAGAGCTTGGCCTTGATCATATGAAGGTGCGTTCTCCTATTGCTTGTGAAAATCGTCATGGTGTTTGTTCAACATGTTACGGTCGTGACCTTGCTCGCGGTCATATCGTTAATCAGGGTGAATCGGTTGGTGTTATTGCAGCACAGTCTATCGGTGAGCCGGGTACACAGTTAACCATGCGTACTTTCCATATTGGTGGTGCGGCAAGTCGTTCTGCAGCAGCAAACAGTATAGAAATTAAAGCGTCTGGTACCGTTCGTTTACACAATATTAAAACAGTACAGCATGCTAAAGGTCACAATGTAGCGGTATCTCGTTCCGGTGAAATCACCTTGTTAGATGAGCATAAACGTGAACGTGAGCGCTATAAAGTGCCTTACGGTGCGGTTATCACCGTAAATGATGAAGATAAGGTGGAAGCGGGACAAGTTGTTGCAACATGGGATCCGCATACTCACCCAATCATTACCGAAGTAGAAGGTAAGGTCATGTTCATCGATATCGTTGACGGTGTCACTGTGACATCTGAAGTGGATGAGATTACCGGTCTTGCTAGTTTAATCGTGACCGATCCAAAGCAACGTGGAACACAAGCAAAAGATTTACGCCCAATGGTGAAACTGGTGAATGATGCGGGTGAAGATTTAAATATCGCCGGTACCGAAATCCCTGCTCACTATGTACTTCCTGCTGGCGCTATCATTAATCTGAAAGATGGCACAATGGTAGGCGTGGGTGATACGGTCGCACGTATACCGCAAGAATCATCGAAAACACGTGATATCACTGGTGGTCTGCCGCGAGTTGCTGATTTATTTGAAGCTCGTAAGCCGAAAGAACCTGCAATTCTTGCTGAAATCACCGGTACTATCGGTTTCGGTAAAGAAACAAAAGGTAAGCAGCGTCTAATGATTACACCTGTTGAAGGCGATCATTATGAAGCTCTGATTCCAAAGTGGCGTCACGTTACCACCTTCGAAGGTGAACACGTTGAAAAGGGTGAAGTTATCGCTGAAGGTGAACCAAGCCCGCACGATATTTTACGTCTACTCGGTATTGAAGAACTGGCCAACTACATAGTTGCGGAAGTTCAGGATGTTTACCGTTTACAGGGTGTAAAAATCAATGACAAGCACATCGAAGTAATCGTTCGTCAGATGTTGCGTAAAGTTGAGGTTACTAGTCCTGGCGACAGTCATTTCCTTCGAGGAGAACAGGTTGATCGTTCCCGCTTATTAGAAACAAATGATGTATTGATTGCCGCAGATAAACAGCCAGCATTATTCAACAATGTGTTGCTGGGTATTACAAAGGCATCATTAGCAACAGAATCCTTCATTTCAGCTGCCTCTTTCCAGGAAACGACGCGAGTTCTTACAGAAGCCGCAGTAACCGGAAAAGTCGATGATTTACGCGGATTGAAAGAAAATGTCATCGTTGGACGATTAATTCCAGCGGGTACAGGCATGACTTATCATGAAGAACGTCGTCGCAAACGCAGCGAAGAATTGATGGAAAAAAATGCAATAAATGAAGAAGTGCCAAGTGAAGATATTTCACCCGAAGCACTTTTAGAAGCTGCTGTTGAAGAAGCTGCAGCAGCACAAAGCCCCGATTCAGATTCATCTGAGGCTGAATCGGTTAGTGAAAGCTAAATTGGTGAAAAAAAGTTGAAACTAGGCAGGTTTTTGGTTGACGGGAACCTGTCTTTTCACTAAAATTCGCCGCCTTACGACAGGTCAGGAGCTTAATATGCTTAAGTCCTACAGGATTTGAGTCAAAAGTTCAGCCTGTCGTTTATTTTCTGGAGTTAGGAAGAGTATGGCAACAATTAACCAGTTAGTAAGAAAGCCACGTAAACGTAAGGTCGAGAAAAGTAACGTACCTGCGTTAGAAGCGTGTCCACAACGACGTGGTGTGTGTACCCGTGTGTATACAACTACGCCAAAGAAACCGAATTCAGCAATGCGTAAAGTTGCTCGTGTTCGTTTAACGAATGGTTACGAAGTAACAAGTTATATTGGTGGTGAAGGCCACAACTTGCAGGAGCACTC
>JALTJN010000417.1 GCA_027076405.1 Chromatiales bacterium
TTAGATTCTGAAGATGCATTAAATATTATTAAACAGGAAATTAAAACGCCATGTGAAAATCGTTTATGGTATGTCGCCGATGGTTTTCGTGCAGGCTTAAGCGTCGATGAAATTTTTGACTTATCCTTTATCGACCGCTGGTTCCTTGTTCAGATTGAAGAGCTTGTTAAATTAGAACAAGAAGTTAAAGACCAAGGCTTAAAAGCATTAGATACAAAACGTATGCGCCTGTTAAAGCGTAAAGGTTTTGCCGATCGTCGTTTAGCGAAGTTATTAAATATAGACGAGTTAGCTTTACGCAAACATCGTCATGACTTAGGTGTACGTCCTGTTTATAAACGCGTTGATACCTGTGCTGCAGAATTTTCAACCAATACAGCTTACATGTATTCGACTTATGAAGAAGAATGCGAAGCTGCGCCGACCAATAAAGATAAAATTATGATCCTGGGTGGCGGCCCTAACCGTATCGGTCAGGGGATTGAGTTTGATTACTGTTGTGTACATGCAGCGTTAGCGATGCGTGACGATGGTTATGAAACGATTATGGTGAACTGTAATCCTGAAACGGTTTCAACAGATTATGATACTTCTGATCGTTTGTACTTTGAGCCTCTAACTTTAGAAGATGTTATCGAACTGATTGATCTCGAAAAACCAAAAGGTGTTATCGTGCAATACGGTGGACAAACGCCACTTAAACTTGCGCGTGATCTGGAAGCTGCAGGTGCGCCTATTATTGGTACAACACCGGACTCAATTGATTTAGCGGAAGATCGCGAACGTTTCCAGAAAATGATTGAAGAAAATAATTTACTTCAGCCACCAAACAGAACGGCAAGTGATGCAGATACGGCAGCAATATTAGCAGAAGAAATTGGTTATCCGTTAGTGGTACGTCCATCTTATGTACTCGGTGGTCGTGGTATGGAAATTGTTTATAACGAAAAAGAATTACGTCGTTATATGGGTGAAGCAGTTGATGTATCTAATGATGCACCTGTTTTATTAGATCGTTTCCTGAATGATGCGGTTGAAGTGGATGTCGATGCCATTTGTGATGGTGAAGATGTTTTAATCGGTGGCATCATGCAACACATTGAACAAGCAGGTATCCACTCTGGTGACTCAGCCTGTTCATTACCGCCGTATAATTTATCGGATAAAGTGCTTGATGAAATGCGAGATCAAATTCGTAAAATGGCAAAGGCATTAAACGTTGTTGGTTTAATGAATACCCAGTTTGCCATTCAGGGCGAAAAAGTTTATGTGCTGGAAGTTAATCCTCGTGCCTCTCGTACAGTACCCTTTGTTTCTAAAGCAACAGGTCGTCCTTTGGCAAAAGTTGCAGCACGTTGTATGGTAGGACAAACCTTAAAACAACAAAACTGTTTAGAAGAAATCGTACCTGATTTTTATTCGGTTAAAGAAGCGGTATTCCCTTTCAATAAATTCCCCGGTGTTGATCCTGCTTTAGGGCCAGAAATGAAGTCAACTGGAGAAGTTATGGGTGTGGGTAAAACTTTTGCTGAAGCCTTTGCCAAGTCACAACTTGGTGCAAGTGTTGTTTTACCTGAAACAGGTAAAGCCTTCTTAAGTGTTAAAGAAATGGATAAGGCCGGCATTGTGAATATTGCAGAAAGCTTATCCGGTCTTGGTTTTGAATTAGTTGCAACCAATGGTACTGCCAGGGTGATAGAAGCTGCGGGCATAGAATGTCAATACGTGAATAAAGTAATGGAAGGTCGCCCGCACATTGTTGATATGATTAAAAATGAAGAGATTGATTTAATTGTCAACACAACAGAAGGTAGTCAGGCTATCGCTGATTCTGCAACTATTCGTAGTAATGCGTTACAGTTTAAGGTTACTTATACAACAACACTTGCAGGTGGTGAAGCACTTTGCATGGCATTAGAACATAAAGATTTAAGCGAAGTGAATCGCTTACAAGATTTACATTAGGAGAGTGTGATGAGTCGACCACCAATGACATCCACAGGCGCAGAAGTATTACGTACTGAATTAAAAGAATTAAAAACCGTTGTTCGTCCGCGAATTGTTGAAGCAATTGCAACTGCGCGTGAACACGGAGATCTAAAAGAAAACGCAGAATATCATGCTGCACGTGAGCAACAAAGTTTTGCCGAAGGCCGCATAAAAGAAATTGAAGCGGCTTTATCCAATGCAGAAATCATTGATGTTGTCGAAGTAGGGGCAAGAGTAGGTGATAAAATTGTTTTTGGTGCAACAGTTGAATTGTTTGATATCGGTGAAGACAAGGATGTGATTTATAAAATTGTCGGAGAACTTGAAGCAGACATTAAGCAAAATTTAATTTCGGTAACCTCACCTATCGCACGCGCATTAATTGGTAAGTCTGTTGATGATGAAGTTATTGTTAAAGCACCAGGTGGTGATCGTGAATACGAAATTACCTCTGTGTCTTATAAATAAATGTTCCAAATCAGCGAAAAAATTCTTCTAACAATATGGGTCGGTGGCATGTGGGTCACAGGTTATATTGTTGCACCTGTATTATTTAAAATGCTGGATAAACAAGTTGCGGGCAATGTTGCTGGCCAGCTATTTAGTATTATCAGTTATATTGGTTTATTCGCTGCTGTATTTTTAATACTCAATATTGTTTTTAAACAAGGCTTTAAATCGGCTCACTGGCAGTTATGGGTATTGATTGTAATGGCCAGTTTAATACTGGTAGGACAGTTTATTTTGCAACCCATGATGGTTGAGCTAAAAACATCAGGTTTATCAGCAGAAAACCTGGTGAAGTTTGGTCGCCTGCATGGTATGGCTTCAGTTTTATTTCTTATTAATAGCTTAGCGGGGTTAGCATTAGTCGTATCAGGGCTAGAACGTAAAAGTTAATTCAATAGTTTGCGAATAGGTTAAGTACTTTTCATTTATCGCTGCGTCGGCCTGATACCCTCGATACTAATATTGATGTGGGGCACTACGAGGCTGACCTGCAATTTAATAGCATTTTAGATTTTTGGTAGTTGGATTTTAGGTTTATCCGCTTCACGATAAAAACTCGCGGTATGGCCAATGCTTTGAACTAATACTGCACCGGTTTGATTAACAATACTATCCGCTATCGTTTTGCGTTCTTCACTGTTTCCGGCAATTTTAATTTTAACAAGTTCATGATGATTTAGCGCAAGCTCAATTTCAGACATAACATTTTCCGTTAAGCCCGCATTACCAACCGAGACAATAGGCTTTATGTGATGGCAGCTTTTACGCAAAAATATGATCTGTTTGTCTGTAATTTCATTACTTTGATTGCGCCGGTTACTCATGAGAAAAAATCCAATATTTGAGAAGCTGAAGGGCGGCCATTCTAACGTGTCAGGGCCGATAAATCACGTATAATCAGATTAAATACAGCTTCGTTATTGCAAAAGGCTAGGGCAAGAGCAGAGTTTATTAATTTCGTCATTCCAGCAGGATATTTTTAATAAATTACGAGAAATCATGATATATGGCCAGATCCAAAACAAGTAATAAATGGTTAACCGAGCATTTTAGCGATGAATTCGTTAAAAGAGCGCAAAAAGAGGGTTATCGTTCACGCGCCGTTTACAAACTCATGGAAATGGATGATAAGGATCGTCTGTTAAAACCGGGGATGACCGTGGTCGATTTAGGTGCCGCGCCAGGTGGTTGGAGTGAGCTGCTAAGCAAGCGAGTGGGTGATTCTGGCCGCCTTTTTGCATTAGATATTTTACCCATGGATGCGTTGGGAGATGTCACCTTTATTGAAGGGGATTTCACCGATCAAGCCGTATATGACGAACTGATGGAAGCCCTTGATGGAAAGTGGGTAGACCTTGTAATTTCGGATATGGCCCCCAACTTAAGTGGTATGAAGGCTGTCGATCAGCCAAAAATGATGTATCTGGCTGAATTAGCGCTGGAATTTGCAACAAGTGTCCTTAAACCCGGTGGGTCTTTTTTAACCAAGGTTTTCACCGGAGAAGGATTAGATGAATATAAGAAGGAATTACGCCAGCATTTTGCTAAGATTATAGTGCGTAAACCGAAAGCTTCGAGAGCCCGCTCGTCAGAAATTTATTTAATGGCTAAGCAGTTTAAGAAGGGATAAGATTAACCCAGTTTGAATTATGCAAGCACGATTTAAGGTAGGAAAACATTGAACGATTTAGTTAAGAACATCATCTTATGGGTAGTTGTAGCCATTATTTTAATGTCGGTTTTTAGTAACCTAACAACTAATAATAAAATTCAGGAACTTAGCTATTCTGAATTCATAAAAAGTATTAAAAACAATCAGGTGACTGATGTCTTGTTAGAAGGGCGCGTTATTAAAGGTACTTTACAAGGTGGTAAGAAATTTAGCACCTATAGCCCGGAAACGGATAATAAAGCCATGATCGGCGACTTGTTAAAAGGTGGTGTAGAAATTAAAGCCAAACCTTTAGAACAATCTATCTGGATGCAAATATTTGTTTCTTCATTCCCGTTTTTAATCATAATTGGTATCTGGCTTTATTTCATGCGTCAGATGCAAGGTGGTGGCAAAGGCGGTGCAATGTCTTTTGGCAAAAGCAAGGCACGTTTGTTAAGTGAAGATCAGATTAAAATAAACTTTAGTGATGTCGCCGGTGTTGAAGAAGCCAAAGAAGAAGTTGGCGAGCTGGTAGAATTTTTACGTGACCCCGGTAAGTTTCAAAAACTCGGTGGTAAAATTCCACGTGGCGTACTCATGGTGGGTTCACCCGGTACAGGTAAAACATTACTGGCTAAAGCGATTGCCGGTGAGGCAAAAGTCCCTTTCTTTACTATTTCAGGTTCTGACTTTGTTGAAATGTTTGTCGGTGTTGGAGCATCGCGTGTACGTGATATGTTTGAACAGGCAAAGAAACATGCACCATGCATTATCTTTATCGATGAAATTGATGCTGTAGGTCGTCATCGTGGAGCCGGTTTAGGCGGTGGTCATGATGAGCGCGAACAAACATTGAATCAATTACTTGTTGAAATGGATGGCTTTGAAGGTAACGAAGGCGTTATTGTGATTGCCGCAACTAACCGTCCCGATGTATTAGATCCGGCATTACTTCGTCCGGGTCGATTTGATCGCCAGGTCGTTGTGCCATTACCGGATATGTTAGGTCGTGAGCAAATTTTAAAAGTTCATATGCGTAAAGTACCTGTATCAGACAATGTCGATGCAAAAATTATTGCTCGAGGAACTCCCGGTTTTTCCGGCGCAGACTTGGCCAATCTGGTTAATGAAGCGGCTTTGTTTGCTGCGCGTTTCAATAAACGGTTAGTTGAAATGAGCGAGTTTGATAAAGCCAAAGATAAAATTATGATGGGTGCCGAGCGTCGTTCAATGGTCATGAATGATGATGAGAAAAAACTCACCGCTTATCATGAAGCTGGTCATGCGATTGTGGGACTGAAAGTTCCATCTCATGATCCTGTTTATAAAGTAACAATTATTCCGCGAGGCCGTGCATTAGGTGTGACCATGTTCTTGCCAGAAGAAGATCGATACAGCTATTCTAAAGAACGTTTAGAAAGCCAGATATCAAGTTTGTTTGGTGGTCGTATTGCAGAAGAACTTATTTTTGGCAAAGAAAAAGTAACAACCGGTGCATCGAATGATATTCAACGTACCACAGAGCTTGCACATAATATGGTAACGCAATGGGGTTTATCAGATAAGTTAGGCCCAATGGTGTTTGGTGAAGAAGAAGGTGAAGTCTTTCTAGGCAAATCTGTGACTCAACATAAGAGCCTTTCAGATGAAACGGCTCATGTTATTGATGAAGAAGTACGTAATATTGTTGACCGCAACTATTCACGTGCAGAAAAAATATTAAAAGAAAATATTGATATTCTTCATGCCATGTCTGATGCATTAATGAAGTATGAAACTATTGATAAAGATCAAATTGCAGATCTTATGCTGGGAAAAACACCTCAACCACCACAAGGTTGGGATGATAGTTCATCTTCAAAAGGTGACGATGGCTCTGCAAATACAACAGATGTAAAAAAAGAAGATGAAAAATCTTCTGACAGTAAAATAGGTGGCCCAGCAGGCGAACACTAACATTACTGAGAAATTTAATGCCTCGCATAGCGGGGCATTTTTTTATGTAATATTTATACAATGAAATTACACTTCCATTCTCACATACTCGATTTAAATCACCCTCGTATTATGGGTATTTTAAATACCACACCGGACTCTTTTTCGGATGGTGGTTTATTTACCAATATTGATATTGCCCGCAAGCATGTACAGCAAATGATAGACGATGGTGCTGATATTATTGATGTTGGGGGTGAATCTACACGCCCGGGAGCAAGTGAAGTTTCAGTTGATGAAGAATGTCAGCGCGTACTACCTGTTATAAAAGCCATACGCGAATTTTCAGATATCCCTATTTCTATTGATAGCAGTAAAACAGATGTTATGCAGCAAGCTATCGAAGCAGGTGCATCAATGATTAACGATGTGAATGCATTACGAGCCAAAGGGGCTGTTGAACTTGTTGCAAAACTGAATGTACCTGTGTGCCTTATGCATATGCAAGGTTTACCTCGTAGCATGCAACAAAATCCCGAATATAATAATGTAGTGCAAGAGGTTTATCATTTTCTTAAAGAGAGAATAGATATATGCGTAAAAGCAGGAATTAAACAGGATAATATTATTATCGATCCCGGCTTTGGTTTTGGTAAAACACTCGAACATAACCTAAGCGTGTTTAAGCACTTGCAAGAATTTCAAAAATTAAACCATCCTTTATTGGTTGGGGTTTCACGCAAATCTATGATCGGTGCAATATTAAATGACGCTCCGTCAGATGAAAGGTTATATGGCAGTATTGCACTTGCCACAATTGCAGCATGGCAGAATGCAAATTTTTTACGTGTGCATGATGTTAAAGCGACGGCAGATGCATTAAAGTTATGTCAGGCAGTCAAAACAGCCAGATAGTTATTAATATAAATTCATGTTGGAAGAATAATGGCAAAAAAATACTTTGGTACAGATGGAATTCGCGGCACAGTTGGAACATATCCTATTACACCTGACTTTATGCTCAAACTTGGTTGGGCCGCAGGGCGAGTTTTAGGAGGGAAGTCCGGTGGAAAAATTCTTATTGGTAAAGATACCCGAATATCCGGTTACCTGATTGAGTCTGCATTAGAAGCCGGTTTATCTGCTGCGGGGATAGATGTACAACTGCTCGGGCCAATGCCAACCCCTGCGATTGCTTATTTAACACAAACATTGCATGCAAAAGCAGGTATTGTGATCAGCGCTTCACATAATCCGTTTGATGATAATGGTATCAAGTTTTTTTCACCTCAAGGCACAAAACTGGCAGACGATGTTGAACATGCTATTGAAGCTGAACTTGAAAAAGAGCTTGTCTGTAACCAGTCAGAATCACTGGGCAAGGCAAGTCGTTTAGATGATGCGCGTGGCCGTTATATAGAATTTTGTAAAAGTACTTTTCCAAGAGCAATAAATTTAAATAATTTAAAAATAGTTATCGACTGTGCTCATGGTGCAACCTACCAAATAGCAACAAAAGTATTTGAAGAACTTGGTGCAGAGGTGATTGCCATCGGTGTGACTCCGGATGGTTTGAATATCAACAATGGCTATGGTTCTACCCACCCTGAAAATTTACAAAAAGAAGTCTTAAAAAATAAAGCCGATCTTGGGGTTGCTTTTGATGGTGACGGTGATCGTCTTATCATGGTTGATCATGAAGGTGAATTGATTGACGGCGACCAGCTACTTTACGTCATGGCCATGGCGTTATATGCCAAAGGCGGATTAAAAGGAGGAGTCGTCGGTACATTAATGACAAATCTCGGTTTAGAGCACGCCTTCAAACAACATGAAATTCCATTTAGTCGAGCAGATGTAGGTGATCGCTATGTCATGGAGCAATTGCTCGCTAAAAACTGGCGTTTAGGCGGCGAATCATCAGGTCATTTAATTTGTTTAGATCAAACGACCACCGGAGACGGTATCGTCGCCTCATTACAGGTTTTAGCCGCGGTTGTTGAGCAAAATCAAAGTCTCAAAGAGCTTGCCGCCGGAATGAAAAAATACCCCATGTTACTGATTAATGTTCGGGTCAAAGAAAAGCCGGATCTTGATAATCATGCAGTAATTCAGGCAGCCCTGCTCGAAGCGGAAACTGAGCTGGCTGATACCGGACGAGTTCTATTACGTCCATCCGGCACCGAACCCCTTATTCGGGTGATGGTGGAAGGACAGGATCAAAAGCTGGTAGAACTCGTTGCCAACAAGCTGGCAGATGTTGTAAAAAGCGCAGCGACCTAATAGTAAAAGGGTGTGGCGTAGTCAGGTTAAATCCGCACCTTATTACCTCTCTAAGAGTCTGTTTATCTTGCTTTATTAGTGTTTCGACGTTAATATTCCGCGCTATTTCGTAATAGAAAAAGCAAACGATTTCGACACTGAATTTAGGGGATAAACCATGCGCACACCGATAATTGCTGGTAATTGGAAAATGAACGGTACCCGTTCAAGTATTAAAGAATTACTGGATGGCCTAAAAGCCGGAATAGGTGATGTAAAATCAGCTGAAGTCGCCGTATGTGCGCCAGCGATTTATCTCGCAGATGTATCTGAACAATTAAGCGGCACTAAAATCGCATGGGGTGGTCAAAACCTCAGCACAGAAGCAAAAGGTGCCTTTACCGGTGAAATTTCAGCAGATATGCTGCTCGACTTTAAATCTGAATACGTCATAGTGGGTCACTCGGAACGTCGTACTTTATATGGCGAAACAGACGAACTCGTTGCAGAAAAATTTGAAGTTGCACGTAAAGCCGGTTTAAAGCCTATTTTATGTATTGGTGAATCATTAGAAGAGCGTGAAAGTGGCGTTACTATTGATGTTTGTTCCCGCCAAATTAACGCGGTTATCGAAAAAAGTGGTGTCGCTGCATTGACTGATGGCGTGATTGCTTATGAACCTATTTGGGCAATTGGCACAGGCGTAACAGCCACTCCGGAACAGGCACAAGAAACACATGCGGCTATTCGCAAGATGATTGCAGAAAAAGATGCTTCAGTCGCAGAGCAAGTACGTATTCAATACGGTGGCAGCATGAACGCAGGTAATGCGGCAGAGTTGTTAGCAATGGAAGATATTGATGGTGGCCTGATTGGTGGCGCATCACTTAAAGCCGAAGATTTTTTGGCAATCTGCAAAGCTGCAGGTTAATTTAATTTTAAGAGTTTAAACTATGTTACATAATGTCATTCTCGTTATTCACGTCATTGTTGCTGTTGGCGTTATTGCGCTTGTCCTTATACAGCAAGGTAAAGGTGCAGATGCTGGCGCTGCTTTTGGTGGCGGTGCATCATCCACTGTTTTTGGTAGCCAGGGTTCAGGCTCTTTTTTGACTCGTTTAACGGGCATACTGGCAACAATATTTTTTATTACCAGCTTATCGCTTGCGTACATATCAACTCAAAAAATTAATCCAACCAGTGTTGTTGACACGGTTAAAGAACAAAAATCAGATGTTCCGGCAGCCACTAAACCTGCCAAACCAACATCAGATGTACCCGTCTCAGACGTACCAGTGTCAGAATAGGTACTACCCGTTAAGCCGATGTGGTGAAATTGGTAGACGCGCTACCTTGAGGGGGTAGTGGGGAGACCCGTGCCAGTTCGAGTCTGGCCATCGGCACCATATACAAGTCCTAAGAGGGCTCACAAGAACCCATAACTACATTTAAAACAATGAGTTATGGGTTTTTTATTGCCTATAATATCCTAGGAGATTCTATGCCTTCCATAAAATCTGTTGGTATATTAGTTGGTATATTATTTTGTTGGTGGTAATGTACCAACAATGAAGCTAACAGATACCAAAATAAGACAATCTAAGCCTAAGGAGAAGCCTTTTAAACTAGCTGATGGCGGTGGCCTCTACCTTCAAATCCAACCGAAAGGCGGAAAATACTGGAGGCTTGCTTACAGGTTTGCCAATAAGCAGAAAACTCTAGCTTTAGGTGTTTATCCGCACTTATCCTTGGCTGACTCTCGTACGAAACGTGATGAAGCAAAAGGCTATTTGGCAAATGGAATTGATCCTTCTACTGTGATGAGCCAGAAAGTGAGGAAGCTCGCAGAAACTGAAAGTTTAGAAAATTCCTTTGAAGTAATTGCTCGTGAATGGCATGAACAGCAAAAGGGTGCATGGTCAGCAGATCATTCAATGCGTGTATTAGCGAGCCTTGAAAAAGAAATTTTTCCAAGTATTGGTAAATTACCAATACTAAATATTACCGCTCCCCAAGTATTAGCAATATTACGTAAAATTGAAAGCCGGGGGGCATTAGATGTAGCTAAGCGCATGCTTCAAAGATGTCGAGCAGTTTTCAAGTATGCTATTCAGACTGGTCGTGTAACAACTAACCCCGTGGTGGACTTAGAGGGGGCTTTAAGTTCTAGAAAGGTAGAACATCGCCTGGCATTAACTCAAGCACAACTCCCCGAATTCTTTGAAAAGTTAAATAACTTTGATGGAAGTAAGCTCACACAATTAGCTCTTAAGTTAATTATCCTTACCTTTGTTCGTACAAATGAGCTTCGTGGTGCTAAATGGAGTGAGTTTGATTTTAAAAATGCTGAGTGGCGCATCCCTGCGGAAAGAATGAAAATGAAAAAGGAACACATCGTACCTTTATCAACTCAAGCAATCAAAGTGCTAAATGAGATTAAGCCAATTACTGGAAAACGAGATCTGGTTTTTCCCAGTCGGACTACTTGGAAAAAGGTTATGAGTGAAAATACTATGTTATTTGCATTATACAGAATGGGGTATCACGGAGTTGCGACTGTTCATGGGTTTAGAGCTACGGCTTCAACTATTCTCAATGAAAACAGCTTTAAGCCTGATGTAATTGAAAGACAATTAGCGCATGTAGAGCGTAATAAAGTTAGAGCTGCTTATCACCGAGCTGAATATCTTGATGAACGAAAACAGATGATGCAATGGTGGGCAGATTTTATTGATTCCCAATAATAATTTGTAGATGCGGTGACTACCTAATTATATGGTTTTAAAATATGACTGATAATATACAAGATTTATTGGAGTTAGTTGAATTCTCAAAATACAATGCACCTGAGATACATTCTGATATACAAATTGCAGAACGTGAAAGAGAAATGTCTAGTTTACAGTTTGTCAGAGTAACCCTTCTTAGGCTTGAGGAGGCAATTAGGTTGAGAGACCACTACACATCAATGGGCAGTAAATTTTACAATAAAAGTAAAAATGACTTTCATAAATGGTATGCAATTCAGGGGTCAGCAGCATTAGCTCACCCATATCATTTCGAAAAAAAAATAAAAACACCGTTGTTTCTTAAGGATTACATAAAGACAAGTGAATCTTTATTTAATTCAACAGATGAGATATTGCAGTCACACGATCTTAAGCTACTTTGGAAGTTAGTTGATGATTATGAGAGTTGGATTATTCATGAACTTGAAAAAGGAGAGTGTTAATAAATCAGTGCAATACTTTCTTTTTTTATTAATACTTCATTAAAAGTTGTTATATTTTTATTCAGACTGTTGTTTTATGAGATGACGACTGCAATTATTAACCCAGAAATAGCACAAATGAGGGAAATCACTGTATTGGGGGCACCACCAACTTCTTCACTATTCGTGAATGTTGATATAGTAAACCCTATTAATAGGCCAATAGAGGCACCTGCAATAGCGTTATCAATAGTCAATTCAGTTACCATTGTTACTTTTTGTCTGTTGGGAATCGTATGATATTTTCAGAAGTAATATTTTTATCGGTATTTACACGAGTATCATTGTTCTGTGTGTCTGACTCACCTCGACGTTTAGGTTGAATTCCAAGTCTACGATTTTTTAGATAGTGTTCTAATGCAATTTCTGCTTGTGTACGTTGTTTAGACATGTTTTATTTCCTTAGAAAAATACTACTTTAATCTTATGTTTTTAATTATACAACCTTTGGTTGAGTATTGTAGAAGCAGCTGTTCATTAGGGAAGTCTAATACAGAAGGTAAGTATTAAAAAAAAGTAACAACTGTATGTATTATTTTATAATAAAGACAAAAACTCACTATAACCTTATGGCTTTGTTAATCGCTATTAAATTTAATAATAATTTTCGTGAATACATTTAATTAAACATTATTCCTATACCCTATGGTAAATAATAAGGGTTCCATTTATGAAACTAGTAAGCAACTGTATCGCCCTCAATACTGTACCGATGTATATAAAATAAATGATAAATACAAGGAGGTACGATATTTGTCGACCTCATATCTGTACCGATTGGGTACAGTTTTGGTACAAGCAATTTATTGCTCAAGACTAAATTTCCTTGGAGGGGTTATAGTAGGATTGACTTCTAAGTGCTTTCCGGGGCATTCATCAATAGGTTGCCATGTTAAAGCATACAATGAACACGTTGCTCCTGGATTTAAAAATACTCCTTTTCTTGTTTGAATAATCATATTTGTATCTATCAATGCTTTTGTAGCCCTGCTCAATGTTGCTTTAGAGTTAAAACCTCTATTTTTTAACACACCCCATGCAGTTGTTAAGTCACCGTTATTCCCTCCTCTGAATTGATAGGCAAGTTCAAAAAGTAATACTTTGGCAGTACTTGGGAGATTTATATAATCTTGATGCCTTAGCACTATTCTGGGAATACCTGCAAATCCTCCAGGTAATTTATTTTTCCCATTTTTTTTCCCATAGTTAGTAGCCATACTATTTATTCTTGAATTGGTATTGTTTTTTGTTTAACTGCAACATATTGTAAATCTTTTGATGCAAATTGATTTTCCATTTCTGATTTTTTCCTGCTTGGATTATTTGTTCAGATGTTAATTTCATTGTTTTTTTCCAATTGTTTTATTAAGCGTTTCTTGCTTTCATCCGAGATTTTTTTCTTACGCCTAATTCCACATATAGGTAGGAGTTTTAATACGACAGATAAATCTGGTGTCTGTATATATGCCTCGGAATCTAATCGTGTAAAATGCACAGTTTCAGGAATATTTTTAAGCAGAGCAGACAGTTTTCTTGGGGTAAGAGGTGGCTTACTAACAAACCAAATATCAAAGATGTTATCAACTAGGGAAATTTGACCAAATTTACCAACAACACGTATCTCACCATCAATTTTTTTAAATGAGCCTGATGAAACCTGATCTTTAAGAATATTTTTGATTTTCATGAGTCACTCCCAATTATATTTTTGCGAGTGACTCGAATTTGATTTTCTATCCAATTATTAATTTCAGACTCAATCCAACCTATGGATCTCCCACCCAAGGAAATGGGTGCAGGGAATGTTTTATTTGAGATACGTAAATATATTGTCGAACGTGAAAGTCCTGTACGTGCTATAACATCTGGTAGTCTTAGTATTGTAGTAACCATATTGGGCCCTCCTGAAGGCTCTGTGGAATATGGTTACGAAGTTATATGAGCGTTTAATACTCACAAGTTATTTTTAAAAAATGGTGCTTTAAGGTAAGTATTTGAAATTTATATATAATATTAGATTTGAAATAGGGTATTCGTGAGTACTCGTGAATACTCTAAGATTTTATTCCTGCTAGTGCATTCCGCCTTATGTTTTCTTTTGTTATTTCTTTATTTCCACGACCTTTAATATTTTCTGTTTTAAGGTACTTGTACACTTGAGTGGCCAGCTCTTTTACAGTTAATGAAGAATCTTGATTTAAGAGTTCATTAGCACGTGACTTTGCAATATTTATCCAAGCTAGTTTTGTATAATCATTGTTCTGTATATCTTTAATTAGATCAGTTCTTATCTTTCCTGCATGTATAGCTTTAATATGAGACTCTAATATTACTATCTCATCATGTTTTTGTGCCCGTTCCGCCATACTTATTACAGGTGTATTTTTAAGTTCTTCTAATTCACCCTCAAGTTTGGGTAGAACTATAACAAAATCATTAAAAGCCTGATTAAATTCGTCATCAACTAGTTCAATTTTGCGTCTAGTGTTGTCTACTTCATCAGGAAAAAATGCTTCAGGTAGAGGCCATAAATTTTTTCGGAGAAATGATTTCAGTTCGTTTAGTTGTATTTCAGAATTTTCGAGTTGCTCATCTAAATAGTCAACCATCTGCCAATCTGGAAAGTCCCCGTCATAATAGCTTGGTAAATCAAGTCGTTGACACCATAGATATATTAATTGTCGTTGATGATCGTTTCTTATCAAGGGTTTTGAAAAATATTTATTCCGAAACTGTAGGAATAACGTGTTTTCAGAATTGTCATGAAAAATGTGATTGATAATTGATTCGGAGGCAGTATTTTCACGGCCATAAAATGGATCTAACGTCATACGGTAGTGCAATTCACTAAAACTGATTCTTAACTTAACAGGTAGATTCATATTTTGTACTAGTTTGGAGTTGTATTAGCTTGGATTATATAGGCCTTTACAGTACATTATAGGAACAATAATAAACTTAATCTCCCCCTAAAAGTGAATAATTACTGGTTAATAAATGCCCATTACTGGCTGATTTTTAACCAAACTGGAAAATAATAAATGTCCCAAAATACAAACAACCTGGCCGCCTACTGCTGGTCTATCGCTGACCTTCTCCGTGGCGATTTTAAACAAAGCCAATATGGCCGAATCATTCTTCCGTTCACTTTATTACGCCGGTTGGAATGTGTATTAGAAGACTCTAAAGAAGCAGTGCTAGCAGAGTATGCAAAAGTCCAAAAGATGGACATTTCAGAAGAAGCACAAGAAAAACTATTACTGCGCGCTACGAAAGGGTTATCGTTCTTCAACACCTCGAAAATGGATCTCTCCAAACTCGGTGAGTCGGGCATCAAAGACAATCTGGAATCCTATATTCAGGGTTTTTCAAAAGACGCGCGTGAAATCTTTGAATATTTCAACTTCGCCGAGTTTATTGCCCAGCTAAACGATGCAAATTTATTATATAAAGTTGTACAAAAGGTTCGAGTAACAGACCTAAACCCCAAAGCCATCTCAAACCATGAAATGGGCCTGGTGTTCGAAGAACTCATTCGTCGTTTTGCTGAAGGTTCAAATGAAACTGCCGGTGAACATTTCACCCCGCGTGATATTGTGCGCCTTACTACCTCATTGGTGTTTTTAGAAGATGATGATGCCTTAACCGGTGAAGG
Organism: Chromatiales bacterium; assembly: GCA_027076405.1. The sequence goes on from JALTJN010000417.1 coordinate 15,277, forward strand.
TATTATCCGAACCATCTATGACCCCACCGCAGGGACAGGGGGCTTTCTTTCATCGAGTATGGAATATGTGCACGAATTAAATTCACAAGCGGTATTAAAAGCCTTTGGGCAAGAACTCAACCCTGAGTCATACGCCATCTGTAAAGCAGACATGCTCATCAAAGGGCAGGAGGTGAGTAATATTAAATTGGGTAATACCTTATCCAATGACCAACTCTATGCCAATAAATTTGACTACATGCTATCCAATCCACCCTTTGGTGTAGATTGGAAGAAGATTGAATCTGACATTAAAGATGAACATACTCTAAAAGGGTTTGATGGTCGTTTTGGTGCAGGCTTACCCAGAGTGTCAGATGGTTCATTATTATTCCTGCTGCACTTAATCAGTAAACTAAGAGATGCCGCTGACGGCGGTGCGCGTATTGGTATTATCTTAAACGGTTCACCCTTGTTTACAGGGGGAGCAGGTTCAGGTGAATCTGAAATCCGTCGTTATATTTTAGAAGCCGATTTACTCGAAGCCATTATCGCCTTACCAACAGACATGTTCTACAACACCGGCATTGCGACCTATGTTTGGGTGCTATCCAATAAAAAATCAGATGAACGTAAAGGCAAAGTCCAACTCATTAACGGGGTCAACCTCTACGGTAAAATGCGTAAGTCATTAGGTTCAAAACGTAACATTATGGATGAAAGTGACATTGCAACCATTACCCGCAGCTTTGGCGCGTTTGAAGTAGTTGATGCGCGTGAACTCGATAAGCCAGAAGAACAAAAAAGCAATCGTGGCAGACAATCAGCTAATCCAAAAACAGAAGCACCTAAAACATTCGCCAGTAAAATATTTAATACCCATGAATTTGGTTATCGCCGCATTACCATCGAACGACCATTAAGAGAGTCATACCAGTTCAGTGATGAGCGTATCGAAGAATGTCGTTATGCACCCAAGCCACTAAATGCGGTTATGAAGTGGGTGTATGAACATTATTCCGATAACTGGAGCGAAAAGAGTGATTGCCCAAATTACGGAAATCTAACAGAACACGAAGAAGCCATTCGCAAACACATAAAAACACATTTCAGCGAACTTAAAGAAGCCAAGATTAAAGACCTGTTAAACCCCAAAACATGGTTAGAGCAAAAAACAACCTTGCTAAAAGCCAAACAACTGCAACAGGTTATCGGCACAGACCAGCATAATGATATGAATGGTTATGACGATGCCATTAAAACCGCCTGTAAAAAACAAAACATCACCTTAGAAACCAAAGAGAAAAAACAAATCACCGCAGCCGTTAGCTGGAAAAATACGGATGCAGAAAAAGTCATTAAGAAAATCCATAAAGGTAAAGCGAATCCGGTTTATGGTTTGTTTGATGTAAATGGAAAAACAATAGAATATAAACCGGATGGTGACTTACGAGACAATGAAAACGTCGCGCTTGATCCATCAAAACCCGTTAATGAAATTAACGAAGCCTACTTTGCAAAAGAAGTACAACCCCATGTGCCCGATGCCTGGATAGATGCCAGCAAGAAAGATGCTAAAGATCAGGAGATAGGTATTGTGGGGTATGAAATTCCGTTTAGCCGACATTTTTATGTGTACCAGCCTCCAAGGGATTTAGCTGATATAGATAAAGACTTGGATAAGGTGAGTAGTGAGATTATGAAATTGCTGCAAGAGGTACACTCCTGATGGCCTTTTTCCGCGATTGCGGCGTTGTGTCTGTACTCGCTCAGTCACGTATTAAACATACGCTCCTTCCCTGCGTGCAGCCACGCCTTGCACTCACGAAAAAATCCTCAACAGGAGAACATTGTGAGTAAGTATCAATCATACCCTGAGTATAAGAATAGTGGGGTTGAATGGATAGGAGCTTATCCTACTGAATGGAATTTAACGTGTGTTAAATTTGAGTCTTATGTAAAGGCTAGAGTTGGATGGCATGGCTTAAAATCTGATGATTTTACTTATGAAGGCCCGTATTTGGTAACGGGCTCAGATTTTAAGGGGCCTATTATCGATTGGAAGGAATGCTATCACTGCGATTTAGAACGCTATGAACAAGATCCATATATTCAACTTAAGGAGGGTGATTTACTAATAACAAAAGATGGAACAATTGGTAAAATTGCTTTAGTAAAAAACTTAAACGGCAAAGCAACTCTTAATAGTGGTGTGTTTGTTGTTCGACCTTTAGAAAGAAACTATACAAGTCAATTTTATTTCTGGTTACTTCAATCAAGTGTATTCACTAGTTTTGTAGATTTCAATAAAACAGGAAGTACGATAGTTCATTTATATCAAGATACGTTTGTCAATTTTAAATATGCAATGCCTTCTATGGAAGAACAACAAAAAATCGCTAACTTCCTCGACCACGAAACCGCCAAAATCGATACCCTAATCGAAAAACAACAACAACTCATCAAACTACTAAAAGAAAAACGACAGGCAGTCATTAGCCATGCCGTGACCAAAGGTTTAAATCCCAAAGCCCCCATGCGTGATTCAGGTGTTGAGTGGTTGGGTGAGGTGCCAGAGCATTGGGAGATAAAGAAAGCTAAACATGTTTTTGTATTGCAAAGAGGGCGTGACTTATCTTCAGAACAATTTGTAAAGGGAGAATACCCAGTCTATGGTTCTAATGGTGTGATTGGTTATCACAATGAATACACGACAAAAGGTCCGAGTTTAACGGTCGGTAGAAGTGGTAGTGTTGGTGAGATTAATTATATAGAAGAAGACTTTTGGGCTCATAACACATCACTATATGTGAAAGAAATTAAAGATGTAAATATACGTTTTGTTTATTACATGCTTCTAGCTATGGACGTTAAGAGCTTGAGTGCTGGCTCAGCCGTTGGAACACTAGATAGAAACAATATTCATGCTCGTTATGTTGCATTACCTAATATTATTGAACAAGAAAATACAGTCAAATACTTAAATGATATATTAATGGAATTCATTGTATTGATTGAAAAATCTAATCAGACAATTTTACTTCTTAAAGAACGCCGAACAGCCTTAATCTCCGCAGCCGTCACCGGAAAAATAGACGTACGGAAATGGCAGCCAGCCAAACCATAAACAACAAGGAAGTCACCGTATGAGTAACAAAGAATTAGCAATAAAAAATGAAATACTCATTTATGAAAGGGAAGATTTGGAAGTTGAGGTTAGGCTTGAGGGTGATTCCCTGTGGTTGAGTCAGGCAAAATTAGCAGAATTATTTGCAGTTAAGCGTCCGGCTATTACCAAACACTTGAGTAATATTTTTAAAAGTAATGAGTTAGCTTCTGATTCAGTGTGTTCCATTTTGGAACATACTGCCGCAGATGGAAAGCGATACAAAACCAAACATTACAACCTGAATACGATTATATTGGTTGGGTATCGTGGTTGGTTGATGAGTTTATATAGAAACGATAAGCTTTTTTCATCATATCTGGAATTTAAAAATACTAGAATACTTAATAAATACAATATCTTAAAGCCTATTTTTCGCCTTCAAGCGTATTTACAATTGCAATACAAAATCACCTTGAATTGCTTTACAAATTGGACGATAATCTCCAGTAATACGCCCACCAAGCCTCTCAACGATGCTCAAATCGGTGGGTTTTTTTATGCCTACTGCTTTTCGGCAGGTGGGTTCGAATGACTTCCTATAATAAACCTGCGCTAAATATGACGGATCAACTGGCTCAATGGCAGCAGCGTGGTTTAGCGGTGGCTGATAAGTCTCGTGCTGAGCACTATCTTACAGTGCTGGGTTATTATCGCTTGAGCGCCTATTCTTTGCCTTTTCAAGTAGGTAATCCCGATCATCACTTTATTGCTAACACTGAATTTAACGATATTCTCGATCTTTATGTTTTTGATAGAGAATTGCGTTTATTAGTGCTGGATGCGATTGAACGTATTGAAGTGAGTATCCGTAGCCATATTGGTAACTACATGGCATTAAAGTATGGGACTCACTGGTATATGGATGAATCACATTTTACTCGTTCATTTGCGCATAAGGCATTACTTGCAGATATTGAAACACATTGTAAACGTAAAAAAGAGTTGTTTGTTAAGCATTATGTCAATAAATACAGTGCACCACGCTTACCCCCTTCATGGGTGGTGATGGAGCTGCTTACTTTTGGGCAGCTTTCTACTGTTTATGATCATATGGCGAATGCCGCTGACCAAAAAGCAATTGCACGTTTGTTTGGTACACAAGCAGAATTATTACGTTCCTGGTTACAAACGCTTTCATATATACGAAATGTTTGCGCCCATCATTCTCGCTTGTGGAACCGTGAACTGGGCAATGCGCCCAAAGTACCTAAAAAAACACCTGAGAATTGGATAAGGGTTCCTATAGTGTTAGCAGATGATCAGATAAAACCAAATTTAAGACTTTATTTAGTATTGGTGATTATTGAGTTTATGCTGAAGTCGGTTAATCCTGAATCTACATGGCATCAACGCTTATTTTCGTTAATGCAGAAGCACGATAAAGTCAGTAAGGCTCACATGGGGATGCCAGATGATTGGGCTGATGATCCATTTTGGTGTTTTAATAATAATGAGCCGAATGAGTGATTTTTATTAATGCGCTATAGCATTGTAAAAAAATAATATGGAATAATAATATGAGCAGCAAAGCTAACGAACTTACATTTCAAAATGACATGATCAGGCAACTGGTTGCGAACGGCTGGTTACTGGGTAAACCCGAAAACTATAATCGAGAACTGGCTTTATATTCAGAAGATTTATTGGGTTTCGTTAAAGAGACGCAAGATGAACAATGGCAAAAGTTCTGCAAGCTCTATCCAAATGATACGGATAAGAAGTTCTTGGAACGTGTTGCTTCGCAGTTAAATAAAGCTGATCCCAATGCTGCCAATAAAGATATGCGTACCTTTGGTACATTAGGCGTGTTACGGCATGAAATCCGCGATAGAGGAACACGTTTTAGTTTATGCCAATTTAAACCTGAACATGATTTAAACCCAGATACCTTAGCGCGTTATAAAAAGAACCGTTTACGGGTAGTGCCTGAATTAGTGTATTCACCATGGGCATCACCCTCATCTCAATCTTCTCCCTCACCCCAACCCTCTCCCGAAGTGGGAGAGGGAGTAAAATTCGCTAAAGCATGGCGCATTGATTTAGTTTTATTTGTAAATGGCTTGCCGATAGCTACCTTAGAATTAAAGTCTGAATTTAAGCAGGCAGTTCAAAATGCTATTAAGCAATATAAAACCACACGACCACCTATTGATCCTGCCACTAAAAAACCTGAACCCTTATTAACCTTTAAACGTGGTGCGCTTGTACATTTTGCAGTAAGCCAGTTTGAAGTGTATATGACAACTCACTTGGCAGGTGATGAAACATTCTTCTTACCGTTTAACAAAGGAACTAATGAAGGCGGTGCAGGTAATGATGTGCCAGAGGATGTAAACCAATACGCCACCGACTATTTATGGAATGAAGTATTACTACCCGATAACCTTTTAAATATTCTCGCTCGATTTGTTCATTTACAGATAGAAGAAAAAGAAGACTGGGAAGGACGCAAGTATAAAAAAGAAACCTTAATCTTCCCCCGTTATCACCAGTGGGATGTGGTGAATAAGTTAGTGGGTGACGCACATAGCAACGGTGCAGGGCATAAATACCTTATTCAACACAGTGCAGGTTCAGGTAAATCTAATTCCATTGCCTGGACAGCACATCAATTATCATCACTCTATGATGATCAAGGCAGTAAACAATTTGATTCAGTGATTATCGTTACTGATAGAACAGTATTGGATGATCAGCTACAAGATACTATCTCCCAGTTTGAACATACCGATGGTGTGGTGGGGCGAATTAATCGAAATGAAGGGGATGGTTCCAAGTCTGAAAAATTAGCGACAGCTTTAGAAAACTCACAACCGATTATTATTGTCACAATTCAAACCTTTCCTTTTGTATTAAAAGCCATTGAGAATAGCGTTAATTTAAAAGAACGCCATTATGCGGTTATTGCAGATGAAGCGCATTCATCACAAACAGGCTCTACCGCACGTCAGTTAAAAGAAGTACTAATGATTGATAGGGAATCGGTTAATGGTGGCTTAGATGAACAGGAACTTGGCACTGAAGATATATTAGATGCGGCTGTCGCTTCGCGTCGCGCTTCATCTAACCTCAGTTACTTTGCTTTTACTGCAACGCCGAAAACAAAAACACTGGAGTTGTTTGGTCGATTACCTAACCCAGACGAAGCACCTTCAAAAACCAATAAGCCAGAAGCCTACCATGTGTACAGTATGCGACAGGCGATTGAAGAAGGCTTTATTCTCGATGTGTTAAAGAATTACACCAACTATAAAGTGGCGTATAACCTGGCAATGAAAATACAAGATGCCGATGAAGAAGTTGAGAGTAAAAAAGCCAAAGTTAAACTCAATCAATGGGTTCGTTTGCACGACTACAATATCGCGCAAAAAGTACAGGTTATCGTCGAGCACTTTAAAAACAACGTAATGGGTTTGCTAGGTGGGCAGGCAAAAGCCATGGTCGTGACTAGCTCACGCAAAGAAGCGGTACGATTTAAACTTGGCTTTGATAAATATGTTGCAGAAAAAGGCTATCAAAAGATATTTGCGATGGTCGCGTTCTCTGGTGAAGTGGAGTTTAACGACAAAGATCCAAATGTAGATGATTTACTCGGTGAAAAGTTTACCGAATCAAATATGAATCCAAACCTGAAAGGGCGAGATATGCGTAAAGCCTTTGATTCAGATGATTATCAAGTCATGATTGTCGCCAATAAGTTTCAAACGGGTTTTGACCAACCTAAATTATGCGCCATGTATGTAGATAAGAAGCTCGGTGGTGTTGAGTGTGTACAAACACTCTCACGATTAAACCGAACCTACCCAAGCAAAGCAGAAACAGGCACGTTTGTACTGGACTTCTTTAATGAACCAGAAGAAATTCTAGCCGCATTCCAACCGTATTACCAAACAGCAGCACTCGACGATGTTTCTGATCCTAATTTAATTTTTGATTTATTCGATAAATTAAAGAAAGAAGGTATTTTTACATGGAACGAGGTTGAGCAATTCTGTGATGCCTTCTTTGTGAAGAACAAAAGCAATGCGGCTATTTCCAATATCTGTAAACCCGCAGTCGAGCGATGGAAGAAGCGTTATAAACATGCCATTGAAGCATTTAAAGACGCAAAAGAAATGTACGAGCGAACAAAGAAAACCGGTGATCCCGTATTACTTGCCAATGCTGAAAAAAGCTTAAAGGAATGCAAAGAAGCCAAAGACACGCTGGAAATATTTAAGAAGGACTTAGGCACATTTGTCCGTTTTTATGAATTTATGTCGCAGATAGTGGATTATGACGATACCGATTTAGAAAGACTCAGCTTATACGCCAGAAACCTACGCCCAATGCTGAGAGAGTCAATCATCTACGAAGATGATATAGATTTGGACAATGTTGTATTACATCAATATCGCGTTTCTAAAATTCGGCAACAAGACCTACAACTTAAAGCAGACTCACCTGACTACCTAACACCAGGCGAAGCACTGGGTTCAGCGACGGGAAAAGACATAAAAGAAGAGTTCTTGTCACAAATTATTACCAAGCTCAACGAAATATTCATTACAGATAACCTTACCGATGCAGACTTAGTGAATTACGCCCACACCATAAGAGACAAAGTGCGTGAAAATGACTTGGTAATGAAGCAAATAGAGAACAATAGTCCAGAACAAGCCATGCTCGGTGATTTTGGTAAAGCCGTAGATGATGCCGTATTGGATAGCAGTGAAGCACATCAAAATCAGATGATGCAGTTATTGTCGAACCCCGACAAAGCGAAAGGGTTTGCGAAAGTGGTGTTTGATTTGTTGAAGTTGGCTGATTCATAAAATGAAAAAAGTATTTATAAACGAACACAAGCTATGCTTTTAGATGTTTAAACTATCTGAATATTTTTTACAAAACAATCGAGATTAACAATGTCGAAAACTAGAAAGGTTGTTAAAGTTTTTATAGCATCCCCAGGGGACTTATCTGATGAACGATATGTTGTTCGTGATGCTGTGATTGAAATGAACGAAATTTTAGCTAAAAATCTAGGTTATCATATTGAGCTGATGGGCTGGGAAGATACACCAGCTGGCTTTGGTAGACCTCAACACCTTATAAATCAAGATTTAGATAAGTGTGATTTATTTATTGGAGTGATGTGGAAAAGATGGGGCACGCCGCCTGATGTTAATGGAGCTTATACTTCTGGATTTGAAGAAGAATATGAAAGATCTATAGAAAGACGCAAACAAGGTAATACGCCGGAAATTAGTTTATTTTTTAAAGATGTTAGTGATGATCTTTTAAATGATCCTGGTGATGACCTTAAAAAAGTATTGACGTTCAGAAAGAAAATTATTGATGAAAAAATAATATTATTTCAAAATTTCTCTGACGTTAAAAAGTTAGAAAAATTAATTCGTAGTTGTGTTTCTAATTATATTTATAGTATTAATCGAAGAGAGAGAGATAGTAATCAGGAGGAAAAAGAACAAGAGAGGGGGTTAAATATAAAAGATACTAAAAATGAAAATGTAAAAACACCAGTGGTTTCATCACCACTTTCAGTGGAGGGTTTTGAATTTCTTAGTGGTTTTGTCAATCGCATTAAAAATAATGAAAACACAGACGACCTTACATCTTATGATATAGCTAGATTTCGCTTATTGTCTAATACCCTATCAAAAACTGGAAATGATGTTAATAAATTAGGTGTTCATGATATTAATATACTATATAAAAATAAAAACAACATTAATTTTGGACAATTCGAATTATATTTTCTAATGAAATTCGGCCTATATTATATAAATGATGAAAATACTCCATTATGGTATTGGTATTCAAAACTTATAAATAAAGACTTAATGAATTTAGCATTTATTTCTTTAAGTGGGGATAGTGAAACAAAAGTTGGAGTCATTAACTTTTTAAAATTAGTTGGGTATAAATTACCGAACAATAATGATGTGAAAAGGGATTGGTTTTTAAATTCATGGTTCTCTGATGATTCAGATGTTAGCGTAAAGAATGCAGCGCTTGAATATATATCCGCTAATGGAATAGGCGAAGACTTTAAAGTAGTTAAAGAAGAATATGATCGCAATAACTATAATACTTCACGCAAAGCACTTGAAAGTATGGTTCTGTTGTTGTCGATATATGGTATTCCAATTTCAGCTGAAGAACTAGTTATTGAAACTCAGTTTGACTCTCTTGAATTATATATTTTGCAGCCTGTTTTAGATAGATTTTATAGCTTACCTAGCGACAAATTATTAATCGGGCTGGAACATAGAAGTTCAGAAGTTCGTTTGGCAGCACTAAAAGTGCTACAAAAAAGAAATGAAATAGATGATGTCTTAGCTATAAAATTATCAAAAGATAGCAATGCTTCTATTAGATATGAATCGTTTATGATATTAATCGATAATGGAACGCCGCTTTCAATATCTGATGCTCACCGTATACTCATAAAACCACATCAGCAGAATTCTCTTCTTGGAGAAAAAAATTCATTTGATATGGCAGGAAATGATTGTTTCGATAAATTTAAAACTAGTAGCTTTAGAAAGCTGTCAGAAAGTGAATTGAATGTAGAAGCTAACAAAGCTAACGTATATGATCGTATTCCATATATTGTTCTTTCAGAAAAATATTTTTCGAAATACCAAGAAGATCTTAGAATGAACATTGATGACCATTTTAACTCGTATTTTGATGATAAAATTAAAGAGCTAAGCTCAATACATGCAGGTGATCATATTAAGAAAATGATAAACCTTAAGGGTTTTATTTGTAAGGAATTTACGAGGAAGGGGCTTGATATTCTTTGCACAAAGAAAAAAGTAGAGGATATTAATAGAATAAGGGAAAATTTAAAAACAAGATATGTTGGCGTTTCACACTTAGATGTAAAATACTTTGAAAAACATGGTGGATGGAGTGATATAGAGTTATTGGCTAGTTCTGATTTGAATAATATATCTAGTTTGTTGATAGGAAAAAAGGATGTTTCTTATACTAATTGTGTTGCTAAATTTGCTTATAAAATTGGAAGAAATTCAATCTCTGAATTATTAATGTTAAATATTTCACCATCGATATTAACTGAAATATTATCTATCTGCTCTGACTCCACTATAAAAGATATTTCTGATGAAGTGATTTTTCAGCTATTAAATAATGATAATCCGAATGTAAGAAAACGTATGTCAATAGTGGCGATTCGTGCACTTTCAATTAAGAAAATAAAATATTTGTTAGATGAATATTTATCAGGGGATGAATATCGGTATTATAATGTTATTCACTGGCTCGATTTAGGCTCTTGTATGCCGAAGAGTTTATCTAAAAGAATAATTAAAAATGTAGTTTAGAAAAATAATGATTTAATGAAATAAATTATATAAGCAGTATTCAATAATTAGGATATAAGTTATTAATGATGAAACTTACTTCATAAATATCATATGAATTAAAAGAGGATATATAGTGGGATTAGATTACGATAGAGGTAAAGAAAAAGAAAGTGAAATATTGGACAGTGTTTCTGAATTTTTCTATCAGAATGGAATTAGTAAGGATATGTCCGAGAATATGTCAAAGCTAATTTTTAATAATGCTATAAAGGTTACACCTCCAGAAAAAGAAGAGCATTTTATGGAGATGATGATCGTAAATCGTTCAGGTAGAGGTGGCGGAAAGAGCATAAAAGCTGGCAATATAAAATTAAATATTAAAAAATTATTTGAGGCAGTTGCAAATGGAGCATTTGCAATAACAGGGGCTGTGCAAGTACCTATTTTAACACCTATGGCTTTTCTTATTCTTTGGAATTCATTATGGAAAACTATTGAAGTACCAATTACTGAAAATGATGCTGCAGTCATATGGGCTATGTGGGTATATCGTGACCGGGAAAAGAATGAAATTTCTAACACAGGCTTGCTTGATATAGTAAATAAACATTTAATGAAGTATGAAAGGTCTTTAATTACACAAAATGACTTGAATTATTCACTTGATAATCTGACAAGAATAAAAAGCATAAAACGTTCTAAATCTAATGCCAATAACTGGTGGCTCTGTGAATGGATTAAACCAAAATATAGATAAAGTTATAGCAAATAAAATTACTAGAGCTCTAATTAACTACTAGAAAAGATTGCCAGTCATCAAGGTGAAAAATGGAAAAAATAGAGCAGCAGTTAAAATTAAGACTTAAAAGTACATTTAATATATATAAACAATGCATTAGAACACGCGTTATGTGATATTCCTTCTGAAAGTCACGTTTTGTAAGTAATTATTAACATGCAAGCAGCCTTAGAACTACTTAGTAAGTTATTTGTGCTTCAGTATGAAGGGTGGAAAGGGATAATTGATGAACGATTTCATAACAAGTCTGAAACTGAAATTATATCCCTGATTAAAAAGGGACAATTAAAAACTACTGCATATTGGAAGAATAAAAACTTTATTACTGATGAAATATATTTTAACGAGGATGATAAAGAATTATTGGATAAGTTTCAGAAACATAGAAATCAAATAATGCATCTTGGAATGTTAGAACCATCTAATGATATTTTAAATGAGTCTATATGGTTGATGGTAAGAATTATTAACCAATTAAATTGGCAAGATACTTTACCTATGAGAGATCAATATTTATCAAATAGCCTTAAATCCTTACTTGGAGTTAATTTATACAAAAAATTATTAAATAATTCTTGTTATGTGAGTGAAGCTATAGATCGCGCATATGAACTATATCCAGATGATGTTAAGCATTGTGTAGAGTGTGCTAACCAATCTTGGGTCTTGAATGACGAAGATAGTTGGGTGTGTATAGTTTGTGGGAATAGGAGTGACGTAGAAGCGCTGGGTTTTACAGATTGTCCAATATGTAATGCTAAAGGTGAAATTGTTTTTGATACTTTGAATATTGGTATAAATGAATCAATTCGCGGAAAGTGCTGTTCTTGCCGTGAATATGTTGAAGTTACTAAGTGCAAGAAATGTAGTGCTATCTCTGTTCTTCCAGACACATGTAAGTTCTGTGATTAATAATTTTAATGTTGTTGTATAGGTTAGGCTGATAATAATTATTTGGTCGTATTATGATTGCGGATGCATACGCGTATTAGATTCTGATGGATGTATTAAATGTGGTCTAGATGCGATAACTCTAAAGCTATTAACTATCATTGTTGGTATTTTTGTTGGTATTAAACCAGCCAAACAATAAGTAAGTATAACATTATCAATGTGTTACATTAAAAATATGTGTCCGGCCATCGCACCAAATATAAAAAGCGCTGCTCAAGTAAGAGTGGCGCTTTTTTTATGTGTATTTAATATCACTACCCGTCATTACGGCAGTCTTTTAGCGGCAACCTAATAGTTATTGCGCTAGATGGCCCAGGCCAGCTTCTCGACTGTCCCAGTCTCACCTTCTTCCAGCTAAAAGACTGCCGGAAGGGAATAGTTATTAATAAAGTATCCCATATCATTGCCGTATGCCCTTGATGGGGATCTCAGCATTATGCCGTAACAAAGATGATGATGTTTTAACCATTTTAACTTGTTGATTATATTGGATATAAATAATAAGTATGACGCAGTTCACGGTTCAGTTAACATTTGTTTGCAATTCAATATCGAGATGAATAGTATCTACCTATCCACTATTTCTGTTGAAGAAAAAGTGAATTGCAAGGATGTTTTAACGTGTTAGACAACACGAACAGGGATTGCGCTACACGGATTGTTAGTTAAGGACTGTACATAGGGATCGTACAATAGGGATGCGAGAGAGGAATACTCGTAAAAGCTCCGAAACGGCACGCTGATCATTTACCCCGATAGTCAGCACGCAAAGTTTCTGGCTTAACTTATGAAGAGTTAAGTGGCAGAACTTCCGAAGAGCATACTAATTTCAATATGTGAGTATTGTTATTAAATGGAATGCTTTCGGACAGGGATGTTACCTTTAATTTTTAAGCCAAATATAAACTACTCAATAAAATTAATATCATGCTTTATGCATGAGTTTTTGCCTTAATTTTTTTTAATGAATAATATAGCGTACATTGAAATATGCTTTATACGTAATTAACTATTAATTATCGTTAATCACTATCAAGTAAAGTAATGCTCTTTAAGTAAGGAGTTTTATTTTTAATAACAAAGCATGTTTGTTTTAAATAAAGGGTGTTGTGAGACATTCCTCCGTCGATAGGGTATTGGCAACAGCCATCCAGACAAACTCCCATTGTACGTGCATCAAGGTTTTCACTAAACCGAAAATTTCTTCTTACATCAACAACCCATTTGTTAAATTGATTCAGCCCTTTTATTTTTATAATCTTATCTTTTGTTTCTTTAATAGCGTGTTTTGTTTTAATGCTGATTACAATGTTTTTATGAATCAAATCTCTTGGTCGGGCAGGTATATAATCTGGGTGCAATCCATAAAGTTTTTCATCCGGGTTACCAATTACATATGTGCTGGCAAGAAGCCTACCTGCACGTTCAAGTTTTAATTGTAGCGAGTCATCTAAAGCATATACTGTACTAAAGACAGCTACGCACGATAAAACAAGAAACAAAATTTGATAACGAAGATTAATCGACATATTATTTACACCCTTTAGCTATAAATTCTGCATCTGTTACTTTTGCAAATGTTGTGCTAGTAAGTTCTGGCGGCCAGCTCCATTTATGTTCACACCATGGTGATTGGTTAAATCGGGCTTGAGTTTGTTTGTAAATAGTATCAGTCGGAACACTTTTGTTTTTTAAAATTGTATAGAAATAATTAAATTTAAAGCCTGCGGGATCACTGTGGCCGCCTTTAATTCCTCTATCTATTTCTCTATGGGCAGCAATTGATAACCATTTTCCAAATAACTCTTTAGTCTCAATATAGATATCAGCAAGAGCTTGATATTGTTTTTCTGTAGGCTCTTCGCCTATTCCATATACTAGCTCAATGTTAACTAGCTTTCCTCGGAGTTCAGGCTTATTTTCTGTTCGTTCTGTTCGAGTGGCCCATCCCTTCGGGCTGTTATAAGGCCATATTTTAAATATTTTACCATCTTTGTTTATATATGCATGTCCAGCACCAATCACTTTGTTTTGTATTTTATTTTCAAGAGCGTCATCTTTTAAATTCCCATCTGTACTATGAATAACAAAATAAAAATCATTTATTGTAGTTGATTTTGATATTTTTGTAGCTTTTGTAATAAAAGTACCATGATCTGCTTTTAAGGCAAGGCGAGGGATATAATAGCCAGGATCAGCGTGTAATTTTAGAATTTGTCCAACCTTTAATTTAAAATTAATGTATGAATGCTTTAAGTCAGATTCTAATGAGTTAGCAGCTTCTTTCATTATAAGATAATCTTTGGCAAGGCTTTGAATGTAGCTGCGATGAGATTGGTTAAAGATATAGCGAGCAATGGCTAAATAACCATCACCTGTTTTAACGGTATAAGTTATGGTATTTTTCATAAAAGTTTGTCCATAGCGTTAAATTGAAATGTCCATTTACAATTTAATCATACCAATAAACTTTATTAAAAACGACATCAAAATTAGAGAGTCTACATTTCAAGAATGCTGGAAAATAATAATATATGACCCAGTTTACATTTTTCCTCCAAATGCTTGCTCCCACCTCCTCAAGCCATTAAAATACCTCCAAACAAAGTCTGGAAATAGTGGGCTTTTTAGGAAATCGAAGTGAATCCGCATGAAAATAATGTGTGATTCATTTCAAAGTAAATATCGCCGCACCGCACAGGTAAGGGATATCAAGGACAAGGCTTAACGAGTCATAACAAGGATGTGGTATATCAAACCTCAAACTCATAAAACGCTAAGACAATCACACTATCATTGTGTGAGATGTGTTGTTATGTCTACTCAACTTTTCGATACCCCAATTCAATATAATCAAGAACAGGATGGTTCTCTATGAAACTTATCGCAGGTACACGTTCACTTTTTACTGTATTAATTTCAATGGCGTTAGTTTTTGGTTTACAGGCATGTAGTGGCGGGGGCGGTTCTTCGACACCGGCTACACCGGCAGTGAATACCAGTTTAGCGAGTGCGGCGCGAGGATATTATGATGGTTCAGCTTCTATAGATGGAGGAACAAATAATAATGTCACAACCGCTACTACAGGTACAAAAGTACAGGCTATTTTTGATGAAAAAGGTTTTGTCATTGCTTATAAAGGACTTGATGACAGCAATGCCGCAATAGTTTTGATGTACAAAGGAACCTTTACCGAAGTATCTGCAACAGCATTTAAAGCTAATGTTCGTGTTTATGTGAATGGTGTGTATCAAATGACATCTTCTATATCGAATGGTGCTATCGATCCTGGTGTCACATTAACGGGTGCGATTGTTGGAACAGGGGACTATGCAAACAGCACGGGTGATATTTCGTTTTCATACACAACGGATAATGCTAAAACACCCCCTGTTTATGCCTTTGGAACAGCTAATCGATGGCGTGACGCTGGTCCAACAGGCGATCTGTTTTTTAATACCGCGACAAATTTTGATGCGATTTTTGCAGCAAATAGTGTTCCAGCACGACTAGGATCTTGTGATGCCATAGGCACTGATACAACCAATGTTATTAATGAGCAGACAGGGCGTATAAGAGCCTTTACCACTCCAGCTCTAACGGGGTGTTTAAATGGCATTGATGATGGACAAATATTAAACGGCTATCTCACAAATTATAAAGGCGGTGGTACAGATAATGACCGCATGCTTATTGTGGTGTCGAATGATGATTACGCTTATGTAGAAATGTTCAGCTGTTTAAGTGGTACTTGTTTCTAAATATAGTTTAGTTTTAATTAAAAAGTTAGGGAAATAAAATGCAGGGATCGCAAAAAGACCATTCTCATGCAAGTATAAAAAAAGAATCAGTTTGGTTTAAAACCAAACTGGTTTCGCAGTTTTTAACGTTTAGCCTTCTCTTAACTCAGCCATTTTATATTCCTTATCTTCATGCTGCCCCAGTAGGTGGTACTGTTGCTGGTGGGTCGGGTTCTATTAATCAGTCTGACCTGACAACAACAATCAATCAAACTTCACAAAACCTTGCTGTTAACTGGCAAAGTTTTGATGTTAACAGCAATGAAAAAGTGAATTTTGTACAACCTAACTCCTCTGCTATTGCTTCAAATCGTATTATTGGTAATAACGGTTCTGTTATTCAGGGTCAGATTGATGCTAATGGCCAAGTATTTCTTATTAACCCAAATGGAATTTTATTTACGAATACAGCCACAGTAAATGTGGGTGGGTTAGTGACTTCAAGTTTAGATATGGCACCGTCTGATTTTATGAATGGGAATTATATTTTTAATTATTTATCTTAATGATGAAGTTATGTTGACTGCACGTGATAAAGAAAATGCTCGTATAATGATTAAGCAAAATCAGCGTGAAATTTATATTTTGTCACTAGAAGAAATGGATTGTGTTATTCAAAAGGGTGTTAAAGGTAAAATAGTTAAGGAAGACTGGAATCAGTTTAAAGGAAGGATAGAGTTTTCAGCATCATACTTTGCAACGGGTAAAGACATCGTATAATTAGGAAAACTAATGGGTGATTTGGTTATGCCGGTACGAAAACATATCTTAAATACTACAATGGGAAACCTCACTTTATTTTGAAAGGATATCCAGGATTGCGAAATATTCTTACTGGCAAAAAATACGGTGTGCAAAATGCAAAAGTGATTAAAATGGGGTTGGATAAATATGGTGCAGTACAAGCCGCTAAAGGAGGAGGGTTGCTTACGATAGTCCTTGTTACAGAATTTCGAGTTATAGACTATTTTTTAACGGATTCAGCCACACTAAACCAATTAATTGGTACGTTAGCAACCGATGTTATTAAAGTTGGGCTAGCAACAGGCGCATCAATTGCAGCTGCTACATTTGTTGCTTCAACAGGATTTGTTATTGCTTTTGGGCCACTCATTGCTGCGATTGCTTTCGGAGTTGGTGTGGCAATGTTGTTAGAATATGCAGATAAAAAATTTAAAATAACTGAAAAAATACTTTTAGCGTTAGATGAAATATCTGAAAAAGGAATCAATGGTATTATTGAAGAAAAAAAGCAGGTAGTTATTAATAAAGGAAATGAAATTGCTAGTAATGTAATTGAATCAGTTGTTGATTATACTGTTAAAAAAATAGAAAAAAATATCACTAATATTATCGATGGTTTGCTTAGAAACTTTTCTAGGCCAAAATTTTTATGAAAATTACTGAACCACCAAAAGCTTCAGCTCTATATCTATTCTCCGGAATATTAATATTTTTTCTTTCCGGAATATATGCATTGTATTTTGCAACCATTGTTTTAATCCAATTAATATCTGAATTAACGAGTGATAGAAACATCCTGACTTTTGATAAAGGTGCGTTTTATTTGTTTGGGGTTGGTCTTGTGCTGTTAGTATTTGTATTGGCCATTGTTTATTCAAAGGTTGTTAATAGTAAATTATCAGATAATATTCATAAATTAATTTATTTTTCACTCATAAGCTCGGTTGTATTGATCTTTTAATTACCTCAGGCAATGCATTTTTATATTAATTCATATACAGAAAAAAATAACTACAAACTATGTCGAGATCAATCGCACCGTTGGTTGCATGCTGTGACTATTGTTTATGCTAAAAAGGGGCATTGTTTGGATAAATGAGTCTGCGATTTACACCAAAAAAGCTCAAAAACTCACAGCTTTGCCACAATAATATCTCTCTATAAAAGTATGACTTAGTTCACATTTTTTCGCCAAATGCTTGCTCTTGACCCCTCAAGCCATTAAAATACCTCCGAACAAAGTCTGGAAATAGTAGGCTTTTTAGGAGCTCGAAGTTAATCAGTATTTAAATAATGTGTGATTAATTTCAAATTAAATATCACCTAACCGCACTGGTAGGGGATATCAAGGACAAGGCCTAACGGCTCAAAACAAGGATGTGGTATATCAAACCTCAAACTCATAAAACGCAAAACCAATCACACTACAAACGTGTGAAATGTGTTGTTATGCCTGTTGAACTTACAAAAACACTCATTCAAAACAAACAAGAACAGGATGGTTCTCTATGAAACTTTTCGCTGGCACACGTTCGCTTTTTACTGCTTTAATTTTAGTGAGTTTGGTTTTTGGCTTGCAGGCGTGTAGTGGGGGAGGGGGTTCGTCAACACCTGCAACGCCAGCAAACGCGAATCCTATTGGTTACTATGCAGGCACATTAACTGTGGCCTCACCCGCACAAGCGAACTTAACAGCAAAAGCAATTGTTGACAGTGATAAATTTCTAATAGTTCATATTGATAATTCAGCAACACAAAATACATTGCTTTATAAAGGCACCTTCACCGCAATTACAGCAACGACATTTACCGCAGATGTTCGCATATATCGCAACGGCGCTTTTCTAAGAACTGCCACTATTTCAAATGGGACTATTACTGAAAAATCGTCAATGAGTGGCACATTAAGTGGCACGGGTGATTATACGGCTACGAGCTTTAGTTTGGCGTATGATACTGTTGTAAATGCACGAACACCATTGGTGTCAGTTTCTGCCGATTTATGGGTTGAGCCTTTTGATCTTACTGCGGGAAATAGATCTGGCATATTATTTAGTAGTTCTACTCAGTTATCATCTGCTTTATTTGGTAATGCAGCAATTGTTCTTGACAATTTAAAAGGTTGCAATGTAAGTAATGTTAATTTAACTGATATTTCTGGCGAACAAACTGGTAGATTAAAAAAATATAGTATGAATTATTTAGGCTCATCATGTACAAACACACCGCCAGATTTTTCAATGACATCGTATATGACAACCTTTGACAGTGGTTCTAATGATAATCGCTATCTTTGGATTTCCTATAATGATAATAACTTTTTTGCCGGTGAGCTAGTTAAACAATAATTTTTTTGTTAGTATTTAAAGGAAGATGTAATGCAGGGAACGCAGTCAGCCCACTCTCATACGAGTTTAAAAAAAGAAACCATTTGGTTTAAAACCAAACTAGTTTCTCAGTTCTTAACGTTTAGTTTTTTACTATCTCAACCTTTTTATCTTTCTTATCTACATGCTGCCCCTGTTGGTGGTAATGTAATTGGCGGTACGGGTTCAATCAGCCAATCTGACCTCACCACAACAATAAATCAAACCTCACAAAACCTTGCTGTTAACTGGCAAAGTTTTGATGTTAACAGCAATGAAAAAGTGAATTTTGTACAACCTAACTCTTCTTCTATCGCCTTAAACCGTATTCTTGGTAATAACGGTTCAGTTATTCAAGGCCAAATTAATGCAAATGGTCAGGTGTTTCTTGTTAACCCTAATGGTATTTTATTTACGAATACAGCCACAGTAAATGAGTATGCAGGCGAAATTGAACTGCATGCAATAAATAAAACTTTATTAGCTGAGAACAGTGTTACGAGTGCTAAAGCATTGTCTTCAGGGCAAGGTGGTTTAGTTAAAGTTCTCGGTGATAAAGTGTGTATTGTTTGATAATGCTCTAATTAATCTGAAAGCTTGAAAGTTAAAATAGTACCAAAAATTATACCAAATAAAATTGGTATGAATTTTAAGTAATTTGGTTCTAGTTTAATAAGGCATATGTTATCTAAAACCTGATATTTGGTAAGAGGCCAGCAGTCATAAATTAAATAGACAATAATACTGGATAATAGTAGAGCTAGTATAGTTGAGGCTGCTGAGGCGACTAGCCAGATTATGATTGTTTTTTCAGATATGATTTCTTTAGTAAATAGAGACATTTTTAATTGTATTCACTTTATTAATGTTTGATTTAATAAGCTTTTGGTAATATCAATAGGTTCGTTATCTTTAATTGGTTTATATTTGAAAGTATTGCTTGATAGCCCTTGATTTATAATGAAATCACTAAATACCACATGAAACAGGTTGGGTTTGTGTGGGTTTCCTAATGTGTATTCAATAGGTAAAAAACCATTCTTTTTGAACGAAATTAATAAATTCGAAAATCTTTTCAGAAAGGATATGATTTGTGCTTTATTTTTTTTAAATGACTTCTTGTTTTTTGCATATTCTTTGAAGTTGTGAGGGTTAATCTCACCAATAAATAATATTTTTTCTTTGTCGCATTTTGCTCTAAAGTTATATATTGATAATAAATTTCTTATTGTGCCTATATAATCTTCACCACTTAAAAGTCCTGTCCCAAAAATATAATAGTTAGTGTCAAACGGCATTTTTCTATTGGTGGTTTTCGACAGATTAATGCGAATAGTTTGTTTGTGTTTTCCTCGTCTTGTTACAACCCATTGGTAGTTGCCGTCATATAAATTAGTGGTGGTAGAATCAATTGTGTCATCGAATGTTGTAATTGTTTTTAATTTGTCAGGTGGTTGTCCAAACACCTCTGTTAGAATATTTGTATCACTGGTTGTAGCCTTAAGGTTAAACTTATAATCAATTATAGAAGATATATTTTTTAAAATTATTTTTTTAAAAATATCTGAGTTACAGTTTATTGCTTCTGCATTAGATGATGTTGAAAATAACATAAAAAATACAAACATTATTTTTCTTGAAAAAACAGAAGTTTTCATTATTAATATATTCCTTTTCCTTCACTCATCACTTTTACGTTGCCAAATTTATAACCGCCCCACAAATGTAGCCCAACACCTGCTAAAGGTATAGGTATTGTATAAATCCCAGGTTTAACAATGCCTAAATTCTTGATAGTGCTTTCGGTTAAGTACCGTAATTTTTTGTATTTTTCTATCGTGTCGACTACTGAACCTAACCCCTTTACTCCTTTGAGTATATCGCCTAGTTTTGCACCAATAGCGACATCAAAATCCCATCCCCCTGAAACACCATTCATTTCTTTTGGAAATTCATAACCATGAGCAAATACAAAAGCAGCACCAATGCTTGCTCCTAGACCCGGACCAAATTTATAACCATTAATGTTTATGGTAACATTTCTTACATCAGGAATGTCATCGCCTAAATTATACATAACACCAGTTAAATCATGAGCTCCAACGATAAATAGATCTCCAGAATGAACTTTAGCTAATCCAGCCCATATTTTTTTTAATTTTGTATTAGGTTTGCTTTCAATTTGGGTTGGTGGAACATGAACTTTTTTGGGAGGGAGATATATGACGCCAGGTTGATCTGCGCTTCTAAATATGAGGTTTTTATTATCTTCAGTAACTTTTGTACAACCAACATATTTTTTAAGGTACCAATTTACCTCTTCAGCATCTCGGGTTTGAAAATTATTATAAATGAGTTCCCAAGGTTTCATATTATATTCCCGAGCCAAAGTTTCCCAGCTATCCCCATCTTTCACTTTATATGACATATAACCTGATGGTTTGAAATGATTTGAAATAATCTTAGAAGGGGGTTTCGTTAACATTTGCTGCTCCATATTCATTTGAACTCCTGTAATAAAATTTATGGTAAATATTACGTGTTACGGAGTCAACACTAATACTTACTATTCCCGTCATAGTTAAAAACCGGAGTCAAATCAAAATACTCCTGAATATAAGCTAGGATTAAAATTTGACCCAGTTCACATTCTTTCGCCAAATGCTTGCTCTCACCCCCTCAAGCCATTAAAATACCTCCAAACAAAGTCTGGAAATAGTGGGCTTTATAGGAAATCGGAGTTAATCCACATTAAAATAATATGTGATTAATTTCAAATTAAATATCACCTAACCGCACTGGTAGGGGATATCAAGGACAAGGCCTAACGGCTCAAAACAAGGATGTGGTATATCAAACCTCAAACTCATAAAACGCAAAACCAATCACACTACAAACGTGTGAAATGTGTTGTTATGCCTGTTGAACTTACAAAAACACTCATTCAAAACAAACAAGAACAGGATGGTTCTCTATGAAACTTTTCGCTGGCACACGTTCGCTTTTTACTGCTTTAATTTTAGTGAGTTTGGTTTTTGGCTTGCAGGCGTGTAGTGGGGGAGGGGGTTCGTCAACACCTGCAACGCCAGCAAACGCGAATCCTATTGGTTACTATGCAGGCACTTTAACTGTCGCCTCGCCTGCACAAGCGAACTTAACAGCAAAAGCAATTGTAGATAGTGATAAATTTTTATTAGTTCATATTGATAATTCAGCAACGCAAAACACCTTGCTTTATAAAGGCACGTTTACGGCAATGACAGCGACGACATTTACTGCTGATGTTCGTATTTATCGCAACGGTGCTTTTCTAAGAACAGCCACTATTTCAAATGGAAGTATTACTGAAAAATCGTCGATGAGTGGTACATTAAGTGGTACTGGTGATTATACGGCTACGAGTTTTAGTTTGACGTATGATACTACCGTGAATGCACGAACGCCTTTGGTGTCTGCTAATGGAGAGATTTGGATTGTGCCAACTACTGCTAGCACTGGAATTGGCCTAGATCTTAATGCTACAAAATTACGTGCTTTTGTCTTAGATAATATTGCAATTGTACATGATACGCTTAAAGGCTGTTCTGTGGGGGGCGCGGGATTAGTATTGACAAATTTGAATAGCGGACAATCTGGACGAATTCGAAAATATAATGCGAATTTAGTGAGCACGAGTAATTGTGTAAATTATGCTGCTGATTTTTCTCTAACGGGATATATAACCACTTTTGACAATACTGCTAACGATGACCGCTATCTCTGGATTACCTATAATGATAATAACTTTTTCGCAGGTGAATTAGTTAAACAATAATTAAAATTTATTATTAGTATTTAAGGAAGTAAAAATGCAGGGAACGCAAACACCCCACTCTCATGCGAGTTTAAAAAAAGAAACCGTTTGGTTTAAAACCAAACTGATTTCTCAGTTTTTAACCTTAAGTTTTCTTTTAACGCAACCTTTTTATCTTTCTTATCTTCACGCTGCCCCTGTCGGTGGTAATGTGGTTGGCGGTACGGGTTCAATCAGCCAATCTGACCTCACCACTACTATAAATCAAACTTCACAAAATCTTGCCGTTAACTGGCAAAGTTTTGATGTTAACAGCAATGAAAAAGTTAATTTTGTACAACCCAACTCTTCTTCTATCGTCTTAAACCGTATTCTTGGAAATAACGGCTCGGTTATTCAAGGCCAAATTAATGCAAATGGTCAGGTTATTTTAGTGAACCCGAATGGTGTTTTCTTTACACCGACTGCAACCGTTAATGTGGGTGGAATTGTCGCTTCAAGTTTAGATATGGCCCCATCTGATTTTATGAACGGGAACTATATTTTTAATGATGTATTAGGAACAGATGGTGCTGTTGTTAATAGTGGTTTAATCACCGCTTCTTTAGGTGGTAATGTTGCTCTCATTGGTAAGCAAGTGAAGAACGACGGTTTGATTTCAGCTAAACTCGGTTCAGTTGTTTTAGCAGCGGGTTAATATCAAGTGAATAGCCTGCTTGATTATTATGTTGTTGCTATTCTACAATACATGAATAACCATTTGTCTGGGGTAGCTATTGCAAACTATCTTTTGCATATCAATACAGAGATAAATTAAACCAGCTACCCCCTTGAGTTTGTTATTAAGAATTAATACCAAAAAAAGAGAAATTTTAATATGGGTACCATTGCTGAACATATAGAAAAAAACCAGAATCTAATTTCAAGTATTAGCCAGCCCCTTGCTGTTATGGGTTTAAATAAGCTTGGGAAAAAAGTAGCAGGAAAATTATTAACTCCAGCTGTATGGGTGGCTAATTATGCAATTAATGGCAAGGTACCTGATAAAGTGGATTTAAGTTTATTTGGTACAGGACTGCTCGGCGGAGCATCTGGCCCTGCATCGATTGTAACAGGTATAGTTAAATCTGTTGTGGACGATGATCTGGAGCAGAAACTTAAAGTTGTACGAAGTAGTGAAAAGTCCGAGTTTAGTAAAAATATTAAAGCAGCCTATGGGTTTTCCTCTGCACCCGCAGCTATTAATGCTATGACAATAGCAAGTATAGGTGGTACGGCATGGCAACACCCAAATGGATTATGGGTTTATATTACTGATAGAAATAATCACCTGGTTTCGAATTTTGAACCACAAAAATATACAAGACGGTATCGACCTGTTTGGCCTTTACAATCAATGGGTGCAGGTAAGTTTAGATTTACGAGTAAATAAAATGTATCCAAAAATTATTTTATTATTATGCGCACTTCTGCCGGCAACTGTTTTTTCAGCTTCAAATGATTTTGATGAAATGTGTGATTATTTTACAAAATTAGATAAAACATTAGCTATAAAAAATATGAGCAAATCACAGCAAACTGCTTTTATAAATGAGCGTATTATAAAAAACCTAAAAGAAAATAGTTCTGCTCGTAAAATATGGGAAGTTATAATTTATGCTGTTCCAGAAGAACGGTACGAAATGGTTAAATCGACAGCAATTGAACTACTGCATAAAGATTGGCAATGTAAATCTATGAAAAACCATATTTCAAAGACAGGTAAATGAAGTTATTACATCCATTCTGTTGGGGTTATACAATTATACTCCTTATGTTTTTTAACGGAAAATTTAGCTGAATCTATTATTTTTTTGATTTCTTTTTTTACCGGTATTTGGCTTTTAAAGGTTATAAAGTCTAACTCTATTCCATATTTTATTTTAGTGTCTATCGAAAACCACCGTATTCGCTTTGTATTTTGTTTATTGTCTAGTTCGGTAACATCACAAGAAAAAGTTGTCTTCCCTGATTGATAGCAGTTGTTTTTAATAATATTTCTGTTTAATAGGGCTGATTGTTTGATGTTCTTTATTATTTCGGGTGTTGATATGTTTTGTGTACTGAAGCATCTAGGTCTGAATTCTGCAACCTTATATTTCTTATCGGATAAAATGAAATATTCAAAGATCGAACCTTTGTCAGTTTTTTTTACCCATTTTTTATTTAAAGTAAAAGTGTAGTTAAATTTTGAGAAAACATTTCTTCCTTTTTTTATTTTTGTTCCAGTATTTTTGATTGGGTTGTTTTTATTAACATGAAAATAACCTGAGTAGATTGCGACTCTATTTTTAATCTCATTTTTATAGGATACCGTAAAAACAGTCAATAAAATAAAACAAACAAATGAAATAAAAGCAATAATTAGACTTTGCTTTATTTTTACTAAAAGAAGTGAAGTTGACGTCGCGAGCATCAAAAAAACAACATATAAAAATATAAAATATTTTTCTTTTAAATGATGAATGTCAATATAAAATACCGTAAACGGCCATATTGAAAAAAAAAACAATGCCAAATACAGACCCAATGATAATGCGCGAGTATGGATTTTTTTCTTTTTTGAATAAAAAACCAGTAATTAAAACGAGAGATAATAAAATTATTGTTTGCATGTTATCGCTATCTTATCAAATATTTATTAAATATTTATTAAATATAAACAAAAAGAGACCGGAGGTCGGTATAAGCGTAAAAAGCCACCTTTAGTTCCTGACGGAAACGGACTAAATATGTAAAGCTGTTTAACGGACAAATATTTAATGTTTTTTTTTAGCTCTTATTTTCATCCAATTACCCTGAAATTGATAAATAAATAGAATTTCACTTTTGAAAAATAATTCTGACTATTTTGATGTTAAACAAGGATTATCTGATGATGATTCTCACGAGATTAATGAAGAAACGTATAAATTTAAGTCAGAAGAGTGGCAGCTTTTACTCATGTACCCACTAAATTGATCAAAAATGAAATATGACCCAGTTCACATTTTTCCTCCAAATGCTTGCTCTCACCCCCTCAAGCCATTAAAATACCTCCAAACAAAGTCTGGAAATAGTGGGCTTTTTAGGAATTCGAAGTGAAACCGCATGGAAATAATGCGTGATTTATTTCAAAGTAAATATCACCTCACCGCACAGGTAAGGGGTATCAAGGACAAGGCTTAACGAGTCATAACAAGGATGTGGCATATCAAACCTCAAACTCATAAAACGCAAAACCAATCACACCTCAAACGGGTGAAATGTGTTGTTGTGTCTGTTGAACTTACAAAAATACTCATTCAAAACAAACAAGAACAGGATGGTTCTCTATGAAATTTTTCATCAGCGGTCGCTCACTTTTCTCGGCAATCTTTTTTATTGGGTTAGTTTTTGGTTTGCAGGGGTGTAGTGGGGGGGGGGGCAGCGCAGCGACAACATCACTTACAGTAACAGCAAGCTCTGTGAATATTAAAACAGTAAAGTTTGCTTGGAATACATATAGTGGCGCAACATTTTATAAATTATTTGTTAATCCCGATGGCGCTTCGGGTTATACATTATTAAAAGATAATCTTACTGGAACAAGCACGACCATAACACTTCCTGTTCATATTACTGACTGGGTGAATGCCAGTTATATTGTCGAAGCGCACGATGGGGCAGGAAAATTAAAAGGCTCATCCCCGGTTAATATCACTTCACTCATGATTTCGAGTATTGGGTATCTTAAAGCCAGTAATACCGGTGCGATTGATGACTTTGGTTACTCGGTCAGTCTTTCCAGCGACGGCACTACCCTGGCGGTCGGGGCATTTTGGGAAGACAGTAATGCCACCGGGGTCAATGGCACGCAAACGGATAATTCAGTATCAAATGCAGGTGCGGTATATGTGTTTAGCCGCAGCGGCAGCACATGGACACAACAAGCTTATCTTAAAGCCAGTAATACCGGTGCGAATGATGCCTTTGGTTACTCGGTCAGTCTTTCTAGTGACGGCAGCACCCTGGCGGTCGGGGCGAATGGTGAAGACAGTAATGCCACCGGGGTCAATGGCACGCAAACGGATAATTCAGTATCAAATGCAGGTGCGGTATATGTGTTTAGCCGCAGCGGCAGCACATGGACACAACAAGCTTATCTTAAAGCCAGTA
>JALTJN010000418.1 GCA_027076405.1 Chromatiales bacterium
AGGTTCATTGAGATAGGCAAAAAGTGACTCGATATCTACAATCTCAGGATATTTTGCCGACAGGGTAATAACGGGTTCAGCATTAAGTTCCTGGCATAATTGTAAATATTCGGGTAACCCGAATGGCTGGCGATCTGCGCCCACCATTCTGGATTTCCAGTGCATACTCTTTCGCCATTTCCCCCCCGGCCAGCGTAGACTACTGATCCCGGCTTCTTTCATAAGCTTCAGATATTTGGTATCGGGGTTTTTTGTAACAGGATTCCATATACCCCCGCCATACGTATTATAAAATTCAGCCTGCTTGTTATCGCGGTAGCCTAAAATATTATTTCCCAGAATTTTACGGTTTACAGATCCAGTTTTATTATCTATGTCGATGGTGATTATGGCGTCTGAATTAGACTCGGCAAAGACCGTATTATTAAATAAGGGCGCAATGTAAAAAATAAGAACTGAAAGTAGGGCTGTTTTTTTATATGGCATAGATGTATCACTGTCGGTACAAAAATATAAGATATTTATTTTTAAGGAGCCTCTGATTAATTCCGTTCGCCCTGAGCTTGTCGAAGGGTGAACGGAATTAATCAGAGCTTCCTTAATTCAGAATACGTGTATAGAGTTGTTCATAGCTGTTCACCATGCGATCTTTTTTCAAACCCTCAACGGTGGACAGGCCGTTTTCAATAAATTTTTTCTGACGTTCAGGGCTGGAGAGAACGTCAAGAGCATATTCAGCCAGTTTCGAAGTATCCTTTATAGGAGCAATAAAACCATTATTTCCGGTATCGATAATCTCACAAACGGCGGAAACATCGGTTGCAACAACAGGCGTCTGACAGGCCATGGCCTCAAGAATAACATTGGGGAAGGATTCGCCCCACTGTGAAGTTAACATTAATAGATCCAGTGATTGATACCAGCAACCAATGTTTTCGGTGATTTCGCCGGCAAAGAAAACTCTATTTTCAAGACCAAGACTGGCAATAAGGCATTCGATATTTTCCTTTTCATTACCACCACCGATAATGAGTGCATAGATATCATCCCTTTTTTGTGACAGGGTTTTAATCGTTTTTATAAACGTTTCGTGATCTTTCATGGGGTGAAGACGGGCGACGATGCCGATAACAAGTCCATTTTCGGGAATATTGAATCGCTGTTTAAGCTGGATGTTGCTCGTGCAATTTAAACCGGTACTTGAAAGTCCGTTGTAGATAACGGTTATTTTTTCAGCATTCGCTCCCTGTCGAACAAGATCAGATTTCAGCCAGTTTGAATTAACAATAACCCGGGTGGAAAATCGTTGCATGGCAATTTCAAGTCTGGTCTTGATGACGCCAAGAATGGGTTTTAGTTCACCGCGCACCGAGGTGATAACGGGAATACCGGCCAGTTTTCCGGCAACACGCGCAAACTGGTTGTCCATAAATAAAAGCGATTGGAGAAGCTGAATATGATGAGATTTTATATACCGTACGATCTCAAAGATAGTAAGAGGATCAAACTGAAATCGAGCACCGACTATTTTGATGTTTGTATTTTCTAGTTTATGGATAACAGCCTTTCTGCCCTTGCTTTCGATTTGTATCACATGGATTTCAAATTTATTGCGATCCAATCCATTAACCAGGTTCCAGAATTGGGTCTCAGCGCCACCTGATTTAAAATTGCTTATGCAGAAGCCTATTTTATTTTTAGTCGCGGTCATTATTTTTTACTAACGATGACACGCATGCGTAGTTCGCTATATAAATAAGGAATAAGCGGTATATATTTTGAAAGGTGCCACAAGAATTTCCCGCGGCGACTTGTTTTTAAATAAAAAGATTCAGAAAATAATACGGCTTCAAAAAATAGCGAAAAATAGTGTTTTATTTGGGAGCGATTTAAATAGTTAGTATTTTCATAAAGATAATTGAAATTATAATTTGCAATATCTTTTTTGCTCATATTGAGCTGGTTGTGATTTTTTACTCCCAATAATGCCCATAAATTTAGCCATTGTCTATTTTGAATGATAGTCCCCATAGGAACCATTACATGGGGTTCAATCAGCCGATATCTGGATGGAAAAATATGCAGGCCGATCGCGCCCTTCTTCATAACTCTTGACATCTCTTTTAGTGTTGATTCGTAATCTTTAACGTGTTCCATGACCTGATTGGTTAGTACAACATCAAAAAAATCATTTTCAAATGGGAGGCTATAATCAGAGGGATCAACGAGTCGGATCCATGAATGTTTTTTAAGCGTTTCAACATTGTCACCTTCCTTAAATTTCAGGTCACAGCCATAGCATTCATAACCAAGTTCGCGATAAGATTGAACAATATCGCCGTTACCACAACCAAGATCCAGGATTTTGGCATTTGGTGCTAACTTTCCAAAATTATCTGTGATAATGGAGAGTTGTTTGTGAATTATCTTTTTTGTATTCATGAATTTACTCGCCATGTATCTTTCGTAAGGTTGAATTTGGCAGAAGAATTTTTTGTGAAATTAGAAACGCCAACTTTAATAGACCCTTGACGTAAAGTATGTTTGCAGCCCAAAAAGGCCGATGCATGAAAGAACGATTAAATAGGAATCTGAATCCGTAGCTATATCTTCTGTATTCAAACAGATTGCTTAGATAATCAGTTCTCGTTGCATTTAAATAATAAAACCTATGATAATTTTGATTGTATTCGGTATGAATTTTTGCTCTGGTTGCGACCAGGCATTTATATCCATTTATATTTGCTCTGCGGGTAAATTCGAAATCACCCCAATTGTGTGGAAATTTTTTTTCATTAAACATTCCAATTTTTCGAAATACTTCTATGGGGATAAATAAGGTGGCTCCAGTTAGAATATCACAACTTATATATGGGTCGAGAGCGTCTGGCGAGTAGGTTTGACCAAGATATGGGTTAGAAATATCCTGTAGCTTTCCTGAAACATAGAAGCCTGAAGTCAATATTTTCTCAGAAGTTTGGTTGCCTTCCAACAACTTTATGGCGCTTACCAGAGAAGATGGGAATTTATCAATTATTTTAAATAGCTCAATAAAGAGATCATCTGCAAGTTTTAGATCATCATTTAACAATAAAACTGCATCGTAGTTATGCGCCAAAGCATACTTGACTCCCTTGTTAATCGCGCCGGTCCACCACAGGTTACCATCCCCCTGTAATACGGTAGTATCCGGAAACTGACTTTGTACAGCCTCGGCGGTTCCATCAGTTGATCCATCGTCGATCAGAACAATATCCATGTCCTTTCCCGCCTTGTCCATCACGGATAACTGTTGCAGGCAGGCCAGGGTGGTGTCTTTGCGGTTAAAAACGGGGATGATGATGGCTATTTTCATTTGTCATACTGTATGTTGATAAAATGAGCTAAGTGGTTTGTTCAGGGTTGGCGATCGCTTTT
>JALTJN010000419.1 GCA_027076405.1 Chromatiales bacterium
TAACCTCATATTCGTGGGTGAATGACCCCTCCCTGTGAGGGGGTGAGGTTACATTTTATTCCATTTGGACGAAGCCGCTTGCCGACCCCCTTGTTTTTCTCCGCGAAGCGGCTTCGTCCAACAAGGCCATTCAACTCGGACATACCTCCGCAGTGTTTGTTTTGTGCTCTAATAGCACAAAACAAACACTACTACGGTATGCCGGTTAATGGCAGCGTTATGCATAAAGTCGTAACCTGGAAATTAGCAAGTGTGCAAAGGGATGTACTCAATAGATGACGATAAAATCAATTGCTATAGAAAATATAAAGGGAATATCTTCTCGGAAGTTTGAATTGGATATTCTCCCTAATCGTCCAAGTCTTCTAGTAGCTCCAAATGGATTTGGAAAAAGCTCTTTTGCAGCAGCATTCTCAAGTTTACAAACAAATAAATTATCTGTTCATGACGACCATAACCACAAGAGCGATGATAGCCTTAATTCAAAACTTGTGATTGAGTTTGTTGATAATGTAGGAGTTTCTCACACGTTAGAGGCTAATGAGGCTCATAACGAAATATCAGGAAATTTAGACTGCTTTGTAATAAACAATAAAATAAAGGCAAAAGGAGTTGGTAGGAATTTTGGCGGGAAAACGGCTGTTAGCGCCTCTATTTCCGTAGATCCGGTTGTTTTAATTGACACAATCCCAAACCGATCGCACTTCAATTACTCAGCTCGTACAGAGAGGCAGGCGTTTGGTATAAATGGAAAGGTTCTGACAAATATAGCCCCTTATTTTGATGAGCTTAAATTTATCAGTGCTATAGGTAATGAATATGCGAACCTAGATAGGTTGTCTCAGGTTCGTAATCTTGGGGTCATTAATCAAGTAATTGAAGACGCAAACAATGAAAATGGAACAGCAGAGGTTTTAAGGCAGTGGCTGCAAGATAAGAAACTCGCTGAATTAGAAGCTATAGGTGCATTGAATACTATTGCTAATTTAATTCTAGAATCAAACCTAGGTAATGATTCTCCAATTGAGGCTTTTTTAGCGGCTATACAAATATCAAATTTGTACCACAGAGATAAAACTGCATTTAAGAATGCCTGTAAGTACAACAACTACAAAATAGAGAAAGCCGAATATAAAGAAATGCTCCAGGCGTTTAATACATCTTGGTGTGAAATAATCCCTGTAGAAAAAGGGCGAAAGCTGGTGGTTGAATTCCCAAAGGCCCATCACATATCAAATGGACAACGGGATGTAATCACTTTTGTTGCTCTATTATATAGAGCACAGAGAAAGCTACGAGGATTAAATAGTATTCTGGTTATAGATGAGGTATTTGATTATCTTGATGATGCAAACTTAGTGTCTGTTCAATATTACATCACAAAGATGATCGATAAATATAAAAGTGAGAACCGGAGATTATACCCATTAATACTGACGCACCTTAATCCGTACTACTTTAAGAACTACGCATTTAGCAAACAAAAAACATACTACTTGGACAAAAGAGATATTACACCGAACGCATCGATGGTGAAACTCATAAGAAATAGAAACGAGCCATCTATAGAGGATGATGTATCAAAGTATCTATTTCATTATCATCCTGAGGAAATAAATAAACGAGAAGAATTTCGCGCCCTACATTTGAGAGAAACCTGGGGCGAAGCCGATAACTTTGACAGGGTTGTATTTGGAGAGTTAGAGAAATACTTGGAAGGTGAAGATTTTGACCCATTTTCCGTATGCTGTGCGGTAAGGAAGAAGATAGAAGATGTTGTTTACTCAAAAATTATTTCAAATGATCAAAAGCAAGAGTTTATCGAAACCTGTAGAACTAGGGTAAAGTTGGAATACGCTGAGAGGATAGGAGTAGAAGTTCCGGAGTATTTCTATCTGCTAGGTGTAATTTATAATGACGGTATGCACTGGAGAGATGGGCAAGATAATATTTCACCAATTGCGGCTAAACTTGAGAACCAAACGATCAAAAAATTGATTTCTGAAGTTAATAGTGAATGATCAAAAATATGCATAACAAAAGCAATTAACGCGGACAAATCTCCGCGGTGTTTGTTTTGTGCTAAAAGAGCCTAGCACAAAACAAACCCCACTACGATTTGCCGGTTATTGCTGGCGTTAGCCCTTTAAAACGGAGATGAGATGAAGAAGTGGGGTTTTGAAGATTTGAAATCAAAGATTGCGAGCCACGGGCTTGCCATCTCTGACATTAAGGAAATTCAGCATGGGCAACAAATCGTCCTGAGTGAAGGCACTCGCGCAAATTGGTACTCATCAGGAAAGGTGGTCATTCAAGGTAAAGATTCCGACGAAAAGAACCTGCTTGCTTCAGTAGTTAACGGCGGCACGGCACCACCGGCAGCAGCACCTATTGCGCAAGAAGGGGAAGCACCAGTTCGCGCAGTGAAAGAGCCAAAAGTGTTCGTAGTCTATGGGCATGATACTGAAGCACGTGACCAACTGGAGCTCATGCTTCTAAGAATGAACATTAAGCCAGTTATTCTTGGCAATATGGCGCCCGATGGAAAGACCATAATCGAAGCACTTATCGCAAACACCGATGTACCTTATGCCGTAGTGTTGCTAACCCCTGATGATGAAGGGCATAAAGCAGGGGACGATGAAAATAAAGCCTATCGTGCGCGCCAAAACGTAGTTCTGGAAATGGGCATGTTTTTATCAAAACTTGGTCGAGAAAGAGTGGCAATTCTTCATAAAGGCAATCTGGAGCTGCCTTCCGATATTAATGGCCTAATATACATCCCATTCCAAAAAACGGTACAAGAAGCAAAAAATAAACTGGCAGCAGGTTTGCAAAAGGCGGGTTTTTACATTGACATCGAGCATTTATCAGCAGAATAAGGGCTAACAATGCCATTCACGCGGACCCTTCACTCGCTGCGCTCGCTCAGGTCCGGTGATGGCTGGCGTTATGCGCAAAAAAAATTACAGATGTCTGGCGGGTTGAGTGCAAAAAACAGAAGGCAGAGCTTCTTTTGAATTCACCCTCTGTTGAACAAAAACAGCGATTTTCAGGTTGGGTGATATTTGCTTGCGTTCTCCGTTAAGCAAAGAGCTATTTTGGCAGTCCAGCGGCATCAGCTTGGTGGCAATGGACAGGCAGTGCAAAATTGAAAGGGCAGGGTCGGTGTGGCCGCCTCTCCGTTCCAGTATGCAGGGTGAATCTTTTGAGCAAAAAAGGAAATTTGGAAATATTTTCTCTTTCTGAGAAAAATATGTGATTTGAAATATCTGGGTGTAGCCAGTTTGGGCAATACTCATCGTATTGCCACTTGCCCTCTGAGGCAGTTGTAAATGAGTCCAATGCCACGCTAAAAAGCATTAAATAGTCCGGGTGGCCTCTGTCACTATTTGCT
>JALTJN010000420.1 GCA_027076405.1 Chromatiales bacterium
AGACATTGGATTTGGATAGCTAGACGTATATTTAGATCATTAAGTGCTATACACTACTATGGTTATGCTCATTGTGCTTTAACCGCAGAAAATTATTTGATAGATAAAGTAAATCATCGAGGGCAGCTTATTGATTTCGCGTTTTGTCGCAAATTTGGCTCAAAGATCGGCCCGCGAATAAAAAGTGCGGTTTATCCGCCTGAAATCGACCTTGACAACGCCGTAATTGGACCTTATACTGATGTATATATGGCAGGTAAGATTTTGTGGGATTTGGCTGGCGGGCATTTTGCTAGTCAAACATTTCGTACAGATACGCCATCTCTAATAAAGAATTTTCTTAGGGGAATAACTCTACATAATTATAAAAGTAGAATAGATGACGTAGATGAATTGCACAGTATTGTAACTGATATAGGTAAAACATTGTATGGTAAACCTAAATATGTTCAATTAGAAGGAGTATAATTATGGGAAGTTCTGGATATTCTGGTATGAGTGCTGTAACAAGCAGTACATATAATGCTCTTCGTTCTAAACGTCGTGCAAGCAGTGGGGTAGATGCTTTTACATATACTCACGATGTTAGAAGTGGAAAAGCGCCAGCAAAAGTTCACGAAAGACTTGATCCATCGAAAATTAAAGATTCTGTTACAGGGAAACGTGAAAGTCGAGATGGTGATATTGGAAATTCTAATGCTGTAGCTGTATTTTTTGATGTTACAGGTTCAATGAGATTAATACCTGTGGTTTTGCAGAAAAAGTTGGTTAAATTGATGTCTACAATAGTCACACGAAGCGTCCTACCAAATCCACAAATCTTGTTTGGTGCTGTAGGCGATGCCACATGCGATAAAGTACCACTACAAATTGGTCAGTTTGAATCTGATCTTGCTATGGATGAAGATATTGATAAGATATTTTTGGAAGGCGGCGGTGGAGGACAAAATAAAGAGTCATATGAGCTTGCTATGTTTTTCCTTGCTAGACTTACCTCTATTGATTGTTATGAGAAGAGAGGTAAGAAGGGGTATGCCTTTCTTATTGGCGACGAGACTGCATATCCCAGAGTTAAGGCATCTGAGGTAAAACGAATTTTTGGTATTGATATTGGCGAGAATATTCCCCTGGAAGTAATAGTTCAGGAATTGAAAGAAATGTATGAAGTTTTCTTTATTGTTCCTACTACTGCTTCTTGGGGAAATGAAAATAAACATTTTTGGATTGACTTATTTGGCCAAAACGTTCTTGAAATTGACAACCCAGACCTAATTTGTGAAACTATAGTGACTGCTATTGGTATGGCAGAGGGGGTAATCAGTAGTGTGGATGATATTGTTGCCGATTTGGGACTCGATAATAATGAGGCAACTTCTGTAAGTAATTCTCTAAGTAAATATACTGGTGGAAAGTTAGCAACTGCCCAGGTTACTGGCGGTAGTCTTACTCCCTCTACAGACGAGGACGATTTGGTGTAATGAAATGTAATGTTGTATTGGGACTTGGTTTTGGAGATGAAGGCAAGGGGTCTGTTGTAGACTATCTTACCCATAAAGAAAATATTGATTGGGTCGTAAAATATAATGGTGGTCCACAGGCTGCCCACAATGTTGTGAGGAATGATGGAACCCATCACACATTTGCAACATTTGGTTCTGGAACGTTTAATGGCGTACCTACCTATTTGGCCCACTCTTTTCTTGTTGATCCAATAGCAATTACTAGAGAGGGGATTGTTTTATCTAAAAAATTAGACACTGAATTAAATAGAGTATTTCATAATCTATATATTAATACTGCTTGTAAGGTTATTACTCCTTTTGCAATTCTATTAAATAAAATTAAAGAAACTTATAGGGAACGTAATAGACATGGATCATGTGGTTGTGGTATAGGAGAAACTGAAAAATATTATTTGGACTATGGTATAGACTCAGTTTTTGTATCTGATATTATATATGATAATGGAATTATAGCTAGAGATAAATTAAGACTATTTAGACAAAGGGCTATATTGGAATCCCAAAAATATATCAATAAAGATACTACTAAATATATAAATGATATTATTACAACGGACATAGACGCGTGGTTAAAATTATCGCGCGAAGTTCTATCAATGTGCTATATGTTAAACAATATTCCTCCTAATGCTAAAAATATTATAGCGGAAGGCGGACAGGGACTATTACTCGATGAATACGTTGGTTTTCATCCATATACTACATGGTCTTCTATTGTACCGCGAGGATTATGTGAAGAATTAGATATAATAAAATCTACTGTTAAATGTGATATTAAAGTTACTGGTGTTATAAGATCATATCATACCAGACATGGTAATGGCCCATTTCCTTCATACATGAAAAATAAAGTGGCTCCAGGAGATCACAACAGTAGTAATGATTGGCAAGGAGATTTTAGAGTTGGTGCTTTTGATGTTCCTCTATTTAATTATGCTCTTAAATGTATGCATATAGATAATGTATTTTTAACTTGTATGGATCATATTGTCGATGATAAGATGGATATATGCTGGTCGTATCGCGATAAGAATAATGGGCGCATTGTAGATGAAATTTCTCCACCAGTATGTCCAAACCTTGAAGCACAAGAGAAATTAGCAGATTATCTTATGTATGACTATGAACCATGTTTTGATACTACGCCTACCTCTAATTTTATAGACTTTGTTTCTAAACAAGTTCCTATTAAAGGCATGTCCTTTGGACCTAAAACAGGAGATAAACAATGAGATACAAGGTTATGCCAGTTGATTTGCCAGACGATCACCCAAACTGGCCCAATGAACGCGTTTATAAAATTTTAGACCTTAAGACCAATGAACTATCTTTTGGATGTTATGTTGACATAGAAATTGCTAACTCTGTATGTGAACAGAAGAACAATCAATGAATATATTTTATGATACTTCAGATTTAAATTTGGATGATAAAAGGAATGTATTAAATGATGCTTTCCATATGGACAGCACTAAGTGGCATGTTGATGTACGCGAGCCTGGAGAAATTGCTCGAAAAAAGATTGACATGTCATTTGATGATATATTAAAAAAACTAGAAGAAGAACATCATTTTGTTATTATAG
Organism: Chromatiales bacterium; assembly: GCA_027076405.1. Next base: position 3,109 of record JALTJN010000420.1, read on the forward strand.
TTCGTATGTCACCACTTGTAGAAGGCTATGCACAAGAGACATATTTAGAAATTGGATTTAGTACATTAACTTCTCCTTCTTATTTTTTATGGATGTTTTTGGATATAGAAAAATTAGGACATTTTATTGATAAATATAAACTAAAGGTGTTAAGGTGAAAGTAATTAATATGTTCGGTGGTCCAGGAGTGGGTAAATCTACCCTGTCCAGTGGACTATTTTACATTATGAAAACCAACGGATATTGTGTAGAATATGTAACCGAACAGGCTAAATCGTT
>JALTJN010000421.1 GCA_027076405.1 Chromatiales bacterium
CCGTAGCTAATGTGGCTGATTGAATCCAGTTTAAATAGTTCTGTTCACCTGAACAAATAGGGACAGCGATGATTTCAGGAAGTTCATAGTTATGGCTTTCCCTGATTGCATTTTGCACCTGTAAAAAAAGAGACTGGCGTGTTTTTATTATTAATAATTTTTCTTTGCTGTGCTCGATTTCCCCCTGCCATTGGTAAACAGACTCAATGCCGTTAACGATATTGACACAGGCAGCTAGCTTGTTGCTGACTAATGTTTTTGCAATTGAAGCCGCAGTTTCATCGGAGTCACAAGTATTGAATACTATTATATAGTCATCTTTCGGCATCTTGATACAATATCAGTATAAATAGAGCTTGCAAATGGGGTTATTGCCCCTAGATTGAAGTAGTTACTTTTTTTGGGGAAAATACCGTGTTTCAACTTTTATTCGTTGTTTTTTTAGTTATTCCAATTATTGAAATTTATTTGTTAGTTCAGGTAGGCGGTATTATCGGTGCAGGTTGGACTATTTTTATTGTGATTGCGACAGCGGTAATCGGCGCTGGTTTACTACGGCAGCAAGGGTTGGCAACGTGGACACGGTTAAACCAAAGTATGGCTCAGGGTCAGCTACCTCCGACTATTCTGGTAGAAGGTATTTTCTTACTTTTAGCCGGGGCTTTTTTACTGACACCGGGATTTTTCACAGATACGGTTGGTTTTCTTTTTCTTATTCCGCCCGTGCGTAAAGCACTTGCAGCTTATTTATTACGAAGGGGCATGTTTATGGCAAGTAGCATGAGTATGCATTCCACTTACACCTCGCAGTCGCATTCAAAAACTGAATTTCAACAAGATGTGATCGAAGGTGAGTTTGAAAGAAAAGATGATTAAAATATAAGGCGTTCTTTTATGGGGGTATTGCCAGAATTAAATTAATGTTTTTCTTCTTGTGGTCGCTATATGTAGTATCCCTATTAAGCCGTAAAGAATGTTGAGGAAAGAACTATGAGCTCCAAACGTACCCCCCTTTTAATTATTGCTGCAATTAATGTCATTGCCGTGGTGTTGAGTCAAATTTTATTACAGTGGTTTGATTTTTCCTCACAGTCTTCACTCTTATTAGAAGTATTTCTTGTTGCGGTCATTACAATTGTGGTGTTGTTTCCTTTGCTGTCATGGTTTTTTAAACCTTTCAATCATTTATTAGAAGAACTCGAAAAGACGACAAAATCAGGTGGTCAAACTTTAAATGTTAAAGGTAATCTTTTTGTTGAAAAAGTTTCTCAGAGCTTTAATCTTTTGATACTTAATTATTCAAAAACGGTAAATACATTAACAAAAGTCACCAATGAGCTCACATTTACCGCCTCTCACCTTTCCGGTGTGACCGAAAGTACAGATGCAAATATTCGTCGGCAACAACAGGAAACCGATATGGTTGCCACAGCCATGAATGAAATGAGTACAACAGTCGAAGAGGTTGCGCGAAATGCCAGTGAAGCTGCCAGTGCGGCCGAACAGGCTAATTCATCGGCTAATTCCGGTGAAAGTGTTGCTCAAATTAGTAAAGCAAGTATTGATGCTTTAGTCGGAAATGTTAATAAAGCGTCAGAGGTTATCGCTCAGCTCGAAAAACAAAGCAGTGATATTACGGTGGTACTTGAAGTCATAAAAGGTATTGCCGAGCAAACAAATTTACTGGCATTAAATGCGGCAATTGAAGCTGCACGTGCAGGTGAACAGGGACGGGGCTTTGCGGTGGTTGCCGATGAAGTAAGAAGTCTGGCAACGCGGACACAAGCTTCTGCTCAGGAAATTGATGAAATGATCAGTGCATTACAGGAAGGGGTGCGCTCTTCTGTTTTAGTCATGGAAGATGCATCTGCGAAAGGTATAGAAAGCTCGGAAAAAGTTGAAGATACCTTTAGAGCATTAAAAGATATACACCTCTCGGTTAATGTCATTAATGATATGAATGCACAAATTGCAACGGCTGCTGAAGAGCAAAGTGCGGTTGCAAATGAAATCAATCAAAATATTGTTTCGATTTCACAAAGTGCTGATGCAACGACGAAAGATGCAAATGACTCTCGTGAAACCAGTGTGAAAATAGCCACTTTATCTCAGCAGCTGACAGATTTAGTGACTCAACTTGGTGGTAGCGCTGATAAATCGCTCGATCTTTCTTCTGCAAAGGCAGCACATTTGAACTGGAAAACGCGGCTGCGTTCATTTCTTGATGGTCAGGAAGGATTAACGCGAGATGAAGCGGTGTCACACCGTCATTGTAACTTTGGTAAATGGTATTACAGCGAAGGCCTTGAACACTTTGGCAAGTTACAAGGTATTATTGATGTTGAAAAACCACATGAAGAGTTACATGAACTCATTCGAATTGTTATCGATTATAAAAACAATGGTCAAACTGCCGAAGCCGAAGCGGCCTATCAGCAAGTTTCTGATATTTCTTCTAAAATTGTTGCGTGCCTTGATGCGGCTGAACAACAGGCTGCAGCAATATAACTCGCCTCTCAGGTAAGCGGATATCGTACATGACGGTATCCGTGACACTTTAAGTTTGATCTGTTCATTGCGAATCAGGCTGATGGCAGGGTACTTCCTTTAAGTCTGAGGCTTTACGGGCGGAAGCAATCCATGTCATCAGCAAACGTTACTGAATTTTTATATTTCTTTCGTATGTAACGAAGTGTCTGTTTTTCCTTTCCCAGGGTGCGTAACATTCTGTGTGAGACAACCAGCTGTTTCACGTTGGCTTGTGCTGCAATGTCGCCGATCACAGACGGCGGCATATGTAAATTTCGTGCGATACCGGTTGCCTCCTCCGGAACCGCATTATGTGCCACAAGTATATCCGCATCCTTAGCCAAAACAGGCAAGGTTCGGTAATCACCGTTCATATCGCCACTAAAAACAATCACCTTGCCAGCAATTTGCAGTCGCCATGCGAGTGCGGGGACAGGTCCGTGATGGACTGGAATGGCCATGGTGCGCATCGTTGAATCGGAATAACCCGGTTGTTTGATATGTTTACCGGTATCAAGAGTATGGGTGATGATGCGATAGCCATTGGCACGCGAGTCGTCGAGGAAATCATCAAGATACTTAAATGCGCCGGCTGGAGAAGCCATCAAGGCATGAACAAATTGTCTGCTGTCGGGCATAAAGCTATTGGAGGATGGGCCGTAAATGGGCAAATCATTCTGCCGATCAATAAAGAATGATGCTTTAATATATGCGGGCAGATCAGCGCTATGATCGACGTGATAGTGGCTATAGAGGATGGTGCGCACATCACTAAAATCAGCGCCACTGCGTTCAAAATTCAAACTACTACCACCGCCGGTATCGACCAGTACACGGGCATGTCCGTTTAACCAGACGAGGTAACTGCTGGACGCGCGTTTATCATTAATTTCCGGGCCACCGGAACCCAGTACCTGTAGCCAAACTCCCTGATTGCCACAGCCACTTTCTGCGCGATTCGCCTGTACATTGAGTGAGATGAACAGCAGCCCAGCCAGCCATGATAATTTCATAAGGATTCCGGTTTAATTACGGTTGAGTGATTCACGTTTAAGGGTCCAGTAGACGGCATATTTGTCTGCGTAGTTCGTATTTTCATCAAGTAATGTTAGGCCGGGCTAACTGTGCTTTGGCGCACTTGACCACAGCGCCATGCCTGGGCGGACGAGATCCATAAGCAGGGTTCTACTGTACCTGAAGTTGCATAATTAAACACTGTAATCGCAGAGCTTGATTGGGCTACTTATGCTGTTGTATAGTCGCTCGCCACTATTTTTTGACAACTGAGTGTATTCGTTTATGTCCGAGCGTGATCGACCATCAAAACTGTCCCAGCTGGGTCGTCGTGGTTTTATTCGAAACAGTCTGCTGACGGGGCTGGCGACCCTGAGTGCAGGACGACTGGGATCGGCCGAGGCAGCACCCACTTCGCTGCAAGTCCCTGACTGGAGTAAATATCTTGGTGCTGGTGTCGGTAGTGAACCGTATGGCAAGCCGTCTATTTTCGAAAAAAATGTTGTTCGGCGATTCCTGCCCTGGATTCAGGCCACCCGCGAAGCCTCGATCAGCTTTAGTCCGTTACAGGATTTGCACGGTATCATCACGCCTAACGGCTTATTTTTTGAACGACACCATGCGGGGGTGCCGCAGATTGATCCGGATGCACACCCGTTAGTTATCCACGGAATGGTCGACAAACCATTAAAGTTTACTGTCAGCGATCTTATGCGTTTCCCCTCGGTGAGCCGTATTCACTTTATCGAGTGTGCCGGTAACGGTGCGATGGAGCAACGCGGTGCGGTGAATAACTCATTGCAATTTACCCACGGCATGCTCAGTAGCGCCGAGTGGACCGGTGTGCCGCTGCGCTTGCTGTTAAATGAGGCGGGAGTTCGCAAAGGGGCAAAATGGTTGCTGGCAGAAGGCGCCGATGCGGCCGCACTGGCGCGCAGTTTTCCGCTGGATAAGGCACTCGATGATGCCATTATTGTCTATGCTCAGAACGGTGAGCGACTGCGTCCCGAGCAGGGTTATCCACTGCGACTGCTGTTACCCGGCTGGGAAGGGGTGGCGAATGTGAAGTGGTTACGCCGTCTGGAAGTGGGGCAGCGCCCATGGGAAATGCGTGAAGAAACGTCCACCTATACCGATCTGTTACCCACAGGTAGGGCACGTCAATTTACCTTTGTTCAGGAAGCCAAGTCAGTTATTACGTCGCCTTGTCCCGAGCGTCCGATGCCGGGCAAAGGCCGTTTTGTGGTTGAAGGTCTGGCCTGGTCCGGTGAGGGTAAGGTCAAACGTGTTGATGTTTCATTTGATGGTGGACGCAACTGGCAACAGGCGCGCATCAAAGGGCCGGTACTGGATAAATCATTAACCCGTTTTGAGATCGACTGGCAGTGGAATGGTCAGCAGGCCCTGTTACAGAGCCGGGTTATTGATGAAACCCGTTATGTGCAGCCAACCGTGAAACAGCTGCGCAAGGTGCGCGGAACGAACTCCATGTATCACAACAATGCCATTCAAACCTGGATGGTACACCCCAGCGGCGAGGTGGAAAATGTCCAGATTAGTTAAAGTTATTGTCACTGTGTTGTCAGGCTTAATGCTGGGTTCACTGGTTGCCTGTGGTGGTGGCAAGGCGTTGACTAGCCAGACTTATGGGCTGGGCAGTCCCATAAATGAAAAAGAAATCGCTGCCTGGAATATTGATGTTGGCCCCGATGGGGTTGGGCTGCCGCCGGGGCGTGGAAGTGCAACGACTGGTGAGCCGGTTTTTCTGGCTAGGTGTGCAGCTTGCCATGGTGATTTTGGCGAGGGCATGGGACGCTTTCCTGAATTAGTCAGCGAGCAATCATCACTGACCTCTGATCGTCCGAGCAAAACCGTTGGCAGCTATTGGCCGTATGCGACTACCCTGTGGGATTACATTAATCGCGCCATGCCTTTTGGAAATGCACAGTCACTGAGTGCCGATGAAGTCTATGCAGTGAGCGCTTACATTCTGGCGATGAATAATATCATTGCAGAAGATGCGGTCATGGATGCGGCTACACTGCCGAAAGTGAAGATGCCAAATCGAGACGGTTTTGATTTGGCAACAGAAACAGATATTAAGGTGGATGCCTGCATGAAGAACTGCGTCAATGAAGTGACAATCAGCAGTCGAGCCAGCGGCAATAAAGTCAGTTCGGACAACGCGGAATAATGTCGACTGCCAATAATACTGATATCTAAAGGCTTTGATTTATAAAGAAAAAGTAGGACTGTCGCCAAATTAAAAAACACAATTTTTGCCAGTTAAAGTGATATTTTCTAGTGATTTTGCCAATAATACTGATATTTTTTTAAATTAAGATGATACCTGATGTCCCATTTGAATTGTATACTTCCCAATAATGCGACCATTTTACAACTCATTGTTTCCTATGGAAAAATTCTACCACTCTCTTTAATAATCCCCTATCTGTAAACTGTTCTATAAGTGATAATTTTACAAACAAGCGTCTATTTAGATAGTGGCGTGTTGGCCATTTAGTTGAATTGTTACGAAATGTTACATAGAATGAGTGCTAACTTTAGTATTTTGATGATTTCAGAATACTGGAAATAGTATTTCAAGGATGAAGGCATTTCCCCCTCGCCGAACCTTAAAAATAAAAAATTGCGCTCCTGTTCGTCGATCTCCTCTGACGCTCCCGTTCGCCTAACAATAAAAATATTTATATAACTAATTACGAGCTTAGTTGTGCGTAATGAAATTATATTAAAAAAAGGCAAAGTAAAATGAAGCAGTTCCATTTCTCATTCACCAAACTAATTTCAATGTTGTCGCTCTTTATTGTGTTGAGCGCAGCCCAAATTTCCCTAAGTTTTGCTGCACCTGATGCAGATTTTAACAGTGCACTCTGGGTCGCTGAAGACAACGGTGTTCTTAAAGTCACAACATCAAATGGAAATGTATTATTTGAAATAGCAAACATTGGTCGCGTTGATTCTGTGGTGACCGATGGTGAGCGTGGACGTCTTTGGGTTGCTACCCAAACAGGAGTTCATGTCTATAACTTTGCCGGACAACAACTACTAACTACCCCCACACCTTTTACAGTAACAACTCAAGAAGCCGATGACATTATGATGGTCATCGATGAAGCTGAAGGAAGTGTTTGGCTGACTAATGAACTTGAGTTAATTAAACTTGATAGTAATGCAACGGTTGTTTTTAAGCAGACGAATATTGATGACGTTGAAACTTTATCATTTGACAGTGTTAACCACCGTGTCTGGCTGGCTTACGATGATTCTGTTTCTTCAATTGATGCGACGGCGCGGTTATTTCTTCTTTTGCTAATCCGCAAAATGGTGACCTCGATGTAGATATGATTCATTATGATAAAACTCTAAATGAATTATGGTTAATGGAAGAAGATAATTTAACTCGTTACGACATTAATGGAAATCAAACCTTTACGAGCAGCATTACTCCGTTAGAAGACTTTGTATTAGATGGTCTGGGTAATATTTGGGCCAGTGAAGATAGCACGCTTTACTATATTTCTTCATCTGATTCTATTTTATTTCAGGTTATTCCTTTTCCCGGCGACATAGATGAAATTGAACACTTAGTTGTGAATCCTGCCGATCAATCTGTATGGGTAGCGAACCACCATAATATTGTTAATTACTCTACTCAAGGGTTAGAACAGCATCGTTTAAATGTTGTTAACAAAATAAATGGTCTCGCTATATACAGTGATATTTATGCACCAACCATTTCACTGGTAAGTCCAGCAACCGGTACCTTAACCAATAATGCAGCGCCAGTATTTACTTTTACTTTAACCGATAAAGGCGTAGGTGCCGATCCAGCAACGATTGAATTCACATCAAATAATCAAATTATCCCTACCAGCTGTGTACTCGATACAGTTACTAAAGATGCAGTTTGTACCTTAGCTCAACCTTTAACAGATGGCTTATGGTCATTTACTTCAACAGTGAAGGACTATATTGGGAATGTGTCTACTCCAATTCAATTCTCAATTAATGTTGATACTATCGCACCAGTTATAACACTAACATCACCACAAAATAATTTATTAACTAATAAGTCAATACAGTCATTGGTAGGTAAGGTCTCGGAACAAGTATTACTAACCATCAATGGTTCCCCTGTTTCAGTTGCGGCTGATTTGAGTTTTACCTATCCAGCAACACTTACAGAAGGTATCAATAATTTTTCAATTACAGCTGTTGACCCTGCAACTAATCAACAAGGTAAAGCTATCTCCATTACATTAGATACCATTCCACCTCAAACTGTGGATACAGGGATTGTTAAAATGCTGTATTTGAAAAATGGTGAAGTGGAAATTACCGGTCAAGCACTTAGTGTTGAAGCAGGTACTTCAGTTGTAATTACTAATGTTCGCACGGGTGATGCAGTTACAGTTATCACAAATTCGGATGGCAGTTTTAAGGTGGTCATTGCTGGCGTACCAAGTGATAATTTTAGTTTTGTGGTTGCTGACAAAGCAACAAACAAGAGTGGTGCAGTAAGTAAAACGCTAGGTGGCGTCAATCTTCCAGCAGATCCATCTAGTGTTGCTCCAAAAGCAGATCCAACCGTTACTGCAACGGTTTATCACACAACCTCATTTCTCTATACGGGCTCGAATCCGATTCAAACAGGGGTTGCCGTTGGTACCATTAAACCAGGACGGGCGGCAGTTATTCGCGGTAAAGTGATTGATCGTAAAAACAATCCCTTACCGGGCGTTAAAACAGTTGTGCATTATCATAATGAGTATGGGCAAACGTTAACACGCGCCGATGGCCATTTTGATATGGCAGTAAACGGTGGTGGCACCATTATCGTTAACTATGAACTAGAAGGTTATTTGCCTGTTCAACGTCGCATACAAGTCCCTTGGCAAGACATTTCAGTGTTGCCGGATGTTGTTATGATTCCGTTGGATAAAAAAGTGACAACTATTGATTTAACAGCAACAACACCGATTCAAGTTGCACAAGCAAATCCAGTTACAGATATTGATGGGACTCGTCAAGCTACTTTGTTTTTCCCTCAAGGCACACAAGCAACGATGGTGCTTGCTGATGGAACAGAGCAAGCTTTAACAACACTTAATGTCAGAGCGACTGAATACACAGTTGGAGAAAATGGCCGCAATACTATGCCAGGTGAATTACCCGCCACAAGTGGTTACACCTATGCCGTTGAATTAAGTGTTGATGAGGCGATTAAAGTTAATGCAAAAACAGTACGTTTTAGTAATCCAATCCCTCTATATTTTGAGAATTTTTTAAACTTCCCTGTCGGATCAAATATACCACTTGGTTACTATGATCGTGATATTGCAGCATGGAAAGGAAGTCAGGATGGCCGCGTCATTAAAATTTTAAGTATTGATGCAGTAGGTCTTGCGGTACTCGACGTTGATGGCTCAGGTGTAGCAGCGGATGCTGCAACACTCACTGCCCTGAAGATTACGGATATAGAACGCACACAATTAGCGCAAAGTTACAGTGCAGGCGCAGTACTTTGGCGCTCATTAATTTCGCATTTCACGCCATGGGATTGTAATTATCCGTTTGGTCCTGTTGCCGGTGCACAAATGCCTAGCAATACCGCTGTCAAAAAATCTGATGCAAAAAAGCAAGATAACCCGAATACAAAATGTGGTTCGATTATTGGTTGTGAAAATCAAACACTTGGTGAAACATTGGCTGTTAAAGATACACCATATAGCTTGAATTATAGAAACGATAGAGTACAGGGTTGGACAGTAGGTAATACTGCACGTATTGAAGTGACTGGAAATACTGTCCCTTCCAGTATGAAATCTGTGATATTAGAGATCCGTATTTTAGGAAAGGTATATAAATATACATTTACACCTGCACCAAATATCACCCATGAATTTACATGGGATGGTCTTGATGCGTATGGCAATCAACATCAAAGTGCCACAGCAATAGTTTCAATTGGCTATACCTACCCTATCGTGTATTACCCATCAATAGGTGGTTACAACAGAAGTTGGGCAAATACGCGTTGTACAAATTGTAAAGCAACGGGTATACGTGGTGGTACAACTACAACACTATGGCGTAACTACCGTTCCGATTTAGTGAGCGTCTTTTCACGAAGGGATGTGCGTAGCCAGAAGCTAGGTGGATGGACCTTAAGCCAACATCATTTTTATAATCCTGTGAGTCGTACCTTACTTAGAGGTGATGGAACGAACCGACAGGCAAAAAATGTAGGAAGAAATATTGTTCATCACATTGAGTTAATAGGAAATAATAATTTTGCTCTAGCTCCTGATGGAAGCGTTTATTACAGCAATTCTGGTGTTGTTTATCAAAGAATGCCAAACAGAGATATAAGAAAAATTGCGGGTTCAAATGGTTTTAATAGCTATGCTGGTGATGGTGGGTTAGCTATTAATGCGCTCTTGAGTTATAACAGTGATATTGCATTAGGTGATGACGGAAGTATCATTATTGCAGACACATATAATTCAGTTATAAGACGTATACGTCCAGATGGCATCATACAAACTATTGCTGGAAATCGCACTTTTGGCTTTAGCGGTGATGGTGGCTTGGCCAGAAATGCACAGTTGTCTTGGCCTATTGCTGTGAAAACTGATAAAGAAGGGAATATTTATTTTATAGACAGCTCTAATCATCGAGTACGTAAAATCACGACAGACGGTTATATCTTTACTGTAGCAGGAACAGGTGTAGCAGGATATAACGGCGATAATCAACTTGCCATTAATGCACAAATTAATGGCGCAACAGATATTTCATTTGGTAAAAATGGTGAATTATATATCGCAGATAAATATAATCATCGTATCCGACAAGTGAGTGTGGATGGGACAATAACAACTATTGCCGGTACCGGTACTGCAGGTGATAGTGTTGATGGTGTATTAGCTACGACTGGTAGTTTGAAGCAGCCAACTAGTGTTTACTATGGTACTGATGGTTTGCTTTATATTTCAGATTCTAAAAATAATAAAATAAAAGTCATATCACAAGATGCAACAATAAATACAATTTTTGCAGGAAAGTATTTTGTCCACCAATTGAATACGGGTGATTTTCAAGAGGAAACTTTACTCTCACCTCGAAACGTTGTTTTAGGTGTGGATGGTGCACTTTACATATCTGCGCAAGGCAAAGTTATAAGAATAAATAAAATATTACCCGGCTTTTCAGGGAGTAATCTACGTATCCCATCAACAGATGGTTCACAGCTTTATGAGTTTTCTTCCGAGGGTAAACATTTAAAAACTATTAATAGTCTTACTGGTGCAATCGTGTATAGCTTTTTATATGATTCACAAGGTTATCTTTCAGGAATTACTGATATCAATAGTGATATCACTCGAATTGAAAGAGATACTTCAGGCAATGCTGTTGGAATTATATCAGCTGATGGAAAACGTACTGGTTTGACTCTATCGGGTAATCATTATTTATCAGATTTTGTTGAGCCCGGCGGTGCTTTATATAAGTTTGAATATAAACAAAATGGTCTGTTAAGTAAGTTTACTAACCCAAGAAATCAAAGTTCAGTATTTACCTATAATCAATATGGACGTCTTCTACGTGATGATATGCCAAATGGAGGCGCTTGGGATGTCGCACGTAGTGACACAGCTACAGGGACTACCGCATCATTAACTTCGGCAATGGGCCGTAAAACAACCTATGAGACCAATTTCTTGTCGAAGTATCGATATCCTAATGCTCCATATAAAGAACGTATAACGTTAACGCCGGATAACACAAAAATCACTTCAACGACTATGGGTAATGATGATATTGAAATAGTAAAGCCTGATGGTACAAAGCAAGTTATTAAATATAAAAAAGATGTAAGGTTTCCAGGTAATGTGTCATATGTGGGGGCTTCAACAACTACGACTCCAGCAGGTTTAGTCAAGAACATAAACAATAGTTTGTCAGCGACTTTTGGAAATGCTAAAAACCCATTGGATGTTGCCAGCATAGTTAAAACTAGTACCGTTAATAGTCGAAAATACATTAATAATTATGATGCATTGAATCAACGTAATACGTTATTTTCTCCGGAAGGACGTCAGTCAAAGAGGACCTTGGATATACAAGGTCGGTTATTGACTTCTCAGTTTGCAAATCAGGCTTTGACAACAAACAGCTATGACTCAAGAGGGCGATTGTCAACAACTATTATCGGAGATACTGTTGATAATCGAACATATTCAATGAAATATGATCTTCAAGGGCAGCTTGATACTATAACTGATCCGCTAGGACGCGTTCTTAACTTTGATTATGATCTTGCAGGGCGACTCACACGACAGACATTTCCTGATATGCGTTTTATAGAATATACGTATGACACGAATGGAAATCTGACATCATTAACACCACCGGGTAAAGCGGCTCATGTATTTAATTACAATAATGTTGATCAAGTATCAGTTTATACACCACCAGCATTAAGTGGTGTGCAAACCATTACGACATACACTTACAATAAAGATAAAGAACTGGAAAATATTACACGTCCTGATGGAACAACGCTGGACTATGTGTATGAAGCATCTGGTCGTTTAGGCTCATTGAACATTCCTCGTGGACAATATCGCTATGGGTACAATACCGTGACGGGTCAGTTAAGTAGTATCACTGCGCCTGGTGGAAATATCTTAAGTTATACCTATGATGGAATGTTACCTGTCTCATCAGTAATTACTGGTGAGATAAACGGCCGTGTGGATAAAACGTACGACAATAACTTCTGGTTACATAGTATAGATATCAATGGTACTGATAGTGTTATTTACGATTATGATAAAGATGGCCTGCTTATTTCAGCGGGAAACATGAGTCTTAAACGATATGCTGATACGGGTTATCTGGAATCAACGGTCCTTGCTGACATACTTTCAACGCATACATATAACCAGTATGGTGAATTAAGTGCTGAGCAATTTTCTGGAAAAGTTGCCGTAACAAGTACTGTGCAAACGACTTCTACAATGGATAGTCTAACTCTGAGTGGTAAGGTTGCTAATGCATCACGTGTGACAGTTAACGGTGTTGAAATGACAGTGGCTACAGATGGCAGCTTATCAGGCAAGGTTGATCTTCCTATTATCGGGTACAATACTCTAAATATTGTAGTTTATGATGCAGCTGGTGAAATAGCGTCTACGCGTACTGAATATGTGAGTCGCACAGCTGCCGTGACAAATATTCAAATAGGTAAGCTTCTAACAATAGATACAGTGGGAAATAAATATTTCCTCGATAATTTACAACAAGCGTATCGAGTGCAAGCTAATGTAACAACACCAGATCAACCACAATGGTTACAAGGTGCTCTTGATGTCGCCGTTGATAGCCAGGGACTTATTTATACATATAAGTCAGCTGCAATATGGCGTTATGACGGTACTACAGATACACCAATAGCCAATTTGAGTGGGTATATTGTGGATGATATTGCAATAGGACCGGATAATAAGTTGTATATTTCTAGTGTAAATACATTATATAAACTAGAACAAAACCCTATTGACCCCAATATAACGGATATCAATATCCATGCAACGCTGCCAGTTGGCACTTCAGATTTAAAAATTGATCAAAATGCAACTGACCTTGTTGTTCTGAGCCGGATAACGGGTGAAGCATACAACATAACAACAAGTGGCATTATAAGTTCCAGAGGCTTGCCTTTCTCAGGTATAACCGGCGAATTTAGTGTGGGGGATGACGATACAATCTGTATTGTTACAGATTCAAGTGGTCTCGCTGTTATTGGCGACATACCTGCATTAGGTGCTGTTATTAACTGCTCGAACCAGACCATATACCCGCTTAATAATCAAATTACGAGTGTTTATCTAGTAGGAAACACCATATATTATTCGGACGCAAGTAATATTTATCAGCACACTACAGCGGGGGACATTGCGCTTATCAGTGCAGGTGCATCTACAATAACGCCTGGTAGTCTGATTATTAATGGTCAAGTATCTGCATTGTCGTATAAAATGGATTATGCGCGTGACAAACTCGGCAGAATCACACAAAAAATAGAAGCTATCAGTGGTGCGACAACAACGTATGACTACCACTATGACATAGCCGGTCGTTTAGACCAGGTCACCACCAATGGCACAGTCAGTGCGACCTATGGTTATGACAGCAATGGAAACCGACTCAGCCATAACACCACCACAGGCACCTATGACGAGCAAGACCGACTACTCACCTATGGAACAGCGAATTACAGCTACACCACTAACGGTGAATTACTGACTAAAACAGAAGCAGGCCTCACCACAAACTACACCTACGATGTCATCGGAAGCTTAACCAAGGTCACCTTACCCGGCGGCATGGTCATTGATTATGTGATTGATGGCCGTAACCGCCGCATCGGTAAAAAAGTCGATGGTATTCTGGTACAGGGCTTCTTATACCAGGACCAACTCAACCCAGTGGCAGAACTGGATGGCACAGGCAACATCACCGCCCGTTTTGTCTATGGCTCAAAATCCAATATCCCCGACTACATGATAAAAAATAATGTGACCTACCGCATTGTTTCAGACCATTTAGGTAGTCCAAGACTCATCGTTAACACAACCGACGGTGCCATTATTCAACAAATCGACTATGATGAGTTTGGAAACATCATCAAAGACACCAACCCCGGCTTCCAGCCCTTTGGTTTTGCCGGTGGACTCTATGACCAGCAAACCCAACTAACTCGGTTTGGCGCACGGGATTATGATGCACAAACAGGACGATGGACGAATAAAGATCCGATACGGTTTGAGGGTGGGGATACGAATATTTATGGATATGTTTTACAGAATCCTATTAACTTTATTGATCCGTTAGGGCTTGAGACATTTGGACTTTCATTGAATGCGAGTGTTGGTTGGGGGCCAGGTGGTACTGTAGGCGTAAATGTAGTAGCTGATAATTCTGGAAATATTGCTCTACAAGTAGTGGTTGGTGGTGGTGGTGACTCGCCGGGTGCCTCTTTAACAGGAAATATGGAATATACAAATGCAAAAAATGTAGATGCTTTGACAGGATTTGGATCTCAGGCAGGAATCGATGTGGGTGATTTTGTCGTAGCGGAGTTTGGGTCCATGCAAGGTGCTGGATATACTGGTGAATATGCAGGATATGGTTTTGCCGCGAGCCCAGTGCCTTTTGGAGTGTCTGGATATTTAACTAATACTGTAAATGTTTTTAGTATAAATCCGTACAAGTATCTAAATAATTTAGGAAAGAGTATTGGAAAAGGGATTTATGGATATGCTAACTGCCCATAATTTTTGGAGAGAATTGTGATTAAATTTCTTTCAATTATTTCACCATATGTAACTGCTATGGCCTTTTTGTCATTTTTGGCTGTAGTCGTTTCATTCGTAATATTTGCACGGAATCGTCATAAAAAAATGAGCCTGATTATTTCATCTATAGTTCTATTTATTTCGATATTGATAGCAGGTGTTCAATCGTACTCCATAAAATCTCTGGTAAATGAAATCGCAAGCAACAGCGAGGAAGTGACAATCTACTGGAATAAAAGAAAAATTCAAAATAATAATAAATTTTTAAAAGCTTTTAATAATTTAAGTAGTATAAAAATAAAAAGTGGTTCATATCCAACAGAGAAAAATGTGGTGGAAATAATTTTTTCTAATACACATTTTATCTTTAGTTTTCAGAAAGACTCTAGAGATAAAAATCTTTATTGGGTCTATTTCCCAGAATATATAGGAAAAGCAGAAATAGGGTTTGTTAACTTAAAGCAAGAGATAATAAACCTGCCTTGATTTAACTCCACGTTCATATGGCTATGTAGTTATAAACTTATTATCAGAAGACAAACTAAATTCTTCTGGAAAAAACGGGGTCAAGACACAATAAACGCTAATATAGCTCGTTTGGTTTCCATCAATTATACCTATGATGTCATCGGAAACTTAACCAAGGTCACCTTACCCGGCGGCATGGTCATTGATTATGTGATTGATGGCCGTAACCGCCGCATCGGTAAAAAAGTGGATGGTATTCTGGTACAGGGCTTTTTATACCAGGACCAGCTCAACCCAGTGGCAGAACTGGATGGAACAGGCAACATCACCGCCCGTTTTGTTTATGGCTCAAAATCCAATATCCCCGACTACATGATAAAAAATAATGTGACCTACCGCATTGTTTCAGACCATTTAGGTAGCCCAAGACTCATCGTCAACACAACCGACGGTGCCATTATTCAACAAATCGACTATGATGAGTTTGGGAATGTGATTAATGACACCAACCCGGGTTTCCAACCGTTTGGGTTTGCCGGTGGACTCTACGACCAGCACACCCAACTTACACGGTTTGGTGCACGGGATTATGATGCACAAACAGGAAGATGGACGAATAAAGATCCGATTCGGTTTGAAGGTGGGGATACTAATTTATATGCCTATGTTTTAAATGATCCGGTTAATTGGATTGATCCTAATGGATTATTGAAATGTAAATGTAGTCTTATTGGGAGTGAAGCTGGTGTTGGTTATAAAGATGGTGTAAAACAATGCGTTTATGCTTGTGTTAATGAAAATGGGACTGTAGAAGTTACAGGTGGTTCTTCTAATACTAGAAGTGGTAGGGTCTGCTATGGTGCTGAAATGAAAACTAGTGCTGATATTAATGGGAACATGTTTGATTATCCGTCAAGCTTTGAAAGTTTTGATGTGAATACTGAACCTGGGTTTTTTGAAGGTTTGATTGGACCTATTTATCAGAATGATACAAGCTTTATGAATAATATTAATGATGCATATAAAAATAAAAAATAGTAGATTTTTCTCTCTTATATTTAACGACTATTTTATAGCTGTTTTTACAATTTGTTTTTTTTATATTGTAAGGACTAACTATGAGTTTAGTAATGTTTTTCAATATTACTTTTCAAATGTTGTTCTTTTTTCTAACTCATGGGTAGAAATAATTGTGTTGCAAATTTCACTTGTTTTTATTGGGTTCACTAAACTATTTGAGAGTAGGATTACGTATTATAAATACATAATATTAGTAATATGTATGTTTTGGGTAATACAACTTGAAATATATTTTTTTGCATATCTGTTTTCTATACTTTCGGATTCTTTAACTTGGTATAGTATGAGTATTATATCGATTATATTTTCAATATTATTAATGTTTTGTTTTTCATACGCCATACCTATATATTTGCTAAATGAGAAATATAAAATATTAAAAATAAATTTAGTTATTATGTTCTCAACGATAATATCTTCATATCAACTTGCTTCTATTGCATCCAATATATAAATGTGATTCAAAATCAACGAATCAAGGGGTGAGAACACTTGTTCTTCAAAACCGGGGTCACATCAAAAAATCAAGGGGTCAGCCAGCTTGATGATGGCACAACAGATACACCAAATAGCCAATTTGAGTGGATATATTGTGGATGATATTGCAATAGGACCGGATAATAAGTTGTATATTTCTAGTGTAAATACATTATATAAACTAGAACAAAACCCTATTGACCCCAATATAACGGATATCAATATCCATGCAACGCTGCCAGTTGGCACTTCAGATTTAAAAATTGATCAAAATGCAACTGACCTTGTTGTTCTGAGCCGGATAACGGGTGAAGCATACAACATAACAACAAGTGGCATTATAAGTTCCAGAGGCTTGCCTTTCTCAGGTATAACCGGCGAATTTAGTGTGGGGGATGACGATACAATCTGTATTGTTACAGATTCAAGTGGTCTCGCTGTTATTGGCGACATACCTGCATTAGGTGCTGTTATTAACTGCTCGAACCAGACCATATACCCGCTTAATAATCAAATTACGAGTGTTTATCTAGTAGGAAACACCATATATTATTCGGACGCAAGTAATATTTATCAGCACACTACAGCGGGGGACATTGCGCTTATCAGTGCAGGTGCATCTACAATAACGCCTGGTAGTCTGATTATTAATGGTCAAGTATCTGCATTGTCGTATAAAATGGATTATGCGCGTGACAAACTCGGCAGAATCACACAAAAAATAGAAGCTATCAGTGGTGCGACAACAACGTATGACTACCACTATGACATAGCCGGTCGTTTAGACCAGGTCACCACCAATGGCACAGTCAGTGCGACCTATGGTTATGACAGCAATGGAAACCGACTCAGCCATAACACCACCACAGGCACCTATGACGAGCAAGACCGACTACTCACCTATGGAACAGCGAATTACAGCTACACCACTAACGGTGAATTACTGACTAAAACAGAAGCAGGCCTCACCACAAACTACACCTACGATGTCATCGGAAGCTTAACCAAGGTCACCTTACCCGGCGGCATGGTCATTGATTATGTGATTGATGGCCGTAACCGCCGCATCGGTAAAAAAGTCGATGGTATTCTGGTACAGGGCTTCTTATACCAGGACCAACTCAACCCAGTGGCAGAACTGGATGGCACAGGCAACATCACCGCCCGTTTTGTCTATGGCTCAAAATCCAATATCCCCGACTACATGATAAAAAATAATGTGACCTACCGCATTGTTTCAGACCATTTAGGTAGTCCAAGACTCATCGTTAACACAACCGACGGTGCCATTATTCAACAAATCGACTATGATGAGTTTGGAAACATCATCAAAGACACCAACCCCGGCTTCCAGCCCTTTGGTTTTGCCGGTGGACTCTATGACCAGCAAACCCAACTAACTCGGTTTGGCGCACGGGATTATGATGCACAAACAGGACGATGGACGAATAAAGATCCGATACGGTTTGAGGGGGGGGATACGAGTTTATATGGATATGTTTTAAATGATCCTGTGAACTTTGCTGATTTAAATGGTCTCGAGACTTACGTGGTTAATCGTGACTTATCAGCTTTTGGAGACTCTGCAAGATCACTAGATAATCCATCTACACATACATTTATTGTTACGACTAATCCAAATGGCAGTATCGCTAATACATATAGTTGGGGAAATGCGGCTAATTTAAATGGTTGGAACATTAATCAACCACTGGATATAAAAACTGCAAAAGAAGCTTTAACGAAAGGTTTGGCAAAAAAAATTGCCCCTTCATTTGTCGATCCTTATTTTAAGAAAGCTTATAATCAATTAAATAAAAAAAGTAATGAGCACTCAAATGGTATTATTACAAATAACTGTAAAACCGAAGCTAGTAAATTAAATGAACTTGCCTGGAAACTCTGGGGGAATAATTAGTTATGCTATTTAAGTTTTTTGTATTGATAGTAGTAGTAGTATTTGTAGAGGTTGCTATTTATACTTGGCTTTTACCTAATTATTTTCCGGATTTTAAAAGTTATGTATTCTTCTTTATTGGTTTAATAATATCTTTTGTTGCTGTTGGTTATTTTTGTTTCCAAGAGTTCGCAACAGAATCCTTGGTTTTTAGAATTGGCGTAAGTGTTTTGTGTATACTTATTAGTGGAATAGTAGAATCATTACTTATTATTGGGTTAATTATAAAATTAATCGGTTCTTAACAATCGGTTGCTAATATAGGTTATTCAATTTAGACAAGGTCACCACCAATGGTACAGTCAGTGCAACCTATGGCTATGACATCAACGGAAACCGCCTCAGCCAAAACACCACCACAGGCACCTATGATGAACAAGATAGACTACTCACCTATGGAACAGCGAGTTACAGCTACACCACTAACGGTGAATTACTGTCTAAAACAGAAGCAGGCCTCACCACAAACTATATCTATGATGTAATTGGTAACTTAACCAACGTCACCTTACCCGGCGGCATGGTGATTGATTATGTCATTGATGGCCGTAACCGCCGCATCGGTAAAAAAGTCGATGGTATCCTGGTACAGGGCTTCTTATACCAGGACCAGCTCAACCCAGTGGCAGAACTCGATGGCACAGGCAACATCACCGCCCGTTTTGTCTATGGCTCAAAATCCAATGTACCGGACTACATGATAAAAAATAATGTGACCTACCGCATTGTTTCAGACCATTTAGGCAGCCCAAGACTCATCGTCAACACAACCGACGGTGCCATTATTCAACAAATCGACTATGATGAGTTTGGAAACATCATCAAAGACACCAACCCCGGCTTCCAGCCCTTTGGCTTTGCCGGTGGACTCGATGACCAGCAAAACTACTCTATTCAGACCTTTTGACATTAATAAAGATCTTTTTCTGTAGTCCCTTACCAACTTCCCAATGAAAATTACTCTAATAGTCGATTAAGTTGACAAATCGACTTATAAGACTAATATATTACTTGTAAGTACTTTTAAGTCGATATGGGAAGCAATATGGAAAATCTAGCAAAGTTGGAAATACAGCATGATATTGAGACTTCACTTAAGCTGAACAAGATTGTAAAAGGTATTAAGTTTCTGCTCGTCGTGGTCATCTGTTGGCTGTACGTTATTAATAGTGCTTGGCTGGACGAGGCGCTTATAGCGGGAATTCTTTTGTCTTTAATTTCACCCATGGGCTTTTTTGATGTATTTATTCAGCGTTTACTCAAGTACAACACACAAACGATTGAAGAACGACAAGAGCTAAATGCGACTGAAACAAGTCAACATTTTGAAAATATATATTCAAAGTTGGAAAAACAAGACAGTTAAGTTTGATGTAGAGGTAAAGTAAAACATGAATGTAAAACAAATCGTTAATTTGATATCAAATCTTGAAGCAACAACGGAAGCATTGGTATTTGATATTGTTAAAGAAGCAGATCCTAAAAGCCTGCATCGAACAGGTCTTAATATCATGGTTGGATTAGCAGAGTTGAAAAAAATGGTAGCAGGTGATGCCATAGCAGAAAAATTTGCAAATCAAGAAGATGATAATCTAAATGAAGTGAATAAAGTCTCTCGACGTTTGAAACGTTGGGCTAAAAATCAAGAGCAAATTAATTCAAAAATACTTAATGAATTTCTTAAAATGCAAAGAGATGGAGTCAACTCTATTACTGAAGATTTGCTTAGGCATAATTATGATAATGACACCGAGTTTTATAAAAATTATCCTCAAATGAAAGCGATATCATTAAAAAATCATGGCAAGGTCTTTGATTTAGTTAAAGAAGGTAATATTGAAAGAGTAGTAATTTGGGAACCAGTGAAGATCTATGTAGAAGAATATGGAAAAGATGTCGGTATTTTATAACTAGCTAAGAACACTTAAAATTTTTTTAAAGGGGTTTTAAATGAATAAATCATTATCCTTAACAGTTGTATTAGCATTTTTCAGTATAAATGCTACATCTGCACAAGAAAATATTATCGGTATCTGGGCATCTCCAAATATAAAATCAGCCGATGTTCTTTGGTTTTTTTATCCTGATGGGAAAGTCAAGGCATCATCAAATACGTCACATAATCAACATGACGTTCGATGGGGAGTAACAAAGAATGAGTTAACTGTAATCAGTAGCCCTAAAACATCAAGTCATAAATGGACTGGAATTATTTCTGGGAAATTTATAACAGGGACTCGATCTTTTGTTTTTAAAAATGAAATTATGGTATCTAAGTGGAAGGCTGAGAAATACTCGAGTAATCCTAATGAAAAAGTAAATTTTTATTCTTTATGCTCAAATACAAAATATGTATGGACAGTTGTTAATATAGGACAATTTAAAGAGTGTAATGGGACGGTGCCTTGGGAGAAAACTAAATCTTTTACATATGATGAGACAAAAAAATTATGTCAGCCTTTTATCGATAAACGAAAAAAAGAACGTAAATTTAAAGTTGAAGAGAAGTGCGAATAGTTCTTTTAAATAGGTAGCTCTAATATGGATCATGATAGATTTAGAAAAAACGTTCGTCAGCTATATTCAATAGTTTCTGAATTAGAAGATATGTTTCCTGGGCGGCCATTTACTCCTGATGGTCATCTTGTGGGGAGCTTAGGAGAATGTCTTGTTGCAGAAGCTTATTCCCTTGAATTAATGCCACCATCTAACCAAGGTTTTGATGCTGTTACAGAAGATGGTAGAAAGGTAGAAATAAAAGCAACTCAAGCTAAAAGCATTGCATTTCGAAGTTGTCCTGAGTACACCATTATTATTCAAATAAAAAAAGATGGAACATTTGAAGAATACTATAATGAGCCAGGGGGGCACTTATATGGGAGCAATTTGAAGGAAGAAAAAAACCATCAAATGGCCAATATCAGATATCAATAAATAAAGTTAGAAGCATAAATGGAACTGTCTCGATTTCAGATAAAATATCTTACCGTACTTAATAAATGAAGAAGCATGACATTTCCGTTCTAATTGTGTGGTGTGAGAGGCTTCGAGATAAAATTATAGGTTTATGAAAAATTTTTGTAAACAAAGATGTTATCCGTTGTGAGTACTTTTATTCACAGGGTAATTTTCCAGAAAGAAATTTATTCAGTTTCTCGTTTGGTTGTGATTTAACTTTATTATTCATAGTATTTATATAAATGAGCTATTAACGTAACCAATCGCGATCTTCACGACTAAGTTCTATATTTTTTGATGAGTATTGATTAAGTAACGTTTTTAACAAAACTGTATATTTTTTGGGTGAAATAACAATTAATGTTTTTACGTTGTTTCGTGTGAGAATGATAGTAGTTTTAGGTTTTTTGCTAACATATCTCATCCATTTATTCAGCTCTCGCCTAAACCTATGAATTGGAATAAATTTTTCATCATTATTCATAATTAACACCTCTTATAATTTTGGTAATCATTGTTGATGATTTATTTATGTCATCTACTGAAAATCCAGCTCGAGGATTTGTCAAAAAAATTGGTGCTTCCTCTATATCGAAACCAGGTGTGTCATCTATTACTAGCCAGTGAGATTGTATTTGGTTTGTGTTTTGTCGATATTGCTTTACTTCGTGATAGAGAGCATTTTTTAAAAATGAACTATTAATTATATATGTAACGCGCTGTAACTTTTTCCCTAGCATAGACAGTATCGACTCTAATTCTTTCTGTATATAAGTTTCTCGCCAGCTTAATGTTAAGGCTATCTTTAATTTAAATGTTTCAATTTCTTCTGAAATGGCTTTCATATATTCAGATAAAAACATCTGAGATGCATTTAGAGGGAGTGTGCCCCCATTGAAATCTAATAAAAGAAGAAAGATATTTTTCTTCATATCTATAAGTCCTCTGAACAAAGCTAATTTTGTTCTAAATGTTTTGCGATAAGACTGGCTGCATATTTACCAAACATCTTTTTGTAACAGAGTTCTTTATTCCATCTGAAAAGTCTTAAATATATATTTGAATGTTGACTCATATGGTCAACGATGTATAAATTAATATATCCAAGTATGGGGTGGTTTATATATTTGTTATGTTTATTTAAATAGTTAATATTAGTGATATGTACAAGCTCATTTATATATTTTTGTTCTATCACTTTCCAGAATAAATCTTGTTTCTGAAATATTGTGTTTGTTGATATATTTGATGGGATTGGTGCTGCAACAGATTTAGTTAAATCATTGTCGCAATATATACAGTATTTAGCCGATTTTATTTTTCGTTCAGAAAAGTTATTTTTCCTTATTGTTTTTAGGTTTTGAATTTTATTGCATCTTGGACATTTACTATTTAACCAACAATGATGTTTTTTACATGCAACTTGAAATGAAAAACGCCATTTTGCTCTGTGGTATGGTGTATCGGAGTTTAGGCATAATGGACAGTATCGATAAATAATATCATGGTTGTAATATTTTGCTATTTTGGGGATGTAAACGTGAGAAGTGGTTTTTGTTACATATTTTGAAATCAATAATCCATGCATTGAGTAATCAATTTCTTTTTTAGATTTCATGAAGTTTTGAATATTAATCCAATTTTGAAATGGGATATTAAAATCGAAATCATGCGGCTCTATTTCTAGATTTAAAATATTCGCAAAATTTTTCATGCTTGTTTTATTTCGCATGGCTAATCTAAAAATCCATGAGTTTAGTGATTCTCCTGGTTGAAATTTAGTATAAAATAATAACGGGTGTGTTTTTAATAAGTTTTGATGACTCTGCTTCTTACTGTTTAGTAACATAAATTTTGAACAGTTATTTATATTCATGAGTTCCCCTAAAATCAAATTCCAATTGTGATGAAATACTACGAGGTATAGTTTTGTTAGCGCTAGACCAAATTTTACGAATATGATGCTCATATGCAATTGTTAAAAAAATAAACTCTTTTGAACTCATATCTTCAGTGAAATACCGATGAACTGGCCCAAAAACATCTTGGATTTTTGATGTGTTCGATTTTTTAACTGATAATTTTTGAAAAATAATTAGAGTCTGAAAAAAATTATGTGGCCAATTTAAAAGAGCTTGATACGCATTTTTAGTGATCTCAGATGCAAGGGATACTTTTTTAGGTATATGATTTGTTTTGTAGGTATGTGTCTGATTATTAACAAGCACTTCACCAAGTAACCAAATGGTTTTAAATAGGCCATCAAGACTTAGGTGTAATAACTTATTTGAAAAAGTATTTGATAAAACATCACTCGGAATCGTTATTGAAGTATTACTAATTCGAGATAAAATCAAAGATGATAAATGCAGTTGGTATTTATTCGGAGAAAGGGTGTCAGCATAAGTTAAATTAGCACCACAAATACATTTAGTTATAGCTGATTTTTCCCATGTGATTTTTTTATTACAGTTAGGACAATTTTGAATAAGTAAACATTTATGAATTGGACATGCTTGATAAAATACTAATTCCCAAATAGATCGAAAATATGGTTTATCATTTAAACACTCTGGACAAACAGATAAGTTTCTAGATGATATAAAATATGGTTTTGTGATCCATTCATTACCTAACTTCCAGATTCTTCGATATTGACTATTACTCCATTCAAACCCAAAAAGTTGAGAAATTTTATTAGGTTCACATCCCACTAAAGATGAAAAGTGAAAAATGTCTTTGTTTGAAGGTATTTTATTTTTCTTTCCTGTGAGTAATTTTAATATTGGTGAAATTGATTTAAGTTTGTGTAATTCGGATAGTCTTATAAGGTAACCAATGAGTGATTCATCAAAAAAAGGTGGTTCTGCATATAATAAGGGCGTATTTTCTAAAGTAAACATTATAAGAAAGGATTCTTAGTTGAGCCAAATACATGAAAAAAAGATTTAGAAAGGTAATGGTTGTTTATTGAAGGTGCATTATCAATTGCTGATAAATAGATGGCATTTGCAAGTAATCGTCGTATTCTTCGTAGGTTACCATTTGTAGCCAAATGTATTTGATCGGCATACTCAGAAGCCAGAGAAGCAGGCTCTTGCATGGGCAAGGCAGAATCATACCCATGTAATAAGCCTCTAAATTCCTCAGTATTTTCAAGTGGATGTAATGTATATTCGGAAGTAATTCTTTCAGATAGTTGCTCTGCTAAATTAAAAAAACGCATTAGGTCTTTTTGTACACCTAGATATGCTTGTGGGATACAAGATTTATCGTGTAATCGTTTTAGCGTATTTCCAATTAATGTAGAGCGAACATGCCCATTTCCTTCTCCAAATGCTTGCGCCTCATCAATAATAATGAATTTAACTTTTCTATGTTTTAATGCATCTAGTAATCTATCATTGAGATCTGCAATACTTAAACTTGAAGTAAAAGGATCTCCTAGCTCTTTTAATAAATATTTTAATAGGTCACCTGCTGCCATAGAGGCTTCTATTGTTACAAATAATATTGGTATCGTTACATCATCTTGAGTGATGGTACTGGAATGGTTTTTCATGAACGTTGATGCTATATAGGTTTTCCCTAGTCCGCTTTCACCATATATACAAACACCACCAGGATCTGGTTGTCCAGATAAATTATAATATGATTCAAGTAATTCAATTCCTATTTTATATTGAGGTATAGGGATGATTATATTTCTAACATATTCTCGTCTTTCAACAGCTGAGGCTAAAATTGCTTTTTGACGCTTCTCTTCGTTGATAGCTTGTTCTGATCTTGGTTCACTATCTTCAAAGTCTAATATTTTATTATGTTGGTCTTTTTTAGGGAGTGTATATATCGTATTCATTGAACACCCCAACCATAAATAGGGATTATAATTTCAGAAACTTTATTAGGTTTTGTATTTTTTATATCATTTTCTTGTGAGTTGAGAGTAGATATATCATTGTTGGTTGGGGGAGGTAATATAGTCGCTGGAATTCCTTCTAATACGTTATCTGAATTGATATTGAAATAACGAGCATATTGTGTTTTCTTACTATTTGTTCTTGCTTCTAGTTCTTTACGTATAGTATCAGATATATTCTCTCTGGCTTTGTACAAATCTTGAATTGAGAGTTTATTAGCTAATGTTAACTTAGCTTCCTTTCTTATTTGCTTGTGCTGAAGCAAACTTAAGCCAGCAGAATATTCCTGGTCTAAACAATTGACCCTGAAAAAAGTTTCATCACGAGGATCGAGCACCATAATATAGCCAAGATCACTATAATTAACTCTGTATTTAATTTTTATTCCTTGTCCAGGTCCTCCTGCACGATATTTATCTCGTACACCATTAGCATATTGTTTATATATTTTTTTTAAACGAAAACTGTTTCCATAATTTAAGTATTTAAATATGATTCCATCATGTCGCAGTGTACTTTCATGCGGGGCACCGAAAAGTGTATCAATTTCTGTTGGTATAGTTGGAATTAATTTGGGCATTGTTGTCAACCCTTCATTCCATAGATCAATTGGTCGAGTATTTTTTATTCTATGGGGTGTAACATTATGAATATCACAAGCCCATTTATAAACAATATATATAAAACTTGAAAATCTAATTACAGCTTGCTTTGCTGGATCATAATCTTTTCTTTGTTCTAATCGCGGAAAGGTTTTTCCTGGTAAAGTTTCTATTAAGTAGTTAAAGCTTCTATAGGCGCGTTCAACTGCACCTTTCAACCAGGGAGATCTTACTGCACAATATTCATAATCAGCACCTAGTTGCCGTATTGCCATTCTATAACGGAGGCTTAAAAAATCTTTTCCTCGATCTGTGACATAAGAAAATGCTTGTCCCCATGGCATTTCATTTTCAATATCTGGCCATTTTTCGTGTACCTTATCATGGGGCTGTAATGAATGCTTAAGTGCTCCAAATATAGAATCAGTGCCAGTTGGTGCAAAAGTTATAAACAAACCAATGATTACACCAGAGTACCTATCTTTAATAATAGTTAACCATGGTCTTCCTAAAGGGATAAATAACTTGTCATCTAATACAAAAATATCCAAAGGAGTGTGATCTATCTCAACATACTCAAGTGGGAAGTTACTTGGTAAATGTCCACTCATCATTTTGTATCGCCTATTTGCTTCTTGTTTACCCAGCTGAGCAACAGCGACGTCATATTTATTTAATTTACCAATTCTGCGATAAAATGAGCGTTCAGATATAGCTCTTTCAGGTTTAGCTCCATTGAGTTGTTGTAAAAGATTGAAGTTATTCAGAGTACTTGTATATTCACCGTACATCTGCAAGGCAGTATCAGGCTCTAGCCTCATGTATTTTACATCAATAATATCCAGAATAAAAAGTTCATGATTGTCAGTTAATCGTTTTCTACTTTTTATTAAATGTCTTTTATCAATTAATGACAGAATATCATTATTATTTTTTTCGTATTTTCTCCACCACTTTATTAAAGTTGATGTTGCAGGTGGATGTTTGTCATTTATTTCTTCTGCAATACGAGGTATTTCATCCTCAATTAAATATATGCATCCTCTGGATATATTTAAGAATTTTAACTTTTTTATATACTGTTCTCGTTTAAGAGCATTTTCTATCCCTTCTTTTTTAACTATTTCAGTTAAATCAGTTATTGTGGGTTCATATGCAGAATAATCACTATTATCAATAAAAGTCTCATTTTTTCCATTCTTCACAGGGATAGGAATTATTTTTTGAATTCTCCACTCAGAAAAAAATTCAGGTTCTGTAAATGATACTATTTCACCTGTTTGTGTTGATTCAAATTGATATAAACTTCCAGTATTTTTTACAAACTCATAAATATTATTATCTCTTTGTATAACAAGACCATCATCAAGGTAATATTGCATGCTTCAGTGTCTCCAATAAATAATAGATGTATTATTAATTTAACTCTTAGCTTGATTAGTTCATTTTTGACATTGCTCTGGATATATTTATTAATTCACTTGTAGATAATCTATGAATGTTGTTTGATATTAATTTATGAAGAATCCATACTTCATCGTTGAGATACATTCTAAAAAAAACCGATTGGGTTATAAGTTTTGATTTGTTGCTCTTCAGACTTTGTAACCGCCAGGACTCTTTCAGCTTCTTCTCCACTACCCAAAACCAGTTTTTGTAAAATAGAACCATACCGACCTGAATTTGAAACTTCCTCATATTGCAATCCTCTGTTTTCATTACTTGGTAAAGATACAATTGAATTTTCGTTTAACTCTGCATCCCAATTAATGCATAAGTGTTTTTGTGCTATGGAAGCATAAATATTTAGAAGGGTAATTGAAGTATTTTGGCGCTCTAACAATTGTTTAATTGTAATTTCATTATTGTTTATGGCCGTTCTGATATCTAGAATAGTTTGTTCAGAAATCTGTTGAGACTTGTAGCCAATTATTTTTTCGATGTTTTTAGCTATACAGGTATTTTTTAATTGATCTTCTGTTAGATAATGAAACTTTATATTATCTTTAACTAACTCTCTGTTAACTGCTTTAAGCATATTTCTTGTATCTTTCCTTAGAAGATAGCGTAGTGGTTTAACTTCACAGAAAATTAAATCAGAATTTTTATTGAAAACAATGTCGGGTGTATATTTTCTTTCTATCCCTTCATCATCAAGATAAGTAATAGTGATTTCTTGTGTTTTAATATTTTTAACATCGTGACATAACCATAAAGTATGAATTGTCGTACGTTCATTAGGTGACTCCCATTCTGCAGTGAATTCATTTCCAGGAAGATTCACACCTCCAATGCTTCTGTGTGGGACTTGTCGTAATAAATCACGACCTTGCTTAATTGGCCTTTTTTTCTTTTTATGCATAACTAACCTTATGATTTGTGGTTACTCTCAAACTGACGACAATTCTTTGTTTTCCCTATTTTTCTTTATTAATGTTGTGAATAGCTTGAGCTAATGAATCAAAATTGGATGAATTGCCTTCTTTTAAGCCTAATTTCACCGCAATATCGTGAGATTGGCCTCTGACACACTTTTTATGTCCGCTAAGTACCTGGTAGGCAAGAGGAACGGAAAAACTATTTTTTCGTGCCCATTCCGCAATTGAGATTCCATGATCTTTAAAAACCTTTCGTATTTGTTTTGTTTTTTTTGAATAAGAATGCATATTATTTCTCAAATGTATGGTTAAACATACATTAGTACACATTAGTATGGTTTTCAAGTAGTATTTAAATATGAATTATTTTAAAGATGCTGTTGCACCAGGTTTTGGAGAGAGACTTCGGATTGAACGTGAACGGCTTGGAATGAGCCAGGAAGAAATGGCGGCTATTTTTGGAGTTAAGAGATTAGCTCAGAGCCAATACGAAAAAGAAGTCACTGCTCCGACAGTACGCTATTTAGCTGAAATTGCTAAAAATGGAGTAGATTTGCATTTCCTGATTTTTGGAATAAAAATTAATAAATTACCTAATACAGCTGAAATTAGGGAAAAGGAAAAACAAATTTTTCACTTAATTGAGGAATTTGCTGCTCGCTCACCAGATAAAAATCTTTCTGCAGATGCCCGCTATGTTCTTTATGACATTCTAAGAAATAAATTGCTTCATGAAGAAAGTAATGCTCATGATCTAACTAATGTAGATTTTAATGAACTGCTTAAAAAGGATGCTTAAATGAGTAATGATGATGATTTTTGGCAACTTATTTCTGCCGTAAAAAATACAAGTTTAGGTGACATTGAAAAGAATAAGCAGATTGATGATTTTTTTATTTCACTAGAAAAAGAATATTGGTCAGTAAAAAACAAAGATAAAATTGAAACAAGTACCGATTCATCAAAACTGATTGATATGAATAATGCTGCGGATAGCCTTGGTATATTTGCACAATTATTTAGGAAAAAAAGAAATTTAGCGATTGAGTACATGATGTACTTCTTGAAGAAGACTTCTAAGTTTAGTAAAAATGATTTGTATTTAATTAAAAAATTAAACTTATTAAAGCCGCTAAATAATAGGGTAGTGTGTATTTATGAAGGTAAATCTCTTTCTCAAATCAGTGTAATGCTTATATCTTCTTTACTATCAGTAATATTTTTTATTTGGGCAGTTAATTTGTATTTTTCCTTTCAGGTCGGAATCAAAGAAATCGCAATATCTGGCGCAACAGGGGTTTTTATTGGGATCGGAGTTCGATATATATTGGATAGGACTATAAAGAAGAAAAAGCTCGTTGCTCATTTAAAAACGGTGGCTCCTCAACTATCACAGACATGATTTATTATTTTCTACCTTAAAGTGGTATTCCAAATTTAATTTTATGAATATGAGTTTAGCTATATTTATTAATCAGTTGACTCTAAGTTTTCATCATGACTTTTTTCAGGCCCAAGCCATTCACCACCATTCTCAGCGCCAGTTTCACGCCACCATGCTTCACGAAACAGGTGGAATTGTATTAAAACTAACAAATGCAATAGTCCATCTGTAAACACCCATCTGTTTTCCTTAGTATCCCAGGGATACCACATACATAATTCGCCATCATTTGCGTCATAACGATGAGGTGAATTTGTTGGCCCATCTGCTTTAACTTTTGGTGTATTGCCACTATTAGGTTTTATTTTAATAACAACTTCACGAGGCTCATATTCAGGCACGTTTATCGTAAGACTATATTCTCTCCAAATATTACTTCCTGAACGTTTATTGATAGCCTTTAATGAAGGAAACTGCTCTATAGCTCCTTTCTCAAAAAACATTAATTCGCGGTAGTTGTTGTACCAAGGTCCGCCATGAGGTTTACCTTTTCTTGCTGCCATATGAACGAGTCTCTTTTACAGTTTTAGCTGCTGCTGAGCAGGCTACGGCGGCAGCACCGACACTTAATATGCCTGCCGCAATTTTTAATCCAGCATTTCCGTCACGAAGCAATGCAGCTTTTTCTTCCTTACGTTTTTGCTTTTCTAATTTTTCCTCTTCAGTAATTAGATTTTTCCAATAATCATTTTTATACACAGAATTCCATGCGCGTAGCGCTTTAAGACGAGTACAATCAGACTCAAATAATACCTGTAGATTATCAACTGCTTCGGTCAGCATTTCTTTCAACAGTCTTGTGTTAGCATCATCTGCACCATGTAACACGGCGCATTTGTTTTCCATTATTCTCCGCAGGGCTTTTGTCAATAACAGATTTGTTATACCACTCAGTTACTTCAGTTGGACTACTTCCTTTCCAAGCAGCGCTCGCCAATTCTAAGGAACCATCATCCAGTTTACGATAAACAGGAACATCAACATGATATCCAGCTGTATAAAAAACTCGCACACAATTTGTTCTAACTTCAGGAGCTTTACTAAACGATCCATCATCAAGTGCATCTCGTACCATTTTGCGAACATCAAGAGCAGTCATCTCTGCACCTTGTGCACCGACTAAATCTGCTTTATCGAAGACAACTCCATCATCAATGTCGTAATCATTATCTTTATCCTTAACCATCGTATGCATCGCATATGAGCCCTGAGGAACATGCTCATTAGGTAATGGTTTTTCATTTTTCTTAAGTCCTTTTTCTAACCTTGTTCTATTAGCATTACGCCGTGACCTCATTTCATTCTGTTCAGATTGACTCAGGGCTACCTCGTCATTAAAAAATCCCATTACTTCTTTGCTACAATCAAACATAACTATATTTCCTCTACTACATCACACTCTTCACCAAATAAAGCGGCTATCCGCTTCCCCTTTTCACTACCTGTATTTATCAATTGATTTGTTTCATCAATAGCTCTGGCGGCTAATTGCTTAAGTAAAGTCATAGCTTGTTGTGATGCATCATCTAGTGCGAGTAGAGGTGCCTGATCAGCTGATGGAACAGGTTGTGGAAATCTTGTAACACTTACTTTCTTATTAATATGTCCCAAAAGCATTTCTGCCATCTGGTCATAAACTACTGATTGCGAATCCATTGCATATTCGATTGCTCGACCACCAAACTTCCATTTTAGTAATCCCCAATGCGGGTCATCTTCATTAAGTACACTTCCAGCAGGTGCTGGTGATGTACCTAAACAAAATATTTCTATCTCCTGATCATCATCTGCGTTTCGTAACGCTTCAATGAGTGCAACTAAAACAGGGTTATTTGCCCACAATCCTCCATCAATGAACATAGAATTATCTAACAGTGATTCTTCCTGGTTGATAACAGCTATCGATCGATAAATTGGTGCAGCAGAACTAGCCATACAAGCATCAACTAGCGTTACATCATCATCACGGTGATTTGATGTTTTATCATGGGGTGTTTTAAATATGTACGCGCGGTGTGTTGCACAATTCACTGCCGTAATGGCAAGAGCAACCTGTCTATTCTGGTACAGTTGACCAAGGGTTAAATTATTAAATTTACTTTTCAGAACCTTTTTTAACGCATCATCACCTCGCTTATTCAATTTTGAACGCGGATGAAAAACTAATTTTGTTGCTGCATCAGGTAATTTTTCTGGAAAAATTTCTGAACCATATTCTGTATATAAATTGCATATATCAGAAAGGGATATGCCTGCCGCTAACCCTGTCCCTAAAATTGCGCCTGTACTAGTACCCACAATCAGATCAAACTGTTTACCAAAATCATCATGTTCGACACCATGTTTAGCTTTTCCAGTATCCAACATACCTTGTAAATATGAACAGCTGTATAGGCCGCGCATACCGCCACCATCAATACTTAAAACGCGGTATTTTTTTTCACTATTGATTTCAGAGCGGTTTTTAATATCCATTTAAATCACCCTTTTGGAGGACTCGGATCATTACCATGACTATCAGACTGAGAAATCTGACCGTTTTTATTATGGATACGTAATTCAGTATTTTGGTTTCGGGATACATCTCGTCCCCAATCAACAGCATCTGATTTTGTATCAAAATGCTTACTGGCACGTTCAGCTCCGCCTCGTTTTACGTTCCATCCACCTTTTGAGTCAGGAACAATGTGGTGCGTTGGTGGTCCTTTTTTTCGCATTTCATACCTCCAATATGGTATAATTGTGTTCGGTATACAGAACATCGCACAAGACTGTTCTGCTGTCAAGTATAAATGTGTTCGGTATATCGAATATTTTGTAAGGAGGATATTACTATGGCCAACTTTTTGGGTGACAAAATAAAAAAACAACGTGAAATTAAAGGATATTCATTAGATAAATTAGCAGAAATTTCTGAAACTAGTAAAAGCTATCTGTGGGAGTTAGAAAATCGAGATACAACCAAGCCATCAGCAGAAAAACTTACAAAAATTGCAGATGCATTATCGCTAACAATAGACTATTTATTAGGTGATTCTGAAAGCCCTGATGAAGGAGTAATGAAAGAAGCTTTCTTCCGTAAATTTAATAAGTTAGATAAAACTGATCAAGATAAAATTGAAGATATAATTGAAATGTGGAGCAAAAAATAAATGGGACTCCCAACTAAACCAAAAAGTTGGGCCATTCACTTATCGAAGATTCTCAAAGTTTTCCAGGAAATTCATGGTTTAGCCCGATTCCCTGTTGATGTTTCATCAATAGCACAAGAATATTCTAGGCAAGTTTTCCCGAATGAACCAATTACTCTTGTTAAAGGATTAGATACATCTGAAAATTTTGAAGGTATGTTGTTACCCAGTCCAAATAAAGATGGAGAATGGGCAATCCTTTACAACCAGGCTATAAAATCCAGAGGTCGACAAAATTTTACGCTCGCCCATGAACTTGGACATTACCTGTTACACAGATCGCTTTCTCCAGAAGGCATAAAATGTACAAGCAGAGATATGCTTGACTGGAAATCAGATCATGGACGGATTGAAGCTGAGGCCAATACGTTCGCTTCATATTTATTAATGCCTCTTGATGATTTTCGTTACCATACAGAGCAAGGAAAAATTGGTATGGAGCTAATGCGTCATTTGTCAGATAGATATGACGTATCAGTAAGCGCAGCCATACTGAAGTGGCTTAGCTATACGAACAAAAGAGCAATGATCGTTGTTGGTAAGGATGGATATATTGATTGGGCTTGGTCAAGTAAGCGATTATTAAAATCTGGAATATTCTATCGAGCAAGGCAAATAGTAACGCTTTTACCAAGTGAATCATTGGCTTATCGACGTAATACAACAATAGACAATGTAAAGGGAATCACTCACTCAAAAGGTGTCTGGTTAGGCGATGAGGAGGTACATGAATCAGTGATTTTCTCAGATTATAACCGATTATCTGTATCTCTCTTAATTTATCCTGAAGACGCTCCACCTAGAAGCAATAATATAAAGCATAATTATTAATATATTTATTCATCAACTGGGTTTGTTATTTGTAGTGATATAGATTGAATCCAGCGTTGCCTACTTGATTTTTTTCATGCATTGATAATAAGTTAGCTTGATGTGGACTATGGTTGTTATCATATCGCGTACCAGTTTCTGTTTTACTCGGATACAGAAATCCCATTATATTTAAATTAACTAATTTACACCGATAATGCATGCTGAAATTCTTTCATCAGGAGAAGGAAGTACAGGAAAATTACGAAATTCTTCTAATACTTTACCAACAATGTATTCTGACTTTTTCTCAAGATCTTTTCGTATATCTTTTAGTAGTAATGGTCGGTTGCGTGGCTCTTTTAATCTTTCAAACCATATAGGTCTTATCAAGTCTAACCATTTTGCAGCCACTTCATCCCAGTCAGGTTGGCGATAGGGATTTGGTTTTGTCAAAATTTCGTATATTGAATGTAAATGATCAATATCTTCTTGATTTAATTTATCAGTTGAATTTTTTAAAGCGTATTTTAACACGATAGTCATTTCATCTAATGCGCGTTGTTTTTTCTTTGGTAATAAAGATTTTTCTGCCTTGCTCAAGTTTTTTAAAAATCGATTTAACGTATCAGCAGCACTTACGTTTATTTCTAGATTTTCTATGTCTTCATTTAATCGTTCTCTCAATTCATTACTAACTTGTTCAAGACTTGTAACAGCTGGCCCTGTATGATTTGGAAATAACACCCACCGTGGTGCACCAAAGTTTCCCGATTTCAAACAAAAGAATGCCCATGGTGACTTGCTTTTAACCAGGCTTACTCTAGATAACACTTTTGCAGTTATATGTCGGTAATGTTCATAGGTATCTTCATCAACTAATGCATTATCACCTTGTACAAGATTTCTG
The DNA here is from genome assembly GCA_027076405.1 of Chromatiales bacterium. The sequence goes on from JALTJN010000421.1 coordinate 35,129, forward strand.
ATCGGTTGAAATGCGTCTTGTATTCCATCCCATTCTTCCTCTGCTTCTTTTTCAAATTCCTTAATCAGCTCTTCTGCTTTTAAGGCTTTGTTATCGTTGTTATATTGCATGTGCTCAGGCAATGGCATATTTGCTCCGAGTAAAGCCTCAACGGTTTCATAACGCTCAATAAATTTATCATCAGATGACAAACTAAATTCTTCAGCATCATCAGGCCACCAGGCTTCAATTGATTTATGGGGGCTATCTAAACGATCGACACGACCGACACGTTGTTCAGCAATTCTAACTACACTAGGCATATCTAAATGTACTAATGCTGATGCCATTTGAAGATTGACACCTTCTGATAAACTATCAGAGCAAAGCCCTATAATTTGTTTTTCGTTTGAATCAAGAGAAAATTTTTCTAAAATATCATTGCGTTGAGCACCAGAATCACCAGTAGCTACTATGACATTTAACTTATCATTCTTTTCTTTAATAAATTTCTTTACTTCTGCCAGGCTGATAGGTCGACTATCAAAAGCAAGCAATAACTCATTAGTCTTCAAAAGTCGTGTTAGGAAATGTGCTTTTTCTTTTTCTCGATTATTACTCATTTGCAAAACACATTTATATATTTCATTATAAATTCTTACATCATGCTCGCAGATCTCTTTATGCTTTTCTTCATCAGTTAACCAATCAGGAAGATCAATATTAAGTTTATTCTTTGAGACATTTCCTGATATTTTAGTCAGAATATTTATAACATTACCTGTTTCAGTGCTCTTTCTAAATAGAGGTAAGTTAAAGTCTTGTTTCGCCTGTTTTGTACCAACTATGTGTTCACCTAAAGCAGGTCTTGATGAACGAAGTGAGGCCATAATCATATAGCGCGCTATAGTTTTTGCCGATTTTAAACGTCCTTCAAGAAACTTTTCTTCAGTAACACCTCTCTTAATCATTGTTAGCGGCATTTCAATTGGGTTTTGGAAATGTGTTACGGCATATAAATCATCAGCAAGTTCTCGGATTCTATTCGCTAGCTCCCTGTCTGATCTAGGTTCATTTAATGTATAAACTTTAGATTTATGTTTTGGAAAACGGCATTGTTTGCCATTTTTATCTACATATTCATTTGGATTACGGTCAATCAACTGATTTAGCATACGTTTTGTTCTTCGAACAGTAAATCGTTGTATTTCACTACGTAGTTTATTTATTTCATCATCATCTAGCGTACGATTTATTTTTTTCGCTTTGAGTAAGCTGCTAAACATTTCTAAGGTGCTATCATCAAGATTATCAGCACCTAACATATCCGCTATTCGTAAAAGATCTATTACACTACGATTAATTGGAGTCGCGGTGAATAACAAAACATGATCAGCCATATTCCGTAATAAATTTTGCGAGCGAGTTGATGCAAGATTTAGGAAATTATGACCCTCATCAATACTGAGTATCTGAGCTCTACGCAACGCTTCTACAGTAAGTTCATGTTTTCGCGATTTAGTATGGCTTAATACGCCATGCGAATAGGTATCAAGATGAACACCAGATAAATGTGATTCCATTTGCCACGAATTCTCTACCATAGGTGGACATACCATTAAGGATTTACCATGTCTTATCCGCCCAGAGCGTAATATTTGATCGGCAACTGCACCAATGAGATGAACCCCCATACGCGTCTTACCAGAACCAGTAGCATCAGCAACTAACACACTACCCTGATTTGAAAGGATATAAAGTGCTTGTGCAATACCTTGTCGTTGAGAAGGCCAAAGCGTTGCTTCATCAGGCAAATAATCACCACGTAAGTAGGCTTGAGCCCACTCACCTTCTAATAATTCAGCACAAGCTCGAGCTAATGCTTCTTTCCAAGGAACAAGACGTAAGAGTTTTTCTAATAATGTAATTAGCTGGTCATTATAATCTTTACCTAACACCCAAAAGTTTTCTGCTATTTGTTTCAACTCATCATAACGCTTACGATCTTTTTTAATACTGTAACGACTATTTGCCTCTAATTGATATTTCAAACCGGGTTCAGTAAAGTTGCTGGAGCCTATTGTTGCAGCATCATCACCCACATATATTTTTGCATGTAAGCGATGTGAAGCACCTACCATACATCGAGTTAGAACTTGGCGTTTTTTAAGTTTCTCAATACAGTTAATAAGCTTTGCACTAAGACGTAATGAGATGCCACGTTCAAGCCAATAGTGCTCCATCTCTTTATCGAATGATGATTCACGAAATGAGAAATCATCTTTACGTGACTGGAATAATTCAAAACCAAATATGATACGAACATCAGCTTTATCTTGACAGTCAGAAATAAAATCAATAACTCTATCGAGTGAGGCAAAACCAACTACAAGTAAAGGATTATTTGAGTATTTTAAATCTTTCCAAACAGTCTGTTCAACATAACGTTTATCAAGATTTAGCGGGAATCTCGAGGCATCAGGCCATTCAATTTCAGGATGTTGACGAACAGGATCGTCATCATTTGCAAAGAGGTCTAGTGTATATCCGTTGTTTTTATGGCTAAGCATTTACTGTCTTGCCTCTTAGATAATAAGAGCTCTAATTCCATTCATTGTTATTCAAAATCAATTTTATCTATTTCTTTCATAATGCGATCTGTTTCCATGAGAGATGCAATGATTTTTTGATAATGCGAGATGTCATCAAAGCTGAGTTCTCGTTCTTTACGATCTTTTAGCCATTTTTGAGCTGGTTGATAGCCACCGATAAAAAACTCCCAAGCAATTAAAGGGATGTTTTCAAAACATTGTTCGTCATTTATCCATATTCTTCCTAAACCATTTTCAGGATTAAATAATTCCCAATCATTTTTATTTATTTTTCTTGTGATGAGATTGTTCCCATCATTTGGATAAGTCGATATTAACTTCTCATCTAAGTTGGTTTCAAGTAAGTGTAATTGACGGAGTTCTCCACCAAATTTAACTAATGACCAAAATGTATTCTTATCTTTTGGATATGGGATACGAGGAAAATCAACTTTTAGATATTCTTTGTACTTAGTACGATATGTTGGAGAATGAAATATTGCATATATATAGTCAATAATGTCTATTCCAGAAAATGATGTTTTGTTATTAACATTTTCTGTGTTAAAGGCCATTTGTAATTTTTTTTCAAATTTTGAAACAATATCTAAATCAATATTTGGCTTGATTAACTCTGAGTTAATAATATCTTTTTGATCGTTATTAGTTAGATATAGTGGGAATATATAATTTGGATTATATGCACTAACAATTTTGTTTTCAGTAATCTTAGTGGTTAAAAAACATCCTAAACCTTCTAGAGATTGTTTTGGGCATATTAGTGAAATATTGTTATTAGCTAAGACATTTTTCATTAAATCTCTTTTATGGTCACCGCGAACAATAATATTATGTATTAACCCCACCGGGTAATAGGTATATCTCGTATCAAATGGTCGATAAAGGACTTCTTTAAAATCTTCTCTTTTTGCATCTTTAAAAAACACTTTTTTATCGGATAAAAACCAGTCTTTAGTTTCTTTAAGCTTATATTTTTCTAAAACAATATTTTCTGGAAGATTGTTTACATCTTCCACCATGTTAATTGCATCTTCTAGTGTAAAGTTGTTTTTAACAAGTAAGTTCTCTTTTCTGAATGATACGCCTCTCCCGTGAACTGGAAATAATTGGTTAATTGGAAAATATTCTTTGTAGGTATCGTCATGTTCAGAGTCTAGATTAAAGAAATAATTATTATCTCCTTCAAACTCAACAGTATTCCATTTGATGCTTTCGAGTGAATTTTCTTTTAGAAAAGAATATTTGTATGAGCGTTCACCAAAAACATCAGTTTGAAATACTCCTTTCTTTCGTATATTTTTATTCTTGATGAAAAAAGTGATTGAAACGCCTTGCCGAATATCAAAAACATTTTCGTCTTTACCTCCAGTCAGTGTTGTTTCTTTTTTGTTGCTGTTTCCATGTAAATCTATAACATAGATAGAATCAAATGTTGATAGTAATGAATTCCTTACCTGTCTGTGTATATTGCCTGTTATAAAACTATTATTCGTAATAAACCCAAGAATGCCTTCTTCATTTTTATCAATAAGATATTGACCATACCTAATAAACTTTAAATAATCATCAGATAGCGGTTGAATATTTTGTTCTTTCAACCCGTTTTTATAATTTTGCATTAATCCTTCGATCCAATCTGATTTATTTGTGCTACTAACTGAATATGGGGGGTTACCCATTACTACCATTACAGGGGTATCTCGTTTTATGTGATTTGCCTCATTAGCTTCAGTACTTAACCACGACGAAAAAAGAGTTCCCGTATCAGGATGATGCTCTTCCAGAGAGTTTGTTAGATAGATATTGAAACGATTATTAGATTTAGATTTATATCCTGTTTCTGTTAAAAGCATATCTAATTTTAAATGTGCCATTGAATAAGAGGCCATTAATAGTTCAAAACCATTGAGTCTAGGTATTAAGTTTTCATCAACATACTTCGTCCACATACCTTTCATCGAGCTAAATTTTTCACTGTAAATAAACTTTACAACTTCGGCAAGAAATGTGCCTGTACCAGTAGCGGGATCTAATATCTGTACTTTATGGACTCTTTTTTCTATTTTTTTTCGCCCTGTTTTTGTACGAGCATCAAGCTTATGAGATTCTTCTTGTATAGTAACTTTACTAGTGTCTACAAGGCCGTCTTTTAAATTAAACTCAGATTTTAATAACTCATCAATACCTCGTACTATAAAACTAACTACTGGTTCTGGCGTATACCACACCCCTCTAGCTTTACGTAAGTTAGGATCATACTCTGCCAGAAATGTTTCATAAAAATGAATTATTGGATCTTGTGTTAGTGTACTGCCACCAAAACTCTTAAGTAGTTCTTCCACATTTGTTGCGCGAAAAACATCGGCTAAATTGTCTACAGTAGTTTTAATGCGCTCATCAATATCTAAGCCTGCAACATGATTAAATAATTTACGCAAAAATGGATTAGTTTTAGGAATTAATTCAGCAGCTTCTTGGCGACTAAAATCCTCTAACGTGTCATCATGTAATCGTGCAGCAAACATTCCATAAGCTAATGTTTGTGAGTATATGTCCGCGAAGCCTTGAGGAGTTAAGTCATGAATTAGAATATTTTTAAACGTTTTGTATTGTTGTTGAAGTGCAGAATTATCTTCTGTTTCCTCATCTGAGGTAATTGCTTTTTCTAGAATGTTTTCTAATAATCTAGCCTTAGCAGCCATCAATTCCGCCAATCTTTTAGGTGACTTAATTGTTTGACTAACATAAGAGCAAAAGTCTTTTAACAGATCAATAAATTCATCATGATTATCTGCAATTGGCTCAATCTTATTACCACTAATTTCTGCTATTCGAATCTCATGTATTAATTCGCCATTTTGAAAGAATTGAAACCAGATATAATCAGTAATTATGAGATTATCAAGAGCTTTGCGGTAACGGCCAAACTGTTCTTTATACTGCTTACTATTTAAATCTTTACCTACATCTTTAGCTTCGATGAAACCAACGGGGATCTTACCTTTAGTAATAACATAATCAGGGTTACCACAGTCAGTAACGTTTGAAGGTTCGTTAGTAATAGTAATTTCACTCACTAACTCATTTATCAAATCTCTAAAATCAGGTCTATAAGCATGTTCACTAGACATGCCTGATTGATAAAGTTTATTTACTGCATCTAAGTACTGATTTATATTCATTTAATTATATTCTTAATAATAGGGGAATTTTTCAGAAGAATAATCCTCTTCTTTCCATTGGCTAACACAGGCACCCGAATTTTTTTACAAATAACTCGAGGGTTGATCCTTCAATTTAAAATTATTATTTTTAAATCAGATGTACGGGGGAAGTCTGACCTAATTAAACTAACACAAATCATAGTCTTACCATAGAAAATACAACAACCTAATAGTTGATTATCTTAGAGTTTTCTAACAAAGCTCTTATTTTTCGATAATTTTCATAAACTTATATTAAAGACCATTAATATATTTAATAATTGAGATCAAAAAAATTAATCTTTTTTTTATATGATTATTTATATTTCTTCTGAGGGAGAAAATAAAGCATCTGCCGCATCACGGGAAGCTTTTGAAGTAATGCGTTGAAATAATTCTTTATATTCACTAGTCATCACTTGAGAAGTTGATGTATCTTTTTCAGTTTTGTTCGCTTTTTTGTGTTGTAAATGTATTTTTTTCATTAGATATTTCTCTCAATAATCATATATGAGCTGTACCACATTTAAAGGACATGAATTTCTAAGCTAAACCAACAGAAATGAGGTGTCCAAAATGGGTAACAGAAAGTATACAACAGAATTTAAGCTTGATGCAGTACGCTTAGTGCTCTCAAGCGAGAAGACTCATGTGCACGTACATTTAAATGTAGCCATTTTGGACACACTATGGTTTTAATAGGCATGTGACCGTTATAAGAATAAAATAGGTTGTGGGGCTGCTCACGGACTGGAAGCAGCCTGTCATCAATAGACATGGATAAAATTGCTATTGCCTGGATAAAAGAGCGTAAGCTACAACGTATTTTTGGTGGGCCCGTGGGCAAAGAATTCGGCTCTCCGGATTGCGAATATAACTAACAACAATCACTGGCATCAAAAAAATTACAAATTGTCTTCCTTAAATATTGTTCACTACAATAAGAAGGATAGAGGCATGACATTTCCGCTCTAATTGCGTGGTGTGAGATGCCTCTGGGTAATAGTATAGTAAAATATTTAATTATGGAAAGTGAACCTAAAAAAATTGATGACGATCTTTCTCATGAATTCATTCGAGAGATTAAACGTGGTGCAACTGACCTTGATGACCCTGTCAGATACATTATTTAAACGAGAAGATATGGCAAAAGCCACTGTCAAAGCTTACTCTGTCGAGAACGACAATATATTATATGTCGCTAAAATTACAACAAAGAATGATAAAAGAAAAATCTTTAAATATAAAATTTTAATCCATATGAATGTTTAAATAATATGCTATTAGTTAATGATATAAATACACATTTGGAAGCATTTTTCGAAACGGGCACCGAAGGTATCATTTGGTCAGTACAGACTGATAATCTTGGTTATGAAGGTTTGTATGAGTTAAAGGATGGTGATGAATTAACAATTTACACCAAAGATAGAAGCTCAGTACTTTGGAAAGGTATTATTCATCTTGAATATGAACGCCTGTATACCCCTTATCCAGGAAATCCTCAACATGGTCAGCAGTTAATCTTCAATCGATGGGTGCATGGTTTTCAAGTTGATTTGGAACCCCATGTTTGGGCAAAATGGTTTTTTAGTGAATTACCGGCTGCATTACTAAGAAACTAATTTAAAACTTACTAAACAACAAATTATAAAGCGGCCAATTTATAGCTAAATAAATGGCCTCTTTGTGGGTACGTACATAGAAACGACTCCACCCTGATCTTCTGAGAAGGCGTTACATATGTTAATCAGCAATTAGAGTTAGTGAGTACTTCGGAGAAGGAGAAAGGCTGGCAAAAGTTCTGAATATCAGTTCTTTGTCATAACTATCAGTTATATTGGCAGTCGACAAATAAATTGCCTGGTGACTTTAGCTTTTACCCCTTGAATTTGGTTGACAGCCTCCCCATTATGACCATAATTAGCACTCTTTGAGTGCGAGTGCTAACTCAAATGCACGTAAAACAAGTCAGTTTATAATTAATGAACTGGCATAACTAAATGAATTTATTAGATTTTTCCTTAGGAGAAAACAAAAATGAAGATCCGTCCTTTACATGACCGTGTGGTCGTTCGTCGCATGGAAGAAGAAACAACATCAGCTGGTGGTATCGTAATTCCTGACTCAGCAACAGAAAAACCAGCTCAAGGTGAGATTATTGCCGTTGGCAATGGCCAAATCACAGACAATGGCGTTCGTGCATTAGACGTTAAAGTGGGTGATAAAGTGATGTTTGGTAAATTTGCTGGCACAGAAATCAAAGTTGATGGTGAAGAGCTACTTGTTATGCGAGAAGAAGATATCGTCGCAGTAATCGACTAAGAAAATATTTTAAGAATTTAAGAGGAAAAGAATATGAGTGCAAAAGAAGTTAAGTTTAGTGATGACGCACGTCTTCGCATGCTTGCCGGTGTTAATGTTTTAGCAAACGCGGTAAAAGTAACATTAGGCCCTAAAGGTCGTAACGTTGTTATTGATAAAAGTTTTGGTGCTCCCACCATCACTAAAGATGGTGTATCTGTTGCGAGAGAAATCGAACTGGAAGACAAGTTTGAAAATATGGGCGCACAAATGGTTAAAGAAGTGTCTTCAGCAACTAATGATACGGCAGGTGATGGTACGACTACAGCGACAGTATTAGCACAGTCTATTTTGACTGAAGGCATGAAAGCCGTTGCTGCGGGTATGAATCCAATGGATTTAAAGCGTGGTATTGATAAAGCAGTGACAACGGCAGTTGAAGAACTGAAAAAAATGTCAAAGCCATGTTCAGATCAAAATGCGATCGCACAGGTTGGTACTATTTCAGCTAATGCAGATAAAGAAATTGGTAACATTATTGCTGAAGCAATGGAAAAAGTAACAACTGAAGGTGTTATTACAGTAGAAGAAGGTTCAGGTTTTGAAAATGAACTCGACGTTGTAGAAGGTATGCAGTTTGATCGTGGTTATCTTTCTCCTTACTTCGTGACTAATCAGGCGAATATGACAGCTGAAATGGAAACCCCTTTCATTTTGTTATATGACAAGAAAATTTCAAATATCCGTGAGTTATTACCTATCCTTGAAGGTGTCGCTAAATCAGGCAAGCCGTTATTAATTATTGCAGAAGATGTTGACGGTGAAGCATTAGCCACACTCGTTATCAACAACATGCGCGGTATTGTAAAAGTTGCTGCTGTTAAAGCCCCTGGCTTTGGTGACCGTCGTAAAGCCATGTTACAAGATCTTGCTATTTTAACTGGCGGAACAGTTATTTCTGAAGAAGTAGGTTTAACTCTGGAAAAAGCGACTGTTGAAGATTTAGGTTCAGCGAAAAAGATTGTTGTTACTAAAGAAGAAACAACCATCATTGATGGTGCCGGTGCAGCAAAAGAAATCGAAGATCGTGTCACTCAAATCCGCAATCAAATAGAAGAAACTTCTTCAGACTACGATAAAGAAAAACTTCAGGAACGTGTTGCTAAATTAGCAGGCGGTGTTGCCGTCATCAAAGTGGGCGCAGCAACAGAAGTTGAAATGAAAGAAAAGAAAGACCGTGTAGACGATGCGTTACATGCGACCCGTGCAGCAGTTGAAGAAGGTGTTGTTCCTGGTGGTGGTGTTGCATTAGTTCGTGTCGCAGGCTCTTTAGCTAAACTAAAAGGTGATAACCACGATCAAAATATCGGTATTGATATTGCACGTCGTGCAATGGAAGAACCAATACGCCAAATTGCATCAAACGCAGGTGATGAAGCATCAGTCGTTGTTAATAAAGTTGCAGAAGGTAAAGGCAACTTTGGTTATAACGCAAGTAATGCCGAATACGGCGATATGATTGAAATGGGTATCTTAGATCCAACTAAAGTAACGCGTTCAGCATTACAAAATGCAGGTTCAGTTGCCGGTCTTATGATTACAACAGAAGCGATGATTGCTGATCTTCCTTCAGAGGCAGGTGCTGCACCGGCGATGCCTGATATGGGTGGTATGGGAGGAATGGGCGGCATGATGTAAATGCCAGCCCTAAACTGCCGGACTTGAGTGTCTGCGGCGTTGGCTAAATACTTCCGTTGCTCACGTACTACTTGTACGCTGCGCTACGGGTTATTTAGCCGCCTTGCATCCATCTCAACTCCGACAGTTTAAGACTACCATTATGTTCAAAAAAAGCCTTGCTGTAACATAACAGCAGGGCATTTTTATTTTTACAAATATATTATATTCATTGCGCTGCTCGTACATCCTGCGCCTTGATTTACCACAAAATTCCTAAGCCTCAAGTAGTTATTTTGAGGTTTGAAAACCCTGTTGGAAACAACAGGGTTTTTTATTGTGTTGTAAAAATAATTTGAGTGCTCACGTACTTATCGTACGCTGCGCTACGGGTTATTTAGCCGCCTTGCATCCATCTCAACTCCAACAGTTTATGACTACCATTGCGTTAAAAATAAAGCTCTGTCTTTCGGGATGGGGCTTTTTTTTGTGCCGAAAAAATTATTATAGTGATATGCTTAATTATCAAAATATAAAATAAGGATAAAATAATGAAATTGTGGCCGTATGTTTTAGGTAGCTGGTTAATTTTAAGTGGTTTAAATTCTGTTATTAGCTTAAATTTTAAATATGAAAACATGGTGATGGGAATTCTTGCTTTGGTTGCAGGTTTGCTTGTTATTCTACGTAAATAAATTACAGGAGGCTTGCGATGAAACCCATAACGGTACAAGGATTTCTTTTACGATTATTTTTTGCATTGTTACTTGTCATGCTGACTTATAATCCAAGCGGATATTCCTATTCTCACTGGATACAAAACAGCTTTTCAAATTTTGGCCCTTTATTAGGTATAGCCGGAATCAGTTTGATTATTGGTTGGGTCATTTATTTACGCGCCACGCTTCGTTCATTAGGATTGATTGGCTTAATTTTGGCAATCCTATTTTTTTCAGCAATTATCTGGCTATTCATCGACTGGGGTTGGTTGGGTATGGATAACGTAACCGCAATAAGCTGGGTTGTTCTTATCCTGATATCACTGGTACTTGCGGTGGGGATTTCATGGTCACACATACGCCGTAAACTATCAGGGCAAGTTGATTCTGATGATGTGGATGAAGAATAAAGGTTAAGCTTATTTTTAATAAGCTGTTTGAAAAAATTACTTGCTTAATAAATGATGAATTCTCTTTAATATTTGTTTAGAGGTAAAAGGTTTGGTTAGTAGATTTTCTGCCAGTGTTTCATTCATAACAGTTTTACCTGTAACATTTGCCAAGCCGCTACAGAGCTGTATTTTTATATCAGGGTGTGTATGGCTAACTATATGAGCTAGTTCAAATCCATCCATGTCAGGCATAACAACATCACTTATTACTAGATCTATAGTTTCTTTTGCTAGTACAGATATAGCTTCTTGCGCATTTGATGCAATAAACACACTGTAGCCATGTGAAAGTAAAATATTTTGTGTTACCTCTACAATTGGGGCTTCGTCATCAACGATTAGAATATTAGCAGAACCATTTAACTTTTTTTCATCTTCTGTAGTATCTTCATAAGGTTTAGCACCAGATTTATTGGGTAGATATCGCGGTAAGAAAATTGAAAAGCAGGTACCTTGTCCAGGTTCTGAATAGACTCGGATAGTACCTTTTGATTCTGTTACGAAATTATAGACCTGACTTAAACCTAAACCAGTTCCTTTCTCCCCCTTTGTTGAATAAAAGGGCTCAAAAATATGTGACACAATATCTTCGGTCATACCAATACCTGTGTCTCTAATGGATAATTTAGCATAATCTCCTGGTGGAATATTAAGAACCTGTGCATCCAGTGGTGTTATCTGAATATTTGATGTTGTAAACTCCAGCTCACCACCTTCTGGCATGGCATGCATGGCATTTATAGTTAAATTAAGTATGGCATCTTCAAGACAACCTTGATCAATAAAGACACACCACAGATCATTATCAATTTTAAGTGATAACTTAATTCGAGATGTTAGAGTTCTTGCTAATATTTCCTGATCGTTTGTCAGTATATCGTTGATCATAGTTGCTTCAGCAGAATCAGAACGTTTTCGGGTAATTGATAATAATTTCTGTGTCAGACTTGTTGCACGATTGGTAGCCTGTTGTATGGCTTTTATATACTTCATTAATTTAGGTTGATTTTTAGCTTGCTCATTTAATAAATCGACATAGCCCAGAATGACACCAAGCATATTGTTGTAATCATGTGCCAGACCACTGGTTAGTTTGCCAATAGCTTCCATTTTCATACTTCGTCTTAGCTGTTCTTCCTGTAGCTTTTGTAGGGAAATATCTTTGCAGGAGCCAATAAACCACCTTTCGCCTTCAATTTTGGCCGGATATTCAATAACGGAGAGTCGCATCGGGAAGGTTTCATTATTTTTTCTTAGGGCCGTGACATCACGACCAATACCAATAATATGTGCTACACCGGTTGTTACATGCTTGTGAAGAAAGGAATCGTGAGCGCTACGTTCTGGTTCGGGCATCAATACACTGACATTCTGGCCAATAACTTCTTCACGTTGATAACCAAATATGGTTTCAGCGGTATCGTTAAACATGAGAATAATACCGAGATGGTTGATGACGATGACAGCATCAACCATTCCATTTAATATATCTTTAAAATCTTTTTCATCAAGAGAAAGCATACTCGGCATATGTAAAATATTCCTTGCTTAATTTAAAGTAAAATTTGAAATAACCATGTAATATTATATAGTATATAACCTTATCATATGTCTGGTATATAGGGTCATTAATTTGCAATATATTGTAACAATAGCTTTTCTGGAGCTTGATTATATTAGGGTGAACCCTCGTGTAATAAAAAATCAAACATGATTATTGCTAATTCTATTAAACAATTACCAGATTTATTAAAAGCAGTTGTTGGGCAACGATGGCAATTTTTTGTTCAGTCCGAAGTTGATATTTCCTTATTACCCGTTGATGTATTTGAGTCGTTAGCAAAAGTCTGGGCCTGTTCAGATTTTGTGATGCAGAGCTGTGTACGTTTTCCTGAATTATTTTTAGAGTTAGCGACGAGTGGTAATTTAGTTCAGTCTTATAGTAATGATCGCTATAAAAAATCAATTCGTATTGATATAAAAAAGGGTGATGAAGCCGCGTTAAGTCAGCATTTACGTTTATTTCGCCGGCGTGAAATGCTGCGTATTGTCTGGCGTGATATTGCCGGCTGGGCTGAGTTGAAAGAAACCACGCAAGACCTGTCATTCATGGCAGAAGCGTGTATTGATTTTTCATTGTCTAATCTTTATCAGTGGCAATGTGACGAGCTGGGTACACCGGTTAATGATGCAGGGATTGCACAACAGTTAGTCGTTTTGGGAATGGGAAAACTCGGTGCCTGGGAACTGAATGTTTCTTCAGATATTGATTTGATTTTTACTTTTCCGGAAGAAGGTGATGTTAGAAATGGCCCTAAGCCATTAATGAATTCAGAGTTTTTTATTCGTTTAGGAAAAAAACTTATTCAGTCTTTAGATCAACAAACAGAAGATGGTTTTGTTTTTCGTGTTGATATGCGTTTACGTCCATTTGGACAAACCGGGCCATTAGTTTCAAGTTTTTCTGCTTTTGAAAATTATTATCTGGTACATGGTCGTAGCTGGGAACGCTATGCCATGGTGAAGGTACGGGTGGTTGCCGGAGACTATGAACAGGGTGAAGCATTACTGACAACATTAAAACCTTTTGTTTATCGCCGTTACCTTGATTATGGTGCGTATGAATCATTGCGCGAGTTAAAGGGCATGATTGCACAGGAAGTGAAACGTAAAGGGATCAGTAATAATGTTAAATTAGGTAGAGGCGGGATTCGTGAAGTTGAATTTATTGCTCAGGTCTTTCAGTTAATTCGTGGTGGTCGTGATACTGATTTACAGGAGCGACGGGTACTGCTTGTGCTTGAGTATCTGGCAGAAAAAAATTTATTACCTGATTATGTGGTGGATGAATTAAAACAGGCGTATATTTTTTTACGCAATACCGAACATCGAATTCAGGAATATCAGGATCGACAAACGCATAATTTGCCGGAAGACGAAACGGGGCAGACTCGTATTGCTTTGGCAATGGGGTTTGAAAACTGGGAAGCCTTTTTAACGCAATTAAATTTACACCGTGATAATGTTGAAGCACATTTTGAACAGGTTTTTGTTGCGCCTCAGATATCAGATAATCACGAAAATGAAGATAGCGAATCGAAAACAGATTCAGAACAATTATCTGAACTCCAGCAACTCGAAGCACTTTGGTATAACAAGCTCGATGAGCAGCATGCGATTGATTTATTATCCGGCTATGGATTTAACGATACTGCATCAGCCTTAACAAAATTAAAAACACTACATAATAGTCGACAATATGCTTCTTTAAGCCGACAGGCTCAAACTCGTTTGGACCGTCTTATGCCTTTATTGCTGGGGGCGTTACAGCAGGTAAAAAATGTTGATGTTACTTTTGATCGTATTTTACTGCTTCTTTCAAATGTAGCGCGGCGCAGTGTTTATCTCGCTTTATTATTAGAAAATCCGATGGTGTTGTCACAGCTGATTAAGTTGTGTTCGGCCAGCCCATGGATTGCTCGTTACCTTCAACAGTCACCTATCTTGTTAGATGAGTTGATGGATCCCCGAAGTTTGTATCAACCGCCTGAAAAAGCAGAACTGGAAAATGAAATTCGCCATCGCTTGGCTCAACTTGATTTAGACGATGTTGAACAGGCGATGGATGCCTTGCGGCACTTTAAGCAGGCAAATGTGCTGCGTGTGGCCGCAGCAGATATTGTAGATGCTCTGCCATTAATGAAAGTCAGTGATCACTTATCGTGGATTGCTGAAGTGATTCTGGAAGAGGCTCTGGAACAGGCATGGCGGCATCTGGTTTCACGTCATGGTCGGCCAATTTGTAAGCTGGAGCAGGGTGAGGAACGTGTTTGTGAGAAAGGCTTTGCTATTCTGGGTTACGGTAAACTGGGTGGCTATGAGTTGGGGTATGGCTCTGATCTGGATATGGTTTTTTTGCATGGCAGTGAAAGTAATAATTTAATGACTCAGGTGAAGGAAGGTGAAAAATCCATCTCTGTACCGGTATTTTTTGCCCGTTTAGGCCAGCGTATCATTCACTTATTGACGGCCCGTACATCTGCCGGTGGGCTTTATGAAGCAGATATGCGATTACGCCCCGATGGTGCTTCTGGACTTTTAGTGATCAATTTAAAAGCTTATCGGGACTACCAGCTTAAAAAGGCCTGGTTGTGGGAGCATCAGGCTTTGGTTCGGGCTCGTGTGGTGGCCGGTGATCCACAAATTGCCGAGCAATTTACGGACATTCGTCGGGAAGTGCTTTCACAGCAACGCGACAGGGAAAATTTACGAAAAGAAGTGCTGGATATGAGAAATCGCATGCGTAAAGAGCTTTCTAAAGAGAAAAAAGGCCAGTTTGACCTGAAACAGGGGGCTGGAGGTATCGTTGATATCGAATTTATGGTGCAATACGGGGTTCTGGCATGGGCGTGTGAAAAGCCGGATTTGCTAGAATATACCGACAACATTCATCTGCTTGAAGCCCTGGCGCGAGCAGATTTAATGGCAAAAAACGATGTTGTGGTATTAAGTGATGCGTACCGGACTTTTCGGGCACGATTGCATAAAATGGCACTGCAGGAGCAGCCCGGTTTAGTGGCTGCTGAAGAATATAGTGAATTATCAACCGCTGTTCAGCAAATTTGGCAGAACTGGCTGGTCAATAATTAAAAGTACTGTTATTCCGGTATGTTTTAAGCCGGAATCCAGAAAAAATATTAACAAGATTCCGGGCAAAAAATTGCCGGAATGACGCAATAATTGGAGATAAAGTTATGTCGATGGCTGACCGTGATGGAGTAATTTGGTTGGACGGTGAGTTAGTACCGTGGCGTGAAGCCAAGGTACATGTTTTGACGCATACCCTGCATTATGGCACGGGTGTTTTTGAAGGCGTGCGCGCCTACCATGCTGATCAAGGTACGGCTATTTTTCGTTTAGAAGACCATACCGATCGTTTATTTCGTTCAGCACACATATTAGGGATGGATATTCCTTTTGACAAAGACACGCTTAATGAAGTGCAAAAACAGATTGTGCGGGAGAATAATCTCGATTCGGCTTATTTACGCCCAATGTGTTTTTATGGTTCCGAAGGTATTGGCTTGCGCGCAGATAATTTAAAAGTTCACGTTATGGTCGCCGGTTGGGAATGGGGTGCCTATTTGGGAACTGATGCTCTTGAGAAAGGGATTCGTATTCGTACCTCTTCTTACACTCGTCATCATGTCAACATCACCATGTGTAAGGCAAAGGCAAACGGCAATTACATGAATTCAACGCTGGCATTACAAGAAGCGTTACGTGATGGATATGATGAAGCGCTATTGCTTGATGTAGATGGTTTTGTTGCCGAAGGCAGCGGTGAGAATATCTTTATTATTCGCAACGGGGTAATTTTTACACCGGACTTAACTTCGGCACTAGAAGGCATTACCCGTGAGACGATAGTTAAACTTGCCGAAGAGTTTGGTTACGAGATTCGCGAGAAACGTATTACACGAGATGAAGTATATGTAGCAGATGAAGCATTCTTCACCGGCACAGCGGCAGAAGTGACGCCGATTCGTGAACTGGACGGACGTACAATCGGCTCAGGTGTACGTGGGCCAATAACTGAAAAATTACAGTCTAAATATTTTGATTTGGTACATGGTCGCGTAGCCGATCATATGGATTGGTTAACACCGGTAAAATAATAATAAAATATAAATTAAGAGGCACGAGGAAATGGGTGACACAGTCAATGCAAGTACAAAACCTTTAGAGTCAAATGCGGTTAAGCGTTATGAAATAACACATAAAGATTTACCATTGCATTGTCCTATGCCAAATATGTCGTTATGGAACTCTCATCCTCGTGTTTACTTGCCCATTGAAGATAGTGGTGAAGCGACATGTCCTTATTGTGGTGCGGTTTACGTTTTAAAAACTGAATAAAATAATATGAAAATAGAATTACCTACCCTTTCGGCAGCGAATGTTTTAGTTGTCGGTGATTTAATGCTGGACAGATACTGGCATGGGGACACATCACGTATATCGCCGGAAGCACCTGTACCTGTAGTGAAGGTTGAGGAAGCCGAAGAACGTGCCGGCGGAGCCGGAAATGTTGCCCTTAATATTGCAGCCTTAGGCGGTAATGCAAATTTAATGGGATATACCGGTGATGATGAGCAATGTCAGGCATTAGAAAATTTATTAAAGCCGGTGGGTGTGAATTGTCTTTTTGATAAACTGGCAGGTGCAGCCACCATTACCAAGCTACGCGTGTTAAGTCGTCATCAGCAACTTATTCGTCTTGATTTTGAAGACGGATTCGAAAATCAAAAAGCGGATAATTTATTAAAAAGCTTTCAGTCGCAATTAAAAAATACAGGTGCCGTTGTTTTATCGGATTACGGTAAAGGTACATTGCGACAGGTACAGGAATTTATTCAGCTTGCACGTAAAGAAAACAAAGTCATTTTGGTCGATCCTAAAGGCGCTGATTTTACAAAATATCGTGGCGCTACTCTAATTACACCGAATATGCATGAGTTTGAAGGTGTCGTAGGGCAGTGTGACAATAATGAAGATATCGTCAGCAAAGGCCAGCAATTAATGACACGCCTTGATCTGCAGGCATTACTTATTACACGAAGTGAACGAGGCATGACCTTGTTACAAAAAGATTTACCCGCTATCCATTTACCCACTCGTGCGAAAGAAGTTTATGATGTGACCGGTGCCGGTGATACGGTGATTTCTGTTTTAGCCGCAGCACTAGCCGCCGGTGACTCTTTTGCTGATGCCACCGCATTGTCTAATCTTGCAGCAGGGATTGTGGTGAGTAAAGTAGGTACAGCCACAGTCAGTATGGACGAACTGCGTCGAGAAATACGCAAGCAGCATCAAATTCAACGCGGTGTTGTCGAAGAAGATGCTTTACTACAAATGGTTAACGAAGCTAAAGAACACGGTGAAACGGTGGTGATGACTAATGGTTGTTTTGATATTTTACATGCAGGTCATGTTGCATATCTGGAACAGGCAAAAGAGCTGGGTGATCGTTTAATTGTTGCTGTGAATGATGATGATTCAGTTAAAAGATTAAAAGGTCCCGAACGTCCGGTTAATACCATGGAAAAACGCATGCGTATGTTAGCAGCGCTGGAATGTGTTGATTGGGTTGTGCCATTTTATGAAGACACACCAACCCGTCAAATTTGTAAGCTAAACCCCGATATTCTGGTAAAAGGCGGCGACAACGATCCGGATAAAATTCCCGGTGGTGATTGTATTCGTGAAGCGGGTGGTGAAGTTAAAGTACTGACCTATATAGATGGTGTTTCAACAACCGGAATTATAAGTACCATTCGTGAGACTGAAAATAAAATTAAAAAGTAGAAGTCAGTATGACAACCGCTAATGATAAGGCTCTTAATGTTGATGTTGTTATTTTTGGCGGAGGCATAGCCGGACTCTGGTTATTGGCACGTTGTCGTCAGGCGGGTTACCAGACTGTGTTGCTGGAAAATGATGCGCTCGGCGCAGGCCAAACTCGATACTCTCAAGGCATTATCCATGGTGGTACAAAATACGCATTAACCGGAAAGTTAACAGCATCTTCAGAATCTATCTTTACCATGCCAAAAATCTGGCGTGATTGTTTACAAGGCAATGGTGAAGTGGATCTTTCATCTGCCACTATTTTATCAGAGCATCAATACATGTGGTCTACGCCGGGTTTGTTGTCTCGATTATCCGGTTTTTTTGCAAGTCGTATTGTGCGTGGTCGTATGCAGACGGTAAAAAAAGAAAATTATCCTGCAGCATTTCAAAATAAAAAATTCAAAGGCAAGGTTTATCAGCTTGATGAGCCGGTGATAGATGCTGCCAGCATTATTCGTGCATTAGCCGAGCCAAATTTTAAAAATATTATGCTGATAAAATCAGTAAAATCATTTTCTGAAAAGCTGCTGAGCGTAGAAGCCGCTAATGGTGAGGTCTGGAATATTAAGGCAGAAAAAATTATTTTATCAGCGGGACAAGGGAATGCAGATTTACTAAAACAAATGGGACGCACCGTTCCTGAAATGCAATTACGCCCTTTAAAAATGGTCATGGTTAAGGGTGGGCTGCCAGAGAAACTGTATGCGCATTGTTTAGGAGCAAGTGTTAACCCGAGAATAACTATTACCAGTGGTGAAGATAAAAATGGCAATGTCGTTTGGTATCTTGGTGGGCAGTTAGCAGAAGAAGGTGTTCACCGCACAGATAAAGAACAAATTAATAAAGCAAAAAAAGAATTACAGGCGTTAATGCCCTGGCTTAATTTTTCACTAATGCAGTGGGCAACATTAGATATTAATCGTGCAGAACCAAAACAAAAAGACGGGCAGCGTCCAAGTACCTTTTTTTCATATGAAGAAAATAATGTTATGACGGTCTGGCCGACAAAGTTAGCCTTAACCCCGGGGTTGGCAAATGAGGTACTGACTAAACTGGAAAAACAAAACATCAATAAAAGTGGTGCAAATGAAATGCCTGACTTTAGTCATGCCTCAATTGCCGAATTACCCTGGCAGGAAGAAGATAAATGGTCACATTAACAAAAAGACAAATGGGTTCAACAGGGATTGAAGTGAGTGTACTGGGCTTGGGCACAGTTAAACTTGGACGCGATCAGGAAGTTAAATACCCAAGTGGCTTTACTATTCCTGATGACAATGACGTGCGTAATCTTCTTGCTTTGACTCGGGAATTAGGAATTAACTTTATTGATACAGCACCCGCCTATGGAAATAGTGAAGAGCGACTTGGACAGTTAATGGTAAATCCAAATGACTGGGTGATTATGACTAAAGTGGGCGAGATTTTTGAAAATGGAAAGTCACGTTTTGATTTTTCAGCTACACATACGCGCATGAGTGTTGAGAGAAGTTTAAAACGATTAAAACGTGATAGTTTGGACATGGTATTAGTACATTCCAATGGCGATGATATGCATATTATTAACAATGAAGGTGCACTAGAAGAGCTGGATCGATTAAAACAAAAAGGACTCATTCGATCTTACGGCATGTCGACAAAAACAGTCGAAGGTGGTTTGTGGATCGTTGAAAATACCGATGTCGTTATGGCAACTTTAAATTTGAGTGATGATCATGATTTACCTGTTATTGCACGAGCAGCCGAATTAAATAAAGGTGTGGTGATTAAAAAAGGTTTACAAAGCGGTCATGCTGATAAATCTGCCGGTGGCAGTGGCGTTGAGCAGGCATTTGAGTATATCTTTAAGCATTCGGGAGTTAGTAGTGCGATTGTTGGAACGATTAATGCAAAACATTTAAAACAAAATGTTGAAGTTGTTAACCGGATTTGTACTGCGTAAATAGTATGAACTCCACGGGTAGCTCGGCACATTCACCTAAAATTTTAATTGCAGGCCCGGCTTGGGTGGGTGATATGGTCATGGCACAGAGTTTATTTATCACCATAAAACAACAATCGCCTGATGCCGAGATCGATGTCCTGGCACCAGCATGGTCAAACCCGATATTGGCACGTATGCAAGAAGTCAGAAAGACCATTAATTTACCGTTAAGTCATGGTGAATTTGGATTATGGCAACGTATTAAATTAGGTCTGTCACTGTGGGAACAAAAATATGATCAGGCGATAGTTACACCTCGTTCATATAAATCTGCTCTTGTGCCCTTTTTTGCAAAAGCAAAACAGCGAACAGGTTATCGTGGCGAGATGCGTTACGGCATTTTAAATGACATACGCCCACTTAATAAAAATGTATTAACACAAACGGTACAACGTTACGTTAATTTAGGTTTAAATGGGGAGTCGAATCAATCTCCTGTGATTCCTTTTCCCAAATTAAGTATTGATAAAGATAATTTACAAAGGTTACTGCAAGAATTAAAGCTGAAACTTGATGAACCTGTGATAGCTTTTTTACCCGGTGCCGAATATGGAGAAGCAAAACGCTGGCCTGTAAAACATTATGCAGCTTTGGCAAATAAATTAATTGAGCAGGGCTTTCAAATCTGGATACTTGGCTCTGAAAAGGATCATGCAACTGCTTCGGTTATAGCTAAAGACAATACTGCAATTAACCTTTGTGGTAAAACACGATTAGAAGATAGTATTGATCTATTATCGGTGTGCGAGAGTGCAGTAACAAATGATTCGGGTTTAATGCATATTGCAGCAGCAGTAAGTATTCCCCTTGTTGCGATATACGGTTCATCAACACCGGACTATACACCACCATTAACACAGAAAGCGAAAATTGAATATCTCGCACTTGAATGTAGTCCGTGTTTTAAACGAACCTGCCCTCTGGGACATACAAATTGTTTAAATAACATTACTGTTGATGATGTGTTAAAAAATATCAAAGAAATTATTGAATAAGAAGAGAAACCATGGCAAAAATTTCAGCATGTATTATTTCTTACAATGAAGAGAAAAAAATAGAAGGATGCTTAAAAAGTCTGCAAGGTATTGTTGATGAGATTATTGTTGTCGATTCTTTAAGTACAGATCGTACTCTTGAAATAACCAAAAAATATACAGATAAAATTTATAATCAAAAATTTCTGGGGCACATTGAACAAAAAAACCTGGCAATTACAAAAGCCAGCCATGACTGGGTTTTAAGTCTCGATTGCGATGAACAAGTGAGTGAAGAGTTAAAAAAATCCATCCTGAATGTTAAAAATAATCTTGAACAGGCCGATGCTTATAAATTTGCCCGACGTACGTTTTATGTTTATCGATGGTTAAATCATTGCTGGTATCCTGATTTTAAAATTCGTTTATTTAATAAAAATACTGCGCACTGGGCCGGTACAAACCCCCATGATCATATTGAATTATCAGGAAATAATATTGTTACTTTAAAAGGTGACTTGCTCCATTATTCTTTTGATAGCATCTCCGAGCATATTCAAACGATGGATTCCTTTACTGAAATCGGAGCGAATGAAATTATACGAAAAAATAAAAAAGTAAATATGTTAAGTCCATGGACTCATGGATTATGGACTTTTTTAAAGTTATATATTTTTAAACGTGGTTTTATGGATGGCTATGCAGGCCTGGTTGTTGCAGTATTATCGGGTATGCATGCTTTTGTGAAATACAATAAAGTATTATTTAAACGCTGGAAGGGTGCTAATTAACTATTCAAAATAGGTTGAACGGATTATTTTTGCTGCTTCAATAACATCAATGGATTGTAAATCAGATTCCCCGGCTGTTTCAGGTGGCGCAAAAGCAAGTCGTCTATTTACAGAATTCAAAGTTTGCCATCTTAAAGCCGTTGCGGAACGACGGCGTTGATAAAAAGCTGCCGTTGGTCTATCCAGCGCCCCTGCAATATGTAATGGACCGGTAGAAGCGCTAATGAAGAGTTCACAACACTGAATTAATTTTGCAAAGTTAACCAGCCCCTCTGTGGAATGATAAATAAGATGTGAAGTATCTTTTATTAATACTGACAGTTCTTTTGCGTAGTCAAGCTCGTCTGGCCCGGCGGTGATTACAAAAGTGTGATCTTCAGTGAGAGTAAGATTTTTTATTAAATCAGCATACTGTGTGATATTTAAGTTTGTTGCTGAGCCACCAGTACCGGGATGAATGAAAATTAACTTTGTATTGAAATTAATGTGATATTTTTTACAAAAATTTGTTCGGATTGTTTTTATTTCATTTTCTTCAAAGTGTAAAAAATGCGGTTTTGGTTTTTCTTTAACAGGAACACCAATATCAGATAAATATTTTATAGCAAGATCAAGATTATACTCATATTCCGGTTTTAAAGATTTAGACCGTCTTTGTACTAATTTATGATTATAAAAAATTTGTGCCAGTTTAGTTGCAGGTGCCAAGCGATATTTAGTACCTGAAAAAAATGAAAATATTCCAATTCGTGTGGTTGAATATAATGTAATAATCGCATCGTATTTTTCAGCACGAATAGTCTGTAAAATATTTAATTGCTTTGATAATTCAGCCGAATTGCCAGGCTCAATAATTACTCGATCAATAAAATGACAATATTCAGCAATCTCAGCAGTATAAGCCGGAACAAAAGCATGAAGCTCGGCAGCAGGACAATATTGTTTGATAAGTGAAAAAACCGGGAGGCTTAAGATAAAATCACCCAGCTTATCATTTCTAATTATTAGTATTTTTTTAATTTTATACGATTTCACTTCTATGAGGTATTAAATATAATTAAGTATCTTTTGAAGCGAATATCCAATCATCACTCCAATTGATCCCATAATTGAAAATTTTAATTTTATAGCCATTTTTTTCTAAGATAGCTATAACGCGATCTTTAGTCCGGTAAAATTCACCTTCATTATTATTTGCTCGGAAATCATGACAGGATATAACAAATCTTTTAATTATAGAAAAATCAGTAATAGACTCAAGAAATGGTTTCTCTCCTCCTTCAATATTCATTTTCAATAGATCAATGTTATTTATATTGTAACGTTGTAAAAAATCATCCCATTTAATAGTTGGTATTTCTATGTACCCTTCAGGTATTGAACCAACAGAAGCATAGGAATACTGACTAATAAACTTTATGTCTTTTTGTGGTGAAATAACAAAAGGTGAAACTATACTTTCGGAATTTAGCCCTCTAAAGGTATTTGAAATACATTCATAAATAACTGGTTGAGCTTCCACGGCTAAATATTTAACATCCGGCGATAAATTGTTTAAATATACAGCTTCTTCACCATAACCTGCACCAAGATCTACAACTTGCTCATTATTTTTTGGTAAGTAATAATGAAAAAATATTTTTTCACATAGCCATTTATTTTCTTTTTCAGGTAAAAAGTGGCGTGGATACCTTATAAATATTTTTTTTCCAAAACGTTCGTAATTAAAAAAGCCAGTTTGCTTGTCGAAGCGTACTTTAGTTATCCAATTATAGCGTTTTTTTATACTTTTAAGCATTATCAATGTTTCTACTAGAGTTTTTGAGAATGTAAATATTACCTTAAAATATCAAGGAAATCTTTTAATTCTCTTGTTTTAGAAAATAATTTTTTAGTTAGAATTATGTTTTCAGTAATAGGCATAGAATTATTTTCAATATAATCTACAGAAGATGATAGTTCATTCTTTAAGGACTGTAAGTTTCTATCATCAGCCATTTTAAATTTAAATCCAAGTGTTGATAACTCTGGAAATGACGTATTGCGGTAAGATATACATACGAGTCCATAGCTTAGTGCTTCAATAAATGAATTACTCAAACCTTCACCTTTACTGGGAAATATAAATATGTCAGATTTCCGGTAAAACTGAGAAACATCAGAACTAAATCCTTCGAGCACTATTGACTGTTTGTATGGTATTTCATCTAAATATGACAAGAACTCATCTTTATATCCAGGATCAATATCGCCAACTAAATGAAGTGAAAAGTCTTTTTTTATATCATATAAAATACGACATGCTTCTATTGCATCTATTTGACCTTTACCATCCGTTATTCTTGCGATATGCAGTAATGAAATAGAACGAGTTATATGGGGTTTTGATGGTCTAATGTTATCGGGAATATTACGCAGGGATGAGTAAATAATTTCTAATTTAGTATTAGGACCAAAAGGGATGATTTCTCTAACATTTTTAGCTAAATGCTCACATATTGCAATATGATAGTTCACTTTTTTATATAGAAATCGGTGTAATAGATCTTTTTTTGAACGGGATTTAGTGGTCCCATGACGAATTATTAAATTTATATCAAAACCGATAAATGAGAAATATAAAGATTTTAGTTCAGATGCTCCAAAGTAAATAATATTTGCAATGTTATTATTTTTAATAATTTTTCTTACACCAAAAACTATAGATAAACTTAAATTTTTTGTAAACTTTATCGATTCCATTTGGATATTATATTTTTCTGCCTCAGCTTTATATTGAAGTTCAAGTGCTGAGCTTTTTTTAACGATGAGAACGATATTAGTATTATTAGATAGTAATTTTGCAATACGGAAAGCATCCATTTCCATTCCGCCATGCGTAGGGGATAAGCAAATAATAGCTGTGCTTTTTATTTTTAATAGAGTTTTATTTTTCATACTTAACTTAACTTAACTTAACTTAAGCACTTTCTTCCATTTAATAATTACATGTGAAATGGAAAATCTTTCATCACAGGTTACTTCTGGGCGACCATGTTTTTTCCACTTTAACATTTTATTGATGACTTCTTGAGGATCACGAGCATCAACGATTTGATCTTTGTTTTTCATTACCTCACCAGCTGAACCAATATTATGAGTAAGTACAGGTGTACCAGCACAGTTTGCTTCAATATATACTAATCCAAAAGTTTCTGCGAATACCGCTTGAGGATAAAAGACACAAAAAGATTCCTGTAAATGTTTTATAATTTCTGATTTTGATATTCTTCCTAGAAGTACGACAGAATCAGAATGTACTAATTCTTTATCCAGATTATAGGCATCAATGCTTTCTTCAACGGCAGTAATATATAGTTTATATTCGGGTGCCTTTTTTAGTAATGCTGAAAAATTTTCCAGGGATTGTTTCAGACCTTTATAAGGAGAACTGAAGAATAAAAGTTTATTAGGATCTACATTATACGATTTTTGAGAAAAATCTTGTTCAATTGTATTGTATACATAAGTTACAGGTATTTTTTTAAATTTTAACGTGAGTAATCGAAATATCCAGGACACTGCACCATTTAAAACTTTATTGATATGCTTCTCATGACTTTTGGATACACAAATTATTTTTGCGTTAGTTTTAACCATCCAATGGCGTCTACCAAGCACTTCATATTTTGAGAAATTATGTACCCAAACAAACATCTGGGCATTTGGATAGATTAAGCTATAGTCTTTTAATAGCTTGTATTTTCGTATAATAATAATTCTATCTGGTATAAATTCATTTTGATTTAAACTTTCATCATAATGTATAAATGTTACATTATTTTCAACATATCGTTTTGTACGATTAATTTGCGATAGATAAACGTTATGTTCTAGAGCTAATTCTTTTGCTAGCCTTAAGACTGTAGATTCAGTGCCACCCAATGGATTATTTTCCATATATTTAAAATCATAATTTTCTGATGAGGTTATATCTACAATCAGGATATTCATAGGATATTCCATTATTAAAATTTACTTAGGTACCATATTAAAGGTATCATTGTACTGATTTTTACTCTCAAATAGAAATATTTTCCAGCATATAAAACGGAGAAGCATGAATATTCTAGAAGTTTGTATGTCTCGCGGTTTTGGTGGGCTTGAGTTATATATTTTAAAAGTGGCAAAATTTTTAAATGATAATAATTTTAATTATGATGTCCTCGCCCGAAAAAACTCATTTATGGCTAATAGGTTAAATGATAATAATATTTCCAGTAAAACTTTTTCATCTGTTTTTCATTTATTTCCCTTGTTTTCAGCTTTAAAATTAGCGATATATATTCGTTCTAATAAAATTGATATTTTACATGTGCATTGGGGTAAAGATCTCTTATTTGTTGTTTTAGCTAAAGTATTTAGCGGTAGAAAGGTTAAATTGATTTACACAAGGCATATGGCTTTAACGCGTAAAAAGGATGATTTTTACCACCGTTTTTTATATAGAAATATTGATGCTTACTTAACGATTACTCAGGAACTGAGTACGGTTGCTGAAAATTATCTTCCCTTAAATAATAATAAGATTCACCTTGTATATCATGGGGTTCCGGCAGCAAAAAATAATAAAGATCTTTGCCAGTCCTACCTTAAAGATTCTGGTTTAGATGAAAATGCATTTCGGTTGGTCATTTTTGGTCGGATTGAAAAAGGGAAAGGCCAACATTTAGTGATTGAGGCGGTTAAAGAATTAAATAATCAAGGTCATAATGTTCAGCTTGCTATTATTGGACATGTTATGGATAAGGAGTATTTTAGTACTCTGCAAACTGAAATAAAATTGAATAGCCTTGAACATAATATTTTTTACCTTGGCTTTCATAATGATCCTACAAGTATTATGGCCTGTTTTGATGCGGTAATTTTAGCAACAAAATGTGAAACATTTGGTTTAGTGCTACCTGAAGCCATGCGAGCAGGTGTTGCTGTTATCGGTTCAAACTGCGGTGGTGTTCCCGAAATAATTAAACATGAAGAAACCGGTTTATTATTTGAAACTGAGAATGTTGATGATTTAGTTACTCAGCTATTAAAAATAGTGAGTAATCAGGTTTTTTGTGAAAAGTTAGCAAAAGCCGGGAAAGAAGAGGCTGATGAACGTTTCTCTGAGGAGAAACATTTTAACCGATTAATAGAGGTTTTTGAATCAGCCTAACAGTTAAGAGTATTAAGCTCGACCCTCTTTAATCAAATTATCAAAGTATTTAATTGTTTTCACCAACCCTTCTTCAAGTTTGATTTGAGGTTCCCATTTTAGCTCTTTTTTGGCTAATGTAATATCGGGCTGTCGTTGCTTTGGGTCATCTTGTGGTAAAGGTTTTAAAGTTAATTTAGATTTTGAATTTGTTAGCTCAATAATTTTTTCTGCTAGTTCTTTTATAGTGAACTCTACCGGATTACCTAAATTAACCGGTCCGGTAAATTCATCAGAAGCCATTAATCGAATAAAACCATCGATTAATTCATCAACATAGCAAAAAGAACGACTCTGTGAGCCATCACCATAAATAGTAATGTCTTCGTCTTTAAGAGCCTGAACAATAAAATTTGAGACAACGCGTCCATCGCTTGGATGCATATTAGGGCCATACGTATTGAATATTCTGGCAACTTTAATTTTTAAATTGTGTTCACGATAATAATCAAAGAATAATGTTTCCGCGCAACGTTTTCCTTCATCGTAACAGGAGCGAATACCAATTGGATTTACATTGCCCCAGTAGTCCTCTGTTTGTGGATGAACATGCGGGTCGCCATACACTTCACTGGTTGATGCTTGCATAATTTTAGCGTTATTCCGCTTTGCGAGTCCCAGCATATTAATTGCACCCAATACGTTGGTCTTATTCGTGTGGATAGGGTTATGCTGGTAATGTGGGGGAGAAGCCGGACATGCAAGATTATAAATTTCATCTACTTCAATATGTACTGGAAACTCAATATCGTGTCGTATAATTTCAAAATAAGGGTCGCTTATCATGTGGGCAACGTTTTCTTTTGTTCCTGTGAAAAAATTATCAAGGCATATTATTTCGTTACCTTCTTTTAATAATCTTTCGCAAAGGTGAGAGCCTAAAAATCCTGCTCCACCCGTTATAAGAATACGCTTACGATGATAATTATCCATTTGCTGCATCTCGTCCAATTGTTAAGTAACTGAAACCTAATTTATGCATGAGTTTGGGTTCATATTGGTTTCGGCCATCAAAAATAACATGAGATTTCATTAGCTCTTTCATCTTTTCAAAATCCGGGTTATTAAATGGTTTCCATTCGGTTACCAGGATAAGTGCATCGACATCGGGTAATACATCATACTGATGTTCGACTAATTTTAAATGGCCATGTTTAAACCAGTCCGCAGGTAATTCAGCTTGTGCAATTTCGCTAGCCACGGGATCATAAGCTATGACTTTAGCACCGGCAGGAATAAGCTCATGCAATATTACTTTTGAAGGTGCTTCACGCATATCATCGGTGCCCGGCTTAAAGGCCAGGCCCCATAAGGCAAATGTCATACCGCTAAGATCTTTTCCGTAGCGTTCGACGATTTTTTCAAATAAGCGATATTTTTGCTGGTTGTTACGTTGTTCGACCGCTTTTAAAATCATTGCATCATAATCAACCGAGTTTGCAGTACGTATCAGTGCCTGAACATCTTTGGGGAAACAGGAGCCACCATAACCGCAGCCCGGGTAGATAAATGAAAAGCCAATTCGACTGTCAGAGCCAATACCCTGACGGACATTTTCTACATCAACGCCTAAAATATCACAGAGGTTTGCAATTTCATTCATGAAAGATATTTTAGTGGCCAGCATGGAATTTGCTGTATATTTTGTCATTTCCGCATCGCGAATGCCCATAATAATGATGTGCTGGTGATTACGGACAAAGGGTTTGTATAAGTCCCGCATCATTTCTGCAGCCTTATCGGTTGCGGTACCAATAACAACCCGGTCGGGGCGCATGAAGTCTTCAATGGCAGCGCCTTCTTTAAGAAACTCAGGATTACTTGCCACATCAAAAGTAATATCGACTTTGCGCTTGTCAAGCTCACTTTGAATTTGCGCTGTGACTTTATCAGCAGTTCCTACCGGTACAGTCGACTTATCCACAATTACAGCATAATCTGTCATATGTTTGCCAATGTCACTGGCAACACCCAGAACATACTGAAGATCAGCTGAGCCGTCTTCACCGGGCGGAGTACCCACTGCAATAAATACTAGATCGGCACCATTAATAACATCGGCTAATTTTGTTGTAAACGATAAGCGTTTTTCTTCCACATTCGTTTTAACCAGTGTTTCTAAACCGGGTTCATAGATTGGAAGAATACCTTTATGCAGGTTATCAATTTTCTTTTGATCTATATCGACGCAGGTTACATTATTACCTCGTTCAGCAAAACATGTACCGGTAACAAGGCCAACATAGCCTGTGCCAACAACAACAATTTTCATTGATTCAATCCTGTTATTTTGAATAAGTTAGATGATATTTTACATTAAAGAGAGCACTTTTGGAGAGTTTTCAGAGAATTAATACATTTGTAGGTATTAAGATTTTGCTAATAAGCGATCAACTCTATTTTTTACTTCATCAATGGTTATTAAGTTCATTGCCCACTCATCCCTGACTCGACTTCCCCATAGGATTTCTTCAACTTTTTTATGATATTTTTTTTGAATTGCTTCGGGGTATCGGTTTACCATCCACTCATTGCTTAAATAGGGTCTGGCTCGATCAGGATTAGTGCTGGCATACAAACCGATCACCGGGGTATTCATTGCAGTTGCCATATGCGCCGGGCCTGAATCCGGACTAATCATAAAGCGGGCATTTTGAATAATGGATAATAATTCTTTTATTTTAGTTTTGCCGATTAAATTTACCGGTACTGAGGAACACTGTTGCATAATTTCTTTAGCATATTGTTTTTCAATAGTAGAGTTCCCACCAGTTAAAACAACATCATAGTGATATTTTTCTTTAATATAATCTGCAATATCTGCGTAACCTTTCGTGTTCCAGTTACGGTAATCTTTACTGGAACATGGGCTAATAATGATATATTTAGAAATGTTAGGGAGTAACTTTTTAGCACATTTTTTATCATCACCGGAAATTGGAATATCCCATTTATATTTTTTTTTGTTAATACCTAATGTTTCAGTAAAACCAAAAAAACTATCGATGACATGTTGATGCTGCTGAGGTTTAATTTTTTTATTGGTAAATAACCATTGCCCATCTTTTGCCCGGGCTCGATCAAAGCCGATTTTAGTTTTTGCGTTAATCAATAAACTAATCAAGCTTGCCCGCAATGACATTTGCATATGCAACAAGACATCAAATTTTTTGTGTTTTAATATTTTACGAATATTTTTGTAAGCGCTAAAGCCTGCTTTCTTATCAAAAATAATAAATTCAACACCTTTTAACCCTTTTACAATTTCATACTCCGCTTTTCCTATAATCCAGGTTATTTTAGTCTCTGGCCACGTATCCCGTATAGTATGGAATATCGGGAGAGTGTGGGTGATATCGCCTAATGCCGACAGTCTTAAAATACAAAGAGATTGTGGCGGTGTTTTGACAATGTGTTCATTGGCCATCATTCGTTAAGGTGCCCAGACATTAGAATTAATCGCTTCATACGCCATTTGATCAATAGTTAATAAATTGAGTTCAAGCTTATCTTGTATGTTTTTAGCTAACGGTTGATTATGCAGTGTTTTGGCTTCAACTACCTTTCGTAATGAATGTAGTAAATAACCTTCATTATTAATTATGCCCGAAAGATTTCCTTTACGAATATAGGCATATGCTTTGTTATTATTTTTCTTTTTTAACAAAGATTTTCCTACCGCAGAAAAAGTATCAGGGAGTCCTAAAATATCGATGACGGTAGGCAAAATATCCAAATGTGAACCAATCACATTATTCACACCGGCTTTAATATGATTTGGAGAGTAGATAACAAAAGGAATATGAAATTGTTCAAGTATTGTTCCTGTTTGATATGCTCCCAGAGTGTGATCAGCAGTAAAGAAAAAAACGGTATT
Source organism: Chromatiales bacterium (assembly GCA_027076405.1). The sequence continues at coordinate 66,350 of JALTJN010000421.1, forward strand.
ATTAAACCAGGATTGTTGCCGGGCTTTTTCCATAAATTGTCCAAGCGCCCAGTCAGCATAAAACAGTGTGTTCATAAAACCGTTTTCAGTGTCTGTGCTATGAGGGTATTTTAAAAACTCTTTAGGTAGAGTGCCATATGGACTATGTGTTGAACCGGTAAAAGTAAAATTAATAAATGGTTCTTTAGTTGTTGATAAGTAACTTTGTACCTTATTAAAGGTCTCATGGTCCCAGCCAAACCAAAATGAATCCGGGTTGGCATAGTCCAGTTCAATATCCATATCTTCACGACCAAAGTAATTATCAAAGCCGGCTGCAGCAGAGATACTATCAATATGGAAGGAGGTGCGGCGCGAACTTTGTACAAAGAGTGTGTGGTAATCATGTTTTTTTAATAGAGCGCCTAAACGTGAGAATTTACTGTTTTCCAGTCCCCAGCCTAAGCGAGGTAAATCAACCAGCAGCGGGACACCGGTCAATACTGCTTGCAGACCTTCAATACTGCGTTGACCGGCAGAATAAAAACGATTAAAGCTAAGTCCGTTTTTTATAATTTTGTCAAAGTTTGGAGTAATGCCATAATTATTTCCGGATAAAGCATCGATATATTTATAACTCCAGCTTTCTAATAAGATAATAACGATATTTAGTTTGTTTTCATGTGCAGGAGAAAATTTTTGCTGGAAAGGATAGTTCTTGTTTTGTTTAAATAATCCAAGTTTTATAGCTTGTTGCTGAAGTTTATCTGAACTATAAAATGCATGTGAAACGGAAGGTCTATTATCAAAAGAACGTATTGCACTGTATGCACCGTTTAAAATGAGATTACCTTGTGTAGGGTTTCCTGTCGCAAAAGCATTAATAACATGTATCGTTTTACGTTGAATGCCACCACGAAACCCAATCGCCATAACAAGAAAAACTAAAGTAAAAATTGTGATTCGCTTAACCAGGCTTGTTGAGCCGGATGGATAAGACTCAATGGCTAAAATATCTTTTGGAAATACTTTTTTCCAAAGTAAAAAAAGAGCCCCTGCAAAAGTAGCGAAACCTAACAATGCCAGTTTGTAACTATTTAAGCCAATCTGCAAAATAAAGAAGGAGTCGTGCAAGATTAAACGTAGCTCCTGCGTTATATGGCGTTTTACATAAGCATAATAAGCAATATCAGCAGCAAGCAAGAAACAAATAGCAAGAATAATCGGTAAGCATACCCAATACCAAAAACTGAGCCACTTTGGATTTTCGGCCCATTTTGCCGGTAAGTTGATCATTAAGATGGGGATAAGAAAAATAATACATGCCAGGGCAAGATCAAATCGTAAACCATAAATAAAAGACTGAAAAACCTCAAAAAAGGACAAGGTTGCAAACTCATCATAGTATGTAACGAGTAAAATACCTCGAAATAAGCTAAAAAGCCCCAAGGCTAAAAATATAAGAGTTAGGCTGAGTTTAATGCGCGACATTCGATAGATAATTTAACAAGTTAATAGATGATATAGCATTATATCCTATACGAAGTAAGTCGTTGTGTGAATGCAATAAGTCTTTTATTTTTATTTCGATTTTGACTAAATTAGCATTATAATCATGTTTGTTGTTAACACAGATAAAAATGATTAAATTGATGAATCTTTCTGAATTCCATAAAAAAGGCCTGCATATTCGTTATGATTCGGATATTTTCAATAATATTGAGGATGTGAGTTTTAATTCTCGAGTCTGGGCACAACGCAGTTCTATTGTCGGCTTTGCAGAAGGGCGCGGTACCACTTTCTTTATTCAACACCAGGGACGTGATTTTGTTTTACGACATTATCAACGTGGTGGTTTGATCGCTAAATTTTCAAAAGAAAAATATATCTGGTTTGGTTTACGGTTTTCCCGGCCATGGCGTGAATGGCGATTATTAGAAAAAATGCTGGAAAAAGGCTTGCCTGTCCCCATACCCGCAGCAATTAAACTGGAACGTTCCGGCTTACTCTATACTGCAGATATCATGATGCATCGCATTCCAAGCTCAAGAACATTAATGCATATTTTGATGGTAGAAGAATTAGTAGAGGGATACTGGATAGCCATTGGCAGTGTTATAAGACGCTTTCATGAGCAAGGCGTATATCATGCAGATTTAAATGCAAATAATATATTAATAGATGAAGGTGGCCGCTGTTATTTGATTGATTTTGATCGTTGCGGGATTCGTAAGCCAAATTTAAAATGGCAAAAAGAGAATTTATTTAGACTTAAACGTTCTTTAAATAAAATATCTAAAAATGAGAATATTTTTTATTTTTCAGAAAATAACTGGCGCTCGTTATTACGTGGCTATGGTTGGGATGACTTTAAATGATTGGATACAATCAGGGATAGAATGAATAAACAACATCAAACTAAAGTTAGTTTAATCGTGGCTGTCTATAAAGATATTGAGGCGCTGGATTTGATTATTCAAGCTCTGAAGACGCAAACATACAAAAATTTTGAAGTTGTTATAGCAGAAGATAATGATTCAAAAAAAATGAAAGATTATGTTTCAAGTATACAAGGTTTAAATGTAAAGCATACTTTTCAGGAAGACCTCGGCATAAGAAAAACAAGATCAGTTAATAATGCAATTTTAGCCAGTGATGGTGAATATTTAATTTTTATTGATGGAGATTGTATTCCCTACAGTACTTTTATTGAGTCACATGTATTTTTATCAGAAGCAGGTAGTATTATTAGTGGCAGACGGTGTAATTTAGGTCCTAAATATGCGGGTTTATTAAGGAGTAAAAAATTATCTCCACTGGAACTGGAAAATTCATTTGTATTTAGATTCCCGTTTATTGCAAAAGATACAAAAGAAGGACATGCTGAAGCGGGCTTTTACATTAAAGCTAACGGTTTTTTATATAATGCTTTTCTTAAAAACAGAAAATCGAGCAAAGGGATTCTTGGTTGTAACTATTCATGCTTTAGAAAAGATATGATTAATATTAACGGCTATGATGAAGGCTATGGAGAGACAGCAGTAGGTGATGATACAGATTTAGAGTGGAGATTTAAGGCGTCAGGACTAAAAATCAAGTCCGCCAAAAATGTAGCAAACATATTCCACTTGTATCACGATAGAAGTTTTAAACATGTATTATCAGCAGAAAAAGAGTTGAAAAATATGGAAAGAAATAAAAATAACAATCTATTTAAATGTAAAGAAGGCTTGGATAAACATTAGTTATGCTTTTCTGATTTTGAAAGAGCAGTTATAAGAGCAATGAAAAATGCGAAAAAAACCATCGGAAATATAGTGTGCAATAAATTACTAACGATTGAAGATATAAGAATTGCTGTCGCGAATGCAACACTAATGTTTTTATAAAGAGTAGATTTTATTTTTATTACAAACAGACTATAAACTAAATATAACATAGATAGCAGCCCTAATATCCCTAGCTGTACGGCATGTTGTATATACATACTGTGATAATCAATAAATCCCTTATCGGGTAAATTTTGATAGCGGGTTATCTTGTGTTTGTTGGCATATTGCTGCATGCCAGTTTTTTCGTCTCCTATTCCTGTACCGAGAAAAAAGTTATCTTTAAACACATCAAGCCCCATTATCCATAAAGAAACACGTGTACCAAAGCTTTGGCTATAATCATCATTTTTAATTGTATTTGTCATATCGTTATAGGCTAATAGTCCTCTGGATTTAAAAACAGGACTGACTGTATATGCAGTTGATACAATTCCAATTACTAAAAGAGCTGCTATCATCCCGCCTTTTACTTTATTATGAATATTGAGGTATAAGATAACAAAAATTGATATTATAAAAACAATTTGCCCGGTACGGCCACCATTAAGGAATAAGTTTGATGTGGTGGTTAAAAAATACAAGAAATAGAATATTTTTATTTTATTTTCTTGTACGGAAAATATTCTATTGAGCAATATCATGGATGTGAAAGCTAAATATATACTGTAATCCGAATGATTCATGAATGGACTAGGATCATTTGCAGGAATATTATTGTAGTGGATTATTTCAAAAAATATTAAATAAGAAAAAATTTCACTAATAAGCATCCCGAGCAAGAAGCTGGTAAAAACGGGCTTGATGTATTTAGTATTAAACGCAAGGTAAATAATCGGAATAAGCAAGAAGCGATAATATTTTTTTATATATAATAAAGCGAAGGCCTTATCATCAGACCAGATAACAGATATTAGGCTTAATAGTAAGAATAAACCTAATGTTATTATAACTTTTGATTCTTTTAATTCTGAAAATTGTACCTTTATATGTCCTTTGAAATATCCAATAATAAAAGAAAAAATAATCAGGTGTTCAAATAAAACAATGCCGGCAATGGTGATAGGAATAACAAAGGCATAGCCAATTATTAAATATTGAAAGTATTTATCAAAAGAGAGATTTTTCATTAGTTATGTGATTAGATTAATTTGTATAGCAGTATAGTATTTTTTGACATTATTATTTTCAGATATTAGATTTTTTGCATTTTGTTCAATTTTGGTTCGATAGTTTTTATCATTTATCAGTTTTTCTAAAATCTCACTTAGATTATTAGTGCTACACTGAACCCCTGCTTGATATTGACAAAAGGTCTTTGCTTCATCCTCAAAACTTCGCATATCCGATCCAAATATAACAGCTTTGCCAAGTTGTGCAACTTCCAGAATATTGTGTCCGCCTTTTTCAACAAATGAACCGCCCATTAAGACAAACTCTGAACCGACGATAAACTGTTTAAGTTCGCCGATGGTATCGGCAATATAAATATCCGTTGAATTAGTTACAGGTTCTTTTTTACTACGAACAGAAATATTGAGTTTAAACGGTTTGAGTTGATTAAGAATATCGGATAATCGTTTCGGATGTCGGGGAACGATGACGAGCAAATGATTATCATGTTCTGACTTCAGCCAGGCTTCTACAATAATTTGTTCTTCGTCTTCACGGGTAGATGCTGCCAGAACATAAGGTCTGTTTAAATTAACCGCTGTAATATTTTGCCGAGAGGGAGCCGAGAATTTTATATTTCCCAGAACTTCGATTTTATTTTTATTTAAACCAAGTTCAATAAATCGTGAGGCATCGGTTTCGGAGCGGGCGTAAACTTTTGTGACTAAGGGCAGTATTTTTGCATAAATGTTTTTTAGCCAGTTTTTGGTATGTAATGTTTTTTCAGAAATTCGGCCATTGATAATAATTAACGGAATGTTTTTTTTATTTATTTGTGTATAAAGATTTGGCCAGAATTCTGTTTCTATAATGTAAACAGATTGTGGTTTTATTTTATTAATTAGCCGTTTTACCATCCAGTTATAATCTAAAGGGAAGTAACAATGTTGCACGTTTTGCGGCAACTGTTTTTTTGCCACAGCAGCGCTGGTGGTTGTGTTACTGCTCAGGGTAATTGGTAAGTCAGGTTGTGTTTCATGTATTTTTTTTATTAGAGGAATCACAGCGTTCACTTCTCCAACAGAAGCAGCATGCAGCCATATTCCATCCGGCTTTATTTTTGTATTAAATGACAATGCAAGACGCTGTAAAAAATAACGGAATTCGAATGCACGAAAACTCTGCCATAAGGTATAAAAAACAAGAGGAATAAAAACTACCAGCAATAAAATTTTATAGCGCCACATCATGTTTTTAATAAAACCCTTTTTCATTTTCCGGGCGCGTTTTAAAACGACGATGCGCCCACAAATATTGTTCCGGGGTTTGTTTAATTTGCTCTTCTATAGCATGGTTTACTGTCGTAGCATCGGTAAGCTCATCACCACCAGGAAAGTTTTCAAGTGCAGGACTAAAACGCATGGTATAGCCGGAACCATCTTTATTACGAGCGACATAAAAAGGAACGACGGGGGCGCCGGTTAATTTTGCTAAACGTTGTGTTGATAACAGGGTACAGGTCATCACATTCATAAAGGGAGCAAAAATAGAATCTTTTTGACCAAAATCCTGATCAGGTGCATACCAAACTACATTACCTGCTTTAATATTTCTCACAATATCGCGTACGCTTTTATGTTTGATTAATCCAGAACAGCAATTTTGTAAACGTTTATGCTGAATAAACCACTCTAATAATTCATTATTAGAACGTTTGTAAACGACTTTAAGGTTATCAATATTCTTATTAAGAAAGGCGCCGGCAATTTCCATGGTGGTAAAATGACTTACCAGTAAAATAACACCTTTATTTTTAGCTTGTGCCGCGTTGAGGTATTCCATTCCTTCAATTTTATGTAGCGCCATGATTTTTTCGCGCTTGCCCCACCAGCTTAATGATATTTCAAAGACAGCCATAATGCTGGAGATAAAAACGTCTAAAGCAAGTTGTTGCTGTTGTTCTGCTGATTTTTCCGGGAAGCAGAGTTTAATATTGGTATCGATGATATGTCGCCGTCTTTTCGCCAGCGGAAAAAAGACACGACCTAAAAAACGACTTAACCTTAACATGATGGAATAAGGTAAAAGTGAAAAGGCTCTTAGTATTGCAATACCCAGCCATGCTCCCCAATATTTTGGTGCGTAAAGTTTTAAAGGGAGTTTGCTGTTATCCATAAACCTTCAATATCGTTTCATTGTTGCGTCGACATCTTCTGCCCACTGCTCAACACCGCCCTCAAGATTGGTGATGTGTTTAAATCCTGCCTGCTCCATATAATACCCCATTTGCCGGCTTCGTATGCCATGATGGCAAATCATTATAATATCTTGCTGCCGATCCAGAGTGTCTATTTTTGCAGGCAGTTCACCCATAGGGATAAGGACTGAACCTTCAATATTGCAGTATTCAAATTCCCAGGGTTCACGCACATCTAAAAGAAGTGGAGCCGTTTCTGCCTGAGCCAGATACTCGTGTAATTGCTTAGCTGTAAAATGTCGCATCGAAAAACTTCATCAATAAAAAAGCCCGCTACAGAATAACAGGCTTTTGTTAAATCACAGATTTTAGTGGTAACAAATGAGTTTTGTGGTTTTTACAAGGCAAAACGTTCAGGTTCGGCAGCATTAATTAATGCGGGTATATTTGTTTCAAGTAATACCTTGTGTGTCCACTCATTATCTTTAACGCGGGTAATTAAAATGGCTTCCATTGCCGGTGCATCACCCACAATAGCAAACAAGCGGCCGCCTACATTGAGATTACGCTGAAATATTTCAGGTAAAATAGGCAGTGAACCGGTAATTGCAATTACATCATAGGGCTTGTGTTTGTCCCAGCCTAAAGCAGCGTCACCCACTTCATAAGTGACATTAGTAATTTGGTGGGCATTGAGTTTTTCTTCGGCGCGTTTTTGCATGTCAGCATCAATATCAACCGAGATCACATGGCGCGACTGGCTTGCAAGCAAAGCGGTAACATAACCGCTGCCGGTACCAATTTCCAAAACCTTATCCTGATCTTTCACCTGCAAGGCTTGCAGCATGTAAGCTTCGAGCTTGGGAGGCATCATTTCCTGCCCGTTAGATAAAGGAATACTCATGTCGGTAAATGCATGTATTTTATAGTCAGCAGGAACAAAGTCCTCACGCGGCAGGCGTTGAATAAGGTCTAAAACCTTGTCATCGCGCACATTCCAGGGTTGGATTTGTTGCACAATCATATTGTGTCGAGCTTCTTCAAAATTCAGTACAGTCATGAGCTTGTTCCCGCAATTTTATAATTATTATTACAATGTATTCTGGAGAAAGAGAGTAAGGACTTTATCGGGCAGGAGCAAGCAGATAGCGTGAATTTTAGATTCAAAATAGTCCACAGACTATAAACCCGCCTTATAGTAAAATTGACTAGAATATTGAAAATACATTTTGAATCTATACTTTGAGTAAACAACACATATTGGAAGCAGGGATAGCGAGGACATCATGGCAGAAATCACAGAAAGTCAGAAAAAGAGCAAAAACTTGCACAAACCTGCATTAGTATTGAAAATTTTCCGCTTTATTTTCAAGTATATAGGTGCATTATTGCCGAGTTTAATTGGCCGCTGGGCCTATCATCTCTGGTTTACAACCCATCGTGCACCGCGCCCTAAAAGGGAAGAAAACTGGCTGGAAACAGCGAGTAAAATTGAGGCGGTTGAAGTCAGTCATGAATTATTTGGCGATACCCCGTTACCGGTAATGACCTATTACTGGGAAAATAAAGAGAAAAAGAACGCCCCTCTCATTATGCTGGTACACGGCTGGACAGGGCGAGGCAGCCAGATGGGGGCATTTGCAGAGCCGCTGTTAAAAGCCGGCTTTCGTGTTCTGTCATTCGATAATCATGCTCATGATAAAACACCGGGCAAAAAAACACATATTTTCAAACAAAGTGCCGTCCAAATTGCCATAGCTGAAAAATTTGGCCCCATTTACGGGATAGTGACGCATTCTTTTGGTGGTATGGTCACACCATACTCTCTGAATAAGGGACTGCAAACCCAAAGAATGGTTTGTATTAGTCCTCCTGCACGGTTTGATTTTTTATTAGAGCGTTTTAGTGAAACGCTACATCTAGCAAAAGGTATTCAGCGTTATATGAGAAAACGTTTTACTAAAGAATATGGCGAAAACCTGGAAGGCAGGGTTTCAGCAACCAGCACTTGTCAGTCGTTAGGGCATATTCCGGTACTCATTATTCATGATGAAGATGATCAGGATGTACCTGTTTCAGAAGCGGAATATTTACATCAGGCATGGTCAAATTCCATCATGCAACGCACCTCCGGGCTGGGACACCGGCGTATTCTATATAATACGCCGGTGATTGAAAGTGTGGTTGAGTTTCTCACTCAGGGTTTGAGCAATAAAAAAGGCGATTAACATTAATGTTATCGCCTGATTTACACTAGCTTTAATAAGTGATTACATAATGAATTTTTTGTAAAAGCCTTTTGCGCCTTTTGTCATAAAGTAGTAGTTTTTTATATTACGGTGTTCCAAGGTATATTGGAGCCAGCGTACTTGCTTACCCGTTTCATCATAGATGTAGAGTGTTTTGTTTTCATCACGGGCTCTATCAAGGTATTTAAACAATTTCTTTTGATCATTCATGCTGACCCATTTTTCAATACCAATAAAAAAACCAACTCCTGCACGCTGATACATATCACGTACATCTAACAACATAATACCGCTACGTGGAGAATAACGGGCAGACTCATTAAATTGCTGAGGCGTTAAAAAATGTTGTTTTAATTTAGATTTTGGAATGATTTTAGACGGGTCCATCGGGTTAACACCCAGTAATACCGCATATTTAGGATAGGTTCTCGCCCATTCAAAAATACCTGCATCATAAGCAAATACATTTTTAACACCCGCCTTAAGAGCACTTTTTGTCGCTTTGTAAGACTTGTAACAAGTACGACCATTACAATAAAAAACAATTGGTTTGGCGGTCTTTTTACGTAACGCTTTCACCATGTCAGGGAAATTTTTACTGGAAACAGGAATATTTATCGCGCCCTTAATATGAATTGTTTCAAATTCAAGTACAGAGCGAGCATCCACCACAACCACTCTATTGAGGTCACGCAATAAATCTGCTTTTTGATAAAGAGCAATTTCAGGGTATTCCGCTCGTCCGGGAAAACCTTCAGCAGAATAAGTTGTGCTTGATGAGAACAAGGCAACAAAAATGCCCAGTCCAAGAATAACGTTTTTCATACAATAAATCCTTATTAAAATAGTCAACTAATTATATCTGTATTCTGCAGGTAAAATTAAGTACTTTCGAAAAATAAAAGTCACTTTACTGAAAAATAAATATCATATTTTTCAACTGGTTATAAAAGACGCACCGCAAATATGGTTGCAATATCATGGTCTATCCAGTAACTTGAGTTTTCGACCGCCGGGGGTGCCTAATATACCGCCGAGTAGGTCTTGTTGCTGTGACTTGCATGGCAATAAGGGATACCGGAGGAGGCTGAGAATTACCCATTGAACCTGACCTAGTTAATACTTGCGTAGGAAAGGCGAGAAGAAGCTTATCTAATCCCAGTCTTTAGTAGACAGATTAGTCCGCGGTCGTCCGAATTGATTTGAAATTGAAACAAACATCAGGACACAGCCACTATGAGCGCAATCCCAGAAGATTTTATTAGCAAAACCACCCAATTATCAGAAGACGTGACCAAGCCGTTTTCCGGCTCTAAGAAGATTTATGTCACCGGTTCACGCCCCGATATCCGTGTTCCCATGCGTGAGATTGAAACTAGCCCAACGCATACCGACAACGGTGAAGAAGCCAACTTACCCATCACAGTTTATGATACATCCGGTCCTTATACAGACCCGGAAGTAAGTATTGACTTACTTAAAGGACTAGCAGACGTAAGAACAAACTGGATTAATGAGCGAAATGACACCGAGCAACTTTCAGGCCCCAGTTCAGAATTCGGCGTAGAGCGCCAAAATGATCCAGAACTCGCCAAGCTCCGTTTTGAACACATTCGTGACCCGCGCAAAGCCAAAGCAGGCATGAACGTATCGCAAATGCATTATGCGAAAAAAGGCATCGTCACACCAGAAATGGAATACGTCGCCATTCGTGAAAACAACCGTTTAGCCGAAATGCGCGCCAATCCTGAATACGAAAAATTATTACGCCAGCAACAAGGCGAGCCAATGGGCGCCAATATCCCCGATCTCATCACACCCGAATTCGTACGAGATGAAATTGCCGCCGGTCGTGCCATTATCCCAGCGAACATTAATCACCCGGAATTAGAGCCAATGATCATCGGCCGTAACTTCCGCGTAAAAGTAAACACCAACATCGGTAACTCAGCGCTCGGTTCTTCGATTGATGAAGAAGTGGAAAAAATGGTTTGGTCAGCCCGTTGGGGAGGCGACACGCTTATGGATTTATCAACTGGTAAAAACATCCATGAAACCCGCGAATGGATTTTGCGTAACAGCCCAATGCCCATCGGTACCGTGCCTATCTATCAAGCACTCGAAAAAGTAAACGGCAAGTCAGAAGACCTCACTTGGGAACTGTTCCGTGACACGCTAATTGAACAAGCCGAGCAAGGCGTCGATTACTTCACCATCCATGCCGGTGTGCGTTTGCAATATGTGCCCTTAACCGCAAATCGTTTAACGGGTATCGTCAGCCGTGGTGGTTCTATCATGGCAAAGTGGTGTCTCGCGCATCACGAAGAAAGTTTCCTCTACACGCACTTCGAAGACATTTGTGAAATCATGAAAGCCTATGATGTAAGTTTCTCACTCGGTGATGGCTTACGCCCTGGTTGTATTGCAGATGCCAACGATGCCGCGCAGTTTGGTGAGTTAGAAACCTTAGGTGAGCTAACCAAAATCGCATGGGAACATGACGTACAAGTCATGATCGAAGGCCCCGGTCATGTGCCACTACAAATGATCAAAGAAAACATGCAAAAAGAATTAGATGATTGTTTCGAAGCGCCGTTCTACACATTAGGACCACTCGTGACAGACATCGCACCGGGTTACGATCACATCACATCAGCTATCGGTGCCGCCAACATCGGTTGGTATGGAACCGCGATGCTTTGTTATGTCACACCAAAAGAACATTTAGGTTTACCGAATAAAGAAGATGTTCGTGATGGTATCATCACGTATAAGTTAGCTGCTCATGCTTCAGATTTAGCAAAAGGTTTCCCCGGCGCACAAGTGCGAGACAACGCTTTATCAAAAGCCCGTTTTGAATTCCGTTGGGAAGATCAATTTAACCTAGGTTTAGATCCAGAACGTGCGCGTGAATACCATGACGAAACCATGCCTAAAGAAGCGCATAAAGTCGCACACTTTTGTTCAATGTGTGGACCCAACTTCTGCTCTATGAAGATTACGCAGGATGTTCGTGATTATGCAGCTAAGTTAGGTGTAACCGAAGATGAAGCATTGAAAGAAGGTATGAAATCTAAGTCAGTTGAGTTTAGAGAGAAGGGTGCTGAGGTTTATCTTAAGAATTAAGAGTGCCGTTAGTGACTAAAGAAGTCTAAGTAGAAACCCTGTAACTTAACTATATTAAAGCCCGCTCATGCGGGCTTTTTTATTGCTTCATAACATATTTATTATGCTAGTATTAATTCGACCCCCACCTTAATACATGGAAGAAATAAAAATTATCATGGAGATACTCATAATCGATTCAGTATTTATATTCACCTGATTATAAATTAAAAATATAATATAAAAACAATAATTAATAAATACTATAAAAATAAATGGATAAGGATTAATAGTAATGCAAGATCCTCGAAAATTGATTGAAAAAGCCTTTTTAGAAAACAAGTCAAATAACAAACAAAACTGGGAAGTGATGAAGTTAGGTGATCTTAAAAACAAGTTATTAGAGATTACGAGTAATCAATTTGATCAGACTGCTTACGGTGCAAAAAAGTTTAATCAGTTTTTAAAATATTTTCCCGACTTGATTGAAGTGCTTGATGATGAGAATGGACTAAGAGCAAAATTCATATCGAATTGTACTCTGTCGCCTGATCCTGATGACAGTTCAAACGCTCAAGTTGAAAACTTACTTGTGACGTACCAATTAGATCGTGATTATTTAGCGATCGGTTATTTCGAACTTGAACAAATTAAGGATCAAACTGATGTTGAAGTTGAGCAAATATTTTGCAAAGTATTGTTGAATTGGGTTTTACCTAATCATACATCGCTTCAAATTAAATCTATAAAAGAGCTTAAGGAACATATGGATGATTTTGATGAAGGAGATCTATCGGTTGCTATTGTGCGACTACTCTCCGAATTGAAAAAAACAGAACCTAAAAAGGCACAATTATTAAATGATATTGTATATAGGTTAGAAGATAAAATTGTAAGTATATTTAATATTGAGAAAAAAAAGAGGCAGCAAGACTTTATTAGTGGAGCAATTGCTAAGCTGAATAAAAGCGAAAGTGAACTTATACATGTTATCGATAATTTTGTGGCAACTACAACGGGTACAGCGAAACATTCATCGATTGTATTGATAAAACAGGTGAAAAATTATAGAAAATATGCATTGCCTGGCGAACGAGTTTTTTTAACAAATGTTGATAGTTTGTTAGGTCCTCTGTTTCGTAAGTTTTGTGAAAGTTGTGAAAATCATGATTTAGAAAAAGTTTCAGCTAGAACAGAAGAATTAGGAAAGTACTTAACAAATTTAAACAATAGTCATTCTGGAGAGGTACATAGTAATTTTTGGAAAGAGAAAGTACAGCCCATTTTTTCACAAGTAGAGCAATTACTAGAACAAGGTGTAGAAGATAGTGAAAAATATTCAACACCTGATGTTAGGGCAGTTGTTGATGATTACAAGATAGATCTTAATGATTCCAGTAAAGAACATCTTTTCCCTATAAGGATAAGAAATTTTGGGCTGGGATCAGGTCATAAGATAAAATTTAATTGTAGCTGTGATAATGTCTCACTTGTAATAACTGAACCTTCTGAGCCATTCGATCTTCTTGCTGGCGGTGAAAGGGTAATTAAAGTTTTATTAACACTTCGAAATTCAGTTAAAAATCTAAAAATATTATTAGAATGGGAAAGCCGAGGAAGTAATAGTAAGGTTTTTACTAATCAACAAGAAATTACGATAGAACAGCAAAAATCACAACCAAATTGGAATCAACTGATAGAAAACCCACCTTATTCAACAAATCCAGTTCGGCGCAGGGATAAATTGTTTGGTCGTGATGCAATACTTGATAAGTTAATGATTAATGCATTAAGTGGTACATCAACATTTTTATGGGGGCAAAAACGAGTCGGTAAAACATCTTTGCTTCAGGTACTAGCAACTGAGCTTGAAGTAAAGCCAAATGTTAATTGTATTATTCTCCGTATGGGTGAGCTTTCATCGCTACATGAAGGTCAAATAGCACATACAATTTCTCAACGACTGTTAGGTTCATTTGTTGATGAAAAATTTTTAACGGAAGAATATTACGGGGCAGGTCTGGGACGTTTAGTCCCTATTGTTGAAAATGTTTGCAAAGAAAATCCGGATGTAAAATTATTAGTAATTATTGATGAGTTTGATGATTTAGATAAAGCATTTTATTTAGGGGAGCGAGGAAAACAATTTGTCAAAGCAATCCGCTCATTATCAGAAGTAGGACTGTGTTTTTTCTTTGTTGGTAGTGAAAGAATGAATTCAATTTATGAAAGTCATGCAACAGATCTAAATAAGTGGCTGAATCAATCTTTAGATCACATTGATACAAATGAAGATTGTGCAAAGTTAATAGAAACACCAGTGGAAGGCGCTATTGAATTCGAGGCGAAGGCAGTACGGTCAATAAGTGATTATTGTAAAGGGAATCCGTTTTACATACATATATTTTGTAATTCAATTTTTATGAGATGTTTACAAGACCGCCGAACATTTGTATCTGAAAGTGATGTTGATGATATAAGAAAATCAATGCTTCAAATGCTAGGGAGAACTAATTTTGCTCATTTTTGGGAAGATAATCCTGAGTTGGACCCGGTTGAAAAAAGTGCGCAGGCAGCAAAAAATTGTTTGTATCTAACTTGCTTATCACGATTAGGTGGTAATTGTGAAACGATCGAAGATATACTATCGGCGCAAAATTCTTTAAATTTAGATTCTAATCAACTCTTAGAGCGACGTGTGTTGCAAAAAACAGAGACACTTTTAGTTCATCGAAAAGTAATTGATAAAGGTGCTAATGATGAAATTTCAATTCACTTACCAATTCTAAAAGACTGGTTGCAAATAAATAGTGACACTGAATTAATGCCTATTTGGTTAAATTACTGTGAGAAAATACAGAATAATAATACTGAAAGCCCAACTATAGTAGAGAATGATATTGATGACCATTCTCCTTTCTCTATTCCAGAAGACAAATTATTGTCTGTTACAGAAAATCTAATATATCTGGGTAAACAAAAAGATGTTGCTGAAGTTAGAAGCTGGCTTCGTCAATTTGATGATGAAAATCGGATATATGTTGCTTTCAAATTGCTAACGCAACTAAGTCAAAAAGGATTTGTTTCAAATGGTTCATACCTTAATTCGTTGGATAAATCTGTGGAAGTAATAAATAAGCTTCGACTTGAGATAGGCAATGGTGCATGGAATATATTTCGTCGCAAAAAAGATAATTTATGTATCACATATGTTGATTCTGATGTGAAGAGTGGTGCAAGTGTTGCCAGGGAATTGAGTAAACGAATTAGCCCCGGTAAATGTGATCAGATTACAAAAGTTCAGTCTTGGATATCTTCTCATATTGATAGTGACGCTATTTTGATTATTGTTGATGATTTTTCAGGGACTGGAGATACCATTGTAAAAGGTTTGAATAAAGTTTGGGAAACGGATGATGAGCTTATAAGTAAATTAGCATCAGAAGGTAGGGTTGTACTTGTATTACAATCAGCACTTCCATCAGCAGTTGAACGAATAAAAGCTGATTATCCAAGTTTAAAATTACGTACGATAAATGTATTTGATGATAGCGTATTAGCGTTTGAACAATCTAATGATATTTTTTCAGATGTCACTGAATTGAATTTTGCAAAAGAAGTGATATTGCAAATTGGTAGGCAGCTTACTTCTCAAGCCCCACAAGGTTATGGAGATATGGCTGCATTAATTTGTTTTCATAATACAATTCCAAATAATACACTCCCGATATTTTGGAGTAATGGAAAAGTAAATGGAATACCATGGAAACCGCTGTTCCCTCGAGTTTCATTCTGAGGTTAAAATAATTACTCATGAAAATAAATTGGTTCAAAGAACTTAGGAATTCCTTCTATTTTCATCATGTACTCATGGGCGTATAGTTAGTATTCACATTATGAGTAATAAAGAGCAACAGTTAAGATACAAAGGGTTTCGATGCGCATCTTGTGGTATGTCAGTTGATGAAATGGTTTCTAGGTTTGGAACATTTAAGCGTATGACTGAGTTTCATCATATTAATCCTGAGACAAAATCAAAGAACTATAAAAATATTATTAGACAATCTATTTCATCTAAACAACTTGATGAGCTAGATAAATGTGTCCTTCTTTGTAGGCAATGTCATGGAATAGTTCACGCTCAGAATATAAACGGTCATGTTGAATTAAATCTTACATTACATAAAAGACTTGTGAAGCAGAAATTTGAAGGTCAATTTGTATTTGATATGGTTGACAAAAAGCTTAAATTCTTAACTGATAAACGAATACTTTTATTTCCATATTCAATAATTCTAGGTCAAGGAGAAGAGGTTGTATATTTCGGGATGGAGTTAGATGATGGAAAGTTTTTTTCTCGCATTCTAAAGAATATTAAAGAGTATGGAACAATCGTGGTACTTAATACAAATACGCGTGAAATATTAATGAAGGCCACAGTACTGGATAATGACAATATTGAGTTAAAACAAAATATTAAGTTTCCATTTTTCAATTATGATCTAACAGATAAAAGTGATAGTGGTACCTATTTATGGATAAGAAATGGAATGTTAATGAAAAAAAGTGGTGAAATTTCTACTAAAGGAATTATTACATGCAATATCCGTCTGCTAGATAAATAAATGGGTTAGAGATAAATTGTTACTTATTATAAATTTTGTTTTCTTTAACTAATAATTTTTATTAAATCTTTATGTCAAATATTCCTGAAAAACTATGGCCTGATAAATGGTGGATGAAAGATAAATGGAGAAAATTTTTTCCGAAAATAAGTGATGATGAATATAAGTCTAGCTTTCATTTACTTGAGGAAATATTTGACGAAGACTGGTACAAATTATTAGGTAAGCAGTCATACCACCACCCACTAGTGAAAAATATACTAATGCGTGAATCAGCCTATGATGTTGATTCGATGTTGTATCTCGCACAACTTATTAATACTCTTAAAGATACAATTGGCTTTGGTCGAGTTTTAGAAGATTATAAAGTCATAAGTAGGGCATACAGCGCACACCAAGAAATGGTTTTATGTTCAGGTCTAAAGTCACAGTATTACACGGTTGATTTTATACCACCAAAACCTAAAAAAGGACCTACGCCAGATATTATCTGTTCAAAGAATGGAAAAGAGTTCGTTGTTGAATGTAAGTATATCAACGAAGTTGAAAAGGAAAATTGGTTTGATAACTATAGATTGCATTATGGAAGAATATTAAACGAAGTCCCCACCGGTGATTTGGCTTTGTTGTTTATAAATCATATAGGTGAGATTGATATTACAAGATATATAAATGAGGATGGTAGTTTGTTATCCCCATATTTGGCTGCTCTTATTAATACCTTTCCAATAGCTAATGAAATTTATAGACATTATTATTCATTCGGTAAACCTTTTATATCCGAAATTGAAGGGGTTGGTATAGTAGGACTCATACCTACTACTAAAACATTCTTTAGTAGTGTTGGATTACCAGAAAACGATTCTAGACATCTTATTCGCCGATTATTTGGCAATGGCGTTAAGAAAGCTGTAAGGCAAATTAATGCATCGGGGTTGCCTGGTATTGCTGTTATATTTCAAGCATACCCACCAGATCGTTTATATATGCAAAGAAAATTTAATGAGCTAGTCAATGACTCACCAGATAAATATGATAATTTGATTGGTGTTCTTGTTTTACAGGCTCAGAACATATTGAAATACATTCATCCTAACTGGATTGAAAATAAAAATTGTAAATATTCACTTCATGAATTTGATTTAGATGATGCATTTAAACAGCTATTTGATATATGAATAATAAGAAAATAAGAAAATAAGAAAATAAGAATTGAGATAGAAGATAGTCATGAGTTTGTTGTGATTATACGAGGATTCGAGTCATATAGGTGATGTTAAATTATCTAGTAAAGTGGGGTCAGAACACAGTTTCTTCTAATATAGTTTTCTAATTCGTATTTAATATTCACAGGGAGGTGCGCTATATAACCTCTTCGAGTTTCGTTCAGCATGACCTTAACGTATGCTATGCGTTCTGGCCTTTATGTCACGTAAACCTAGATTTAATCTTGTTGGTGTTCCTCAACATGTTATACAGCGGGGTAATAATCGAGAGAAAACTGTGTTCTGACCCTATTTGTTTAGCTTTCAGAAACATTGAGGTATAATTAGCCGCCAATTTTTACTTGAGATATCATCATCAATTCCAAAGATAATAAAGAAATAAATCAGATACCTGCACCTGTAGCCTCATCAAATTCTGCTGAATCAGTAGCAAATACACAGTTTAAAATTGCTACTTTCAATTTATTTAACTACCTTGAGCCACCCTATGCTTACTATGATTTTGATCGTATTTATAGTGCTGAGCAATGGCAGAAAAAACAACGCTGGGTGACTGAATACTTGCGTGAATATCAGCCTGATATTATTGGGTTTCAAGAGGTTTTTAGTACTGAATCATTAAAAGAGTTGGTTGCCTCGCTAGGTTATGGTTATTTTGAAGTGGTTGATCAGCCTGAAGTGATTGATGATTTTATTTATACGCAGCCTGTTGTCGCCATTGCATCTCGTTTTCCTATCGTTGATATTAATTCGGTCAAACCAAACGCTGAACTCGCACAAACATTAGGGTTGACTGATGACTTCTCTTTTAGTCGAAAAGTATTAAGGGCAACTATTGACGTTCCGCATGCGGGCAACTGCGATTTTTATGTTGCGCACTTTAAATCGAAACGTCCAATGATTGAAATTGATGAGCAAGATACAAATCGATCGGCAGAGCAAACGATTATTGAAAGCTTAAAAGCTGATGTGGCTGGTGGTTGGGGGTCAACCATACGGCGGGGAAGTGAAGCTACGTTGTTAATGATTGATATGATTGAGCGGCGTGAGATTACTGGTTACCCCATGGTATTAATGGGTGATTTTAATAATACCTTGGCTGATGGTGTGTTAAGCCATTTACTGACAAGCACCTTACGTTTTGTTTCTGATATTGACAGCGAGGCCTATCTTGCTAAGTATTGTTTAAACGATGTCTGGGATTTGTTTCAGCTGGCTCAATCTAATGAAGCCAATGAAATATATGACGCAAATGAAGTTGATGACAGAGCTTTAGAAATAAATCAAAATGAAAAAGTAGTGCGTACCCCAACACATTATTATGGCGGTAGTGGCTCGGTACTCGATTACATTTTATTGTCATGTGAATTTGATGCCAGTTATCACGACAGTCTTTTTGAGGTCAGCGCTTATCATACATACAATCGGCATTTAATTAATTCTATTTTCGATCGTGATGGCGAAAGTACAGATCATGGCATTGTGTTAGCTACATTAACCTTAAGATCATGACGGCAAATAATGGACAATAAAAGGAAAAACAAAAGGGTCAGACTCGATTGAAACTAATTAAAGGGGTCATGGCTGCAAGTATGCAGTAAGTAATAGGTGTCAGAGAACAATTGTTTATAATATTAGAGAGTATTATTCTCTGATACCTATTATCTAACTAATTTCTGTTATATTGAGCTATCTTTTCTGTAAACGACAAGTGAGGAAAATCATGAGCAAAGGACAAAACAGTAAGAAAGAAGATAAAAAGAAATCCGCTTTAACACCTAAGGAAAAAAAGAAAAAGAAAAGAAAGGTTAATTAAACTCAATGAGGCCAGACTCGATCAACGACAGGGTCTAGTCTTGTTTCTTACCTTAAAATAGAAGTCTATGTCAATTAAAGGGGGCTTTGTTTTTAAAATTGTTCTAACATAGCTGGGTTATATAAATCTGAGAGTGAACTCAATCCTGCTACTTCCATACGCTTATCATGTACCTGAATTTTTCTCAGTAAATCTTCCATAGTAATGGTGTTATCGTCTAGTTCATAAAGTTGTTTTGAACCATAGAGCATAAAACTCATAATGATCATGGCATCTTTATTATTATTTTCAATTGCGGCTTCTATCTTGCGTTGTTTGCGTTGTATCCGATTTAACTGTTGTTTTAAATCCCAGACATAGACCACTTCAAACATATAAGGATGCTGACGAAATTTAGTTAGTACAAAAAAGACCGTAGTCGCTGCAATGACGACACCTGCCATATTGTGAAAAAGATACGACGCTTCTGGGTTACTGAAAAAGGAAATAAATGATGCAGAAATTGCAGGTGCGACAATTAAAAGGGCAAATACTATACCGGCAAAGACTATTCTAAAATGCTTTCTGTAACGAATCTTATTAATCTCTCTGAGCTGCATATAAATGACCTAATATTAAAGAAAGGTAATTTTAGCTTACTTTAAATCAATAGGGTTAGACTCGATTGATTTCTTCGTTCTCTTAACTTAAATAAATGGGCCCAGAGGAAATCAGGGGGCCAGACTCCTTGATTCTCTACTGAGTCTAGATATAAACGAGATATAATTTTATCTTGTTGATTTTAATGGTTTAAATTAGTATTTTCTCTAAATAAATGGGGTCAGAACATACTTTTTACTAATATAGATCGATAAGTTATTATTAATTACCAATTTAATTAAATTTTATTATCTCATGGAGGTGCACTATAGAACCTCTTCGAGTTTCGTACAGTATGACCTTAACGCATGCTATGCGTTCTGGCCTCTCTATGGCATGAAATCCTTGTTTTTATAATAGGTGACAGCCCCCCATAAACTTTACTATATTAAGTAAAGGTTTGAGCCATTTACCGATAAAAAGGAATCACATGAAACCAGCAGTCATTGATGCACGCATTACACCGGAAGGTAGGTTGGACGTGTTGTCCAAAGTTGAAGTAGATAAATTACTCGATACCAGTCAGGGTGGTTTATATAATATATTCCGTAATTGTTCGCTGGCGGTATTGAATTGCGGTAATAAGATGGATGATGGTAAGCAATTACTGGAACGTTATAAATCATTCGATATCCATGTCGTGCAACAAGCTCGCGGCATTAAGCTAGAAGTGAAGAATGCGCCTGCCAATGCTTTTGTCGATGGTAAAATGATCAAGGGTATTAATGAACATTTGTTCGCGGTACTGCGGGATGTCGTTTATGTCAGTGATGAGATAAATGATAATCCGAAGTTTGATCTTAATACCTCGAATGGCATTACTAACGCGGTCTTTCACATTCTGCGTAATACGAATATTCTGCGTCCGAGTTTAAATCCCAATCTAGTCGTGTGCTGGGGTGGGCACTCCATTAAACGCAAAGAATATGATTACACTAAAGAAGTTGGCTATGAGATGGGGCTGCGTGGTCTGGATATTTGTACAGGTTGTGGTCCGGGTGCGATGAAGGGGCCAATGAAGGGTGCTACCATCGGTCATGCTAAGCAACGCATCAATAACGGCCAGTACCTTGGCATTTCTGAGCCGGGTATTATCGCTGCCGAATCGCCTAATCCGATTGTTAATGATTTGGTGATCATGCCCGATATTGAAAAACGACTTGAGGCTTTTGTGCGAACGGGGCATGGCATTGTGGTCTTTCCCGGTGGTGCTGGCACCGCGGAAGAACTTCTTTATATCCTTGGTATTTTGCTACACCCTGATAATGCCGATATTCCTTTCCCGCTCATACTTACCGGCCCTGAAAGTGCGGAAGAATTTTTTGTTGGTATTAACCAGTTTATTGCTGACACACTGGGCATTGAGGCACAACAACGTTACAAAGTGATCATCAATGATCCTGCGCGCGTGGCTCGCGAAATGAGTGCAGGCATGATCGAGGTACGCGATTATCGAAGAGATAATAATGACGCTTATTATTTTAATTGGTTGCTAAATATTGAGCCTGACTTTCAACAGCCATTCGAACCGACTCATAAAAATATGCGCAGTCTTGAATTGCATAAAAACCAGCCACGACATACGTTGGCGGCTAACTTACGCAGGGCCTTTTCAGGCATTGTTGCAGGTAATGTAAAAGACGATGGTATTCGTGCTGTTGAAGAACATGGCTTATTCGAGATTCGAGGCGATGCCAGTATTATGGAGCCAGTCGATATATTACTCGCTTCTTTTGTTGAGCAACATCGAATGAAATTACCTGGCACTAAATATGAGCCTTGTTATCGTATTGTTAAGTAAGAATAAATGAGGGAAAATTCCAGAATGAATTCTTATTTAAACAGGAAAACATAAGCAATAAATTGATATTACGTGATAGATGTCATATTAAGCCGTTTTTAGTGGCTTTGATAAAATAGTAATATTACTCGTATAGATAATGTGTAAAGGGAGATTACCATGCCAGAAAATATCGATTATAAATTTTTAAGCCAATTGGAAGGTGGAAGCAAAACAATTGGTTATGTTCCTGCTGCAGCTGTAAGTAAAAGTGGTGTAATCATTGCTACAGGTTTTGATTTAGGTCAGCGAAATGAAGCTGATTTAAATAAGCTAGGCTTATCCATTGCTCTTGTCACTAAATTGAAACCTTATTTAGGAAAAAAAGCAAAGGATGCACAGGCTGCATTAAAGAAAACCCCTCTTACTGTTACTGCTACACAAGCAGAAGAAATTGATAAGTCGGTTAAGAAAAAGCATATTGAGCAAATAAAGCTCAAATATAATGCTGTTCCCGGGAACAAGAAAAAATTTGTCGATCTACCTAAGCAGGCACAAACAGTTATCGCTTCTGTATCTTTTCAATACGGCACTGGTTTATCAACACGTGTCCCTAAGTTTTGGAAGGCTGTAACGACACAAGACTGGGAAGAAGGTGTAAAATTACTTAACAACTTTGGTGACGCTTATCCTACACGCAGAAAAAAAGAAGCCTTGGTGCTTGGAGAAATAAAATGAAATTGAATTTGTTGGTGTTAGTTTCAACTATAACTCTATTTTCATGTGGGGTTAATAAAGATACCTCGATGAGTACACATGTATTTAATGCTGATATTGCTTCATCACTGAATGATTTTAAAAAATCATTTAATTCTAAAAGGGCAGGACTTGAATTTGTTTCTGGTATTAAGGTACATAATTGTAATGCCTATACAAAAGAAGTTAAAAAATCAAAAATAAGTGAAGGTGTTAATAATCAAATCGCTAAAAGCGAATATTTATTATGTGATGTTTTAGGACTGCTGGGTAATAAATCTTATTCGCTAGTGAAACCAAACTTAAACATAAATAATGTGATTTCTAATAAACTTGATTTGCGTACGTTTCCTTCTTCTCTTGGCCCTAGGTTAGATGATAATAATTTTACAATAAGAAGTATTGCTGGTAATGATTTGGTTGTTAAGGGTGATAGTATTATATATGAAACTCCAGATTGGAACTTCAAATTAGAACTTGTTGCTACAGCTGATGTTAATGATAATAAAAATGAAGACTGGATACTTTGGGTAACCGATGAATCAAAATCGGGTAATTATCGAAGTTATCAAACACTCGTTTTATATGATGTTGATGTTTCAAAAAACATAATAGCCGTTCAAAGTCACTAGTCTTTATTCAATACTATTATGGTTAAATTATAATCACTCCGATATTTTTACGGTTGTTTATTTTTTTATTTCTTATTTCAAGTAGTGTATGTATTGCGCAGACTTCCAATATTAACCTTTTAATTGATGCTCTCGATTGCTCAACCATCAGAACAAGTCCTCAGTTGGATGATTGTATGCATAAGAAAATGTTAAGCTCGAATGCTTGGTTTTTGAGGTTCAGACAGGAACTTCTGCATATATTACAACTATAAATAATTGTGCCATTTCTTATGAATGCAGAACGTATCAAGGCATTGAAAAAAACTGTATCTTCTAGCAAAAAGGCTGCTTAAGTATGTTTAAAAAATCATTTATTATTTTTGGTTTCCTTCTTTGTAATGGAGTATCAGCTGAGTTAATTAAGCCTACTATTCCGATTAATATTTCAGCGGTAAGTACTCATCTTATAAATAAAAAGTTAGTAAGGATTATTCAATATAGAATTACAGAAGAACCGAAAGTCATTATAGAAATGCTGACACGACCACGACAAAAAGTTATATCTAAACTTGAAATTAAAAGTGTGGAATATAACGGTAGGAAACTAGATTTTTTAAGCTCTGCTGGTACTTCTTTTGAGTCTATTAAAGTAAAAGAGAATAGAATAGTTATTGAAATATTTTATGTTTATCCCGGAAAAGGCGGTGGTTCTCTTGACCTGATTTGTGCCGTCAATGTTACTAATAAATTTTCTTCTCCAGTCTGTAGTGAAAAATAAATAATAAGTTTTGGGATAGTGTTCTTTATAATTATTTAATTTACAGTTTTCCTATTCACGATTCATTTGTTTTTTTGTTTTACTCGTCGCCTGTGCGGTGAATGGATCGTCTGGCCAGTAGTGTCGTTTGTATTTTCCTCGCAGTTCCTTTTTTACATCATGATATGTAGTTTGCCAGAAGCTGTTTAAATCTTGTGTTACTTGCATTGGCTTACGTGCGGGCGAGAGTAAATGCATCATCAGTTTGCACTGGCCATTTAACAGGGTGGGTGTGTCGTATAAACCAAAAACTTCCTGCAGTCTGACGGCAAGCACGGGTTGTACAGGATCGCTGTAATCAATGTTTACCGCAGAACCGCTGGGTACGTTTATTCTCTCTGGTGCTAATTCTTTTATCAGTTGCTGCTGTTCCCAGCTAAGCTGATTTAAAAGCAGGTTATACAAATCCAGTTTAAAGCATTGCTTGAGGCTGTTTTCATTATTTAAGTACGGTTGCAACCATTCATCCAGGGTGTCGCTTAAAGCTTGTTTTGAAAAATCGGGCAGTAGCTGGTCAGCAAACTGTTTTTTAACCGCGGGATTATTATTAATGTGCTGGTTAATAAATTGCACGCGTTGTTTTAGGCTGTTGGCCTTGGCGCTCCAGTTTAGGCATTCCAGTCTCGTATTTTTAATTGCTTGTATCAGGCACTGTTGTATCGCTAGCTTAATCTTAGTTCCTGTATTTTTTACATCGTGCAGGATTGATTCCTGAAGAATTATTTTGCCTATGCGGCTGATCTGTTTTGCTTCGACGCGTTGTGCGCTTTCGTTCCATTCAACCTGTTCTTCGTGCTGAATATTCTCAATAAAATATTCCTGTAATTGATCAGCACTAATATCTGCCGCTAGATAAATAGTGGCTTCACCCTGTTTGGCATCGAGGTTGGCAACCACAAGATACTCATACTGATGATGCTGTAAATAAGGTGGAATAACAGCGCCTTTTCCGTTACTGAGTAAATAACGTGCTGCATTGTCATTGCGCCGTTTGGCAATTCTGTCGGGGTAGGCGTAGGCCAGAAGTATGCCGCTATATTTATTGTCTGGCGTCTCTTTATTTAGTGTTGTTTGGCTACAATGTTTAACTCGCTTAAAAAAATCATCGGCAGTTTGTATTATGCGTTTGCATTGCTGGTTGTCTATTCCATGTTGGCCATGATGTTTAGAACTTCTATGCACAAGAATATTAAGCCTGTCATGAATGTCGACGCTTTGCTCTGTGTTATTGTGGGTATTCGTTTTAAATATATCTTTCTCGCTGAGCTGGCTGGCGATCAAACAGGCGTGATAAGTCTGATCAAGTTTAACTGCTGCCAACATCATGTGCGCTAAGCGCGGGTGCGTGCCTAGTTTCAGCATGTCACGACCATGTGCATTAATTTTTCCTTTGTCATCTATGGCGCTGAGTTGTTGCAACAGTGTTTTTGCCTGTTCGATGGCACTGTTCGGCGGCAGATCCATCCACTGTAATTCATTAACATCAGTTACGCCCCAGTTGGCAAGTTCCAGCACCAACGATGATAGGTCACTGTGTAAAATTTCTGCCGAGGTATGCTTGAGTAAACGTGGCTGTTGCTCTGCCGTCCACATTCGGTAGCAAACACCGGCAGATAATCTTCCTGCACGTCCACTACGTTGCACGGCGGAGTCTTGTGAAATGGAGCGGGTGTTGAGTCGGTTCATGCCCGAGGCAGGGCTGTAATCCAGCATGCGCT
Source organism: Chromatiales bacterium (assembly GCA_027076405.1). The sequence continues at coordinate 92,313 of JALTJN010000421.1, forward strand.
CCAGTCCCGAATCTATCACGCAGCTAATCCCTTCAATGGTGATACTGGTTTCTGCTATATTGGTGGCGAGAACAATTTTACGCAGGGTATTATCCTTGGGTGAGGCGATGGCCAAATCTTGTTGCTGTTTATTTAGGCTTCCGTGTAGCGGTGCAATCAAAATGTTGGTGATAGATTTGTTCTCTATGATTAGTTTTATCTGTCTGGATAGCTGGTTAATTTCTTTGACACCGGGTAGAAATACCAGGCAATTGCCCTCGTGTTCATGAATGAATTTGCTTATCGTATTCGTCAAATTAATCATCAGTTGCTGTTGTGGATTTGTATTGTTCTGATGAATCACTTTATCAAGATATTTGTTTTCGACAGGAAAGCTGCGACCTTCGCTTTGTATGATAGGCGCGTTATCCAACAGGGTAGCAACAGCGTCTGTATTCAGTGTTGCAGACATCACCAGGATTTTTAAATCCTCGCGTAAAATCTGCTGGCTTTGCAAGCACAAAGCTAATGATAAGTCGGCATGCAGGCTGCGTTCATGAAATTCATCAAAAATAACCAGTGCCGTTTTTTTAAGTTCAGGGTCAGCCTGTAACTTGCGCGTTAAAATACCTTCGGTGACCACCAGTATTTTTGTTTTACTGCTAAAACAGTTGTCCTGACGAATCTGGTAGCCCACTGTTTCACCGACTTTTTCATTGAGTAAAAAAGCCATGCGCGCCGCTGCATTGCGTGCTGCAAGTCGGCGAGGTTCGAGCATAATGATCTGTTTGTTACCTAACCAACTTTGCTCGAGCAAGGCGATAGGCACAGCAGTGGTTTTTCCTGCGCCCGGAGGGGCCTGCAGTACAAGACGATTGTGTGTGGCTAATTTGTCTTTGATGTCCGGTAAAACATCATTGATAGGAAGAGTCGACATGGGGAGATTATAACTGAAGGCGAGGAAAAACACGTGTAAACGTTTCTGCTCATGTAAATAAATTGTTAAAGAAAAAAAGTTAGTAGTGGCCTGCTAACTATTAACTTTATATAATATTGTCTATTAGAGATGATGTGTTCAAAGCTCATTTATTTTATAAGTTGCATGACGGTTCTCTTTAATAAGTGTGTCTGTAAAAATCCGTTTGACAGGCATAATCACCTTAAAAATACTGGAGTTTATATGATAGAAGAACATGCCCAACAGATTGCTGAGCAGTGGTTAACTCATTCGGCAGAAACTGCCGGAAAAAAAAACCTTGAGGCTCATATGGGGATGATATCTAAACGTGTCAGCGTTCAGGGTGTTCCCGGGTTTGATAGTATTGATTACGATATTTGGTATAAGCAGTGCAGGCATCAATTTGAAAATGCCATGATAAAAAGCATAGCATACAAGGGCTTCAACCTGATTAGTGCAACCGAAAATCAAATAACATTTACTGTTTATGAAACTGTGGTGGGAACAGATGGCACTCTAAATGAACAGATTATAGAAATGTCTCTGGAAAAAGAGAGTGATGAACAGTGGCGACTGCTAAAGGAACGGGTGCTTATCGAAAACGATGCGATGAGAAATCATGAACTGTCAGAATAATAGGGGATAGACTGTAATTAATTCTAAAGCACATAATACATGATCGTAAAGTAGTGCGTTGTGCTGCCTGCCAGCACAAACAAGTGCCATATGCCATGAAAGTGATATTTTTTAAGGTCCATAATGTAAAAGATAATCCCAAAGCTATAGAACAGTCCACCTCCCAGCAGCCAGAGAAAACCGGCCATTGTTAGTGAATCAATGAGAGGATTAATTGCGATAAGAGCAATCCAGCCCATTAATATATAAATGAATAGTTGAATAAGACGCTGCTCATCTGACAAAAAGCAGTCGAGTAATACTCCGATTACTGCCAGTCCCCAAATTACGCCAAATAATGACCAGCCCCATGCACCATTGAGACTGACGAGTACAAATGGCGTATAGCTACCGGCAATCAATAAATAGATGCCGATGTGATCAAGTTTTTTGAATACTGCTTTTACCGAACCTTTAGTGCCATGGTAGAGGGTTGAAAAAAGATATAGCAGGAAAAGGCTTGTGCCGTAGATACTAAAACTGACAATACGCCAGACATCACCTTTCAACGAGGCAAAAACTACCAGCACAACCAAACCCGCCAGTGCGATTACCGCGCCGAGCAAGTGTGTAAACGTATTTAATTTTTCACCGTGATACATAATTAATACTCTAGTATGGACCAATAATAATAGAATTAAAGGGGGTTGAGGGATTAAAATTTAAACAGCTGTAAAACTATGTTCTATACTTACTAGCGTAATTATCGGATGGAGTCGATTTTGAATTCACAAAATACACATAGTGTCAGATTCGTGATTTTTTTAGGCATTCATGGCTGCAGTTGTAATGGTCTTGCTTGGTATAACCGCTTTTATTTTATTTCAATGGCTGATGATGGCGGAGGTTAACTGGATAATGATGAAACAGGGTACTGTTGTTTAAATTTATGTAACGGTCATAAATAATTAAAGGGTGAGCTCCCTTAAAAGCGAATGTTAAATGTTATTGCCATTTTATATTCTTCTAGTTCGTTTTTTGGTTTTAACTCTGGTTAGGTGGCTAAATTAACGTTGCAACTATAATTTTATCTGTTTGTCTCGTTTACATGATCTTGATCAAGACTTTAAGTCTTTTGAACTCTAATATTTCAAATCCAAATAACCATCTAACTAATTAGAGCAGGTCTAAAAAATGATACCTTTTCCACAAGAATCAATATCTGTAATTTCGCCATTTAATATTAATAATGATGAACTGTATAAAAAATGGCGCGACAATAAACTTAAAGATTATCCTCTAAAGATTACTGACTTAATTGTTGAAATAAGTGACCCACGTAAACTGACCAAGTCTGAATATACAGCATTGCATGATGTGTGCTGTAAGACAAACATGGTTATTTATGCCAGCAAAACAGCTGATGATCCAAGCCCTGAAATTCCTCTTTCGATGGGGCGTGCTTTTGATTTAAATAATATTGATAATAATTGGCTGGGTGATGAAACTGGATTAACCTCTCTTAGAGTAGCGACCGAAGGTATTCGTCAACGCTTTATTCCTTATACTAATCAAGCTATCAATTGGCATACTGATGGTTATTACAATACTAAAAGTCATCAGATCAATGCTTTATTATTGCATGTTGTACAAAGAGCCGCTGAAGGTGGTGAAAATGCATTAATGGATCATGAAATAGCCTATATTATGTTGCGTGAGAAAAATCCGGATTATATACGTGCGCTAATGGAGCCGGATGTTATGACAATTCCTGCCCGTATTGAAGAAGGAAAAGTTGCAAGAGAAGAAGAGTCTGGTCCCGTATTTAGTGTGTCTAATGAAGGTAATTTACACATGAGATATACAATTCGGGTTAATAATGTTGTCTGGTCTGATAACCCCATAGTTAAAGAAGCGCTTGGCTGTTTAAAACAAATTTTGAATGGTGATTCTCCTTATATCTATCATGGCTTACTGGAGCCCGGAATGGGTTTAGTGAGCAACAATGTTTTACATGATCGTGCAGCTTTCACAGATAGTGAAGAAAATAAGCGACATTTTTATCGTGCGCGTTATTATGATCGTTTAAATATAACAACATAAAATAAATATGTCTGTGCAAGATAGCAATAGGTTTTTTATATTATAAACGCGTATAATAAATGGCGTTATGCCATTAAATATTAAAAAAAATTTACCTACGCTATGGAAGTCTTATTTAGCCTCAGAGTTTGAAAAAGACTATATGCAGCATTTACACGACTTTTTGCGTAGTGAAAAAGATCAGTCAAAATCGATTCTTCCTCATTCATCACTCTGGTTTAATGCCTTAACTACGACAGATCTAGATCAAGTTAAGGTGGTGATATTAGGGCAAGATCCTTACCCGACACCGGGGCATGCACATGGTTTGTGTTTTTCGGTGATGCCGGAAGTTAAACCGATTCCGAAATCTTTAGTTAATATTTATAAAGAGCTTGAAGAAGATTTGGGTATAGTGAATATCAATGGTAATTTGCAGTCGTGGGCGGATCAGGGAGTACTGTTATTAAACAGTGTATTAACAGTTGAAGCGGGTAATGCTAATTCACATCAGGGTAAGGGGTGGGAGCAGTTTACAGATCGTATTATTGAAGTCTTAAACGATCAACCTTCTCCTATTGTATTTGTATTGTGGGGTGCATATGCGCAGAAAAAAGGGCGTATCTTAAATAACCCGCAACATTTAGTTTTGCGTTCTCCTCATCCTTCTCCCCTTTCCGCATATCGTGGTTTTTTTGGAAGCAAGCCTTTTTCAAAAGTTAATCACTTTTTAATTGAAAAGGGTAAAGAACCTGTTAACTGGAAGGTATAGAATACCATAACAATGGTCTGATGAAGTTTATCTTAATTTAATTGTATGTACTGAAATAAATCTATTACTGGAAGAATATTATGATGATTATTGGTTTTCTTTTTATCTGGTTTGTCACGGCAATAGGCTTATGGTTTGCTACAAAAATAGTTCCGGGTATTAATTTTAAGCGCTCGGGAGGTTTATGGACGGCAGCATTTGTGCTGGGATTAATTAATGCTTTTATACGCCCCGTTCTCTGGGTATTAACTTTTCCGCTTACTGTACTGACCTTTGGTTTATTTGCTCTTGTTGTTAATGCTTTTATGATATGGCTAACAGGTAAGCTGGTTGATAATTTTGTCGTGCGTGATTTTTTTAGTGCATTTATGGCTGCGATTGTAATGGCATTACTGGGTATTGCGGCCTTTGTTTTGTTTCAATGGCTGATGATGGATCAAGTAAACTGGATAATGATGGAGCAAGGTACCTATATTTAAATGTTTTCCTAACTGAATTTGATTTTCTAATAAGATAATAATTAACTATGACTAAATTGATCTTCACTCTGATAGTTACCGGCATTATGAGTATGCCTGTTCATGCGAAATCCTTTGAGTTAAGCCTTCCTTATATTGTTGGCCCTGATATTTATGAACTGTATACAGATGCAGGCTTATTGATTACTAAAGTTTACGTTAATGGTATCGAAAGAAAGCTCAGTAATCCTGAAGGCCAGGGGTTTACTGTTGTAAACAGAGCAAGTTTTAGTGGTCCCATGGGCTATTATAATAAAGTGATCCTGAACAGCCATATGCGCAAGGGAAAAAATGAAATAAAAGTTGTTTTTCAGCCTTCACCGGTTATTAATAAAAATATGATGACCTATTTTGAAGATAAAATATTTGCTCACGCAGTTATTGTAAGGGGAGTATTAAAGAAAAACAGTCTGGGCGTTTCTACAGAAAAACTCGACAAACTTGTTTCTGAACATAAAGCGCCGGTTACTATACTGGCGAATAAGTTTTTAAAAGGAATGCCAAAAGATAATAAAAATATCACGATGAACTTTATTATTAATACCGCAGATGGTGAACGTGAATATAAAGGTCAAATAGATTACTGCGATGGCGGGATTTCGTCATCCTATAATTTTACCGGAGAGCTTCTGCTAAATAACACGGCTATTTTAAAAATACATAATAACGCCAGTACAACGCTTGTGCCTCTAAACAAAATTTTAAAGCCGATAGATGTTGAGCTTAAATTAAAAGTTTCCTCAATAAATAATAATGAGCCAGCACATTTTAAATATTCGATTGAGTGTGATATGAAATCGATTATTAAAAACAAACTAAATTTAAAACCAAAATATAATAATGTCAGTTTTGGTGATTTTTTTGATCGACTCGACACTGAAATTTGGAATTTAAAGTTTAGTAAGCCAGGAATATATCAGCATACTTTTCAGTATTATTATTAATTAAAGGGCATATCAGGTGGAAGTTGATGTCAAAGTTTTAACCGAACTTGTAAAAATAACAGCAAAAAAAGAGCTGCTACCACGGTTTACACTTGTGACTGCAAATACCAAGCAGGACGGTAGTATTGTGACTGAGGCCGATATTTCAATGCAAAACCACCTGCAGTCAAAGTTACTGGAGGCTTTCCCGAATACGGTTTTGTTATCTGAAGAAATGACAGTTGAGGAGCAGGCAGAGGCTTTATCTTCTGCACAGCCTGTCTGGTGTCTGGATCCGTTAGATGGAACAAGTAATTTTTCTGCATGTATTCCTTATTTTGCAGTCTCACTATCATTAATTGTTAATCATGAAGTGGTTATCGGCCTGGTTTATGATCCTGTACGAGATGAATGTTTTTTAGCAGAGAAAAACAAACCTTCTACTTTAAATGAACAGGTTATTGAGCTTAACGATAATACAAGTCAGATAAATAAATCCATCGCAATTATTGATTTTAAACGTCTGGATAAAAATTTATCAACACGTTTAGTGACGGAACAACCCTTTTCATCACAAAGAAATTTTGGCGCTTCTGCTTTGGACTGGTGCTGGTTAGCGCTTAATCGCGGACAATTGTATTTACATGGCAAGCAAAATATATGGGACTATTCTGCGGGACATTTTATTTTTGAAAATGCCGGTGGTTATGCTTGTACTTTTGAAGGAGCCCCGGTGTTTAATTGTGAACTGGTAGCTCGATCTGTTATTGCTGCTGTTAATCAACCACTATTAGATGTGTGGTATAAGTGGATAAAGAGTCGCTGATATTTTAGTTTTACTATTAACCTTTCGAACAGTGTACTTATTTTTAAAACATAATTTAAGCGTTGTTATGTTTTAAGATTTCTTGCTATATAATCATTTTACTTTTTGAGTCAGGTGAAAGGAAAAAGCATGGAGATTGATGAGTCAGTTAATGTATTAGATGAACCGTTAAACATTTGTGGAGAAGATCCTGTCACTGGTTTTTTTCGTGATAGTAAATGTAATACCTGTAAAGAGGATGTGGGAATACATACCGTTTGTATAGAAGCAAGTACAGAATTTCTCGAGTACTCACGTTTTAAAGGGAATGATTTATCAACGCCTGTTCCTCAATTCGGTTTTGAAGGTTTGAAACCCGGTAATAGCTGGTGTTTATGCGCTGCAAGATGGCTTGAAGCATATGAGGAAGGAATGGCTCCTCGTGTATATTTAATGCGTACACATAAACGAACACTCGACGTGGTTCCTATTGAGTTATTAAAAAAATATGCAATTGATTTAAATTAATTTGAGGTTCAACCATGAGTAATACAAATGATGTAACTGCCGAAACAAGTCATGTTTGGGATAACCATGTCACAGTACCTGATACCCCTGAAGGTTTTACACTAAGAACAACTTATCCGAAAAATCCGGATGGCGTAGAAGTGATGTTAGAAAAATGGGATGCCGGTTCTGAAGAACCACCACACTCTCATCCGGGGGATGATATGACCGTTGTGGTTGAAGGGAAAATGTCTATCCAGTTTTATATTAAGTCAAATAACGCTCTTGAGGCAGATGGAGAAAAAGTTATTCTTAATAAAGGTGATACCGGTTATGTTAAAGCTGGCCGTATCCATGATGCTAAATATATTGAAGACTGCAAGTTAGTGTATGTTCATGATAAGGCATTTGGATTTACTGCCGAAGAGTAATTCGGCTGATATAAATTATTAAATCAGGATTTTAATTATGCTTAAAAATAATCAGGCCGCTCCGGCTTTTAGTACCTCTAACCAGAAAAATGAAATCGTTAACTTGTCTGACTTTAAGGGCAAGAAGAATGTTGTTTTATACTTTTACCCAAAAGACGACACGCCGGGTTGTACCATTGAGGCCAATCAGTTTACAGAACTGGCTGCTGAATTTTCTAAAGCAGATACAGTCATTTTAGGCATTAGCAAAGACTCATGCGAGAGCCATCAAAAATTTATCGACAAATATGATTTAAAAGTAGACTTGCTTGCAGATACCAGTGGTGAACTTTGTGAAGCATATGGTGTGTGGCAGGAAAAAGAGAAAAATGGCACAAAGAAAATGGGTATTGTGCGTTCTACTTTTTTAATTGATAAAGAAGGCATGCTTGTTGATGTTATGTATGGTGTAACAGCTAAAGGTCACGCACAGGAAATTCTGGAAAAAACACAACAACTTTAAAAAACTTAAAGTAGGTATATTATTTTGCCGAATATCCAGTATTAAATATACTTTTGTACCTTTTTCAGAGTTAAAGTTAACTTGAATTACCATAATGATTTTGGAGAAAAATATGTCTCAGGAAATGTTTGATAAAGCCGTTAAATTGATGGATACGGCTAACAGTGAAGATCCGAATATTGAAAAAGATGAAGCAGGCAAAGAATGGCCAAAAGAGTTGCTTTATTCACATCGTATGGCCGATATGATTGAACGTTATAAACCCGACGCCGATTTTGTTAATCAGCTTGCCGTTCGCGGGCAACATATTCAACGCTGGAAATCTCCGCGAGATGCATATCCTATGGATCGAAAAGGTTATCATCAGTGGCGCAAAGCACTATACACCTTTCATGCTGATACAACAGCAGACCTAATGGCCGAAGCCGGTTTTGATGAGGAATCTCTTCAGCGAGTTAAACAAGCGATTGGGAAAATTGGAATTAAAGTAAATAAAGATACACAGCTGTTAGAAGATGTCGCCGGGCTGGTTTTTATTGAACACTACATGCTGGCTTTTGCCGAAAAGCATCCTGAATATAGTGAAGAAAAATGGATAGATATTATTCGCAAGACATGGAACAAAATGTCTGAAGATGCTCATAATTTTTCACTATCCGGTGACTTGAAATTACCAGAGCCTTTAATTCCTTTAATCCAGAAGTCCATAGCAAACGACAGTTAAATTTTAGTATTAAAACGAATAATGCTTAAAGTTATCATGACTGTATTATTAGTTCTTGCCATAGTGATAATTGCTTTGCTCTTTATGCTTGGTAGTCACTCTCGCAGTGGTACACCTCCCGGACTGGTTGCCGGAAAACTGGCAGCTTGTCCTAAAAAACCGAATTGTGTTTGCAGTGAAATGAAAGATGATGCTGCTCATTTTATTGAGCCGATTATTTCGTCTGATATTTCATTAGTTAATTCCATAATTAAAGATATGGGAGGCGTTCTGGTTAAAGAAAAAGATCATTATTATTCTTATCTGTTTACATCAAAGATATTCGGGTTTATTGATGATTTTGAAGTACGCTATGACCCGGATAAAAGCATTATCCATCTTCGATCTGCATCAAGAGTTGGCCGAAGTGATTTGGGAGCAAACCGTAAAAGAGTTGAAAATTTAAGGCTGTTATTAGAGCAGGAAAATACTTTATGATTATTGTTATCCCGGCATGGAGTTAGCCGGAATTAATAAGTTCTGTGATCTGTCTCTTTAAAGAAGATTTGATTTTTTATTGGTAAAAATAAGTCATGCTTTAAGGTAACTGACCCGATAATAAAATACTAAAGGAGTATTGATGGCTGGTGGAATTTTAGCGCTACTTGATGACATTGCTGCTCTGCTTGATGATGCTGCCGCGATGAGTAAAATTGCGGCAAAGAAAACGGCTGGCTTGTTAGGTGATGATTTAGCGGTAAATGCTGAAAAAGCAACAGGTTTTCATGCTTCGAGAGAGCTTCCTGTTATATGGGCAATCACTAAGGGCGCATTACTTAATAAACTGATTATTCTTCCTGTTGCTTTTTTGCTGAGTGCTTTTTTCCCTTGGTTGATTGTACCTATTTTACTTCTTGGTGGAACCTACTTAAGTTATGAAGGTACTGAAAAAGTTATTGAATGGTTAACAATTTCAACTTATAAACAGCACAAAAATAGTCATTCAGCTGGTGCAACTAATAGAGTAGAGTCAGAAGCGGCTAAAATTAAAAGTGCAATACGTACCGACTTTATCCTTTCTATCGAAATAATCGTGATCTCGCTGGAAACAGTCATTGAGCAAACATTAGCTATTCAAATTCTTGTTGTGAGTGTTATTGCTTTACTCGCCACGGCAGGGGTGTATGGTGTTGTTGCATTAATTGTAAGAATGGATGACAGCGGGTTTTACCTAATTAAACGTGCCAGAATATTACAGGGGATAAAGTCAAAGCTGGCTAATTTTTTTGGGAAATTGCTGATCCAGTCTTTACCAAAGGTGATTCATATTTTGGCTATTATTGGCACTATTGCAATGCTTCTTGTCGGTGGAGGGATGTTTGTTCATAATATTGATAGCCTGCATCAATACCTCTCGATTATACCGGTAATCGTAGCAGATTTAATTATGGGGCTGGTTATTGGCTTAATATCAATTGTTTTAATCTCGGCAATTAAATTTATAAAGACTAAAATTTAACGCTTATTTAAAAGGGAATAATATGAACAGGACGTTTTATATGCAAATATTTTCATTTAGTAAATTTATTTTATTTTTCTTTATCTCCTTGTTTGTATTTTCAGGCTGCACAGTAAAGTATGTTGCAGACTATGATGCCTCAATTAAAGAAGAAACTTTACAAATTGCCAAAAAGGTTGATTTGTTTTGGGGAACATTGATAGATACTGAAAAAGGACAAAGAGAATACAGTCATTTTAAAAATGAATATAATGAAATAGAGTCAGATATACGGATTCTTAAACTTAAAAATAATATACGCGCCTTTAATCATATTTCTACACGGCAAGTAAGTGTGGCTCTGGATTTGTGGATTGAAGATAAAAAATCACACAAAAAGAAAAACAGTTTTAGCAATTTTCTTGCCAAACGCCATAGACAACAATTTATCAGATTGTTTACCGCAATAGCAAAAGGTGAAGAAGAGAAAAACTTCACTGCAATTTCAGCAAAATAGAAAAGGAATTTTATAATGAGTTTTGATATAGATGTAGTTGTTGACAATATGGGGTTTGCTATTATTGATGCGGCTAAAGATGATGTAATTGATATAAAAAATTACTCGGACACCATCCTGAAGAATAAAAAAGAATCACTAAAAGAGCTAGGCGCAGCAATGCTGGCAAATGAAATTTCTGATGATATTTTTAATTCTGAATTAGAACGAGAAAAAAAAGTAGTTGAAGCAGAGCTGTTAACCATTAAGTTGATGTCACAGGCTGTGGCTCAGAAGGCCGTTAATTCAGCCATTAATGTGTTTGTTAATGCAGTAAAGGCAGCGGTATAAAAAAATAATTTATCTTAACTGCATTTCGCCGGTTAAATAGTCAAACACTTCATTCTGTTGGCCTTTAAAAATCACACGTTCGTGTTTTTTATTTAACTGGTAGTCGTACATTGGATCATAATATTCAACAAGCAAGACTTTAATCCATTCTTTATGTGCTTCTGTATTACCGCAAGAGTGTTGCTGGATAGCATTGTTTAATAATGTTTTTAATTCCTTATGACGGGCACCGCCAAGACGTTTCTGTATTTTATCCACAGATCCAAGAAGCTGCTCTGTCCAGCGACTAAAACCGATTTCTTCACCATAGAAATTTACATGTTCAGCAAGTGCTTCGATAATATATTCCTGATAGGTAATATCAATACGTTCTTCAGTACTGGCTTCTAGCAAAACGAGAGGAGATTGCTTCATTTTATTAAACAGGACTTCAGGAATTCTTCTTGAGCCGATGCTGACCCCTTCGTCTTCCAGCAGTAATTTAAGGTGGCCTTGATCAATATGTTTGATGAGTTCAATGGATAAACGATTTTCAATATCAATTTGGCCGGGTTGCGGCGTTACATGTTTTCCAAAAACAGATCCTCTATGGTGAAAGAGACCTTCAAGATCAATATGTTGTTTAATCCTGTTTAAAAAGATCGTTTTTCCTATTCCCGTTCTGCCACTAAGAATGACAGGTTCGATACGCTGTGATGATGTTTCAAGCTCATCAATTAAATATCGACGCATGGCTTTATAGCCGCCTTTTATTCTAGGGTAAATAATTCCTGTTTTTTCATAAATCCATTGTTGTGAAATTTTTGAACGCATGCCGCCACGAAAACAATAGAGAACGCCTTCGGGGTGTTGCTCAAAGAAATGAGCCCAATGGTTAACGCGCTCTTCTTTTATTTTACCTTGTACTAATTTATGGCCTAATTTTACAGCCTCATCCTGTCCCATTTTTTTATAACGAATGCCGATATCAGTACGTTCCTGATCATTCATTAATGGATGATTTTCAGTAAAGGGAAAAGCACCCTGATTAAATTCAACAGGTGCTCTTACATCGAGCAGAGGAACATTATTTAAAAACAATGAACGGTAATCATCAAGTTGCGGTAGTTCAGGTGTTTTAGTGTCAGCCATTTAAATTAGATTATCTTGATTAAAGTAGATTGATTTGAGTCAGCAGGATCGATGAGCTCACCCAGAGATTCCAGTTCCAAATCATATTTTTTTGCCACTATTTTAAAGTCAGCAGAGTGATCTTTTTCTATGGCAACGAGTAAGCCGCCGGATGTTTGTGGATCGCAAAGTATTTTTTTCTGTAAGTCGGACATATCACTGAGGTGATGTCCATAACTGTCAAAGTTGCGTTGTGCTCCACCGGGAGAACAGCCTAGTGAAATATAATTTTCAACTTCAGGCAACTTAGGGACAGCATCGTAATTAACGGTTGCTTGCAGGTTGCTGCCTTCACAAATTTCTGCAAGATGCCCCATTAGGCCAAAGCCGGTGACATCTGTCATGGCTTTAACATAAGGAAGCTTGGCAAATTCAGCACCGGGTTTATTGAGTTGCAGCATTGTTTCAATCGCGATACGGGAATGTTCTTTTTTAAGTACCTTGTTTTTTTCTGCCGTGGTTAATATTCCTATACCTAATGGTTTAGTTAAAAATAAATCACAGTTGGCAGTTGCATGACTGTTGCGTTTAACATGGCTGTTTTCTACTTGTCCTGTTACTGCTAAACCAAATATAGGTTCAGGTGCATCAATGGAATGTCCACCAGCTAAAGCAATACCTGCAAGTTTGCAGGCATGGCGTCCACCTTCAATGACCTGGGCCGCAACTTCTGCGCTAAGAGTTTTAATTGGCCAGCCAAAAATAGCAATCGCCATTAACGGGGTGCCGCCCATGGCATAAATGTCACTAATAGCATTGGTCGCTGCAATTTGGCCAAATTCAAAAGGATCATCCACTATGGGCATAAAAAAGTCTGTCGTGCTGACAACGGATGAGCCGTTACCTAAATCATAAACTGCGGCATCATCTCTGGTTTCATTTCCGACTAACAGGTTGGGATCATGAAAAGGGGCGGAGGTTGTTTTCAATATTTCTTCTAAAACACCCGGTGCAATTTTACAACCACAGCCAGCACCATGACTGTACTGAGTTAATTTTATTTTTGACATAATTTAATTATTTTTATGAGGAAATGGCTATTGTACTCTTATTTTAAAAAATGTTTCCTCTATCACATTTTCAATAAATAGGTTTAGTGTGAATAGAGGCGCTATGATATATAGATACCAAGATATATACATACTAAAAATATAATAATGGAATATACCGTATGGCAGCACAATTATTTAATGAAAAGCGTGAATACACAAGAATTGAATCGAATAGACTGGTTTCGGTGAAGCTTGAGTCCGGCCATACTAAACGATATGTGGCAATTAATTATTCAATAGGGGGTATGGCGTTGCATAGCCAGTCGCCTTTACCACTTGGTGAATTTATTGATATGAACTTCCGCTTAAATGGCGGCGATAGGGAGGTTTTTGATATGACTGCAGAGGTGATACAAAACTTTAAAGCAGGCAGTACTTATATCATCAGAGTTAAATTTGTCGGTTTATTGCCGTTTGAAGATAGTACCAGAGTAGATTCTAAAGTATTGATGTAACCTTTTTTTCGCAAGAATAGAAAAGTATCCGGCTCGCTACAGGCAATGACGATTGTTATCGTACCAGGCTATGAATAGTGAGCAATATCCCACTAAGATTCGAGTGTCTTTGTAGAAGTGAATGTTTATTTCAAGGTTAAAGAACTTACTCTTTATTAAATATAAAGCACATATGAGTAAGCATACTGCTCATGTGAATTATTTTGTTTTCGGTTTTGATAAAAGCCAAAAGAGTATGGCAAAAACAATAAAACCAATCTGACCAAATGCAAAATGTTGCTGACTCAGCTGTAATACAGGAACGGCAATAGCCGCAACACTGGCGCTAAACAACATTTGGAAAAAGCCTTGCATAGAAGCAGCCGCTCCCCGGTTATGGGGGAAATAATCCAGCCCCATGACAGTGATGGCCGGAATAATTAAGGATAAACCAAAAACATAGATAACAAGTGGCGTTACGGTATGGATAATGCTGGCAGTAAATAGTGTTGCCTGTAACAAGTTCAGCAAAACACCCGCACTCATTATGAATAGTCCCAATGTAATCAGGCGGGGTTTAGTCCAGCGGTGCGATAATCGACCGGATATGGCTGCACCGATCATTAATGCCAGAACAATAGGAACAAAAAGCAGAGCAAAATCATTACTGCCCAGATTCAGAAAATGATAAATCACCGATGGAGCACCGGCGATATAGAGAAATAAGCCACTGAATCCACATGAAATACTGAGAACAAGAGTAATAAAGCGGCGGTGCTGCAAAATCTTTAAATAAGTTTTAATAACAGATTTGGGTAGAATCGACTGCTGGTGTTTAACCTCGAGAGTTTCTTTAATAAACGAAGTCATTATATAAAGTAAAACCCCAAAGGCAGCTAAAAACCAGAATACACTGCGCCAGCCAAAATGATTTTGTAACCAGGCACCTAATACCGGTGCTATTGCCGGCGCCATTGAAAACAAAAAGATAACCTGTGACATTGCCCGATGTGCATTTTCACTATCGTGCGCATCTCGAATCATTGCCCGGCTAGCGATGAACCCACCACTTGCGGCAAAACCCTGAAAAGTCCGGAAGAGCAAAAATTCATCCAGACCGTTTGCATAGGCACAGCCGATGGATGCCGTTACATATAATAATAAACTTCCCAATATAACCAGTCGCCGGCCAATACGGTCTGAAACCGGCCCCCATAATAATGTTGAGAAAGCGAAAGCAAATAGATAGACACCCATACTCTGGGATAGCAGAGCACGGCTAACATCAAAATTGGCTTCGATTGCCGGAAACGAGGGAAGATAGGTATCAATACTGAAAGGCCCAATCATTGATAGCAGTGCGGCAATGATGGTGAGGTAGTGCTTGTTGTTATTTGCAGAGCTTGATTTCACAGACATACCATTGTCATAGTAGGGTTTATTTCATCATTATACGTTATCAATAAATAAAAAAAGATTTATATTTCACGTATAATTATCATCATGAAAAATGAAATTGAATTACTTGCTCCGGGTGGCGATATTGATGCCATAAAAGCCGCTATTCTGGCCGGTGCAAATGCAGTTTATTGTGGCCTTGATCGTTTTAATGCGAGAAGTCAGGCGAAAAATATATCGCTCGATGAATTAAGCGGTATTCTGAGGCTTGCTCATAAAAATAATTGTGAGGTTTTTTTAACACTAAATATCATTATTGTTGAGCGAGAAATCCCGGCTCTGTTTAATTTATTGAATAAATTGGTTAACACTAAACTTGATGGCATTATTATTCAGGATTTGGGGGTATTTTATTTGATTAATAAATATTTCCCAGGTTTGAATATTCATGCTTCAACTCAGATGACAACGCACAATGAAGGGCAAATAAAGTTTTTAAACAAACTAAAAGCAACGCGTGTTAATTTATCAAGAGAATTAAATATTAATGAAATTAGCGCATTAAGTACCTCGGCACATAAAAAAAATATGTTGACAGAAGTTTTTGTGCATGGCTCAAACTGTATTTCTTTTTCCGGCCTTTGTTATATGAGTTCAGTTACCGGTGGCAACTCGGGTAATCGGGGGCAGTGTAGTCAGCCCTGTCGGGATGAGTATCTAACAACAGCAGAAGGTAAAAATTTCCCGCTAAATATTAAAGATAATTCTGCTTTTTCAGACTTAAGCTTGTTAGCCGAGGCCGGGGTTGATTCCATTAAAATTGAAGGGCGAATAAAAAAATATCACTATGTTTATACTGTAGTTGAAACATGGCGAAAACAACTGGAAGATTTTTATGCTAAAAGAAAGTTGTCTGGTGACAATAGCAACTTAAGAAATGTATTTAATCGTGATTTCTCAGATTCATTTTTAAAAGGTGATGTGAGCCGGGATATTTTTATTGATAGCCCGCGTGATAACTCTGCAATTCATAGGGCCAAAGTTAATTTTAACGCAGATATTCATGCAGGCTTGAGTGACGCGAATTTATCTGCTGCAAAGCAGGAACTCTATGATATTAAAACTGAGATTATCTCAACAGTTAAAGAAAAAATAGACAAGTTAAGTGTTACAAAAGCTGCAATGAAACTGACTCTTTCTGGTAAGTCAGGTGAGCCGTTACGGGTAACCGTGAATACGCCGGATGATGATTTTGATGTTTTCTCAGAAAGCAAACTGATTGAAATAAATAAAGACAGTTCCGGTTCAAACAAACAACATATTGATGAGTCATTAATTTTAAAACGTTTGAAAATATTAAATGAGACCGAGTATTTTATTGATGAAATAAATTTAAGTCATTTTAATAGCAACTTATTGATACCCTTTAAAGAACTTACAGTAATTAGAAATAAAATATTTTATATTTTGAATAATAAAAAAGAACGGGCTGCTTATGTTGAAGCGCCTGTTTTAAACGAAAAGCAGACTGAAAAAATCACTCCGTCTTTATCTGTGTTAGTTTCATCAAAAGATGATCTGCATCTATGTCATAAAACAAATTCAGATATTTATTTCCAGTTACCTAACCATTTTGGTAAAAAGCTGCCGGAGCTGGTTAAATTATTTACTGATAATAAAAAATTAATTCCCTGGTTTCCTGCTGTATTAATGGGGGATAATTATCGTGCGGCGGTCGAGTTTCTGCAAATAGTGCAGCCAGAACATATTATTACTAACAATACCGGTATTGCTTATGAGGCATATAAAAAAGGAATGGACTGGACTGCCGGGCCTTATATGAATCTGGTCAACTCATATAGTCTGTTATGTTTAAAAGAAAACTTTAATTGTTCAGGTGCTTTTATTTCAAATGAAATTAATCAAAGTCAGATTAAGAAAATAATACCACCTGATGAATTTAATCTCACCTACAGTATTTCTCACCCTATTGTTTTAATGACGACAATTGCCTGTATGTTTCATCAGGTGTCGGGTTGCAAAAAAAATATTGTAGATGATAAATGTATTCAACGTTGTGAAAAATCATCATCAATAACGAATCTGAAAGATATCTCCTATTTTATCGACAAAGAGAAAGGCGGATATCATACGGTATATAATGAGAAAAACTTTCTAAATACTGAAATTGTTGCGGATGTTCAAAATAAATTCTCACAATATTTTATTGATTTAAGAGATATAAAAACCCGCACAGAAGTTGAGCTGGATAAAGTGGAGGTAGTAAAACTCTTTGAAGAGTATCTTGAGGGAGATTTGAATTCAATGGATAAACTAAACCAGCATATTTACCCGACGACAAATAGCCAATATATCAAGGGTATTTAAATGATCCTGAGTTCAAAATTTAAACCGCAAAGACGGCAGTTTTTAAAAGTAGGGTTGCTAGGTTCGGCGACTCTTTCTGTCGCCGCTTGCGGAGTATCCCGTACCCGGAAATCAAATACAAAAGATAAATTCTTATGGCTAGAAGAAGATGACCATGAGTTATTATCTGCTCTTATTCCTGTGATGCTGGACGGTGCCTTGCCTGAAGATAGCGCAGATCACTCTTTAGCGATGAAAGAAATCATTATGGGAGTGGATATCAGTGTTGCACATATGTTGCCTGCTGTGCGTGACGAAGTAAGGCAATTATTCTGTTTGCTCGAATTTACACCGACCCGAATTGTTTTGGCGGGTATTTTGGCTTCCTGGGAAAATGCATCGTCTCGTGATATTTCTTCTTTCTTATCAAACTGGAAGGAATCAGATTTTGATTTACTTCGCGTTGGCTATTCTGCTTTGCATGATTTAATTACCGGCTCATGGTATGCCAATCCACGCTCATGGCCTCGTATTCACTACCCCGGACCACCTCTTTTGACATGAATCATTCATCAGCAAAAATTGATTGTAGTCAGCTGCAACAAAATAAAATTGTTGAAGCAGATGTTGTTGTGATCGGTACTGGTGCAGGAGGAGGCATTAGTGCACAAATACTTGCTGAAGCAGGTTTAAAAGTTATTATGATTGAAGAGGGGCCGTATCAAACAACTTCAGACTTTCATATGCAGGAGTCCGAGGCTTACCCTAATTTGTATCAGGAAGTCAGTAATCGCAAAACAAAAGATAAGGCCATTTCAATATTACAGGGGCGTGCAGTTGGTGGTGGAACGACAGTCAACTGGACAAGTTGTTTTCGAATTCCAGCACAAACACTACAACACTGGCAACAAAATTATGGCTGGAAAGAAAATAAAGCATCACTCTTATCATCTTATGAGTATGCAGAAAAATTATTAAATATTCATTTGTGGCCTATTCATAATCCGAGCAACTCTGCATTTGCTCGTGGAGCAAAAAAATTAAACTGGCACCATGAAGAAATAACCAGAAATGTACGTGGCTGTCGTAATCTGGGGTATTGCGGAATGGGTTGCCCTGTTGGCGCAAAACAGTCAACTCTGGTTACCAGCATACCTGCTGCCCTTAAAAAGGGAGCTCAAATTTATTCACGTTTACGCGCACATCGTCTTGTTACTAAAGGCGATAAAATTCATGAGGTTGAATGTCATGCATTAAACTCAAGGGGCTCAGATACCACCGGTATAACAGTCAATGTGCGAGCACGTCATGTTGTTCTGGCTGCGGGGGGAATTGGCTCGCCTGCTTTATTATTGCGTTCCGAGTTGGCGGATCCACATCAGCGTCTTGGCAAGCGGACTTTTTTACATGTGACTGCAGGCAGTGCTGCACGAATGCCTGAAAAAATAAATGCATTTTATGGCGCACCACAAACAATACATAGCAATGAGTTTTTATGGCGAGATGGTGTAGCGGGTGAAATGGGATACAAAATTGAAGCTGCGCCACTTCATCCAGTATTAGCTGCGACTGTATTTGGAAATTTTGCCCGCCCACATGCAGACATTATGGCGAAATTTTCTCATGCTCAACCTCTTATCGCGCTTATGCGCGATGGTTTTCATGAGCAAAGTCAGGGAGGGACGGTTAGGCTAAATGATGATGGTAGCCCGGTTCTGGACTATGCCTTAAATGATTATTACTGGCGTGCAATTCGTCATGCCTATAAATCATTACTGGAAATTCATTTTGCCGCTGGCGCAAAGGAAGCCGCTCCCATGCATAGTGATTTACGCTGGAGTCGTTCATGGAAAGAAGCACAGAAACAAATTGATGCGTTACCACTTGAAGCCCAGCGGCCTAAATTATTTTCTGCTCATGTTATGGGGGGATGTGCCATGGGGGCAGAAGTAAAAGGTAGTGTTGTTGATCTTGAAGGTCGCTATCATCATTTATCAAATTTACATATTATTGATGGTTCAATTTTTCCAAGTAGTATCGGTGCGAATCCTTCATTAGCAATATATGCGATGGCAGCAAAGCTATCTAAAGGCTTGGCAAAAGAATTAAAAAACAGTTGAACATCTTTAATACTTCAACAGATACATTCAGTTGTTATAAAATATTTATTTTTTATTGTGTTGCCACCAGTCTGCGATAACTTTTCCAACGACAGGATTAACAAGATAACCATATGAACGATGGCAATTGAGTCCACTCTCGTTGTGAAAAAAATTATAAACGCCTTCACAATGATCTTCTATGGAATTAATAATCCCCAGCTCAAGCATGGGGAAAAAATCTTTTGCAAATAAACGCCCTAAAGAAGTAATATCACCAACAGAAGAAACGTTCACCCAGTTGTTGATGTTAGTTGGATATTTTTTCTCTCCGCTATAGTTTGCTCCGTTTAAACGACGTTTTACATATTTTAAACCTAAAGGACTACCTATCGTTAAAAAATCAATTTTTCCCGCAAGTTTTTCAGTATGGGAAAGTTCCCATAAAGTATCGTAAGCAATGATAGAGCCCATGCTGTGACCAATAAGTAAGATGTTATCTTTATTCTGTAATGCCGGACGTAATTGTTTTTTTAATGTTTCTCTAACATCACAGGCAATATTATCGGTGTTTCTAAAATAACGTCTGGTTTCTTCTGCGGCAGTGCGTAGTTCATTAGAAACAAACTTAATTAAAAAGGGAAAGTGATCAACGATCTCATATAAAAGGTGATGCAGTTTTCTGGATGTGGATCTTGCTTGCTGAATATCCTGTTTGCTTGGGCCATGCTGGTTAATAAGTGCGTCTATCCATGCAAGTTCCCGATTAATATCCTTGTATTCGTGATAATAAGTGTAATTCCATGTAGTAAGTAAAAAGTGATCAAATGCCTGGCTTAGTTCATTGACTGTTGCTGGTTCGGCCCGTTTAACACCTTCAAGTAATGTACGCCATAATACCGGACGATGATTTTTAGGTAATGGTTTGGGGTTTTTACCCGGTACAAATACGATATATGGCTGGTTCATTGATTGGGTTGTTCCCTTTTTTCAGCTAATATTAAGATTCATTTAGAAAAATAATTTTACCGCTAAAGTCATTTATGAAATATTTTAGTACTGGAAATATGACATACTGGAGATGTTATTGGAAATAAGTTTCTTTATTTTTTAATAAAAAATAAACAGGGAAGAATATAATGATAATAAATACTGAAGAAAAAAATCTTGAGCTAATTGAGCCTTTAAACAATTCTGACCGACCGAACCGAATGTGTGTAAGTTTAAGCGACATTCATCTAACAGATGGTAGTGTTGGGTTTCAGAATTTGGGACATGAAACCTGGGATGCGTTTTATGATGGTATTGCAGCCCGTTGCCGTCGTTATTCAATTAAAGAAATGACCTTTGTGCTTGATGGTGATGTTGTTGATATGATTCGTTCATCAAAATGGGCTGAAAGTGGAATATACCCGTGGCAAAGGGATGAAAAGAACGAGTTTTCACGTATTGTAAACGAAATTATTCGAGATATTATTAGCGACAAACATAAGCTGTTTTTTAAATGGTTAAGAGACTTACCGGAAAAATTAAAAACTGATGCGGCTGTAGAAAAAGTAAAGACAGTCATTACTTTAGGGAATCATGATAAAGAACTGTTTTGTGATAATGATGCGTTAACTTATTTTTATGAAGAGGGGTTAGGTATACCTCTGGGATCAATTGAAAAAAGTGAACGTCAAGCCATTGGTCGAATGTATGGCGATGAAACGATGTTTCTTGATACAGACGTTGCACCTTATTTGCCTTTTTATTTTGGCGATTGTGGCTTCCGTTTTTTTACAACACATGGTCACTGGCGAGATAAGGAAAACAGTAGAAAAATAAAACCGGCATCCGGTTTACCCGGCTGGTCGGCTAAAAATGGCTGGCAACCGGAGGTATGGGAAAAATTAAAATTCTCACCTTTTTTTGAACCTTGTTTTGGTGACACTGTGGCTGCAGGTGTTTTATCAACATTTATTTATAAAACGAAAGAACGCTTGCTTGAATATGGCTATCATGATGATCGTTTGATGAGTATTCTTGATGAGCTTGATTTATATCGTCCAACCTATAAGGCATTAATACGAATTGTTGAAGAAACACATTCCATGCGTCTCAGAAAATGTGATCATAAAGTTATTAAGATTATTGAAGATACGCTATATGAATGTGTGATGAACTGGTTAAGCTGGGACTTTACCTATACTTCATCTCCCTTGATACGCCGTTTATTTTTCAGAATTGTAAAAATAATATTAAAGCTGCGACTTTTCGGTCTTGAGATAAAAGGAATTGCCGCATTGATGAAAATACTGAACTTTTTCTCCAACTGGAATCCATTTAAGAAAGAGGGAGAAAGTTATGAAGATATGAAACGTTTTCCTGCTTTTTTACCTGAGTACCGCCACTATGGTTTTCAAATTCATGGAGAAGGTCATACGCATCATCCCTTGCAGGAAGACCCTAATTTTCACCATGAAAAACCGTCGACATATATAAATTTTGGTACATGGCGTGATCAGATTGTTGGCAGAAAAAAAGAAGGCTACCGCCGTCGAAGTATTTTACGGGCATTTTTTATTCTCGACCTGATTGATACAACTAAAAATGCGAAGCAGGGTGAGCGTTCCTTTAATTATTATACCGATGATATTATTTCATGGAGTGATAAGTCAGATTCATTTTCACAAAAAGGTAAATATCAACCTCATATTTAGCTTTCATCATTAAGGAAAATATTATGTCGAATCCATATTTTACAAGTCAAGGAATGTCTTTTTTAAAGAAGCTAGATAAAAATAATAACCGCGAATGGTTTCATGAAAACAAAGCAGATTATGAAGACCTGATTCGCACACCGGCTCTTAATTTTATTGATGATATTGAGAATGAGCTAATGCATCTTTCGCCGCATTTTCAGGCTATCGCAAAGAAGGTAGGCGGTTCATTAATGCGTGTTCATCGGGATGTGCGTTTTGCTAAAGATAAGTCACCTTATAAAACAAACATTGGTATTCAGTTTCGTCATGAAATGGGGCGGGATGTGCACGCGCCAGGTTTTTATGTACATATTGAATCGGATGATTGTTTTATCGGGGTAGGAATATGGCGACCAGACTCGACAGCATTAGGGAAAATACGTGATGCTATTATTGACCGGGATAAATACTGGCTTGATGCGATAAATGTTAAAGCCTTTAAACGAAATTTTGAGTTAAGTGGTGAAGCATTAAAAACAGCACCAAGAGGTTATGACAAGACGCATCCTTTAATTGACGATCTCCGGCGCAAAGATTTTATTGCCATTTCACCGGTGGATGATAAAAAAGTTTTGTCGAAAGACTTTATGTCGCACGTTATTAAACGTTTTACAGAGGCAGAAGCTTATATGCAATTTTTATGCGGAGCGCTGACACTAAAATATTAATTAGCCTGCAACCTGAATAGGAGAGTGGTATTATTCCCGCTCAAAGTATGTGGAAATGGTGATGCTTTTTGAGTCAGGTTGTAAATCAATATCAATTTCCCTGTTCTGTTTTTTTAGGGAAAGGCGTAATAATGTGAGGGTTAAAATTAATCCTCACATTATGGGAAAACATTATTTGACTTCCATATCCTGGCCGCAACACATAGGCGATTTAACTTTGCCGTGGCCATCAGGGCATTCTGAAACATGCACTGTCTCACCATTATCTGTTGTAATTGTGTTATGAACAAGATCTTTACCACAGGTGCCACAAGTCATTGTTCCGATACTCATGCCACATACTGTACATGTATAAACTGCCATAATTAAACTCCTTAATTATTATTAAATTTCATTTATTGTAGATGAAACAAGCGCCATTTGCAGGCAATATTTGCACCAGAATGATTTGTATCCTTGCAACTGATGTGGTTTTATATTTTAAGTGATTTATTTACTGAATAAGGCGCGTATAATTAAATACTTCAATATTAACTATTCGTGGCTTTAATCGATAAAATGTCAGTCAACAAACAAACACTAGAACGTAGTGGAGAACAAGGTGTTGCCGTCGTCACAGGCGGTAGCAGGCTTGCGAGTACGGCTGATCAGACTAAGTTATTGCCGGTTTATTTGGCAAGTATGCGTCAGCGTTTTAAGAATGAAATTAATCGTCTTACCACCGGGCGTGCCATGTTTGAAATGCTGGGTAGCCGTGAAGATGCAGCCGAACTTAGTTTCCCTATGAGCTATCTCTACGCCTGGTTTTGGCTCCGGCACAATGTTCATAGTAGTTATATGCCACAAGTGCTTTCAAGTTTTCGCGGTGCAAAATTTGGTTTCTTAATGGACTTGCTGTTAAGCGAGTCAGCGGAGGACTTTGTTAACGGTTATATTCAACATTGGTTGTCTTCTGAAGAAGAAGTAAAACAAAAAATTGAACTGGCACAGTTACTGGCGCTGCGAAATAATGACGAGAAAAAACTTGCCAGCGACATGTTAACTATCTGGCAATCGTTTGGCTTGTTTACCGATAATTATATGGTGCAGTTCAAGCAAGTTTCGCGTGATGAGCGCGAACGCTATCAGGGCATGTTGGGTCAAGAAGATTTGCAACGCCTGGCCTTAGTCGATGCTTTGCCTGATCCGATCTCAATGGGGGAAAAAATACATTTTAGTAAGCTGGGTATAATTCCTGCTATGGGATGCCCTCAAACTTGTCGCCATTGTATGTTTACCTGGCGTCCACTGCGTGGCAAGAATGAAGATCCTGAAAAGGTTTTTGAGCTGGTTAATCAGTATACCGATAATGTTTTGTTTACCGGTGGTGACTTAACCAAACAGCTTGATTATTTTTATCTTGCGATAAGAACAATGTCGCATATTAAAAACTTTGCCATTCTCTTAAATGGTGATTTTGCAACAACAGCAAAAGAAACCAATGAAATAATGGGCATGATGGCCGCTGCTATTAAGCAGCGACCAAAAAAATGGCCTAAGGCAATGGTGTTACTGCAAATTAGTTTTGATGAATTTCATCAGGAAGTCTATGTTGATAAAAAAGGTTTGCTGGCAGAACGTATTCCTGTTGCGAAGATCGCTAATATCGTCGAACGTTACCCGAAATATGCAGGGCAAATTCAACTTGCTTTGTTACATAAGCAAACCAGCCTGAATTTTTCACATGATGTCTTGAATAAAGGCGTCGTTGCCCGACTTGCAGCCGAGCTAAAGCAACGTGGTTATCAAATGCAAGTGCTTGATATGCAGGCTTCACCAAGATTAAAACAAAATCCTTTAACTCCAAAACAAAAAGATAAAGTACTAAAAGATGTAACCTTTATTTTAGACAAACACAAAAACAGTCCCGTTCTTTTAACCAGTTCAACCATTGATGGTTATGGTCGTGCAGCCTTGCTGGATGAGTGGGAAACCATTAAAGAAAAAGATTTATTGCAACAAGTCATTACACAAGGTGCTCCGGCTGGTGAATCTTTTGATATTGATATGATGGTTTGGTTTAATGGCTGGGTGACATTATTTAATGCTGTGCATATTTGTCTGGGTGACCATTATAAAGATGGCATAGAGAAGATTATGGCAAGACAACGTAAAGATCCACTTACTCATGCTTTAACTAAAATGGATCGCACTTTATTAAAACTTTATAGTGAAATTCGAGATGATTTAGATAAACAGATTTCAGCGGCGACCGGGCCACATCACTTGTTTCATGCTCTTACCGAAGAGCCGGATGTGCGTTTACATATGACTAAACGTTTAATCGAAGAAAATAAAGCAAACCTAAATATTGTTTGAGGTTATTTATGTTGAAATGCCTTGTAGGGATTAATGTTATTCAACCTGAGTGGTTGAAAGTTTTTTTTAGTATTTTTGCTGACTTTATTCCGGCAAATGCATAATCATCAGAACATGCAATTTTTTTTTGGCGAGCGGGAGTTACTTATTAAGGTGGCTGATCTACTGGCTGCGCCGGTAAATGTCATTGTAAATCCTGCTAATGCTGGCTTATCACATGGCGGCGGTGTTGCAGGACAGATTGTTCAGCATGGCGGTGAGATTATTCAGCATGAAAGTGATCAATTCATTAAAGAACATGGTCAATTAGAAAGTGGCATGGTGGCATTTACCTCGGCCGGTCGTCTTCCCTTTGATGCTGTTATTCATGCTGTTGGCCCGGTAATGGGCGAGGGGGATGAGCAAAGAAAAATAGAACAGGCGGTTGCCCGAAGTTTACAGTTATGCGATATGCACGACTGGAAATCGATTGCTTTTCCGGCAATCAGCGCAGGTATTTTTGCAGTACCTATCGAAATATCTGCACAGGCTTTTTATCGTGCGATTACATCTTACTGGGATGCCCGAATGGATGGCTCGCCGGAAAAAGTGATTATTTGTTTAACTGAAAAAAATTTTCAGCCCTTTTTTAAGGCTTTTCAAAAGGCATCGAAACAGCCTGTTCATGAAAATGAATCCGCTCCCCGTAGCCCGCTAACTTCACAAAGTATTAATGACGAGATAACAGCAGGCGTGGTTGAATTAAGTGAGCAGGATATCTCGGATTTAGAAGATGATGATGTTAACGACTGGTTTAATTAATACCTTAGTAAATTACTCATAAATTAATTTATTCACCTATTAGAACTATCGAATATCAAGTATCCAAGTAAATTAGTAGACTATTTTAAACGTTATGTCACTAATTAATGAGGTGCTTTATGAGTTCAGATGCAAAGGTTGAAGATGCAAAAGTTTTACGTACATTAATGCTTTTATCCGGTTCTTTATTTGGATTTTTTATTGTGATGATTTTTCTGGCCCGATCTATCGTGTATTAAATACTTCTGGCTATGCTTTAAACTATTAAAGCTAATAGCGACTAAACCAGCATATTTTTTTAAATGCTGGTTTTTTTGTTTTATGAAACTACGGCCATCACAGGTATGTTGGTATCATAAATTATGCAACATTTGTTTTTTCTATAAGAGGAAAAATATAGTCTGTCTCATAAGTAATACGTTCTCTGATGAGTGCAAAAATTTCTTTGCTTTCATTGCTTAATAATTTATGTTCCGACTCTGAGCCGGGTAAAGAACACCAATGTCTTACAAAATCGGCAAAACGGTGTTTAATTTTTTTGGCGCTTTCGTGAAAATTTTTCGCCATTTGACTTATTTCTTCATCGTCATGACTGAGAAAAGCGGCATAAATTGTATTTTCCTCAAATACAAGGTGTACCCAGACTTTTTCCTTAAAACGGGTCATCAATTCGCAAACGAAAGGATTATTATGCAAAGATTCTTTTTCCATTAGTGGAGAAAGGACATCACATAATTGGGAAATTTCCTGATTCTGCTTCTTAAGTTCTTCAAGCGTATACATACATTAGCCTTATTGAATAATTATTTGAGTAGTCAGGCACTTTTTATCAGCTGGAGTAATTCATCTTTGGTATGGAGGCGTTGCTTTTTCTTCTCTTCCAGATAATCATCAGACGTGGTTTCAATATCTGATTCGATTCTATGGATTTCATGATCAAGTTCATGGTACTCATTAAACAAGCGGGAAAAATGATTGTTACTTGTTTTTAGTTTATGAATTGTTTCTCTGTGTTCTGGAAATTCATGGACAAGATCGTGTTTTTCAACTTGCATGGAGATACTCCGGTTATATTTTTTTCGTCTACAGGATAAATATAACCTATATGTAGCGTAAGCTGGATTGATCTATATCAATGAATATTCATAAAGATAAATTTAACTTTTCTTTCTCCTGTCTATACTTTAAAGCTCGATACCAGTTCCTGTAAATGAGTCGCTAATTCTGAAAGGTTGTTACTTGTTTGTGCTGTTTGCTGGGCACTTTGTGCAGAATTTTCACTGATATTATTGATAGTATCAATATTTTGATTGATATCTTCAGCTACTGTACTTTGTTCAGTCGCCGCTGTTGCGATGTGTGTATTCATTTCATTGATTGTGCTGACAGCGGAAGCAATGCTTATTAAAGATGAATCTGCTTTAGCTGCCTGTAATACAGTTTGTTGTGCTTTTTCTTTGCTCTTTGTCATGACAGAAACCGCATTTCGCGAACCTGATTGCAAGCGTTCAATCATT
Organism: Chromatiales bacterium; assembly: GCA_027076405.1. The sequence continues at coordinate 120,061 of JALTJN010000421.1, forward strand.
GACTGAATTTCTTCGGTTGATGTTTGAGTACGACTTGCAAGAGTTCGCACTTCATCCGCTACTACAGCAAACCCCCGTCCCTGTTCACCGGCTCTGGCAGCTTCTATGGCAGCATTGAGAGCAAGCAGGTTCGTTTGTTCTGCAATACCACGAATGACATCAAGTACACTACCAATGGTTTCACTGTCTTGCGAAACAGTATCAATGGCACCGGAAGCTTCATCAATATCTTTTGATAACTCATCAATAGAATCCATTGTTTCCTTAACAATATTTTTTCCTGTTGCAGTATCTGCGTCAGCAGCTGTTGCCGCTTCTGCTGCACTTGTAGCGCTGCGAGCAACTTCCTGTACGGTTGCGGTCATTTCGTTCATTGCGGTAGCAACTTGTGTTGTTTCCATGCGTTGGGTATCTGAACTAATAGAAAGTTCACTGCCGGCTCTTTGAAGAACCGTTGCTTCATTTGTCAATTTGCTGACATCTTCAATTATATTTGAAATGATATTCTGTAATTTTGTAATAAAAATATTTACGGAATCACATAGTAAACTCACTTCATCTTTATTAGGTGTGGGTAAGCGTCGTGTTAGATTACCATTTCCCTGAGCAAGCTCTCGCATTAAACTTGTTGTTGCTTCCAGACGGGTAATGACGGTTTTTTTAAATAAATAGTAGACAACTAAAGTGATGAGGAGCAGAGTTGAAATAACGGTAGTTGAGGTTACGATAATAAAATGTGACATTGAGTCATTTGCAATTTTTTTGACGCTATCTACTGCATGTTTTATTCTACTATCGCTTGCAGCAATTCCCTGATTAACATTTGTTTTTGTCATGCCTAACAAAACATAGCCAATTAATTCATCATCGGAAACTATTTTATATTTAAGCTCCATAATATCTTTTGAATTAGCCGGGCTTTTATATTCTGTAAGAGGTGAATTATCAGGCTTGAGATATGCTGCATAAGCAACATCAGGATCTTTTTGTGAGTTTGCCTGATAATCTTTGAGACTTGAGAAATCGTAAGACATAATAAGGTCAGGCGCCGTTTGTGCCATAAAAAGGCCTAAACTGTTTGCTTTTGATTTTAATGCTTTTAAAGCCGCTTCAGAAGCACTCTTTTGTTCTATTTTTAATGCTTTTTCGGCAAGTCGCATTTGATTATCAGTCGAGGTTCTTACTCCCTGTATTAACATGAAAGCACCAAGTAGCATCGAGATAATCATGCTGAGTAATATTGGAATAATAAATTTACTCATTAATGAAATATTCTTTATATCAAGTTTCATTTTAATTGCCTTTAAACTATTTATTTTTAAAATAAGCCCTCCCTGGCTAATTAATATCTCTTACAAGTCTTCACCTGTTACGTACTTAACGATTTCCCGAACTTTTGTAAAATCGTCATCAGTTGCTTTAATAAAATTTGTTACTTTTGCTGCTTTTAATACAGCAGGATCAGACGTTTTGAGCGAGGTCATAATTGCTTGGATTTTATTAGCTTTGCTTTGTGGCATATTTCCCTTTACAGCCCAGGCCAAATGAATAAACCTCTCGCTTTCAACTAAAATTTTCATTTGGGAAACATCAATTTTTTTGGTGACACCCTTAACTTTTAATATGACATTACCGGCACCGGCAGCATCGGCTGCTTTGTTATATACACCAATAACCGCGCTGGGAGGGTTTTTAGAAAATTTCACCGTATAATCCTTACCTGCTACAAGACCTGCTTTTTTTAAAACAGCTGTTGGTGCAATGTAACTTCCCATTGCTTTTTTCCCGCCGCCAAATAAAATCGTTTTTCCTTTCAAATCAGCTATCGAATTTATTCCACTATCTTTTCTTACAGAAAGTGAGCCGGCAATTGTTTTGCTGCCAAACTCTTCATTTACCGCAATAACTTTATAGCCCTTAGCTTTGTGATTTAATAAATAATGGTATTGGTTGTAGTGAACAATATCGTATTTTCCGCTTTGCGCACCTTTCCAGAATGCTTTAAAATTTTTTGCCACAATGAGTTTTACCGGCTCACCGAGTTCTTTCGATAATTTTTCTGCCAGTGGTTTAAAAAATTTATGTGTTTTAGCAATGGGGCGACGTGGAAATACACCCATATTTAAATCTGCAATGGCGGCAGAAGAGGTCAGCACAGTGATTAAGCTTAGCGCTAACGAGGGTACGAGTTTATTATTCATATGCTCTCCAGTATAGATAGTATTAATGTGGTTTTGATTTATATCGTCCTGTAGATAAGAATACTTAAATATTTTTGAGAATTATTTGTTATAGCCATATTAGTAATATGAGTATTTTGAATGTTGGCTGCGTTGATCTATGATGAGACAACTAATTAAAAAGCAGGTGAAAAATGGTTGATCTTAAAGAACTGCTCGCTTTAAACGACTTCAAAAAGCTTGATGATGCTGCAATCGTGGATATTGCCGAGCATGCTGTTATTCATAATTATGCTGAAACCAACCGGATAGTTGCTGAAAAATTTTCAGAATACACGTTATATCTATTAAGCGGTGAATTTGAATTGCAATCTTCAGGAGGGATCCAAACACTAATATGGGCAGATGATGAGCGAGCCCAATCTCCACTTTTTTTCTCGGATACTCCCGGTCACTATGGCCGGTGTTTGAGTTCGTGCAAAGTGTTGCAGGTAGAGCGAACAATGATAGAAAAATATGGCCTGAATCATGACCGTTTTAAAACAGATATTAATTATGCCGATTTTGAAACTCTGTTAGGTAATACCAGTTTGGCCTTGTTTGACGAAATTACTGAACTCTTTAAGAGTAAGTCGATCACGCTGCCAAGTCTTCCGGAAATAGCACTGTATATCAATGCGGCTCTGGAAAAAGATGATGTTAGCACTAAAAAGCTCTCTAAAATTATTCAGATGGATCCCGTCATAGCGGCACGAGTTGTTCAGGTTGCCAATAGCCCGCTTTATGGTGATACACAAAATGATTCGATTCAGGATGCGCTTGCACAGATTGGCATTGATGGTGTGCGCACAATTGTTATGGGAGTCGTATTACGTGATTTATTTATGCCTAAGTCACAACCTGTAATAGATACTATGACAAAATTTTACGAGCATAGTATTCGAACAGGGGTTATTTGTTATGCGCTGGCAAAAAAATTAAAAGGATTTAATCCTGATCAGGCTTTTATGGCCGGCATTCTTCATGATATCGGGGTGGTGCCTATTTTAGTCGTTGCAGATCGTCACCAGCAAATTTCGGAAAAAACAAATACCTTAAGTGCAGTGTTAGCACATTTAAAAAGTTATATCGGTGGTATGATACTGCAGCAATGGGATTTTGCTGATAAATTTACTGAGGTCGCGAAGCATGCGTATGACTGGAATCGTAAAGTTGAAGAAGCTGATTATTGTGATCTGGTCCAGGTTGCATTAATGCATTCACATCTGCTTGGCGGTGAAAAAATTAAAGGCCCTGAACTATCTGCATTACCGGCGTTTAAACGTCTGGGCTTTGATAAAGTGAATCCGGTAGAGAATATAAAAACATTACAGGAACTCAGTTTGCGTATAAAAGATATGATTCGTGTAATTTGTAAGTAAGTTAAAAATGGGTTTAGTTTTTTGAAAAAAACAATAAAATCAAGCCGGATTATTATCATTAATTCAGTGTTAATGCTGTGTTTAATTACTTTGCTTATTGTGCAAAATATTTATTTTTTAAATAAAAATAATACAACGCTTTCTATCATTGATGATGTATATAATCGCAAAATTGACGTGGTTATGTTAATGGCCAAAGTGGTACGTGAACGTTCTTTAAATATGGTTATGATGTATTTTTCAGACGACCCGTGGGAACAAGATAAAATATTTATTCAGTTTCATAAGTTAAAACTGGTTTATTTAAAACTCAATAAAGAATTAAAAAAGCTGGGGCTGAGTGATAATGAAAAAAATATTTTTAACGATATGCTGGAAAAACTAAATAAAGCAGAATTAATTCAAATTGATATTGTTGAGCGGATTCAATCAGGCGAGAATAAAAATGTTCAGCATGATATTTCAAACAAAGATTTTCCTATTGAAATGGAAATTCTGGAAAATTTTGATACGTTAATAGGTGCTATCAGGAAAAATACAGATATAGCCCGAATAGACGCAAAAAAACAATATCAAAAGATTATATTCCTTATTGCTTTACTTGCCATTCTTGTTTTATTTGTTGCTTTGTATTTAATAAAAAAATCGTTGCGTCAAATAGTAAAACTTGAATCAGATCTTATTCATCAGGCAGAAACTTTAAGTTGGGATGCAACGCATGATGCCTTAACAAATGTTTATAATCGCAGATGGTTAGAACATAAGTTTGAATTAATGCGCGAAGAAAATGACGCAGAGGATGCCACTCATTCTCTGTTGTATATTGATTTAGATGAATTTAAACCGATAAATGATAATTATGGTCATGTCACAGGCGATCACTTTCTTTGTGGTATTACGCGTGAGCTTGAGAAATGTATTCGTCAAAATGACACTCTTGCCAGAATGGGTGGAGACGAGTTTGCTATTTTGCTGGAAAATTGTAATGTAGAAAAAGCTACCTCTATTGCGGAATGCTTAATATCGAGAGTAAAAAAATTCCACTTAACAATTGATGATAATAAAATTTCAATTGCCGGTTGCAGCGTTGGTATCAACACATTTCAAACTCAGGGAGCAGATTTTGTTGAAATCGTAAAACAGGCGGATTCGGCATGTTACGAAGCCAAAAATAACGGTAAAAACCGGTTTTATCTCTTTCCTTCTTCATCATAGTTCCCGCCTCCATATAAATGAATGCTAAAAATAATTTAAAAATATCTTGAAACTCTGAAAAACAGAGCTACACTTACTTTGAAATTCAGAGTAAGTGGCTAAATGCCAAGGAGAAAACTATGACAAGCAATACGGTTTCAAGCAGCTCTCAGCTGGAGGCGATTTATTCCATGATGGAAGACGGCCAGCACAGCGTAAAAATGGAACGCCATTCATTACTAATTTGGGGAATTACCGCTGCGGCACTTATTTTAATTACAGAGCTTATCTTTAATCACCAAACTTTTACTGTGCGTTGGCAATTAATTTTAATGCAAACAATGTTTATTTCTATTGTGTTATTTGCCGCAGGTTTATGGGATTTAAAGTTGACCCGAAAAGTAAGACAGCAGCGAGATGAAAGTCTTTCCTTTATTCAATTACAGTTAACTAAAGTCTGGTGGTTTTTTGTTGCTTTAGTTGTGGTGTTGAATGTTGGTATGAGTTTTTTTGGTGGCGGTTATATGTTTTATGGTCTGACTATTGCTCTAATAGGCATGGCTTTTTATATACAGGGTTTGTTTTCAACACAAATGTTAAAGTGGATTGGTTTGATGTTGATAGTTATTGGCTTAGGTAGCGTAGCGCTTAAGTTACATTTTTTAGTGACGAAATGGTTAGCGGCAGGCGTGTTTGGTTTAGGTTTACCTGTGCTTGCTTTTATTCTAAATAAACCCGTTACGCATTCTACTTTGTTAAAAAGACTTGTCTTATCAGGCGCCTGGTTTGTAATGGTCATATTTCCGGCGGGGTTAGTTTATCAGAACTATATCAATTTTAATGAGCAAGGCCTGGGCCTGGTAACACGAAGCATTAGTGAATATAAATCTTTAACAAATGAGCAGGCTATGCAAAAACAAATTATTCACGTACCCGCGGGAACTAAAATTCCGTTTAACATTAATATGTTGGGTAATATGTTTGATTTTTTTCAATCGGGCAGTACCAGTATTAAACTAAAAAAGGACTTTGATGTGGTTATTGAGAATGGCAAAGCGAATGGTTACTTCAGAGTGCCTGGTTCGAAGTGGCGAAACCCTCGAAGCGGTTTATTGTTACGAGGATTTAAAATGGAACCTGCCATTGAGCAAAGTAAAGGTGCATCAGTCAATTTTCGTTTCAAGTTACAAGTAGAATAAAGCGTATGCCCGATAAAAATATTCCCGAACTAGACGTTGTTTTACATCAGCCATTGCGAACACGCATTGTGGCTTATTTATCAACACGAGGAGAAGCGACGTTTACGGAATTAAAACAGTTGCTCGCGGTAACCGATGGCAATCTTGAAGCGCATATCAAAAAGTTACGCGCAGCGGACTACGTGGTGACTCATAAAGAAAAAGGGCAGGGACGTCCGCAAACATTTTATCGTTTAACGGCTTCAGGAAAAAAAGCCTTTAAACAGTATGTTAACAAGCTACAAAATTTATTAAATATTTAGGAGGAATATAAGAGGGGGAGCACAATCTGCCCCTACATTTCTACTTTAAGAACAGAAACAAAGAAAAATCTATCGATTTTCGGTTTAGACAAACATTATGATAGAAGCCATTAAAAGCCATTAAAAGCCATTAAAAGCCATTAAAAGCCATTAAAAGCCATTAGTTGAAGTATGTCGTCTGAAAAAAAACACTAAAGTTTATTTATAAATTGCCGCAAATAAAAATATACATCACGGGGTGGCATATTATTTACTGCCCCCAACCATCATAATTGGCGAGACAGACTTATGCAGAAAATAAATATGACTATTAAACAAAAATTTATCTTGGCTGGAGTGCTAGCTTTTGTTTCGATGCTGGGCATCCTTGGTATTGGGCTCTTTACTTCTAACGAGCTAAAGACTTTTGGTGATGTTAGATTGGCTATTAGTAAAGTCGAGTCTGGTATGTTGATGTTACGTCGTAATGAAAAAGATTTTCTTGCTCGTAAGAATATTAAGTATCAGGGGAAATTTAAGAAAAATTTTGAAATTTTGCAGGGTAGGGTTGGAAATTTAAAAAACACTTTAAAGCAAGCTGGGCTAGATACAGTACCGGCAGACACATTGGCTGAAACTCTTAATAACTACAGTAATAGCTTTAATAATGTTGTGAGCTTACAAAAGAAAATTGGTCTGCATCCTAAAGATGGTTATTATGGCAGCTTACGTAAAGCAGTGCATGCTGCAGAAGCTGAGATTAACTCACTTGATGATCAACGTTTACGTGCTGATATGTTGCAGTTACGTCGAAATGAAAAAGATTTTATGTTGCGACTCAATCTAAAGTATTTTGATAAATTTAATAAAAATATTGATGCTTTTAACAATGATCTCGCTGCAAGTGATCATTCTGATGAATTTAAAAATAAGGTTCAAGGTTTAATGCAACAATATCAAAACCGTTTTGCGGGTTTCATTAAAGCAAATCAAGAAAAGGGGCTGACAAGCAAAAAAGGTTTAATGGGTAAAATGCGGGCTACAGTACATAAAACTGAAAGCTTGCTGAAAGAAATCAGTAAGAAATTGAATACGGCTGTTGAGTCTAAAGTAGGTAATCTTGATAGTTTGATGACAACAACAACATTAATAGCGCTTGTGTTGGCAGTATTAGTGACGGGCATTATCGGATGGATTGCATTAAATATTCTTCGCCCAATACAACTGCTTGCATCTACCATGACTCAAGTGACGAATGAGAGTGATCTTAGTATCAGAGTGCAAAATAATAGCTATGATGAAATTGGTGAAACAGGAAAGGCATTTAATTCCATGCTGGAAAAATTTCAAAATATTGTTAGCCAAGTAAATGGTTCTGCTACGCAAATGAGTGCTGCAGCTGAAGAGCTTTCTGCTATTACTCAAGAGAACACTCAAGAAATTCAAGCTCAAAATTTACAAACAGATCAGGTTGCCACTGCGATTAATGAAATGTCTTCCACTGTTCAAGAAGTGGCAAGAAATGCGGGTGATGCCGCTTCTTCTGCAAAGGAAACAATGGATCAAGCAAATACAGGGCGGCAAGTTGTTAATGCCTCGATTGAGTCGATGGATTCTCTTTCTAGTGAAATAGGGAAAGCAAGTTCTGTCATACATAAGTTAGAAGAAGATGGAGTAAAGATAGGAGCTGTGCTTGATGTAATTCGTGGTATCGCTGAACAGACTAATCTGCTTGCATTAAATGCTGCCATTGAAGCTGCGCGGGCTGGAGAGCAAGGCCGAGGTTTTGCTGTTGTTGCAGACGAAGTACGTACTCTAGCTAGCCGTACACAAGAGTCAACTCAAGAAATTCAAGAAATGATTGAGAGCTTACAATCAGGTACTGCGGCGGCGGTTACTGCTATGGATTCGAGCCGAACTGAAGCACAACAAGGTGTAGATAAAATTTCCACTGCAGGTGATGCATTAAATACTATCGTTAATGGTATTACTCACATTAATGATATGAACACACAAATTGCGAATGCTGCAAAAGAACAAAGCTCTGTTGCAGAAGAAATTAACCAAAATATAGTAAAAATTAGTGATATTGCCGTGACTTCAGCGGCTAACTCCGCTCAAACACAAACCGCGAGTGAAGAGCTTTCTCGATTATCTGTTGACCTTCAAGGTTTAGTTTCTCAATTCAAGTCTTAACCCTGGGGGCTGACGAATCGACACATAATCATTGAAAATAGATTTATAAATCAATCAGATAAAAATAAAGACATGCATAGTGAATTATGATCTAATTAATTTCACCACAAAACAAAAAGGTCAACACCATGCACGTCAAACCAATATTACATAAAATGCTTTCATCCGTCATGCACTTAAAACGGCTTAATTCATTGATGATTATTGTTCGCGCCACGTTTGAGACAAAACAATTATCAATAACAGGGTTAGGTCGTTCATTATTGCTGCCTATCCAAGAACGAAGCGGTATACGAAAAGTTGACAGGCTCGTTAATAATAAATAACTGCATGGGCAACGAGAGGATGTCTATAGAGAAGTCGCACAGCAATTAATAGGTACCAAAAGAAGCCCTTGGCTCCTAGTGGACTGGTCGCCGGTTCCTAATACCACACATAATTTATTAAGGGCAGCATTAGTCTGTGAAGGCAGAGCGTTGTCTGTCCATGAAGAAGTACATCCTCAATCAAAATTAGGGAACAAAAAAGTACAACCATTATTTCTCATACGCTTAAAAAAAATACTCCCCGAAGCGTGTTGTCCCATTATAGTAACGGACGTGGGTTATCATACCTCGTGGTTTAAAGCGGTGAGGAAATTAGGTTGGGATTATGTTGGACGCGTCCGTGGCCTAGTAAAATATAGCCCAGAAGGACAAACACAGTGGTTTAGTTTGAAAAACATCTATCAAAAAGCCACAAAAAGTGTGAAACGACTCGGCAGGGTAAGGTTAAGTAAAACGGAGCCGATTGAATGTGTCCTATGTTATTACAAAGGTGCGTCTAAAGGGCGTATTAATAAAAACAAACTCGGGCAACGCCGGCAAAGTAGTGATAGTAAAAATAATGCGAGGTCAGCTAAAGAGCCTTAGGTAATAATGACTTCACTCGACGGTTATCATGTTGCAAAGCGCGTTGTTAAAATTTATCAATGTCGAATACAAATTGAAGAAGGTTTCAGGGATCTAAAGAGTTCAAAATATGGTTTTGGTTTTGAGCAAGCGCGCAGCCATAAAATAGAACGTATTGAGAATTTGTTATTAATCGCGATGCTGGCCTCGCTAGTTGCTTGGGTTATTGGATGGTTGGCGGAGAAAGAAAAGTTACATTATCAGTTTCAAGCAAACTCAATAAAAGACCGACGCGTATTATCGTTGTTTTATTTAGGCTGCCGTATAATTAAAGAAGAAAGTACACATAGAATTTAAATCGCTTAGCTCGATTACGGAGCAACTTATTTGGGCTGAAAAGGAAATGTGTTAAATTATGCGTCGATCCCTCAGCCCTGAGGGAGCCCTCGAAATTTTCTGACGCAGGTTATTGTTGACGCGGCAACCTCAAGTTTAAAATAAGTGGAGGCAGATGAAACTTATCCAGATTAAAAAAGAGCTTTATATTTATAAATATTGGGCCAGTTTTGATAGGGAAAAATGGCAACCCACGAGAGATTTGATAAAAATGCCCATTTTGCTTGATGTCGGACCAGACGGGAGCCGTGTTGAGGTGAAAGTCGATTTGATAAAATAACTTAATTTAAATGCGGTTAAGTTGATCAAGCGTCCAATTGGACGCTTTTTTCATTAAAAGAGCAAAAATTGCCCTGAAAAACTCTAAACGATACACATTTTTATTGTCTTTAGAGTATAATGCGCGGCTATTTTTCAGTGAATCTCTATTCACTGCCCGAATTTTGGTCGTGGCGAACGTGTTTTCAGCGTCACATTAGATTTTTTAACGTTTAATTAATATTAGAGTAGCAAAACAAT
>JALTJN010000422.1 GCA_027076405.1 Chromatiales bacterium
TCTGCAACTATGGAGTACTGAATAATAAGGTCTTGATCCTGTACGCCTTTCTCCTCTTGCGCATCATTTGTTGTCCTTTCGGGCTCGTCATGCTTCATGCCTCAAAAATAAGCAAGCTTTTGCTCGTGATTAATTCTTACCATCATAGACACGCATTCTGGTGGTTTGCTCACCTGGTTTATTCCTCAATAAATCGGATAATTTGAAAACTATATGAGTTATGTTCACCATAGAATAAAATGAGCCCGTTTTTAAGAATAAGACTTTCAAGAATAATTTGTTTGTCTCGAAACCAATTAATAACTTAGACTACGATATATAGATATAGGGTTCATTTTACCCTCCTTTCTAAAAAGAAAAAATAAGGGGCACTGTGTACCGTATCTATATAGGGTATATTTTATATGCATCAGTTAATAAATACAATTCTTTTACCTATACTTAAAACAAAAGCCGCACATAGATTATAATTAAACATCAAGTTATGAAAAGAAATTCTGCACTTATTACTACTCTATTCTTAATCGCTTCAATTTTACTTCAAAGTTGCGTGGCCACCATTATATCAACACCGAAACAAAGTGTAAAAATTAATTCAGTACCCTCAAGGGCCAACGTTTCTTTGGACGACCAAAAGATTGGTAAAACCCCAACAAAGGTAAGGATTAAGCGAAAAACAGGAGGTGAGATTAAAATTGAAAAAGAGGGATATAAGACTTATATACAACTTTTATATCCTGCTAAACTTAATCCAGTTTCGTTTATAAGCCTTATCTTCTTTCTATATCCGTATTACGTAGATCTTGCAACGGGGGCAGGCTACAACCTTAATGAAAAAGAATTGAATGTAAAATTGATCAAAATACCGAATAAAATTGATAGTTCAGAAGTAATTTTTTGTAATGAAGTAAATCTTAGATTCAAGGCCGGAGACAAACTTGGCAATTTTTATATTAAAAAGAAAAGGGAAGAGATACTATATTTCGGAGAATCTCTTGATGTGGATGCTGTAAACTTAAAAAAGGATGCTAATAACATTTTAAAGGATTTAGGTTTTGAGGTAGCGGACATGAATGGACAGCTTTTTTCTCCTACAGCTCAAGCCAGATATTTTATAAAGGCAGAAGTACTAAACACCAGATATGATATAAAGGCTACCAGTAGGTATAAAGAATTAGCCAAATTTTTAACCGAGTGCGAAATGAAAATAAAATGGCAATTGGTAAATCGTAACGATGATGTTAAATTTGAAGCAACCACAACAGGGATATCTACGATATATGATAAAGGGGGAACAGCCGCATTCTATGATGCATTTGAAAATTCATTTTATGCGTTTTTATACAATGAGGAAATTTACGAGATTGTTAAACAAGTGGATAACACAATTGATGAATCTTTATCTTTCTCAATAATTAAAATAAAAAGACCTAGCAATCCGTCAGATAACGACAAAGTAATTAATAACGCTATAAATTCTGTTGTTACAATTGACAATAAAGATTCACATGGAAGTGGTTGTGTTATATCGGAAAACGGTTATATTGTTACAAATTATCATGTTGTTAGAGGATTAGACAAAGTTCTTGTTAAGTTTAAAAATGGTATCTCCCTAGAAGGAGATGTAGTGAGATATAATGAAGAATATGATTTAGCACTCATTAAAGTCAAGGGTTCTGGGTTTACACCTCTTCCAATTTATGAAGGTAAAGATATAAATATTGGTTCTGATATTTATGCAATTGGTACACCTGCTGATAAAACCTTGGGGCAGACAGTAACAAAAGGAATAATCAGTGGAAGTAGAAATATCCTTGATAAAGACCTGATACAAACAGATGTCAGCATTAGCCCTGGAAGCAGTGGCGGAGGACTGATTAATAAAAAGGGCTATTTAATTGGAATAGTTAATGCTAAATTGGTTGGACAAAGTGTAGAAGGTATTGGATTTGCTATTCCCAGCTATTTGATATTCGATAAGCTAAAAATTGAGTATTAAAATCTCACTTAGCATTGGAGTATAGATAAATACGTATTTCTTCTTCATTTATGAGAGCATGGATGATAAAGCCAGCCAGCTCATTACGGGAAATGTCTATTTTGATAAATACATTAAGAAACTGGTCTATGACGTTCAATTTCCCGAAGCATCTGTCGCTTTATGGTGTTATCATTAAAGACAGGGAGGGAAAAGTCCTGAGCAAACAGTTTTTCAGAAAATATGTCAATGTCCTCGGACTGGAGGTGCCAACTGAAATGATCATATTCAATTTCCTCCCATCCGGCCAAACACACAAAAAGATTACTACATTTAAGAATGTACGAATTAATGAAAATGAAAACGATTTTATGTACAATTATCCTGTGGGCGGGAAGTAGCTATTATGCCAACCTATACGGGCAGCTATCTTCAGACCTGCATATATTAAAGAATGTGTTCAGGGAAGAAGCGCATAGCCACTGGGTAGAAGAAACCGACTCGCGCAACGAATTTCAATTGCTGTTCTCGGGGTTGTTCCTTTTTTACAAATCGTTCATCTCTTCACAAGACGGGCAGCAATGTACATTCACACCTTCCTGTTCGGTGTATGGCATGGAAGCGGTGAAGGAAAAAGGCGTTCTGAAAGGCATGGTGCTCACTTTTGACCGGCTCACACGCTGCAATGGACTTAGCCCTGAGAAATATTCGATTGATCCGGAAACCGGCAAGTTTTATGATCCGATTCATTAAGTATTTTCTTTTCTTTCTCCTTTTATCCTCCGGGCAGCTGCGTGGACAGAATGAGAACCTGTTTGACTACTCCCACTCATTGCGTTTTGCGGATTATCTGTTTCGTACACAACAATACGAAATGGCTATTGCCGAGTATGAGCGAATAGTATTCATGAAACCCGATGACTATGCAAGCCGCGCAAAGCTTCTGAAAAGCTACCGTTCTCTTCCCGATCTTCAGAGCGCCTATTTAAAGGGGCATGCGTGGTTGCAGGAACTGGACACGTTTCCACCGGAGCTGGAACTCGAATATGGCCGCATTCTCCTGCTGAAAAAGCAGTTTCCCGACCTGAATGAGTTCATCGCGCGCCCAAACATTGGGCTGGACAGCAATGAAATTGAGATGCTGCGCCTGAATTCATTTATTCTGCAAAGGCAATTTGACAAAGCCGAGATGCTTTTAAAAAACGATTTGCATCGCATACCGGTGTCGGAACTTCAGTTTTTCACACGGGAAATTGAAACAGGAAGGAGTCTCAAGCGGAAGAGCCCTTTGCTGGCGGCCGGCATGTCGGCTGTTTTGCCGGGCAGCGGCCGAATCTACACGGGAGACTGGAAAGACGGACTCATCAGCATAATGATTATCGGATCTACCGGTTTCGGAGCCT